>NZ_JBITUB010000001.1:0-896020 GCF_044542225.1 Streptomyces sp. NPDC079020
GCTTCCTTCGGTCCCGTTTCACCGGGGCCCTCCGGGCGCTTCCCTTCGTTCTTGCGTTTCCGACTCTATCAGACTCTTTCGTGTCCGATTCCCGGTCGAAGCGGGTCAAACTTTCTTCGCTTTCCAGTTCTTCGCTTTCGCGTTTCCCTTTCCGGCGAGTCCGACTTTACCAGACTCTTTTCCGTTCCGTTTCCGGTCCGAATTCGATTCCAGCGGCCTGCGGAGTGGCCTTTGCCTTTCGGCGTGTCCACTACTTTAGCCGATTCCCTTGACGACTCATAATCGAGCCGACCGGACGAATTACGGCATGCCGAATTCGCACCCGTCAGGGTGATTCGTAGGTAGTGGTTTGGCCGCTTCGGGCTGCTCGATCCGGTCCGATGGACCGTTCCGACAGCAGTGCCCGTGTCAAGCGGCTCGGACCACATTAGGCGTAGGCCAGGACGCCGTCAAGTTGCCCGGCGGCGGGATGCGTGGGCCCGGTAGGGACTTCGCCGTGGAGTCCCCGTCGGTCCAGAAGGGCCAGGGCTGATGGGCCCCATCGACGCCGACGCCCGTGCGGGGACCACTGCGTACCCGGTCGCGTGGTGGCGGAGTGCCGTTCAGTACTCGCCCGAGCGGCTTCGAGCGTGAGGGCAGGCGCCGTGGGGCAGAGGCGGAAGCCCTGCCGCAGACAGGCGTACCGGGATGTCCTGACCGATGTCTCCCCCCGGTCCGTCTCGAAGGGCGGGCGCCCGTGAACTGCTCCCGCCGCACGGCAGGGAAGAGTGGTGGGCCGAGTGGCGCCGGCGGGCCGGGAGCACGGCGCACAGCCGCTCAGGATCCGTCGGACGGCTTGGCTCGCGGGCTCAGCCGGTACGCCGAAACCGTCGGATCACCGGCGAGGTAGAACCGGTGCTGCCAGTCGTGGGCCCTGCTCACGCCCACCCGAGGACCGGCCTGGATGAGCACGGCGGGTACCGGCTCTCCTTCGGACAACACGACCGAGGTACCTGTCAGGAGGTCCGCGCCGTTGTGCTCCGCCGTGATGCCGAGTGCCCGGCAGAAGTTCCCCGGGCCTCGGGCGAGGCGCGGACTCTCGACCTTCTCCCCTCGTCGCCCGCGTGCCAGGTCTTCCCCCTCGATGACCCTGCCTGCCCGGATGAGGACACCCGAGGCGATGCCGTCCGTCCCGGTGACGACGTTGGCGCACCAGTGGAGGCCGTGGGACCGGTAGACGTACAGATGTCCCGCGGGTCCGAACATGACGGCGTTACGGGATGTCCGGCCCCGGTAGGCGTGGGAAGCCGGGTCGGCCGTACCGGAGTACGCCTCGGTCTCCGTAATGGCGATGCTCACGGTTCCCTCGGGGGTCCTGCAGGTGAGGACGCTCCCGAGCAGCCCGGGGGCGACCTCTTCAGCAGAACGGGCGAGGAGGTCGGCGTTCACGCTGACCTCCTCGGCGTCCCGCAGGTGACACGGACATGGCTGTGGCCCTTCGGATCGGGGGCGGCATCGAGTACGGATCGGTCGAAAGGGTCCCGCGTCAGCGGCGTACGGTCCAGGCCCTCGTTCATGGCGCCCGAGGGTACTGGCATCGTCGTTCCGGGAACCGGCTACGGTCGTGGCGCGTATGTAGGGGTCAGGACCAAGAAGGAGTAAACATGGGCTTCAAGCGGCTGCTCGCGAGCATGGGTGCCGGTGGTGCTTCGGTGGAGACCGAGCTCACCGAGGCCAACGTCGTCCCCGGTGGGGTCGTCCAGGGCGAGGTGCGGATCCAGGGCGGATCCGTGGACCAGCAGATCGAGGGGCTCTCCGTCGGTCTCCAGGCCCGGGTCGAGGTCGAGGGCCACGACCAGGAGACCAAGCAGGACATCGAGTTCACCAAGCTGAGCCTCGGCGGTGCCTTCGAGGTGCGGGCCGGTGCCGTGCATGTGGTGCCGTTCGGCCTGGAGATTCCGTGGGAGACGCCGATCACGATGTTCGCCGGCCGGCAGCTGCACGGCATGAACATCGGCGTGCGCACCGAGCTGGAGATCGCCCGCGCGGTGGACTCCGGCGACCTCGACCCGATCAATGTGCACCCGCTGCCCGCCCAGCAGGCCATCCTGGACGCCTTCGGGCAGCTGGGCTTCGGTTTCCGCAGCGCGGACATGGAGCGTGGTCACATCCGCGGTACGCGTCAGCGGCTGCCGTTCTACCAGGAGATCGAGTTCTTCCCGCCGCAGCAGTACCGCGGCCTGAACCAGGTCGAGCTCACCTTCGTCTCCGACGACCGCGAGATGGACGTCATCCTGGAGATGGACAAGAAGCCGGGGCTCTTCAGCGAGGGCAGCGATTCGTACCGGGCGTTCAAGGTCTCGCTGACCGACTTCCAGCAGACCGACTGGGCCGCGTACCTGAACCAGTGGCTGTCCCAGGTCGGCGGGCAGCGCAACTGGCTCTGAAGGCCGTCCCGGCGGACTAGGGTCGGCGGGGAGACCTGCCGACAGCCGATTGTGCCGACCAGGAGAGGTGCTGACGTGACCGACCCGAAGAGGGCGCCGCTGCCCCACGACTTCCATCCCGAGGTCCCCTCGTTCACCGTGGTGAGCGAGGACCTCGCGCCGGGGGCCGTGCTGGCGGACGCGCAGGTGCTGGCCGAGGGGAACACCTCGCCGCGGCTGCGGTGGGAGGGTTTCCCGGCGGAGACCCGGAGTTTCGCCGTGACGTGCTTCGACCCGGACGCCCCCACGGGCAGCGGGTTCTGGCACTGGGTGGTCTTCGACATCCCGGCGTCCGTCACGGAACTGCCGGCCGGTGCGGGCAGCGGGTCGTTCGAGGGCCTGCCGGCGGGTGCCGTCCAGGCCCGTAACGACTACGGGTCGAAGGAGTTCGGCGGTGCCGCGCCACCGGCCGGGGAGAACCACCGCTATGTGTTCACCGTGTACGCGGTGGACACGGAGAAGCTCGGCATCGACAGCGATGTCTCTCCGGCGGTGGCCGGATTCAATCTGCGGTTCCACACGCTCGGCCGTGCCCAGCTGATCGGTGAGTACACGGGCCCGTAGGCGATGAGTTCTTCTGTTGTTTGCCCTGCCCTGGTCTTGGAGAGACCAGGGCAGGGCATTTTTTATTGCGTTGTCCATCGCGGCCCGCCCAGCCAGAGTTGATCCGGGCCTGCCAGGGGGCGGGCGGCACACGGGAGGTGGGCGGAATGCGTGACACGCTGGTTCTCAACGCGAGCTTCGAGCCGCTGTCGACGGTGACTCTCAACCGTGCGGTGGTCCTGGTCCTGACCGACAAGGCCGTCGTCGAGCAGTCGCACCCCCGACTCCGTATGCGCGGTGCCGCCGTGGATATTCCGGTGCCCCGGGTGATCAGGCTCTGCCGGTACGTACGGGTGCCGTTCCGAAGACATGCCCCCTGGTCCAGGAGGGGCGTGCTGATACGGGACCAGCACCGGTGCGCGTACTGCGGGCGGCGGGCCAGCACCGTCGACCATGTGGTGCCGCGTGCCCAGGGGGGTCAGGACACCTGGCTGAACACGGTGGCCTCGTGCGCCGAGGACAACCACCGCAAGGCGGCCCGGACACCGGAGCAGGCGGACATGCCACTGCTGCGGCAGCCCTTCGTGCCGACGCCCGCCGACGCGATGCTGCTGGCCATGGGGGCCGGTGACCGCTCGGCGCTGCCGGAGTGGCTGGACCGCTCGGCCGCGTGAGCCCCGTACGCCTGGTGACGTACCGGAAGCCCGCCTCCAGGGGGAGGCGGGCTTCCGTATGTCAGCGGAGCACCAGCTGGACGATGGCGACCGTGCCGACCGCGACGATCAGGACACGCAGCACGGTGGGGCTGAGGCGGCGGCCGACCTTGGCCCCTATCTGCCCGCCGATGGCCGAGCCGACGGCGATCAGGAGGACGGCCGTCCAGTCGAAGTCCGCGACGAAGAGGAAGAACAGTGCGGCGATGCTGTTCACGACGGCGGCCAGGACGTTCTTGACCGCGTTGAGACGCTGCATGGTGTCGTCGAGCAGCATGCCCATCAGGGAGAGATAGATGATCCCCTGGGCCGCCGTGAAGTAGCCGCCGTACACACTGGCGAGCATCAGGCCGGTGAACAGGAGCGGGCCGCCGTCCGGGCGGGCCGGTGTTCCGCTCCGCTCGCGGCGGCGCTGGACCGTCCTGCTGATGCGGGGCTGCAGGATGACGAGAACGAGGGCCAGGGCCACCAGGACCGGCACGATCGTCTCGAATGCCGTGGAGGGCAGGGCCAGCAGGAGGGTCGCCCCGGTCAGGCCGCCGATCGCGGCTCCGATGCTCAGCCGGAGTACGCGACGGCGCTGTCCGGCGAGCTCCTTGCGGTAGCCGATGGCCCCGCTGATGGAGCCGGGGATCAGACCGAGGGCGTTGGAGACGGTGGCGGTGACCGGCGGCAGACCGGTGGCGAGCAGTACGGGGAAGGTGATCAGGGTGCCTGAGCCGACGATCGTGTTGATCGTGCCCGCGCCGACACCGGCCGCGAAGACCGCGAGTATTTCCCAGATGGACAAGGCCATCTCCTTCGATGGTCAGTGATGCCTCCCCGCCATGAAGGTCGAGGGGCCTCACTGATCATGCACGAAGTCCGGTCCGGAAACAGGGGGCCGGGGTGATTCCGGTCAGTCGACCGGGGGTACCTCGCGGCGCTCCTTGGCGGTGGTGTCGAAGCCGGGGACTCCGCCGCCGAGGTTGCCGAAGGCTCCGCTGAGGCCCTTGAGGGCGTCCCCGATCTCGCTGGGCACGATCCAGAGCTTGTTGGCGTCGCCCTCGGCGATCTTCGGGAGCATCTGGAGGTACTGGTACGAGAGGAGCTTCTGGTCCGGGTCCCCGGCGTGGATGGACTCGAAGACCGTACGGATGGCCTGTGCTTCACCTTCGGCGCGCAGCGCCGCCGCCTTCGACTCACCCTCGGCGCGCAGGATCGCGGACTGCTTCTCGCCTTCGGCGGTGAGGATCTGGGACTGCCTGATGCCTTCCGCGGTGAGGATCGCGGCGCGCTTGTCACGGTCGGCGCGCATCTGCTTCTCCATCGAGTCCTGGATGGAGGTGGGCGGCTCGATCGCCTTGAGCTCGACGCGGTTGACGCGGATGCCCCACTTGCCGGTGGCCTCGTCGAGGACACCGCGGAGGGCCGCGTTGATCTCCTCGCGGGAGGTGAGGGTCCGCTCCAGGTCCATGCCGCCGATGATGTTGCGCAGGGTGGTGACGGTGAGCTGCTCGATCGCCTGGATGTAGCTGGCGACTTCGTAGGTCGCCGCACGCGCGTCGGTCACCTGGTAGTAGATGACGGTGTCGATGTTGACGACCAGGTTGTCCTGGGTGATCACCGGCTGCGGCGGGAACGGAACGACCTGTTCTCGCAGGTCGATCCGGTTGCGGATGGAGTCGATGAACGGGACGACGATGTTCAGGCCCGCGTTGAGGGTGCGTGTGTAGCGCCCGAATCGCTCCACGATGGCCGCGCTGGCCTGCGGGATAACCTGGATCGTCTTGATCAGGGCGATGAAGACGAGCACCACCAGAATGATCAGGACGATGATGATCGGTTGCATCGTGTGTCTCGTGCCCTTCAGTTGCCGACGGATCGCGATGACCGTGCCGAACTCTCCCTGAGCCGGGGTCCGGTGACCGCGGTTCTCATGATGATCGACATGATCGACTTCGAGTTTGGCAGACCGTGGCCCGCCGCGTGCGGGGTTCGGTCACATAACGACGGCCGTCGCCCCGTCGATGTCCACGACATCGACCTGCTGGCCGGGTTCGAAACTCTGGTCGCTGTCCAGGGTGCGGGCGGACCAGATTTCACCGCCGAGCTTGATGCGCCCGCCGCCGGCGTCGACCCGTTCCAGGACGACGGCCTGACGGCCTTTCAGCGCGTCGATGCCCGTGGCGTACTGGGCCTGGCCCGCGCGGTGTCTGGCGGCGATCGGGCGCACCACGGCGATGAGCGCCACGGAGACCACGACGAAGACCAGTACCTGGGCGACGATGCCACCGCCGAGGGCCGCGACGACCGCTGCCGCCACCGCTCCGACGGCGAACATCCCGAACTCGGGCATCGCGGTCAGGACGAGGGGGATGCCCAGTCCCACCGCGCCGATCAGCCACCACACCCACGCGTCGATGTCCACATGGTCATCGTAGGACTGTCGGCCGCGCACGGACAGGGCGCCGGGCGGTCGGAGTGCCCGGATCCGTCAACTGGGGTGCTGCGAAAGGCCGATGACCGACTCCCGGTGGCCGGTTACCGGTCTCAGGAGAGCGGCAGACCGCGTGCCGTGTAGCGGTCGCCGACGTGCTCGACCACGAGCGGGAGACCGAAGCAGAGGGAGAGGTTGCGGGAGGTGAGCTCGGTCTCCATGGGTCCGGCCGCGAGCACCTTGCCCTGCCTGATCATCAGGACGTGGGTGAAGCCGGGCGCGATCTCCTCGACATGGTGGGTGACCATGATCATGGACGGGGCGTACGGGTCGCGGGCGAGCCGGCCGAGGCGGCGGACCAGGTCCTCGCGGCCGCCGAGGTCGAGCCCGGCGGCGGGCTCGTCCAGGAGGAGCAGTTCGGGGTCGGTCATCATCGCGCGGGCGATCAGGGTGCGCTTGCGCTCGCCCTCGGAGAGCGTGCCGAACTTGCGGTCCAGGTAATCGGTCATGCCGAGCCGGTCGAGGAAGGCGCGGGCGCGCTCCTCGTCGACGGCCTCGTAGTTCTCGTGCCAGGTGGCGGTCATCCCGTACGCGGCGGTGAGCACCGTCTGCAGCACGGTCTGGCGCTTGGGCAGCTTGTCGGCCATGGCCACGCCCGCGATGCCGATCCGGGGGCGGAGCTCGAAGACGTCGGTTCCGACGCCGCCCAGCCGCTCGCCGAGGACGACGGCCGTACCGGTGCTCGGGAAGAGGTAGCTGGACGCGATGTTGAGGAGGGTCGTCTTGCCGGCGCCGTTCGGACCGAGGATGACCCAGCGCTCCCCCTCCTTGACCGACCAGGAGACGTCGTCCACCAGAGCGCGTCCGTCGCGGACCACGGATACGTCCACCAGCTCCAGTACATCGCTCATGAGCGCGTTGTCTCCCTCATGCAGTGTCGAGATCGTCGCGTGCCTGTGGGCACAGCTCCCAGGGAAAACCTACGCCACCGCCGGAGTGCTTCAGGCGCGAGGTCCGTTCCCTAGGCTGTTCCCATGCTTTCGGAACCACGCTCAGGGCTGTTGGCCGCCTGGGGAAACGCGCTTCTGGCCGGACTCGTATCGCCGGACGACGCCGCCCTCGCGATCGTCGGGGAGGACGCGGTGCACCGCGTCGAGGGATTGCCGGGTGAGGCGGGGCCGGTCGGGCTCACGCTGGCGCTCGGCCGGCTGCGGCGGCTGGGGGCGACCGGATTCCGGGTCGCCCTGCCGGTGCCGGGGCATCCGCTGGGGCTGAGCGGGCCCCCGGAGTTCAACGCGCGGGCCCTGGAGGCCGAGGAGGCGGTGGTCACGTCCGGGGTGCCGTACGGGCTGGTGCCGGAGGTGAGCGGGGCGGGGCCGGCCGGGGACCGGCACGTCGAGGTCGTGTGGCGCGTTCTGCCGGTGCGGGAGGCGCCGCCGGCCGATGTGCCGTCGCTGGGTGAGGCGGAGCGGGAGCTCGCGGAGGCGCTGCGGGACGCGACGGCGGTGCTGTCGCGGCTGGACGTGGCCGGGTCCGGGCCGGTGGCGGAGGCCGCCCTGGACGCGTACCGGGCGCGGGCCGAGCGGGGGCGCGAGGTGCTGGCGCCCGGGTATCCGCCGCGGGCGGTGCGGGTGCTGGAGCTGGCGCAGCGGGTCGGGCTGCTGGTCTCGGTGGCGTACGAGAACGGGCACGGCGGTGCGGTGAGCGCGTCCGAGATCGCGGCGCGGGGCGAGGCGCTCCGGCCGGTGGAGCGGGTGGCGCGGCGGGCCCAGGTGGCGGCGTACAACGCGTATGTGGAGGAAGCGGAGCGGGGGCGCGGGTAGGTCCCCCACGCCCCCGGGGCTCCTGCCCGTGCGAGAGCCGGAGCGCGCCGGCCGGAGCAGGAACGCGAGAGCCGGACGGTCCACCCCTCGTGGGACCGTCCGGCTCTCCGGGACCGGGGCCGGTCAGCGGCTGTCGGTCAGTGGTTCAGGCCGAAGTTGCCGAACGCCGGGTTGAGCAGGCCGATCACGTCGACCGTGTTGCCGACCACGTTCACCGGGACGTGGACCGGGACCTGGACCGCGTTGCCGCTGCCCACGCCCGGGGAGTGGGCGGCGGTGGCGTGGGCGTCCGCGCCGCTGTGACCGGTCGCGGAGGCAGCACCGGCACCGGCGGCGACGATTCCACCGGCGATCATGGCGACGGCTGCGGCCTTGTTCAGGTTCTTCACTTCAGGCTCCTCCTTGGAAACGCCGCGGCCGACCGGCCGCGGCACGCCCTGGAGAACGTCACGGACCACAACGGGTTACGCCGTGTGAGTGACATACACCCGACAGTATGAATCTCGGCCCGGACGGGAACGTTCCGCCCGGCCCCGTCTCAGCCGGCCGCTCCATGGCGTACGGCCCAGAGGGCGGCCTGGGTACGGTCCGCCAGGTCGAGCTTCATCAGGATGTTCGACACATGTGTCTTCACGGTCTTCTCGGAGAGGACCAGGGCTCGCGCGATCTCGCGGTTGGAGCGGCCGTCGGCGATGAGACCGAGCACTTCCCGCTCCCGTTCGGTGAGGGTGCTCCCCCGGCCCGTGCCGCCGCCCGCGTCGTCCTGGGCGAGCAGGGCCCCGGCGACCTCCGGCTGGAGCAGCACATGGCCCGCGTGGACGGAGCGGATGGCCCCGGCCAGGGCGTCCGGGTCGACGTCCTTGTACACATAGCCGGAGGCTCCGGCGCGCAGGGCGGGGACCACCGTGCGCTGCTCGGTGAAGCTGGTGACGATGAGGACCTTGGCGGGGTTGTCCAGCTCGCGGAGCTTGCGCAGGGCCTCTATGCCGTCGGTGCCGGGCATCTTGATGTCCATCAGTACGACATCGGGCCGGAGCTCCTCCGTCCTGGCGACGCCCTCGGCGCCGTCGGCGGCCTCGCCGACGACCTCTATGTCGTCCTGGATCTCCAGGAACGTACGCAGCCCGCGGCGGACCACCTGGTGGTCGTCGACCAGCAGCACCCTGATGATCTTGTCAGCCACCGGGTACCTCCATCTCGATCGTGGTGCCCTTGCCGGGCTCCGATTCAACGGTGAGCTTTCCGCCGACGCTGCTGGCCCGGTGGCGCATCGAGACGAGGCCGAGATGACGGCCCGCCCGCCGGACCGCCGTGACATCGAACCCGCTGCCGTCGTCGGTGATCCGCAGCACCGCCGCGGGGCCGCGGCGGGCCAGGGTGACGGTGACGTACCCGGCGCCGGAGTGGCGCAGGGCGTTGTGCAGAGCCTCCTGGGCGACCCGCAGCAGCGCTTCCTCCTGGGCTGCGGGCAGCGCCCGTACACCGGCGCTCTCGAAGGTGACCGCCGCGCTGTGGGCCCGGTCCAGGACCTGGATCTGCGTACGGAGGGTGGCGACCAGGCCGTCCTCGTCGAGCGCGGCGGGGCGTAGCTCGACCACGGCGGCGCGCAGCTCGTCCACGGCTTCCGCGGCGAGGGCGGCGACCTGCTGGAGCTCTCCCTTGGCACGGGCCGGGTCGCGGTCCACGAGGGTGGCGGCGGCCTGTGCGGTGAGCCGGAGCGAGAAGAGCTTCTGGCTGACCGCGTCGTGCAGCTCATGGGCGAGGCGTGAGCGCTCCTCGGCGATGGTGAGCTCGCGGCTGCGTTCGTACAGGCGGGCGTTGGTCAGGGCGATCGCCGCGTGCTGGGCGAGCATCGACAGCAGTTCCTCGTCCTCGGCGGTGAAGCCGCAGCTGCCCTCGGGCTTGGGGCACTTCTTGTTGGCGAGGTAGAGCGCGCCGATGATCTCGTCGCCGTCCTGGATGGGCAGGCCGAGGAAGTCCGACATATCGGGGTGGGCGTCGGGCCAGCCGCCGAACCGGGGGTCCTTGCGTACGTCGGCGAGCCGCTCCGGCTTCGCCTCGTGGAGCATCGCGGCGAGGATGCCGTGCTGCCGGGGCAGCGGTCCGATGGCCTTCCACTGCTCGTCGGTGATGCCGTCGACGACGAACTGGGCGAAGCCGCCGTGGTCGTCGGGGACACCCAGGGCCGCGTACTCGGCGTCGAGCAGTTCGCGGGCGGACGTGACGATCGTCTTGAGGACGTCACGCATTTCGAGATGCCGGCTCATGGCGAGCAGCGCGGCACTCACCGCGGCGAGGGCGGACGGTGGGCGATGGCTCATGTGCCTCACGGTACCGGCGGGGTCCGACAGCCGTATCGGGCTGTGGACGGCCGGGCGGAGCCGCGGGGACCAGGACTTTTCCGGCCGGTCCTCGGTCCTGAGCCCTAGGACCGGGGAACCGGGCCGACGCCCCGGGATCGGGGCCGGCCGGGCGGCGGACAGCGGGGGCGGCCGGGCATCGGCAGCGGGCAGCGGGGCAGCGGGGGCGGAGTACGGGGCGCGACGGCGTGGGGCCGGCGGTGCCCCGGGGCGTGGGGCACTGCGTCCCGGGTATGGCGAGGCCGCGGGCCGGCTGCACCTCCGGCAGGAGTCCGGAGGCGTCCACCTCCTCCTTCCGAAGGAGGAAGCTCACGCTCCGGATTGCCGGAGCAACGGGTGGTGAAACCGATACTCCGCCGATGTGAGCCCGCGCATAGGACCCACGTCACTTACGAAGCCTGCTAGTGGATACCCAAGGGGCAATTGGGTGGGCATGAGCGGGCATCGTCACGTACGAGCGGCCACCCGATCCACTAACCGGCTTCGTACGTCACACCTTTGCCATGGATTTTTGCTGGCGCTAAGAATTGCATCTGTCCCCGACGGAGAGGCGAAGCCGCTTCCCGTCCCGTCCTCCGTGAGGGCACCTGCTATTCGAAGAGGTACGTCTGCATGTCCGCGTCCAGCATTTCCGGCCGTCGCCGCCGTCTGAACAAGACCCAGAAGCTCTCCGTCGCCGGTGTGTCCGCACTCGGTGCCGCCGCGCTCGTGTTCTCCCTCGTGCCGTCCAGCGCCGAGGCCGAGAGCGCCCCCACGACCCTGTCCGCCGCTCCCGTGGCGTTCACCTCGGCGGCCGGATCCCCGCAGGCCAAGACGGTGCAGGCCAGCATCATCGAACAGCACTCCACCGCCGAGCAGCTGGTGAAGGCCGCCGATGCCGCCAAGGCCGAGGCCGCCGCGGCCAAGGCGAAGGCCATGGCCGATGTGCAGGCGAAGGCGAAGGCCGAGGCCGCCGCCGAGGCCAAGGTGAAGGCAGCGGCCGACGCGAAGGTGAAGGCGGCCGCGAAGGCCAAGGCCGACGCGGAGAAGCGCTCCGCCGAGGCCGCGAGCCGCTCGGCCGCCCGTACCCCCGTCTTCGCCAACAACCTGGACGGCTGGATCAAGGAATCCCTCTCCATCATGAAGGCGAAGGGCATCCCGGGCTCGTACGACGGGCTGCACCGCAACATCATGCGTGAGTCCACCGGCAACCCGAACGCCATCAACGGCTGGGACATCAACGCCCAGAACGGCGTCCCCTCGATCGGTCTGCTCCAGATCATCAAGCCGACCTTCGACGCGTACCACGTCTCCGGTACCCCGCACAGCCAGTACGACCCGGTCGCCAACATCACCGCCGCGGCCAACTACGCCGCCGACAAGTACGGCTCGATCGACAACGTCAACAGCGCCTACTGAGCCACCTCGCGCGGCGCCCACCCGGCGCGCCCGGGTCTCACGAAGGAGGGCGGCACCCCGTGCGGGGTGCCGCCCTCCTTCGTCGTGCGCACCGTGCGCGTTACTTGCGCATGACCTCGGGCTCGTGACGGCGCAGCAGGCGCGCGACCGCGAAGCCGCAGATGAGACCGAGTGCCACCAGCACCGCGATGTTCATCCCCCACTGGCCCACCGTGTGCTCCCACAGCGGGTCGAGGTCGCCCGGCTTCTGCGGGTCCCACGGCGGCATGAGGTGCGCCAGGTCGAGCGTCGCACCGGCGGCGGCCATGGCCCAGCGGGACGGCATCAGCCAGGCGAACTGCTCCAGGCCGGGCGACCCGTACACCTGGAAGAGCACCCCGGTGAAGACGACCTGGATGATCGCGAACATGACCAGCAGCGGCATGGTCTTCTCGGAGGTCTTCACCAGCGAGGAGATCACCAGACCGAACATCATCGAGGTGAAGCCGAGCGCGATGATGGACAGGCAGATCTCGACGGCCGGGGGCATGATCAGGCCCTCTTCCGGCAGATCACGCGTGGCGAAGCCGATGCCGCAGATGATGACGCCCTGAAGGGCCGTGATCACGCCGAGGACGATCACCTTGGACATCAGGTACGCGGAACGGGACAGGCCGGTGGCCCGTTCCCGCTCGTAGATGACGCGTTCCTTGATCAGTTCTCGTACGGAGTTGGCCGCGCCGGAGAAGCACATGCCGACCGCGAGGATCAGCATGATCGTCCCGGCCTTTCCGTTGAACCGGGACGGCGGGGTGGGTTCCGCCAGCCCGAATTCCGCCGGAATGACCACACTGACCACACCCAGCACCGCGGGCAGGATCACCATCAGGCCCATGAAGCCCTTGTCGGACGCGATCACCGAGACATAGCGGCGGATCAGCGTCCACAGCTGCGTCATCCAGCCCTGCGGCTTCGGCGGGCGCATCTGCTGCGGCGGCGGCATATGTACGGACTGCGCGGCGACGGCGTCGATGTCCGCGGCGTACATCTGGTAGTGCTGCGAGCCGCGCCAGCGACCCGCCCAGTCGTAGTCGCGGTAGTTCTCGAAAGCGGAGAACACATCGGCCCAGCTGGTGTAGCCGAAGAAGTTGAGCGCTTCCTCCGGCGGGCCGAAGTAGGCGACGGAGCCGCCCGGCGCCATGACCAGGAGCTTGTCGCAGATCGCCAGCTCGGCCACGGAGTGCGTGACGACCAGGACCGTACGCCCGTCGTCCGCGAGACCGCGCAGCAGCTGCATGACATCGCGGTCCATGCCCGGGTCGAGACCGGAGGTCGGCTCGTCCAGGAAGATCAGCGAGGGCTTCGTGAGCAGCTCCAGGGCGACCGAGACGCGCTTGCGCTGGCCGCCGGAGAGCGAGGTGATCTTCTTGTCCTTGTGGATGTCGAGCTTGAGCTCGGCGAGGACTTCGAGGATCCGGGCCTGGCGCTCGGCCTCGGTGGTGTCCGCGGGGAAGCGGAGCTTCGCGGCGTACTTGAGCGCCTTGGTGACGGTGAGTTCCTTGTGCAGGATGTCGTCCTGCGGGACCAGTCCGATGCGCTGGCGCAGCTCGGCGAACTGCTTGTAGAGATTCCGGTTGTCGTAGAGGACGTCGCCCTCGTTGGCGGGCCGGTAGCCGGTGAGCGCCTTGAGCAGGGTGGACTTGCCGGACCCGGAGGGGCCGATGACCGCGATGAGCGACTTCTCCGGGACACCGAAGGAGACGTCCTTGAGGATCTGCTTCCCGCCGTCGACCGTCACCGTGAGGTGGCGGGCGGAGAAGGAGACCTCACCGGTGTCGACGAACTCTTCAAGCCGGTCGCCGACCAGGCGGAACGTGGAGTGACCGACACCGACGATGTCGTTCGGGCCGATGAGCGCGGAGCCGGACTTGTTGAGCGGCAGACCGTTGACGTACGTACCGTTGTGGGACCCGAGGTCACGGATCTCGAAGCGGCCGTCCGGCGTCGCGTGGAACTCCGCGTGGTGGCGTGAGACCTGGAGGTCGGAGACGACCAGTTCGTTCTCCAGCGCACGGCCGATCCGCATCACCCGGCCGAGGTCCAGCTGGTGGAACGTGGTCGGGCTGCGGTCCCCGTAGACCGGCGGCGCCCCCGCAGCGCCGCCGTGTCCCTGACCGGGTGACTGTGCCGGGGCCTGCTGGTGCGGGACCTGAGGCCGGCCCGGGGCCTGCTGCCACGCCTGCTGCTGTTGCTGGACCGGGGCCTGCTGACCCGGCCACTGCTGCGGAGCCTGCTGCTGCACGGGGGGCTGCTGGGCTCCCGCCGCCTGGCCCCCGTGGACGCCGGCGGACGCCGGTGCGGCCGCGCCGGTGAGGCTCAGCCGGGGTCCGTCGGTGGCGTTGCCCAGGTGCACGGCGGAGCCGGGCACGAGCTCCAGCTGATGGATCCGCTGCCCCTGCGCATAGGTGCCGTTGGTGCTGCCGTGGTCCTCGATGAACCAGCTACGTCCCCCCCAGCTGATCGTGGCATGCCGCCACGACACCCTGGCGTCGTCGATCATCAGGTCGCCCTGCGGATCGCGTCCGAGGGTGTACGACCTGGACGGATCGAGCGTCCAGGTCCTTCCATTCAATTCCAGTACGAGTTCCGGCACTCCGCGCCCCACTAGTTGTCCCCCGAGTTACCCCCGTTGCAGGGAGTCTAGGGATGCTGAACATCGTGGGGAACTATTCCAGGAGCAGTCCCCGATCCGAAAGCCGGGCGGGTGAAGACAGCGCGGAGACCTGCGTGGACGCGCTCCGCCCCCGGGAGAAAGGGGCCCGGAGGGGAGAAAGCGCCCAGGGGAGCCACCCGGCCCGGCGCCGCTCCCGCGCGGCCCCCCGGCACCGGCCCCGCGCGGTCCCTCCCCCCGGCCGCACCGCGGCCCGGCCCGGCATACCGTCCGTGGTCTCCGGGTGGTCTCGGCATGTCGGGGCGGTCTCCGGGGCGGTCTCCGTACGGAAACGGCTTTCCGTCCGGTACGCGGGACGGGCCGCCGGGCCCCGCCGCGGGACCGATACGGTGGGAACACCATGAGCGCATCTCAGCCCCCTCAGCCTCCCCACTCCCCTGAGCTGCCCGAGTCCCCTCGGGGCAGCGACGAACCCACTCTTCTCGTCAAGATCTTCGGGAAGGACCGCCCCGGCATCACCGCCGGACTCTTCGACACTCTCGCCGCGTACTCCGTCGACGTCGTGGACATCGAGCAGGTCGTCACCCGTGGCCGTATCGTCCTGTGCGCACTGGTCACCGCCCCGACCGCCGGCGGTACGACCGAGGGCGACCTGCGGGCGACCGTGCACAGCTGGGCCGACTCGCTGAAGCTCCAGGCCGAGATCATCTCGGGTATCGGTGACAACCGGCCCCGCGGTGACGGCCGTTCCCATGTGACCGTGCTGGGCCACCCGCTCACCGCGGAGTCGACCGCTGCCATAGCGGCCAGGATCACCTCGACCGGCGGCAACATCGACCGCATCTTCCGGCTGGCCAAGTATCCGGTCACCGCCGTCGAGTTCGCGGTGTCCGGCACGGCGACCGGGGAACTGCGGACCGCGCTGGCCACCGAGGCCGCGGAGATCGGCGTGGACATCGCCGTCGTATCGGCCGGGCTGAGCCGCCGGGCCCAGCGGCTGGTCGTCATGGACGTGGACTCCACGCTCATCCAGGACGAGGTCATCGAGCTGTTCGCGGCGCACGCGGGCTGCGAGGAGCAGGTCGCCGAGGTGACCGAGCAGGCGATGCGCGGGGAACTGGACTTCGAGCAGTCGCTGCACGCCCGGGTCGCGCTCCTCGCGGGCCTCGATGTGTCGGTGGTGGACAAGGTGCGGGCCGAGGTGCGGCTGACGCCCGGGGCCCGCACCCTGATCCGTACGCTGAAGCGGCTCGGCTACCAAGTAGGTGTCGTCTCGGGCGGGTTCACGCAGGTCACGGACGACCTCAAGGAGCGTCTGGGCCTCGACTTCGCCTCCGCCAACACGCTGGAGGTCGTGGACGGCAAGCTCACCGGCCGGGTCGTGGGCGACATAGTGGACCGGGCCGGGAAGGCCCGGCTGCTGCGCAGCTTCGCCGAGCAGGCGGGGGTGCCACTGGCGCAGACCGTGGCGATCGGCGACGGCGCGAACGACCTGGACATGCTGAACACGGCCGGCCTCGGGGTCGCGTTCAACGCGAAGCCGGTGGTCCGCGAGGCCGCGCACACGGCGGTGAACGTGCCGTTCCTGGACACGGTGCTGTATCTGCTCGGCATCACGCGCGAGGAGGTCGAGGCGGCGGACGGTCTCGTCGGCTGACCGGCACCGCCGCCGGGCCCCCGGGTCCGTGGAGCGGAAAGGAAGAAGGGCCCCGGAGCGCGCCGTGCGCGCCCCGGGGCCCTTCTTCAGTCGTTCTCAGCCGTTCTCTGCCGTGCTCAGCCGTTCTCTGCCGTGCTCTGCCGTGCTCAGCCGTTCGGCGTCCAGTACTCGGTGAGCCTGCCGACGCCGTGTTCCACGGTCTTCCAGGTTCCGGGGAACTCGACCACGGCGTAGGCGGCGGTCGGGAAGCCGTCCCTGGTCATCCGGGCCAGGCTGTCCCCGTCCGCGGACCCCGAGAGCGCGTCGGCGGCGCCGTGCATGCCCGGGTTGTGCCCGATGACCAGGAGGTTGCGCACCTCGTCGGGGGTCTCGTTGAACAGGGCGATCAGTTCGCCGAGGGACGCATCGTACAGCCGCTCCTCGTACACGGTCCTGGGGCGCTGTGCGAACTCGTGGACCGCCAGCTTCCAGGTTTCCCGCGTCCTGGTGGCGGTCGAGCACAGGGCCAGATCGAAGTCGATGCCGGAGTCGGCGAGCTTTCGGCCGGCCACGGGTGCGTCCTTGCGGCCGCGCTCGGCGAGCGGCCGCTCGTGATCGGACGCTTGCGACCATTCCGCCTTGGCATGCCGGAGAAGAACGATCCTGCGAGGTGTATCGACGCTCATACACCTCAGCTTCGCACGAAATGCGGCCTCTGGCGCAGGGTGTTGACGTACGGGCCGATACGGCCCCGGGGGCTTGCGCGCCCCGGGCTCTCAGCGGGACAGCACGCTGATGAGGCGCTCGATCAGCTGTCCGATCGCGGGGTCGCCGGAGGCCGCCTGGGCCTGTCCGGGGTTCACTATCAGCATGAGGAGCGCGGCGAACGCCACGGCGGGCAGGGCGACGGCCCACCAGGGCAGCCGTACCTCGACGCCGGCCGTCGCCGGGGGCCGGGAGCTGGTGGGTGTACGGGCCGGCATGTCCGCCTCCGTGGATCATCGGTTCTGATACTCAGAACCTACGGACCGCACGGCGCCGGTCCCATCCGGTGACCCACCCACTTCACCCTGACCCTGGCCCCCTAGGGGATGGGGGTGCTGGCCCCACCCCCGGACGCCGCCGGAGTCGGGCGACCGCATCGGGATGGGGCGATCACGTCGGGTGAAGCGATCACATCAGGGGGAGTGACCACGTCAGGGTGAGGCGATCGAGGCGATCACTCCGATGACCACCGTCACGAGGAGCATCGCCCCGAGGACGAGGAGGAACTTCTTCTGACCGTTCTGGGGATTCGGATCGAGCACTGGCATGGGGCCAGTCTCGCATCTCAGCATTCGTCCTCGATCGTCCGGTCCCGGCCGGCCAGCACTCCCGCCACCATCTGCGGAATCATCAGCCCCGCCATCAGGGCGATCGGCAGGCCCCAGCCGCCGCTGTGCTGGTAAAGCACGCCGACGAGCAGCGGGCCCGGGATCGAGATGAGGTAGCCGGTGGACTGGGCGAAGGCGGACAGCCTGACCACGCCCGCGCCGGTACGGGACCGCATGCCGATCATGGTGAGGGCGAGCGGGAAGGCGCAGTTGGCGATGCCGAGCAGCACCGCCCAGGCCCAGGCTCCGGCGGCGGGGGCGAGGTAGAGGCCCGCGTAGCCCGCCAGGCCGCAGAATCCGAGCACGACGACGATCGGGCCCTGGTGCTTCATCCGGCCGGCGACCCGGGGGATGACGAAGGCGAGCGGTACGCCCATGGCCATGGTCACGGCGAGCAGGACACCCGCGGTACCGGCCGAGACCCCGGCGTCCCGGAAGATCTGCGGCATCCAGCCCATGGTGATGTACGCGGCGGTGGCCTGGAGGCCGAAGAAACAGGCGAGGCCCCACGCGGTGCGGCTGCGGGTGATCCGCAGGACGGGAGCGGCCTGCTGCCGCCGGTGGGCGCCCTGTCCGGGGGCCTCGCGCCGGTCCCCTGCGAGCGGGATCCAGACCAGGACCGCGACGGCGGCGAGCACGGCCCAGATCGCCAGCCCGGTCTGCCAGTTGCCGCCCAGTCCGTCGGTCAGGGGCACGGTGACCGCCGCGGCGAGCGCGGTGCCCAGGGCCAGGGCCATGGAGTAGAGGCCGGTCATGCTGCCGACGCGGTCCGGGAACCAGCGCTTGACGATCACCGGCATCAGGATGTTGCTGACGGCGATGCCCATCAGGGCCAGGGCGCTGGCGGCGAGGAAGCCCGCCGTGCCGCCGATGAAGGGCCGGATCACCAGACCCGCGGTGATCGCGACCATGCCCGCGCAGACGACGGCGCCCGCGCCGAACCGGCGGGCGAGGCGTGGCGCCATGACGCCGAAGACCGCGAAGCAGAGCGGCGGTACGGAGGTGAGGACACCGGCGACGCTGCCGCTCATGTGCAGTCCGTCGCGCACCTCCACGAGCAGGGCGCCGAGGCTGGTGATGGCGGGGCGGAGGTTGAGCGCGGCCAGGACGAGCCCGAGGGCGACCAGACGCAGCAGCCATGGGCTGGGCCCGTCGGCGGTCCGGAGGGACTGCGCGGCCGGGGTGGCGGAGGAGCTGCGGGTCTCGGTGGTGTGGCTCAGAGTCCGGATGTCGTCGTCGGGCATGAGGTCATCATAGAATCATGGGATGATTGATTGTCCAATCCTCCGGTGTCGTCCGCCCGCCTGAGAGAATCGGGCCCCGGCTTCACGGATCACGCCTCACGGATCACGAACAAGGAGCAGCATGGCGCTGACGTCTCCACGGCGTTCGGCACTCGCCGACCAGGTGATTGCCCAGCTGAGGAATCAGATCACCTCGGGCGAGTGGCCCGTCGGTGCGCGGATTCCCACCGAACCCGAGCTGGTCGAGCAGCTGGGAGTGGCCCGCAACACCGTCCGCGAGGCGGTGCGCGCCCTGGCGCACAACGGGCTGCTGGACATCCGGCAGGGCTCCGGCACGTATGTGGTCGCCACCAGTGAGCTGGCCGGGGTGATGCACCGCCGGTTCGCCTCGGCCGATCCCCGCCATATCGCCGAGCTGCGTTCGACGCTGGAGTCCTCGGCGGCCCGGCTGGCGGCCGAGCGGCGCACCGAGCGGGATCTGAAGCAGCTGGACACGCTGATGGCGCGGCGTGAGGAGACCTGGGCCGCGGGTGACGCGGAGGCGTTCGTCGCGGCGGACGCGACCCTGCATCTGGCCGTGGTGGCCGCCTCGCACAACGAGGTACTGACCGGGCTGTACGCGGATCTGGGCGATGTGCTGCGCGAGTATCTGCGCGACGACGTGGGCCCGGAGCTGCGGCCGGAGAACCACGTGGACCACGGCCGGCTGGTCGAGGCGATCCGGGCCGGGGACGCCGGGACGGCGGCGGCCGAGGCCGCGGGGCACGCGCTGAACTGTCTCGCGGACCGGGTCTGAACGCTGCCCCGTGATCCCTGGTGGGCGCGCGGTCCGCACGGGGCGCGCGCTCTCAGGCCGGGCCGGGCCGATGGCTGACCCACGCGGTGGCGACCTCCTTCCAGCAGCGGTCCTCCAGCCGTACGGTCCGCCCCGGCTCCACCGCGACCGCCGCACCGTCCGCGTCGACGTCCCACCAGCGGGCGCACTCGGTGTGCAGCTGGACCAGGTCGGTGGAGGGGTACGGGTTGTGGCAGTGGGCGATGACCCGGGAGCCGTCGACCGTCGTACGGCACTCGGATCCGGCGGGTTCGGGGACGGGAGCGGCCGGTGCCGGGGGGACGGAGGCCCCGCTCGCGGCGTGGACGCCGAGCGGGACCGCCAGTCCGACGGCGGCCAGCGAGGCCGCGAGCAGGACACGGGTCCGGCGCGGGAGCAGGGGGCGCCGCGGCAGCAGGGGGCGACGGGTCCGGCGACGCGTGGGGCGCACAGCGATCTCCCTCCCGCAGCCTGACAGAAGTCCGGTTCCTCCATATTCTGCGGTGGATCGACCATCTTTTCGACTTGAGCGCGGGGGCGCCCTCACCCGGAACCCGGCGGAAACGGCCTTCGGCCGCGTACCGGCCCGGGAATCCGGGTGCTGCGGTACGCGGCCGAAGGCCGTCATCGATGCGCGGAGGCGGGCTGGGCGTCAGGCACCCATCATGTGCACGCCACCGTCGACGTGGATGATCTCGCCCGTCGTCTTCGGGAAGAAGTCCGAGAGCAGCGCCACGACACCGCGGCCGGCCGGCTCCGGGTCGGACATGTCCCACGCCAGCGGGGAGCGGTGGTTCCAGACGTCCGCGAGCTCCGAGAAGCCGGGGATGGACTTCGCGGCCATGGAGCCGATCGGTCCGGCCGAGATCAGGTTGCAGCGCAGACCGTCCTTGCCCAGGTCACGGGCGAGGTAGCGGGAGGTGGCCTCCAGCGCGGCCTTGGCCGGGCCCATCCAGTCGTACTGCGGCCAGGCGTACTGGGCGTCGAAGGTCAGGCCGACGATCGAACCGCCCTCGCTCATCAGCGGCTTGCAGGCCATGGCCAGCGACTTCAGCGAGAACGCCGAGACGTGCATCGCCGTGGCGACCGACTCGAACGGGGTGTTGAGGAAGTTGCCGCCGAGCGCGTCCTGCGGCGCGAAGCCGATGGAGTGGACGACGCCGTCCAGCGAGCCGAGCTCGTCGCGGACCAGACCGGCGAGGCGGTCCAGGTGCTCCGTGCTGGTCACGTCCAGCTCGATGACCTTGGCCGGCTTGGGCAGCTTCTTGGCGATGCGCTCGGTGAGCGTGGGCCGGGGAAAGGCGGTCAGGATGACTTCGGCACCCTGCTCCTGGGCCACCTTCGCGGTGTGGAACGCGATGGACGACTCCATCAGCACCCCGGTGATCAGGATGCGCTTGCCGTCGAGAATTCCGCTCATGGTGATCAGTGACCCATGCCCAATCCGCCGTCAACGGGGATGACGGCTCCAGTGATGTACGACGCGTCGTCGGAGGCGAGGAAGCGCACCGCGGCGGCGATCTCCCCGGGCTGCGCGTAGCGGCCGAGCGGCACCTGGGACACGATGCCCTTGCGCTGCTCCTCGGTGAGTGCCTGGGTCATGTCGGTGTCGACAAAACCGGGGGCGACGACGTTGAAGGTGATGTTCCGCGAACCGAGCTCGCGGGACAGCGACCGGGCGAAACCGACCAGACCGGCCTTGGAGGCGGCGTAGTTCGCCTGGCCCGCCGAGCCCAGGAGGCCGACGACCGAGGAGATCAGGACAACGCGGCCCTTCTTGGCGCGCAGCATGCCGCGGTTGGCGCGCTTGACGACCCGGAAGGTGCCGGTGAGGTTGGTGTCGAGGACGGACGTGAAGTCCTCCTCGGACATCCGCATGAGCAACTGGTCCTTGGTGATACCGGCGTTGGCGACCAGCACCTCGACGGGACCGTGCTTCTCCTCGATCTCCTTGTAGGCCTGCTCCACCTGCTCGGTGTCCGTGATGTCGCAGCGGACCGCGAGGCAGCCCGCCTCGGTGAGGACCTGGGGCGGCTCGCCGGAGCGGTAGGTGATCGCGACCTTGTCGCCGTTGTCGGCGAAAGCGCGGGCGATGGCGAGGCCGATGCCCCGGTTTCCTCCGGTGACGAGAACCGAGCGGCTCAACGGATCACCCTTTCCTTGGCTGTCTGGTACCTCGAAAACCTATCGGTACCACGCACCGATCGAGGAATCGGGCCCTGACAGTGGCTTGTCCAGGGTGCTGTGGGGTTCCTACAGATCGGTCTCCGGCCGGCTCCGCGACGGGGAGCGTGCGGGCACCGGCCGATAACCACCGTGCGGTCACCCTCCGGCGTGGTTCACTGCCGTGGTGTATCGAGAAGGGAATCCCCTGTGCCTCATGAGGTAGATCAGTCGTTCCTGGCCCTGCCGCTGCGCGCCCTCGCCGACGCGGCGCTGGCCCGCGCCCGCGCGCTGGGTTCCGTGCATGCCGACTTCCGGTTCGAGCGGGTGCGCAGCGCGTCCTGGCGGCTGCGGGACGCCCGGCCCGCCGGGGCTTCGGACGTTACGGATCTCGGGTACGCGGTCCGGGTCGTGCACGGCGGGGCGTGGGGCTTCGCCTCGGGTGTCGATCTGACGATGGACGCGGCGGCGAAGGTGGCCTCGCAGGCCGTCGCCATGGCGAAGCTGTCGGCGAAGGTGATCGCGGCGGCGGGTTCGGACGAGCGGGTCGAACTGGCGGACGAGCCGGTGCACGGTGAGCGGACCTGGGTCTCCGCGTACGACGTCGACCCCTTCTCCGTACCGGACGAGGAGAAGGCGGGGCTGCTCGCGGAGTGGAGCGGCCGGCTCCTCGGCGCGGACGGGGTCGCGCATGTCGACGCGTCCCTGATGACCGTCCACGAGAACAAGTTCTACGCGGACACGGCCGGTACCGTCACCACCCAGCAGCGCGTGCGGCTGCACCCCCAGTTCACGGCGGTCGCCGTGGACGGGACGACGGGCGAGTTCGACTCGATGCGGACGATCGCCCCGCCGGCGGGCCGGGGCTGGGAGTACCTCACCGGGACCGGCTGGGACTGGGACGCGGAGCTGGAGCGGATCCCGGGGCTGCTTGCCGAGAAGATGCGGGCGCCGAGCGTCGAACCGGGGACGTACGACCTGGTCGTCGACCCGTCGAACCTCTGGCTGACCATCCATGAGTCGATCGGCCACGCCACCGAGCTGGACCGGGCGCTGGGGTACGAGGCGGCGTACGCCGGGACCTCGTTCGCCACGTTCGACCAGCTGGGCAAGCTGGCGTACGGCTCCCCCGTGATGAATGTGACGGGCGACCGCACCGCCGAGCACGGGCTCGCGACCATCGGGTACGACGACGAGGGCGTCGAGGCCCAGTCCTGGGACCTGGTCAAGGACGGCACGCTGGTGGGCTACCAGCTGGACCGGCGGATCGCGAAGCTGACGGGGCTCGGCCGGTCCAACGGCTGCGCGTACGCGGACTCGCCGGGCCATGTCCCCGTACAGCGCATGGCGAACGTGTCGCTGCGGCCGGATCCCGGCGGGCTGTCCACGGAGGACCTGATCGGCGGGGTGGAGCGCGGGATCTATGTGGTCGGCGACCGGTCCTGGTCGATCGACATGCAGCGCTACAACTTCCAGTTCACCGGGCAGCGCTTCTTCCGGATCGAGAACGGCAGGCTGGCCGGCCAGCTCCGCGACGTGGCCTACCAGGCGACGACCACGGACTTCTGGGGCTCGATGGAGAAGGTCGGCGGCCCGCAGACCTACGTCCTGGGCGGCGCGTTCAACTGCGGCAAGGCCCAGCCGGGTCAGGTCGCGGCCGTCTCGCACGGCTGCCCCTCCGCCCTCTTCCGGGGCGTGAACATCCTCAACACGACGCAGGAGGCCGGACGATGAGCGTTCACCACGGAACCGGCCGGGGGCCCGGGGGTCGCCCCCCGGAGCAGCACCGTCCCAACACGACGCAGGAGGCCGGACGATGAGCCGCGTCAGCAAGCCGCACGAGATCGTCGAGCGGGCCCTCGGTCTGTCCACCGCCGACGGGTGCGTCGTGATAGCGGACGAGAACTCCTCCGCCAATCTGCGCTGGGCCGGCAACGCGCTGACCACGAACGGCGTGACCCGGGGACGCACCCTGACCGTCATCGCGACGGTCGACGGCGCCGAGGGGACGGCCTCCGGTGTCGTGTCCCGGTCCGCCGTCACCGCGGACGACCTGGAGCCGCTCGTCCGCGCCGCCGAGGCCGCCGCACGCGGGGCCGGTCCGGCCGAGGACGCGCAGCCGCTGGTCTCCGGTGTTCCCGCCTCCCCCGACTTCACGGACGCGCCGGCCGAGACGGGCTCGGAGGTCTTCGCCGACTTCGCCCCGGCGCTCGGCGACGCCTTCGCCCGCGCCCGGTCGGGCGGCCGGGAGCTGTACGGGTTCGCCAACCACGAGCTGACCTCGACGTACGTCGGTACGTCGACGGGGCTGCGGCTGCGCCACGACCAGCCGAACGGCACGCTGGAACTGAACGCCAAGTCCCCCGACCGGACCAGGTCCGCCTGGGCGGGCCGGGCGACGCGGGACTTCAAGGACGTCGACCCGGCGGCCCTGGACGCGGAACTGGCGCAGCGGCTCCGCTGGGCCGAGCGCCGTATCGAGCTGCCCGCCGGGCGGTACGAGACGCTGCTGCCGCCGACCGCCGTGGCCGACCTGCTGATCTACCAGCTCTGGTCGTCCACGGCGCGGGATGCCGCCGAGGGCCGCACGGTCTTCTCCGAGCCGGGCGGCGGGACCCGGCTCGGCGAGAAACTGTCGCCGCTGCCGCTGACCCTGCGCAGCGATCCGTACGCGCCGGGCCTGGAGGCGGCACCGTTCGTGATCGCGCACTCCTCCGGGGACAGCGCTTCGGTCTTCGACAACGGGCTGCCGCTGGCGCCGACGGACTGGGTGAAGGACGGCCGGCTGGAGCGGCTGACGACCACCCGGCACACCGCGGGCCTGACCGGGCAGCCGGTCGCCCCGGCCATCGACAACCTGCTGCTCGACGGCGGCGGTGAGCGGTCGCTGGAGGAGATGGTGGCCGCGACGACCGGGCGGGCCCTGCTGCTGACCTGCCTCTGGTACATCCGGGAGGTCGACCCGGCGACGCTGCTGCTGACCGGGCTGACCAGGGACGGGGTGTATCTGGTGGAGGACGGCGAGGTGATCGGCGAGGTGAACAACTTCCGCTTCAACGAGTCGCCCGTCGATCTGCTGTCCCGGGCGTCCGAGGCGGGGCGCACAGAGAAGACGCTGCCGCGCGAGTGGGGCGACTGGTTCACCCGGGCGGCCATGCCGGCGCTGCGCATCCCGGACTTCAACATGAGCTCGGTCAGTCCGGGCGTGTGAGCCGCCCGGGGCCGGTCCGTCATCGCGGACGGACCGGCCCTCTAGACTGGCCGGTGCACCATCCATACAGGCAGGGAGACACAGGACCGTGATGGACATCGTCGACGAGCTGAAGTGGCGCGGGCTGTTCGCCCAGTCCACTGACGAGGACGCATTGCGCAAGGCTCTCGCGGACGGTCCTGTCACCTACTATTGCGGCTTCGACCCCACGGCGGCGAGTCTGCATGTCGGCCATCTCGTGCAGGTGCTCACCATGCGCCGGCTCCAGCAGGCCGGTCACCGTCCGATCGCCCTGATGGGCGGGGCCACCGGTCAGATCGGTGACCCCCGGCCCACCGCCGAGCGCACGCTGAACGACCCGGAGACCATCGCCCGGTGGGCGCAGGAGCTGCGGCAGCAGATCCAGCCGTTCCTCGCGTTCGAGGGCCCCAACGCCGCCACGATGGTGAACAACCTGGACTGGACCGCGGGGATGTCCGCGATCGAGTTCCTGCGGGACATCGGCAAGCACTTCCGGGTCAACAAGATGCTCACCAAGGACTCGGTCGCCCGCCGGCTGGAGTCGCAGGAGGGCATCAGCTACACGGAGTTCAGCTACCAGCTGCTCCAGGGCATGGACTTCCTGGAGCTGTACCGGCGCCACGGCTGTGTCCTCCAGCAGGGCGGCAGCGACCAGTGGGGCAACCTCACCGCGGGCATCGACCTGATCCACCGCCTGGAGCCGGGTGCCACCGTGCACGCGCTGGCGACGCCGCTGATGGTCAAGGCGGACGGCACCAAGTTCGGCAAGTCCGAGAGCGGTGCCGTCTGGCTCGACCCGGAGATGACGACGCCGTACGCGTTCTACCAGTTCTGGCTGAACGTGGACGACCGGGACATCTCCCGGTACATGCGCATCCTCAGCTTCCGCGGCCGCGAGGAGCTCGAAGAGCTGGAGCGGCTGACCGAGGAGCGGCCGCAGGCCCGTTCGGCACAGCGCGCGCTGGCCGAGGAGCTGACCACCCTGGTGCACGGCGAGGCGCAGTGCGCGGCGGTCATCGCGGCGTCGAAGGCGCTGTTCGGCCAGGGTGAGCTGGGCGAACTGGACGGGGCGACGCTGAGCGCGGCGCTCTCCGAGGTGCCGCACGCCCGGGTGACCGAGCTGGGCCCGGTGGTGGACCTCCTGGTGGAGGTCGGCCTGGCGCCGAGCAAGTCGGGGGCCCGCCGTACGGTCAAGGAGGGCGGGGCCTACGTGAACAACGTCAAGGTCACCGACGGCGAGAGCGCCCCGGCCCAGGAGGAACTGCTGCACGGGCGCTGGCTGGTACTGCGCCGGGGCAAGAAGAACCTGGCGGCCGTCGAGGTCACGGGCGGCTGAGCCCGCAGGGCATGCGCGCACGGCACCGCGGCCGGTACACGCCTGAGGCGTGTACCGGCCGCGGTGCTGTCGGGCGCGGTGCCGTCGGGCGCGGTACGGCCGCCGCCGGCCCGTGCGGGTCAGGTCCTCTGTCTGTTGCCCCGGATCGACGCCCAGAGCATGTCGCCGACCCCGACGACGGCCACGGCGCCGATCAGCTGGAGCAGATGGCGCGTCCAGTCGATGCCCTTGGTGTCGTTGACACCGATCCAGGTCGCCACGGCGTTGCCGAGGATGCTGCCGAGGATGCCGAAGACAGTCGTCAGCCAGAGCGGGATGTTCTGCTTGCCCGGGAGGATCGCCTTGGCGATCAGACCGAGCACCAGACCCACGATGATTGCCCACAACCAGCTCATTTCGCCTCCTCGTGCGGCGCGGTGTGCGCGTCCGCCCAGTCTCGGCCGCTCCCCGGTACGCCGCATTCCGGAAGGGCCCGAACGGGGCGGGGACACGGGGCGGGGAGACAGGCGGCGGGTGGACGGATGGGGCGGCGGGGCTGCCGTGGGCCATTTGGCGCGCCCCGGTCTCGTGCCCGGCGGGTGCCCGGCGTACCGTGGACGCGGCCCGGTCCGGGAGAGTCCGGCACAGCGATCTGGCGGTGGAACAGGATGCGGAAGCAGCACGGTGCGGAGGTCTTCCGGATCACGGGGGCACGTCAGGGGCTGGCCGACGACGTGCGCGGCAGACAGCGTCGCTATGTGATCTCCATGTCCGTGCGCACCGTGTCGGTGGTGCTGGCGGCGGTGCTGTGGAACGTCGAGCGGCATGTCGCGATCGTGGGTCTCGTCCTGGGGGTGCTGCTGCCGTACATCGCGGTGGTCATCGCCAACGCGGGCCGGGAGAACGCTCCTTCGCTGCCGTCGACCTTCGTACCGGCGCCCGTGCTGCCCGCCGTCGAGACGGCTCCGGCGGCCGGTTCGACGGAATCCGGCGGTCCGGACGGAGTGGCCGGCCAGGCCCGGCATCCGCACGAGCACAGTTGAGCCCGTAAGTCCCGCGAAGCTCAGGAAATCCTCAGATCAATCATGACGTTCCGGTGCACCGCACCCTGGTCCCCATGACATACTTTGTAGGCGCTCCGCATCCCCCGTCGGAGCGACGGACCGACGCCGGGCAGCTCCCCCCGTGGCTGCTCGGCGTCGCCCTTTCTCCGGCGGGGATGCGTCAGAAGTCGCTCCATGGCCCTGATGTGCGGCCGAGCGAGGCCGTTAGGGTTGATCCGTGAACTTCCTCCGGACTTCCGCCGAAAGCGCCGCCGGTGCACCGATCTGTTCCGCCAAGGGCTGCCGCTCCGCCGCGGTGTGGGTGCTCGCCTGGAACAACCCCAAGCTGCACACCCCCGAGCGCCGCAAGACCTGGCTGGCCTGTGACGAGCACCGGGAGCATCTGTCCTCGTTCCTCGGTGTGCGGGGATTCCTGAAGGACGTCGTCACGCTGGAGGAGTGGGAGTCCTCGGCCACGGATCAGTGATCGCCGGGCGCCGCTGCCCGCCCGCCTCAGCCGCCGATCGCCGACATCGGCCGGTCGGGCTGGAGGAAGGACGGGTCGTCGAGTCCGGAGCCGGCCTTCTTGCCCCACATCGCGAGCTCCCAGAGCCGGACGATCTCCTCGTCCGGTGCCCCCGAGCGCAGGGCGCCCCGCAGATCGGTCTCCTCGCGGGCGAAGAGACAGGTGCGGACCTGTCCGTCGGCGGTGAGCCGGGTGCGGTCGCAGGCCCGGCAGAACGGGCGGGTCACGGAGGCGATCACACCGACGCGGTGCGGGCCGCCGTCCACCGTCCAGCGCTCGGCGGGGGCGGAGCCGCGGGCATCCGCCTCCTCGGCGGTGAGGGTGAAGCGCGTACGCAGCGAGGCCAGGATGTCACCTGCGGTGATCATGCCGTCGCGCTTCCAGCCGTGCTGGGCGTCCAGCGGCATCTGCTCGATGAAGCGGAGCTCGTACCCGTTGTCCACGGCCCAGGCGAGCAGGTCGGGGGCCTCGTCGTCGTTGAGTCCGGGCATCAGGACGGAGTTGACCTTGACCGGGGCGAGTCCGGCTTCGCGGGCGGCGTCGAGACCGTCCAGGACGTCCTGGTGCCGGGCGCGGCGGGTGAGCGTCTTGAAGACATCGGGGCGCAGGGTGTCCAGCGAGACATTGACCCGGTCGAGTCCGGCGTCCTTCAGGGCGGCGGCGGTCCGCTTGAGTCCGATGCCGTTGGTCGTGAGCGACATCCGGGGGCGCGGGGTGAGCGCGGCGCACTGCTCGACGATGGAGACGAGGCCGGGGCGCAGCAGCGGCTCGCCGCCGGTGAAGCGGACTTCGGTGATGCCCAGCGCGGTGACGGCGACGCGGATCAGCCGGACGATCTCGTCGTCGGAGAGCAGTTCGCTCCTGCCCAGCCACTGCAGGCCCTCTTCGGGCATGCAGTAGGTGCAGCGGAGGTTGCACTTGTCGGTCAGTGAGACGCGCAGGTCGGTGGCGACCCTGTCGTATGTGTCGATGAGCACTGTGGGCCCCCTCCCCCGGCGGTGTGCGCGGTTACGGTTTCTGACTCTTCCGAGACTACGTGAGACCTGTGACATCGACAGGGCCCGATTGGCACGAGGCGCGGCGCGGCCGCGTCGTAGGACTCTACGACGCGGCCGTCGCCGGACGGTGGCCGATGGGCCGAACGTTCCGGTGAATCTCCGCGCTCAGTGGGCTCCGACGCCGGTGAGGGACTTGACCTCCAGCTCGGCGTACTTGCCCTGGTCGGGCTCCTCCTTGGAGATCAGTGAGCCGATCCAGCCGAGCAGGAAGCCCAGCGGGATGGAGATCAGGCCGGGGTTCTCCAGCGGGAACCAGGCGAAGTCGACGCCGGGGAACATCGAGGAGGGCTTCGAGGAGACGACCGGCGAGAACAGCACCAGCAGGACGGACGAGGCGAGGCCCCCGTAGATGGACCAGAGGGCGCCCTGGGTGGTGAAGCGCTTCCAGAACAGGCTGTACAGGATCGTCGGCAGGTTGGCCGACGCGGCGACCGCGAAGGCCAGGGCGACGAGTCCGGCCACGTTCAGGTCGCGGGCCATGGCGCCCAGGGCGATGGAGACGATGCCGATGGCGACGGTGGCCCACTTCGCGGCGCGGACCTCTTCCTTCTCGGTGGCCTTCCCCTTGCGGATGACGTTGGCGTAGATGTCGTGCGCGAACGACGACGAGGAGGCCAGGGTCAGTCCGGCGACGACGGCGAGGATGGTCGCGAAGGCGACGGCGGAGATCACGGCGAGCAGGATGGCTCCGCCCGTGGATCCGGAGCCGCCGCCGATCTCCAGTGCGGCCAGCGGGGCCGCGGTGTTCCCGGCCTTGTTCGAGGCGATGATGTCGCCGGGCTTGAGCAGGGCCGCGGCGCCGAAGCCGAGCACGATCGTCATCAGGTAGAAGGCGCCGATGATGCCGATCGCCCAGTTGACGGACTTACGGGCGGCCTTCGCGGTGGGGACCGTGTAGAAGCGGATCAGGATGTGCGGCAGGCCGGCCGTACCGAGGACCAGGGCGATGCCGAGCGAGAGGAAGTCCAGCTTCGAGGTGCCGGTGGCACCGTACTTGAGGCCGGGTTCCAGGAACGCCGAGCCCTTGCCGCTGTTGCTCGCGGCCGTGCCGAGCAGGTCGGAGATGTTGAAGTCGAACTTCAGCAGGATCAGGAAGGTGATGAGCAGGGTGCCCACGATCAGCAGGACGGCCTTGACCATCTGCACCCAGGTGGTGCCCTTCATACCGCCGATGGTGACGTACACGATCATGAGCAGGCCGACCAGCGCGACGATGGCGATCTTCCCGCCGTCGCTGGTGATGCCGAGCAGCAGCGAGACGAGGACACCGGCACCGGCCATCTGTGCCAGCAGGTAGAAGATCGAGACGACGATGGTGGAGGCGCCGGCGGCGGTCCGGACGGGGCGCTGGCGCATGCGGTACGCGAGGACGTCGCCCATCGTGTAGCGGCCGGAGTTGCGCAGCGGTTCCGCGACCAGGAGCAGGGCGACGAGCCAGGCGACGAGGAAGCCGATGGAGTACAGGAAGCCGTCGTAGCCGAAGAGCGCGATGGCGCCCGCGATGCCGAGGAAGGACGCGGCGGACATGTAGTCGCCGGAGACCGCGAGGCCGTTCTGGAATCCGGTGAACTGCCGCCCGCCCGCGTAGAAGTCGGCGGCGCTCTTGGTCTGGCGGCCGGCCCACACCGTGATGAAGAGGGTGGCGACGACGAAGACGGCGAACAGGGTGATGATCAGCGTCCGGTGCTCGCTCGCCCCTTCGGCGGCGAGCTGGACGGTGGGGTACGCGACATGGGCGGCGCTCATGCGTCGGCCTCCATACGGGACTTGATCGCTTCGGCCTTCGGGTCGAGACTGCGGGCGGCGTGGCGGGAGTACAGCCAGGCGATGAGGAACGTGGTGGCGAACTGGGCGAGCCCGAAGACGAGCGCCATGTTGATGTTCCCGACGACCTTGGTGCTCATGAAGCCGCCCGCGTAGTTGCAGAGCAGCACGTAGAGGAGGTACCAGGTGACGAAGGCGATGGTCAGCGGGAAGGCGAACGAACGGTGCGCCCGGCGCAGTTCGGAGAACTCCGCGCTGTCCTGCACCGCGACGAACGCCTCGGTCGTGGGCTGGGCAGGGCTGTCGTCCGTACTGCCCTTGGGCGGCGGTGCATCGGTAGCCACGGAATCTCCTCGCGACGCGGGTGCGGTGGTGGGGGTGACGGTGGTTTTCACAGGGGGAACCTCGGTCCGGGAGAGGATGGAGCGACTCCCCTGACAACGGCACGGAGAGGACGACGAAGCGGTTCACCGCCGCTTTCTCCGTCTCCTGCTCACCTGTTCGCACCACACCGACCGGCACACTCTTCGAACTCACTTACCCATATGCATTGATGTCCCGGGATGATCAGCGATAACTTCACTCGTCATGTACTCGACCGAACACGCCAGGTGTCCGGTCGACTGGCACGGATGATGTGGAGAACCCATGGCTCATCTGGCATCCAGACGGACCCGCGCACTCGCGCTGCCCGTCGGACTCGCACTCACGGCCTCGATCGGCTTCCTCCCCGCTGCGACGGCCACGGCCGCTCCCACGGGCGAGGTGTCGGCGGCCGTCCCGGCGGACGGGCCCAAGCTGTCCTACGTCGTCAACACCAAGGGCGGTCACGGCACCGTCAAGCAGGTGAAGAAGGCGATAGCCAAGGCCGGTGGCACGATCGTGATCGCCTACGAGCAGATAGGCGTCATCGTCGTCCACTCGCAGAACCCCGACTTCGGCGACACCATCCGGCGGGCCCGGGGTGTCGAGTCGGCCGGTGCGACCCGCACCAACCCGATCGTGCCGCAGGCCACGAAGGACGTCGGCGCGGTCGCGCAGCCGCTCACCGCGGCGCAGGCGGCGGCCGCCGCCGGACAGGCGACCGCCGGGCAGGACCCGCTGGAGCCCCTCCAGTGGGACCTGCCCGCGATCAAGGCGGACAAGGCGCACGAGAAGTCGCTCGGCTCCAAGCGCGTGACCGTCGCCGTGATCGACACGGGTGTCGACGACACGCACCCGGACCTGGCCCCCAACTTCGACCGCGCGGCCTCGGCCAACTGTGTCTCCGGTGCGCCGGACACCACCGCCGGATCCTGGCGTCCGGCGGCGGGCGAGAGCGACCACGGCACGCATGTGGCGGGCACCATAGCCGCGGCGAAGAACGGCGTCGGCGTGACCGGTGTCGCGCCGGGTGTGAAGGTCTCCGGCATCAAGGTGTCGAACCCGGGCGGCTTCTTCTACGCCGAGTCCGTCGTCTGCGGCTTCGTCTGGGCCGCCGAGCACGGTGTCGATGTGACCAACAACAGCTACTACACCGACCCGTGGCTGTTCAACTGCAAGAACGACCCGGACCAGGGCGCCCTGGTCGAGGCGGTCGGCCGCGCCTCCAAGTACGCCGAGCGCCGCGGAACCGTCAACGTCGCCGCGGCCGGCAACTCCAAGCACGACCTCGCCGCCGACGAGATCGAGGACGTGACCAGCCCGAACGACACGGAGACGGTCACCCGCACGATCAACCCGCGCGAGTGCCTGGACATTCCGACGATGCTGCCGGGAGTCGTGACGGTCTCCGCCACCGGCGCCAAGGGCCTCAAGTCCTCGTACTCCAACTACGGCCGCGGGATCATCGACGTGTCCGCCCCGGGCGGCGACTCGACGGTCTACCAGGCCCCGGAACCGCCGGCCACCAGCGGACTGATCCTGTCCACGCTGCCGGGCGGCAAGTTCGGCTACAAGGCCGGTACGTCCATGGCCTCCCCGCATGTCGCGGGCGTCGTGGCGCTGATCAAGTCGACGCACCCGTACGCCTCTCCGGCCCAGGTGAAGCGGATGCTGACGCAGCAGGCCGACGCCACCGCGTGCGGTGCGCCGTACGACTACAACGGTGACGGCACGATCGACGCGGTCTGCGAGGGCGGCAAGCAGTACAACGGCTTCTACGGAGCCGGAATCGTGGACGCGCTGGACGCGGTCCGCCGCTGACCCCGCACCGACGGGACTGACACCGCACGAAGCACAAAGGGGCCGCGAGCAGATGCCCGCGGCCCCTCCCGCCGTTCCGGCCGGCGCTCCCGCCGTTCGCCGCGGGCGTCGCGCCTACGGCTTGATGAGCACCTTCAGCGCCGTCCGGGTGTCCATCGCCTTGTAGCCGCCGGGCACTTCGTCCAGGCCGACGGTCATGTCGAAGACGGGCGACGGGTCGATCGTGCCGTCCAGCACATCGGGCAGCAGCTCCGGAATGTACGCCCGGACGGGGGCGACGCCGCCGCGCAGCGCGATGTTCCGGCCGAACATGACACCGAGGTCCAGGCCGGTGCCGCTGCCGTGCGGGACACCGACGTAACCGATGGAGCCGCCGTCGCGGACGATGCCGAGGGCGGTGCGCATCGACTGCTCGGTGCCGACCGCCTCGATCACGCAGTGGGCGCCTTCGCCCCCGGTCAGCTCGTGCACGGCGGCGACGGCCTCCTCGCCGCGTTCGGCGACCACGTCCGTGGCACCGAAGGTGCGGGCGATGCCGGTACGGGCCGGATGCCGGCCCAGCGCGATGATCCGTCCGGCACCGAGCCGCTTGGCGGCCATGACCCCGCACAGGCCGACCGCGCCGTCACCGACGACCGCGACGGTGGCACCGGGCCGCACATCCGCGCCGACGGCGGCGTGGTGGCCCGTGCCCAGCACGTCGGAGAGCGTGAGGAGCGCGGTGAGCAGCCGGTCGTCGGACACGGCGGCGGCCGGAAGCTTCACCAGGGTGCCGTCCGCGAACGGCACCCGGACTGCCTCGCCCTGTCCGCCGTCGGAACCCGCGGAGCCCCAGAACCCGCCCCGCGGACAGGACGTGGTGAGGCCCTCCGCACAGTAGGCGCAGGTGCCGTCGGACCAGACGAACGGGGCGACGACGAGGTCGCCGACGGCGAAGCCGTTGACCCCGGAGCCCGCCTCCTCGACGAGGCCGAGGAACTCATGGCCGATGCGCTGGCCGGGCTGCCGGGCGGACTCACCGCGGTACGCCCACAGGTCGCTGCCGCAGACGCAGGCCCGCAGGACCCGCACCACCACATCGGTGGGCTGCTGAATCGTCGGGTCCGGCACCTCCCGCACCCGTATGTCGTGGGGGGCGTGGATCACGGTGGCGCGCATGCGTGGGGGTCCTTGCTCATTTCATCCGCTGATACGCCGCTCACGGTACGCCCCGGGTCCGTCATCGGATGCCTTCGCCCCCGTCGCGAGGATCCCGGCGGTCAGCAGGGCCTGGGCCGCGATGTAGGTGAGCATGACCCAGAAGTCGGGCGCGGGCAGCTGCGGCCAGTCGGCGATGCCGGTGGCGATGAGCGCGTCCGACAGCAGGAAGAGCGCGCCGCCGAGCGCCGTGAGACGGCCGAGGGCACCCGCCCGCCAGGCCATGGCGGTGAGCAGCAGGCTGTAGCCGGTCAGCGGGATGCGCAGATCGGCCGGCAGATCGGGCCAGATCAGTACGAGGAAGGCGGTCAGGACGACCGCGTAGCCGAGGCCCGCGGGCACCGAGGGGCGGGTCCGTCCGAACAGCCGGAGGTAGCAGATGTGGCCGGCGGCGAAGGAGCCCATGCCGGCGAGGAAGGCGAGGTCGTGATCGGGGAGCAGGAGGGTGTCGCCGCCCCAGCCGAAGAGCAGGGCGGCGATGAGCGTCCTGGGGCCGCCGCGGGCCATGGCGTACGCGGCGAGCAGCGGCATCAGCAGGGGCTTGGCGACGAGGTGGGCGGTCTCGGCACCGGCCAGGAGTCCGGCGAGGTCGACGGCCGCGGCGACGAGGAAGGCGATGAGCAGGGGCCGGGCGAACCGCTGCCCCCGGCCGGGCGTCCGCGCCGGCCCGGGGCCGGTCATCGGGTGTTCCCGGGGGTGGCGGTGCGCTTCGCGGCGGGCACCGGGGTGCCGGGAGCGGCGGTGGCGGAGGCGGGTGCCGGGGCGCGGCCGGACGCGGTGCCGGGCCGGGCCGCGGGCTGCCATCCGGGGCCGCGGAAGACCCGCCCGGCCCGTTCGCCCCAGCTGCCGGCCGCCCGTACGTCGCGGGCGATGGCCGCGTACTCGTGCGTCGCCACGCGCAGCGGGTTGTGGGTGGCGATGTTCTTGGTGAGCCCGAAGACCGGCCGCTCGGTCTCGGCGGTGAACGACTTGAAGAGCCGGTCCCAGACGATCAGGATGCCGCCGAAGTTGCGGTCCAGATAGCTGCCCTGCGACGCGTGGTGCACCCGGTGGTGGGAGGGCGTGTTGAGGAGGTACTCGAAGGGCCTGGGCAGTTTGTCGATGCGCTCGGTGTGCACCCAGAACTGGTAGACGAGGTTGGCCGACTGGCAGAAGGCGAGCGCCGCCGGGTGCACCCCGCAGGCGATCAGCGGGAGGTAGAACGGCCAGACGGTCGCGGAGGTCCAGGGCTGGCGCAGCGCGGTGGTGAGGTTGAACTTCCGGCTGGAGTGGTGGACCACGTGGCAGGCCCAGAGGATCCGGATGACGTGGTGGCCCCGGTGGGACCAGTAGTAGAAGAAGTCCTGGGCCAGCAGCATCAGCGGGATCGTCCACCACAGGACGGGCACCCGCAGCGGGGTCAGTTCGTACAGGGCCATGTAGACCGCCACGATGGGCAGCTTCCACAGCAGATCGAAGCCGATGCTGCCGATCCCCATGGTGACGCTGGTGGCGGCGTCCTTGGTGTCGTATCCGGCGGCTTCGTCGTCCGGATGGATCCGGTAGCTGACCATCTCGATCACGGTGAGCAGGACGAAGGCCGGTATCGACCACAGCACGACATCGGGCAGGTTCGGCTCCATCCCAGCACCGTAGAGCCGCCGGCCGGCCAGGGCTAGACGTTGTTACCCACAAGTATGCGAGACGTGGCGTCAGCAGTATTTGGCACCTTCCACCAATGGACCCACCGCGGGATTACCGGCACGCGCGCCGGCCGGGGATGGAACGCACGTGCCCCGCGGGGAAGTTGCCCCCGTCCGGCCACGGCCTCCGGCCTCCGACCCCCGGCCCCCGGCCCCCCGGCACCGGACTCTTCCCGCCGGGGCGCTTCGCCCACCTCCCGCGAGGGCCGCCCCGTGGCGCGCTACACCCCCACCGCCCCCAGCAGCGTCCCCGCGACATAGGTCACCGCCATCGCCACCGCTCCCCCGCCCATGTTGCGCAGCACCGCCGGTCCCGGTGACGCCTCGCCGAGCCGGGCGCTCCACCAGCCGGTCAGGGCGAGCGCCGCCATCACGGAGGCCACGGTGACGGCGAGCCGGAGGGAGGAGGGCGGCAGCACGATCGCCAGCAGGGGCAGCAGGGCGCCCACCGTGAACGCCAGGAAGCTCGCCCCCGCCGCGTGCCACGGGTTCGTCAGGTCGTCCGGGTCGATGCCCAGCTCGACCTCCGCGTGGGCGCGCAGCGCGTCGCGCTCGGTCAGCTGGAGGGCCGCCTCGCGGGCGACCTCCTCGCTCAGCCCCTTGCCCTGCAACAGACCCGTCAGCTCGCGCAGTTCGGCCTCGGGCGCCTCCTGGAGCTCCTGTTTCTCCGTGGCCAGCGCGGCCTTCTCCGAGTCGCGCTGGGTGGAGACCGAGACGTACTCGCCCGCCGCCATCGACATCGACCCGGCCAGCAGTCCGGCCAGCCCGGCGGTGAGGAGCGCGCCGCGGTCGCCGGTGGCTCCGGCGACGCCGACGACGAGGCCGGCGGTGGAGACCACCCCGTCGTTGGCGCCGAGGACCGCGGCCCGGAGCCAGTTCAGCCGGGCACCGAGTCCATTGCTGTGGGGTTCGTCGTGAACCTGTCCGTCCGTCACCCGGGGAGGGTCTCATCCGCCGGGCCGCGACCCCGGGCCGACCCGCCCGGGGCGAGGGCCGCCGCGCGCGCCGCGGAGCGGGACGCCGGCCGCCGGGACGGCCGAATAGGGAACTGTCAGTGGCGGCCCGTATTCTCTGTGACCATGCTCGACGACCGCCAGACCGCAGCGACGTGGCCGACCGCCTACCCCCGGGGGTACGCGGTCGTCGACGTGGAGACCACCGGACTCGCCCGCGACGACCGGATAGTGTCCGCTGCCGTCTACCGCCTCGACGCCCAGGGCAATGTCGAGGACCACTGGTACACCCTGGTCAATCCGGAGCGGGACCCGGGCCCCGTCTGGATCCACGGGCTGACCAGCGAGGTACTGGAGGGCGCGCCGCTCTTCCCCGAGGTGGCCGCCGCGCTCTCCGAACGGCTCGCGGACCGGGTGCTCGTGGCGCACAACGCGGCCTTCGACTGGTCGATGCTCGCCAGGGAGTACGCCCGTGCGGCGGTGATCGCACCTGTCGAGCAACGGCTGTGCACGATCGCGCTCGCCAAGGAGCTGCGGCTGCCGCTGCCCAACCACAAACTGTCCTCGCTCGCCGCCCACTTCGGCGTCGTGCAGCAGCACGCCCACCACGCCCTGGACGATGCCCGGGTGCTGGCCGAGGCGTTCCGGCCGAGTCTGCACGCCGCCGCCCGCGACGGGGTGCGGCTGCCGCTGCTGGAATGCCGGCCGCTGACCGAGTGGTCCGACTCCCCGGTCACCCCGCGGATCGGGTACCAGGCCTCGTACCAGCAGAACAGCTGGCGGCCCTCACGGAAGCGGCCGGCCTGCCCGTATCCGAATCCGGGGCGGTACGAGAAGGACAAGCCGCTCAGGCAGGGCATGCGGGTGGCGTTCTCCGGGGACACCTCGATCGACCGCGAGCTGCTGGAGGACCGCGCCGTGGAGGCCGGGCTGCACGTGGCGACCAGTGTGTCCCGGCTGACCAGCCTGCTGGTCACCAACGATCCCGACGCGGCGACGTCCAAGACGCTGAAGGCGAAGTCGTTCGGCACGCCGGTGCTGGAGGAGAGTGCCTTCACCCATCTGCTGCGGGACGTGGCCCCGGCGGACGCGCCCGCCGCGCCGCCCGCGGCGGACCTCCCGTCACCGGCACGGCCCGCCCAGGCGCCCGCACCGTCATCGGAGTGAACCGGGCGCGACTCGCCCGGTATCCGCTCGCCCGCCGCCGCCCCGCGTCCCACCCTGTGGCGCATGGCACGTTGTGAGGTTTGCGGAAACGACTACGGCATGTCCTTCGAGGTGCACGCGCAGGGCGCGGTGCATGTCTTCGACTGCTTCTCCTGCGCCATTCACCGCATGGCGCCGATCTGTGAGCACTGCCGCGTCCAGGTCATCGGCCAGGGCGTGGAGGCCGACGGTCACTGGTACTGCGGAGGGCACTGCGCCCGCGCCGAGGGGAAGGCGGGCATCGTGGACAAAGCATGACGGAACACCCCGCCCCGGGACCGCGCCCGCCCCACCCCTGAGTGCCGCACCCCATGACCCCGGTTGTACGGTCATGGGGTGTACCGCTTCCTGTTGACCCGGCAGTGGGTGATTCTCACCCTCCTCACCCTCGTGCTGATTCCCACCATGGTCGAGCTGGGCTTCTGGCAGTTGCACCGGCACCAGCACCGGGTCGAGCAGAACGCCCTGATCTCGCGGAACCTCAAGGCCGATCCGGTACCCGTGGCGAGGATCACCTCCCCGGGGCACACCGTTCCGCGCGCCGACTACTGGCGCGCCGTCACGGCCACGGGGACGTTCGACACCGCGCACGAAGTGGTGGTGCGCCGCCGCACCTCGCAGGACGACCGGATCGGTGTCCATGTCCTGACCCCGTTCGACCTCAAGGGCGGCGGCACCGTCCTGGTCAACCGCGGCTGGATCCCCGCCGCCCCCAGCCAGCAGTCCTACCCGAAGGTTCCGGCCGCGCCGCACGGCGAGGTCACCGTCGTCGGCCGGCTCAAGGCGGACGAGACGACGGGCAGCAGCGGCATCAAGGACCTGGAGGGGCTGCCTGACCGCCAGGTGATGCTGATCAACAGTTCCCAGCAGTCCCAGCTGCTCTCCCGGCCGGTGCTGGGCGGGTACATCGAGCAGACCGCGCCCGCCTCGCCCGGCAACACCCCCGAGCAGATCGCCTCCCCCGACGACAGTTCCATCGGCCCGCACATGGCGTACGCCGTGCAGTGGTGGCTGTTCGCCGCCGGGGTACCGGTGGGCTGGCTGATTCTCGTACGCCGCGAGAAGCGCGACCGCCGGGAGGCGGCCGAGGCGGCGGCGCAGGACGAGACGACCGGACAGCCCGAGCCGGCGACCGCGTAGAAACACCGGACGCGGTCCGGACGGCGGGCCCGGACGTACCTCCCGCGCGGGCCGTCCTGCTTAGCGAGGCGCAGGTGAGGGAACACGCCAGAACGTGACCCCACGCATCGAGGACTACGCCCTCATCGGCGATCTCCAGACTGCCGCGCTCGTCGGCCGGAACGGTTCTGTCGACTGGCTCTGCCTGCCCCGCTTCGACTCCGGCGCCTGCTTCGCGGCCCTGCTCGGGGACGAGGAGAACGGCCACTGGCGCATCGCACCCCAGGGCACGGACACCACGGACACCTGCACCCGGCGCGGCTACGCGGGCAACTCGCTCGTCCTGGAGACGTACTGGGAGACCCGGACCGGCACGGTCAAGGTCATCGACTTCATGCCGCAGCGCGACAAGTCGCCCGACGTCATGCGGATCATCGAGGGCGTCAGCGGCAGCGTCGACATGAGTTCCGTACTGCGGCTGCGCTTCGACTTCGGATCGGTCGTGCCCTGGATGCGCCGCTCGCACGGCCACCGGGTGGCCGTCGCGGGTCCCGACTCCGTCTGGCTGCGCAGCGATCCGCCGGTCAAGACATGGGGGCAGCAGTTCAGCACCTGTTCCTCCTTCACCGTCGCGGAGGGCGAGAAGGTGGCCTTCGTCCTCACCTGGCACCCCTCGCACTCGCCGCGCCCGAAGCTGATCGACCCGTACAAGGCGCTGAAGCACGCCCTGGCCGACTGGGAGAAGTGGGCGGCGAGATGCACGTACCGGGGCAGGCACCGGGACGCCGTGCTCCGCTCGCTGATCACCCTGAAGGCCCTCACCTACGGACCGACCGGCGGCATCGTGGCGGCCCCGACCACCTCGCTGCCGGAGGAGATCGGCGGCGTACGGAACTGGGACTACCGCTTCTGCTGGCTGCGGGACGCCACCCTGACGCTCGGCGCCCTGCTGTCGGCCGGCTACCTCAAGGAGGCGGCCGCCTGGCGGGACTGGCTGCTGCGGGCGGTCGCCGGTGATCCCGCCGATCTCCAGATCATGTACGGCCTGGCCGGCGAGCGCAGGCTCCCGGAGGCGGAGCTGCCGTGGCTGGCCGGATACGAGAACTCCCGGCCGGTCCGCTCCGGCAACGCCGCGGTCCGCCAGCGCCAGCTCGATGTGTACGGCGAGGTCATCGATTCGCTCCGGCTGGCCCGGGAGGCGGGCCTGGACGACAAGCCGCACGCCTGGAAGCTCCAGCTCAGTCTGCTGGGCTTCCTGGAGTCCACCTGGCGCGAACCGGACGAGGGGCTGTGGGAGATCCGCGGGGCGCGCCGCCACTTCGTGCACTCCAAGGTGATGGCCTGGGTCGCCGCCGACCGCGCGGTGCGCACCCTGGAGGAGAACCCCACGCTGCCGGGCGACGCGGAGCGCTGGCGGGCGATGCGGTCGGCGGTGCACGCCGAGGTCTGCGCCAAGGGGTACGACCCCGAACGGAACACCTTCACCCAGTCCTACGGTTCACGGGAGCTGGACGCCGCGACGCTGCTGATCCTCCGGACCGGCTTCCTGCCGCCGGACGACCCCCGGGTCATCGGCACCGTCGACGCGGTGCGCGCCGAGCTGGGCAACGGCGGGCTGGTCCGCCGCTACAGCACCGACGGCACCGCGGTCGACGGCCTGCCGGGGGACGAGGGCGCCTTCATCGTCTGCTCGTTCTGGCTGGCCGACTCGCTCTTCCTGACGGGGCGCAGGGCCGAGGCCGAGGAGCTGTTCGAGCGGCTGCTGGCGCTCCGCAACGACGTGGGGCTGCTGGCCGAGGAGTACGACTCGGCCGCGGGGCGCCAGCTGGGCAACTTCCCGCAGGCTTTCAGTCATATCGGGCTGGTGAACACCGCTGTCGCCCTCTCCGCCCAGGACGCGGCAGGATAGGGCTATGGATCTTGGACTGAAGGACCGTGTGTACATCGTCACCGGCGCCACCCGCGGCCTGGGCAACGCCACGGCGCGCGCCCTGACCGCCGACGGCGCGAAGGTGGTCATCAGCGGCCGGGACGAGAAGGGGGCCGTGGAGGCCGCCGCCGCGCTGGGGCCGGACGCGGTGGGAATCGCCGCCGACAACGCCGATCCGAGTGCGGCGCGGCACCTGGTGGACACAGCGGTCGAACGGTTCGGCCGGCTGGACGGCATCCTCATCAGCGTCGGCGGCCCGGCACCCGGCTTCGTCGCGGACAACACGGACGACCAGTGGCAGACGGCCTTCGATTCGGTCTTCCTGGGTGCGGTACGGCTGGCCCGGACGGCGGCCGCCGTACTCGGCGAGGGCGGGGTGATCGGCTTCGTGCTCTCCGGCTCGGTCCATGAGCCGATCCCCGGACTGACCATTTCCAACGGACTGCGCCCCGGCCTGGCCGGCTTCGCCAAGTCCCTCGCCGACGAGCTGGGCCCGCGCGGCATCCGGGTCGTCGGGGTGCTGCCCGCCCGGATCGACACGGACCGGGTGCGCGAACTGGACGCCCTGTCCGGCGACGCGGAGGCCGCCCGCAGGGCCGGTGAGGCGCGCATCCCGCTGCGGCGCTACGGCACGCCGGACGAATTCGGGAAGACCGCGGCCTTCCTGCTCTCCCCCGCCGCGTCGTATCTGACGGGCATCATGGTGCCGGTCGACGGAGGCTCACGGCACGGCTTCTGAAGCCGGGGGTCCGTGAAGGGCCCCCTGGGGTCCATGAAGGGCGCGGGGGTCATGAAGGGGCGCGGGGCCCGTGAAGCCGTCAGGAGACGCGTTCCGCGCGGTGCTTGACTGCCTTCAGCCGGACCTCGGCGGGCAGTTCGGCCAGCCCGGCCGAGTCCCGGGCGTGGGCCAGCGCCTCGTCGGCCAGACCCCGCAACGTCTGCTCGGGGGCGGCGTGCGGCTCCATCAGCAGCCGGAGCCCGGCCCGTGGCGCGGAACGGCGGCCGCGCAGCGCGACCTGGGCGCGGGCCACCCCGTCCAGGGTGCCCGCCTCCTCGGAGAGGACGCCTTCCAGCGCCCGGCCCCGCAGCAGCGCCCCCTCGCCGTCACCGCTGTCGACCAGCACCTCGGCCAGCCGGCCGCGGCGCAGTTGGGCCAGCAGCCACCACAGAGCGAGGACGACCAGGACGGCGAGGACCGCGATGACGGTCGGCCACCACCAGCCGTCGTCCCGCCAGCGGTCCCGGTCGGCCTCGCTGAGCAGCACGTCGTGCTGTCCGTCCCATGGCCACCAGGAAGGCAGAGACACGCCGAGGCCGACGGCCAGTACGGCGCCGCCGACGGCGATCAGCACCAGCCCGGCAAGGCCCAGCAGTACCCGGTTGACGGTCCTGAGCACACCGTTCACCCCTTCTTCGTCGGACGGCGGACATGGACGGACAGGCTCGGCGGCCTGGTCAGGCCCAGTTCCTTGATTCCCGCCCCCAGTGCGGTGTCCAGGTCGGCGCGTACGTCGTCGAGTTCCCGGAAGTGGGAGACCGCGCGCACGGCGGCCTTGCCGCGGCCCATCCGGACCCGCACGGACTGCACCCCGGACACCTCCACGGCCCGGTCGCGCAGTACGAGTGCCGCCGCGGTCCGGTCGAGCGCGGCCCGTACCTCCGCGCGGTCGCGGCGCATCGGCAGCAGATCGCGCAGTCCCGGGGTGAGGGCGAGCAGGATCAGCCAGAGGCCGATCGCGGCCGCGAGAGCGGCCCCGGCCAGGACCCAGACGTCGTCCAGCGGCCGCTCGGCCAGCTCGTCGGCCAGTGAACGCCGCCACCGCATCGCCGGGTGGTCGGCCCGTACCGCGGCGATGTCGTAGAGCAGCAGACCGGCGCCGCCGAGGACCACCAGGGCGAGCAGCGCGGCGGGGACGCGGCGCGCGGACCAGAATCTGCCCGCCCGGCCGCCGTCCTTGCCCTGGGTGGGCACGGGGTCGTACGCGGCGGACGACGCGCTCTGGTCGAGTTCGAGCGCATCCGGCGCGTCCGGTCCGCCGGCCCGGGACAGATGCCGGGTGCTGCCCGTCGGTTCCTGGGGCTCGGTCATCGGATCCTCCCCTGTGCCGCGGCGCCCGGTCCCGCGGGGTGCAGCTTTTCGACCCGCACCGCCACTTCGGGCACCTCCATGCCCGCCAATGTCCTCACCCGCTCCGCGACATGGCGACGCACCGCGCCGCACTGGCGGCCGATATCACTGGGATATCCGAGCTCCAGGGTGACCCGTACCCGGGCGCTGTCCCGGCGCACGGTGACCGTGGCGCGCGGCGAGGAACCGTCCTCGGGCGGCTCGTCGACCGCTTCCCTGGCCGCCTGCGCGGCGATCTTCGCGACGACCCGGTCGGCGATCCGGGTCTCCCCGCGCTCGGCGGCGGCGACCCGGCCGGTCACCGCCGTCACCGTCGCCGGTCGCCGCGCTCGCGACTCCGGAAGAAGTCGCCGGGCTCCAGGTCGCCGTCCAGGAAGCGGCCGACGACGAAGCCGACCGCCCCCAGGGCTGCCACCAGCAGAAAGGCCCCGAACCCGCCGAAGTACCCGGCGAAACCGAGCGCCATGCCGGCCAACAGACCGGCCACAGCCATGCTCATCGTGACTCCTCAACTGCCTTTCGGCGGAGACCTACTGGAGACGTGGCTCGGGCTCGTCCTCGTCGTCGTCCTCATCGGGCAGCTTGACGTCGCTCACCGCGATGTTGACCTCGACGACTTCGAGCCCGGTCATGCGTTCGACCGCCGCGACGACGTTCTCCCGTACATCGCGGGCGACATCGGAGATCGACACGCCGTAGTCGACGACGATCTCCAGATCCAGCGCGGTCTGCGATTCGCCGACCTCGGCCTTGACCCCGCGGGTGACGGACTTGCCGCCGCCGGGGACCCGGTCGCGCACCGCCCCGAACGTCCGGGACAGCCCGCTGCCCATCGCGTGGACACCGACCACGTCACGTGCGGCCATTCCGGCGATCTTCTCGACCACACCATCGGCGATGGTGGTGCGGCCACGGGTGGCGGGGTCTCCCCCGCCGCGCTTGGTGAGCGGATTCCTGCCCCGGTCGTCACCCGCATCCTTGCCGGGGTTCTCGGGCCGGTTCCGCTGTGGGGTGTCAGTCATCGCCACTCTTCCCTTCGGGGGCAGGGTTGGACTTCGTTGCCCACATTAGGTGCGCTTGCCCCGACTCGCGCCATGAATGCTGCAGGGTGGAGCAATGACAACGTCGCACAGCCCGCAGCAGGCCGACGGATGGACCGCGGCGGTACGGCAACGGCTCGGCCTCGGCCGGCTGCTCCCCCTGGGGGATCCGGCCGACGGGGCATGGATCGCGGAGCGGGCGGCGGCCTCGGTGCTGCGGAGCGCCGCGGCCGGCCCCGGCACGGTCCTGGGCAGGCTCAGGATCGGCGCGGCGGACCCGGACGGGCCGGGCCGCGACACGGCCGGGGCAGGGCCGGAAGCGGACGCGCCGCCCTCGGGATCACACGCGTCCCCCGCGCACGAGGCCGTTCCGGCGCCGCCGAGTGCGCTGCCGTCCGGACCGCTGCGGATCGAGGCGGAGTTCTCGGCCTCCGCGGACCGGCCGCTGCCCGACACCGCCCACACCCTGCGCGCCGCACTGCTGAGCGCGGCCTCCGCCCGGCTCGGCCTGGTGGTCGGTGAGGTGGACCTACGGGTCACAGCACTGCTGGAGGACGGTGCGCCCGACCGGGTGAGCGTCCCGGCGGACGAGGTACGGGCCGCGAAGGCGGACGGGGCGGCGGCGGACGCCGCCGCCGCAGTGCCCGGTGTCGTCGCGCTGACCCGGGAGCTGGGAAGTGCGGTGCACAGCGGCGCGGATCATCTCCGGGTCGAGGTGGCGACGGCCGGGGACCACCGGGCCCTCGATGTGGCGCGGGCGGTGCGCACGGCGGTGGCGGCGGCCGTGGAGGGCCACCCGCCGGTCGCCGTACTGGTCACAGCCGTGGTGGAGCGGGACTGACCCGGGCACCGGCCGGGGTCGGCGCCGGTGCCCGGGTCTGTGCCGGTTGCCGGTGCGCGTGCGCGTGTCCGGGTCCGCGCCCGTGCCCGGGTCCGCGCCGGTTCAGTCGCTGAGGCCTGCCAGATCGCGCAGCCTGCGGCCCTGGGCGGCCCGCTCGGCCGTGCGCTGCTCCTCGTAACCGCGGGAGACGGCGCCGCCCAGCAGGGCCTTGGTCTCGATGACGGCGTCGCGCGGGGCGGCCAGCAGGGCGGCGGCCAGGTCGCGTGCGGCCGCGTCGAGCTGGTCGGCCGGGACGACGAGATTGGCGAGGCCGGTGCGCTCGGCCTCCTCGGCGTGCACGAAGCGCCCGGTGGCGCAGATTTCGAGCGCGCGGGCGTACCCCACGAGGCTCACCAGAGGGTGGGTGCCCGTGAGGTCGGGGACGAGACCGAGGCTGGTCTCGCGCATGGCGAACTGCACGTCCTCGGCGGCGATCCGCAGGTCACAGGCGAGGGCGAGCTGGAAACCGGCACCGATGGCATGGCCCTGGACGGCCGCGATCGACACGATGTCGTTGCGGCGCCACCAGGTGAACGCCTCCTGGTACTCGGCGATGATCGCGTCGAGCTCGTCGTCCGGGCCGCGCGCCATGTCGAGGAAGGACGGCTCACCGTCGAACCCTTCCGGGGTGAACGCCTGCCGGTCGAGGCCCGCGGAGAAGGACTTGCCCTCGCCGCGGAGCACCACGACCCGCACGTTGCCGGGGAGTCCCCGTCCGGCCTCTGTCAACGCCCGCCACAGAGCGGGAGACTGAGCGTTGCGCTTGGCCGGGTTGGTGAGAGTCACCGTGGCAACCGCGTCATCGACGGTGAGCCGTACGCCATCCTTGTCGAGCACAGAGTCGAGCGAGGTCATGGGGCGCCTCCGGATCGGGTGCAGTCAGCACTCACAGTTAAGTGACTGAACAGTAACCACCCGGTCGGCCGTACGACCGGCCGGGTGGCCACCACGTATTCCGGTGAGCCCCGAGGCCTGCCCCGCGGCTGCCCCGACCGCTTCCGGCCCTCAGGCCGCAGCGGCCTTCTTGCCGCGCGTAGCTCCGCCGCGTCCCCGCAGCGTCACTCCGGACTCGCTGAGCATCCGGTGGACGAATCCGTAGGAGCGGCCGGTCTCTTCGGCCAACGCCCGGATGCTCGCACCGGAGTCGTACTTCTTCTTCAGGTCTGCCGCGAGCTTGTCGCGCGCGGCGCCGGTCACCCGGCTGCCCTTCTTCAGAGTCTCGGCCACCCGTGCCTCCTCATGGGAAGTGCGCTCTGGACTCTCATGATCACCCCTCCCGCGCTTCCTGGCCAGCCATTCGGCAAGGTCGGTGCGAGCGGATTCCCCGCCCGGGAGGCGGCCGACACAATCGGAATCGCGAATTCCCTGCGGCCGTGGCGGCCTCTGGGAGCACCGCCCGAAAGAACTGCCAGGTCAGGGCCGTACGGGAAGATGAAGGTGAAATGGGTGCGCCCGGCAGCTATCTGCCGGGCGCCACGCCGGGGTATGAGACGCACTCACTCAGATGATGGATCACGCCTAGGCCGAATGATCTATCCCCGGTGGATCAGGCCAGGGCGACGAGGTCCCGGTAGTCCGCACCCCACAGGTCCTCGACCCCGTCCGGGAGCAGGATGATCCGCTCAGGCTGGAGCGCCTCGACCGCGCCCTCGTCGTGGGTGACGAGGACGACGGCGCCCTTGTACGTGCGCAGCGCGCCGAGGATCTCCTCGCGGCTGGCCGGGTCGAGGTTGTTCGTGGGCTCGTCGAGGAGCAGGACGTTGGCCGAGGAGACGACCAGGGTCGCGAGGGCGAGCCGGGTCTTCTCGCCACCGGAGAGCACCCCGGCGGGCTTGTCGACGTCGTCGCCGGAGAAGAGGAACGAGCCGAGGGTCTTGCGGACCTCGACCAGGTCGAGGTCCGGCGCGGCGGAGCGCATGTTCTCCAGGACGGTGCGCTCGGGGTCCAGGGTCTCGTGCTCCTGGGCGTAGTAGCCGAGCTTGAGGCCGTGGCCCTCGATGATCTCGCCGGTGTCGGGCTTCTCGGCACCGCCGAGGAGGCGCAGGAGCGTGGTCTTGCCCGCGCCGTTGAGTCCGAGGATGACGACGCGGGAGCCCTTGTCGATGGCGAGGTCGACGTCGGTGAAGATCTCCAGCGAGCCGTACGACTTGGACAGGCCCTCCGCCATGAGCGGGGTCCTGCCGCACGGGGAGGGCTCGGGGAAGCGCAGCTTGGCGACCTTGTCGGAGACCCGGACGGCCTCCAGGCCGGACAGCAGGCGCTCGGCGCGCTTGGCCATGTTCTGGGCGGCGACGGTCTTGGTGGCCTTGGCGCGCATCTTGTCGGCCTGGGCGTTGAGGGTCGCGGCCTTCTTCTCGGCGTTCTGGCGCTCGCGCCTGCGGCGCTTCTCGTCGGCCTCTCGCTGCTGCTGGTAGAGCTTCCAGCCCATGTTGTAGATGTCGATCTGCGCACGGTTGGCGTCGAGGAGGAACACCTTGTTGACGACAGTCTCGACGAGCTCGACGTCGTGGGAGATCACGATGAAGCCGCCGCGGTAGGACTTGAGGTAGTCACGCAGCCAGACGACCGAGTCCGCGTCCAGGTGGTTGGTGGGCTCGTCGAGGAGCAAGGTGTCCGCGTCCGAGAAGAGGATGCGGGCGAGCTCCACACGGCGGCGCTGACCGCCGGAGAGCGTATGCAGCGGCTGGCCGAGCACCCGGTCGGGCAGGTTGAGCGCGGCGGCGATGGTGGCGGCCTCGGCCTCGGCGGCGTACCCGCCCTTGGTGAGGAACTCCGTCTCCAGGCGCTCGTACCGCTTCATCGCCTTCTCGCGGGTGGCGCCCTTGCCGTTCGCCATCCGGTCCTCGTTCTCGTGCATCCTGCGCAGGATCTCGTCGAGACCGCGGGCGGAGAGGATGCGGTCCCGGGCGAGGATGTCGAGGTCGCCGGTGCGCGGGTCCTGCGGGAGGTAGCCGACCTCGCCGGACGTGGTGATGGTGCCGCCCGCGGGGGTGCCCTCGCCCGCGAGGCACTTGGTGAGGGTGGTCTTGCCCGCCCCGTTGCGGCCGACCAGGCCGATGCGGTCCCCCTTGGCGATACGGAAGGAGGCGGACTCGATGAGGATGCGGGCGCCGGCGCGCAGCTCGATGCCGGAAGCGGTGATCACGGGAAAAACTCCAGGGCAGTGATGGACGGCGGAGGGACGAGGGCGGAGGTCTCTCGACGCCGCTAATGCACAAGGAGAATGGCCATACGGCCCATTCTACTGGTGGTGTGCAACTGCTTTTCCGCGTGCTCGTGGGGACGAACCGCCCGGCGCCGGGCCCGGAACGGCACGGTCCTCGCCCGCCGGGGCCGGGGGTGGGGCATCCCGTCAGTTCGGCGACGCCACCTGCACGGATGCCCTCCGGGAGGGCGTTGTCAGTGGTCGATGAAAGACTGAGACGCAGATCACAACGATGCGATGTGAACGGCAGAAGTGGGTGAGCGTGATGGCAGGCGTGCCGAAGGGCGTACCGACGATCTATCCGACGATTCTGTACGACGACGCGAAGACCGCGATCAGGACACTGACGCAGGGGCTCGGCTTCACCGAGGAAGCGGTGTACGAGGGGGAGAACGGCAGCGTGCTGCATGCCGAGCTGTCCTGCGGCAACGGCCGGGTGATGCTCGGCTCCAAGGGCCGCGAGGGCGTCTTCGCCAAGGCGATGGCGGGCGCGGGCCCGGCCGGGGTGTACGTGGTCGTGGACGAGGTGGACGAGCACCATGCGCGGGCGGTGGCGCACGGTGTGGAGATCCTGATGCCGCCCACGGACCAGGACTACGGCTCGCGGGACTACATGGCGCGCGACGGGGAGGGCAACATCTGGAGCTTCGGGACGTACGCCCCGGGATCCGCCGACTGACTCCTCGGGCGTCGGGGGCCCTCGGACACACCGGCGTTGGGGCACAGGACGTCGGGCGTACGGGGCCGGAGGCCGGGCGGGAGCTGCGTCCGGAGACCCCCGCCTCCCCGACGCCCGGACTCGCGGGTTCCCTGACGCCCCGAGGCCCGGACCGCTCCGGCGACGGTGCGGTCCGGGCCTCCGGACGGCGGGCGGGACTCGTCCGGCCCGATACGTCTACGCGCCGCCCGTGTGGACCTGGAAGGCCGCGCGGCGTACCGCCTTGGCCAGGGCCGGGTCGGGGTGGGCGGCGGCCAGGGCGACCAGGACCTGGACAGTGCGCGGGTGGCCGACGGCCCTGACCTCGTCGAGCAGGGCGGGGACGGTGCCCTGGACGGCGGAGTCGAGGTGGCGGACCAGCAGCCCCGTCTCCCCGTGGTCGGCGACGGCCGCGGCGGTGTCGATCCAGAGCCAGGTGGCTTCCTCCCGGCTCAGCACCTCCTGGGCGTCGTCCGGGTCGGCGCCCTCGTACTCGGCGAGCCAGAGGAGCGCGTAGGGCCGCAGCGCCGTGTCGGTGGCCACGGAGCGCACCACGGGTTCGGCGGGGGCGCCGACGACACGGAGCGCCTCGAAGGCCAGGCCGCGCAGCAGCGCGTCCTCGCCGCGGGCGACGGCCAGCAGTTCGGTGACGGCGCTGCCGACCGGGCGGGCGGCGAGCCAGGCCCGGTATTCGTCGCGGGCCGGTCCCGGGGTGAGCCGGGCGCAGCCGAGCAGCATGTCCGCGGCGGACTGCTCGATGTTCCCGGCGGGGCTCTGGGCGGCGACGCAGATCTGTTCCAGCTTGACCCAGACCGCCCAGTTGCCGAGCGGGGTCAGGGTGGCGTGCCCGGCGCCGAGGGTGAGGGCCCCGACCTCGGCCAGCCCCTCCAGCGCCCAGTCGAGCAGGAGCGCGTTGAGATCCGCGTCCTGTGCCGGGTCGGTGTGCTCGATGGCCGGGGCGCTCCGCGCGGGCGGCTGTTCGGGGCCGTAGGGCACCTCGCACCGCTCCTCGTGGAGTTCCGCGACGCGCTGGCCCAGGAGGTCCAGGAGTGCGGGCACGGTGACCGGGCCCGCCGAGAGCTGGAGGAGGGAGAGCACCTGGGGTACGGCCTCGACGGCCTCGGCGACAGCGGTGGCCTCGATGCCCTCCGGTGCGGCGTGGACGAGCGACCAGGCGTCGAAGAGCGCCACCCAGCCGCGGAGCACGGCGGAGTCGTCGCGGTCCCAGGCGCGCAGCCGCCAGCCGGGGCGCGCGGTGTCGCCGTGGAGTTCGACGAGTCCGGCCAGCCTGGCGCGGTCCCAGCCCGTGCGCACCTGGGCCGGGGAGAGTTCCAGTGCGGCCGCGGCCCGTTCCAGGGCCTGGGCGGCGAGCGGGGCGGCGCCGGGGCTCGCGCCGTCGGCGGCCCAGTGGGCGATCCGTACGGAATCGGCGAGGACCGCCCTGGCCTGGCGGGCCAGCTCCGTCCGTGGCGGGGTGCCCTCGGGAGGCCGGGGAGCCGGCCTGGTGCGCCGGGTGGTCACGGCCTTGCGGGCGGTGGCAAGGGGTCGCGGGCGGACAAGTCGCAGCCTGGAGTCGCGCGGGGTACGGGACGTCACGGGGAGCAGTCTTGCCTCTGACGGCCCGAAAGCCCAAACGGAAGCACGTTCACCGGTCCGCGCGGGCGCTCGTCCGCCCGCCGGCGACCGGGCGGGTTCCGCCCATAGCCTCACATCAGGGGCGTGAGGAAGCGCCGCAGGGCCTCCTCGTACCGTGCCGGACCGGCGTTCCACATCGCCGCATGCGGAGCCTGCGGTACGGGGTGCAGGCTGACCAGGTCGGGGCGGCGCGCGGCGAGTTCGCGCGTCGGCTGCCAGGGGGCCAGGGTGTCGTCCGGGCCGTGGAAGATCAGTGTCGGGGCGCGCAGGGCGGCCGGCAGCGAGGTGTCCAGGAGCGGGGCGTCGCGCAGCCCGGTCTGGCCCTGGGCGGCCCGGACGGCGAGCGGCAGCAGGGCGGCCGGTACGCCGCGGGCCACGGCCAGGGCGCTCAGGGTGGCCTGCCAGTCCATGACCGGGGAGTCCAGGACGAGGCCGCTGACGCGGTCGCGGAGCGCGGAGTTGACGGCGGCGTGCAGCGCCATCGAGGCGCCGGTCGACCAGCCGTACAGGATGACGTTCTGGGCGCCGTAGCGCACGGCGTAGCGGATGGCGGCGTCCAGGTCGCGCCATTCGGACGCGCCGAGGTGGCCGAGGCCGTCGGTGGGGCGGGGGGCGCCCGCGTCGCCGCGGTAGGCCAGGCCGAGCACGGGCAGCCGCTGGGCGTGCAGGAAGCCCATCAGGTTCATGGGGTGTTCCCGGGTGGTGCCGAGGCCGTGCACGGTGATCACCCAGGTGTCGCGGGCGCCGGGGACGAACCAGGCGGGCAGGAGACCGAGTTCGCCGGGGATCTCGACCTCCTTGTGGCCGAGGCCGAGGGCGCTGCCCGGGTCGCCGCTGTACAGCTCGGGGGTGATGCGGACCCTGGCGCCCGGTTCCAGGACCCCCTGGCCGACCCGTTCCAGTCTGCGGACGACGGTGTCGGGGGCGTGCGGCGCCTGCTCGACGACCGGTCCGACGACGGCGTGGACACCGGGGCCCCTCAGCCCGTACGTGCCGGGCCGGAGCGCGGCGAACGAGCGGGTCAGGGTGACCTGTCCGGCCGCCGTGGCGTGCACGGTGAGTCTGCGGTCGGCGGGGAGGGCACGGCCGGACGGCACCTTGAGGGCGGCGTCGCTGGCGTACCGGCCGGCCGCGACCGCAGCCGCGCCGACGCCGAGAATCGTGGTGACGGCCGCTGCCGTCGCTGTTGCCGGGCGCACTGCTTCAGTGTCGTGGCGGGCCCGGTCCGGTGCCAGCGGGCGGGGGCCGTCCGGTGCGGGGCGCGGCGGCGGGCGGGCCCGGCGTGGTCCGGTGCGGGCGCGGGAGGGTCAGCCGGGCTGGCCGTATCCCTTCAGGGCCTCGGTCACCTCGCGCAGCTGGGCCGGGGAGAGCAGGGCCGGGCTCCGGCCCGGCACGGAGCTCGCGGTGAGCCAGAGCCTGCACAGCCATTCGAGCTGCGCGGTGCGGTCGTACGCCTGGTCGAGGCTGTCGCCGTAGGTGACGGTGCCGTGGTTCCGCAGGAGGCAGCCGGTGCGGTCGCGCAGGGCCGCGAGCATGTTGTCGGCCAGCTCCCGCGTTCCGTAGCGCGCGTAGGGAGCGGTGCGGACGGGGCCGCCGAGCATGGCCGCCGCGTAGTGCACCAGCGGGACCTCCTCGACCAGGGTGGAGACGGCGGTGGCGTGCACCGCGTGGGTGTGCACGACGGCTGCCGCGTCGCTGTTGCGGTAGACCGCCAGGTGGAGGGGGAGTTCGCTGGTCGGGGCGAGATCGCCGAGGACCCGGCGCCCTTCGAGGTCGACGCCGACCACGTCCGTCGGGCCGAGCCGGTCGTAGGGCACCCCGCTGGGGGTGACCAGGACGGTCCCGCCGACACGTGCCGAGACATTGCCCGAGGTCCCGACGACCAGCCCGTCGGCCGCGGACCGGCGGGCGGTGTCGACCACGCCCCGCCAGGCCCGTTCGATCGCTTCTTCCCGAGGCTGACCGCTCACGCTCATGCGGGGCACCCTAAGGGCTGCGCCGGGGCGGCGGGGGTGATACCGGGCGCCGGGTGACCGGAATCTCTTCCGGGTGAAAAAACGCGTCCTCAAATGTTCACCAAGGCCCGGCAAAGCGCAGTCCTCGTACCGCCCCAGGTGCGTCGTTCCACCTCGCGAGCAGACAAGCGGAGGGGATCCAATCCGCTTGGAGTCACCACAGCGCCCCGCCCAGTTCATCTTCCGTTCACCCAGGTTGCCTACGGTCCACGAGCCACTGACGTCGAACGATTGCCTGGGTAAATGGAACACATCACGCTGCTGCTCGCGATTGTGATCGTGACAGCTCTCGTGTTCGATTTCACGAACGGTTTCCACGACACCGCCAACGCGATGGCCACCACCATCTCGACCGGCGCCCTGAAGCCCAAGACAGCGGTGGCGATGTCCGCCGTTCTCAACCTGATCGGCGCGTTCCTGTCGGTGGAGGTCGCCAAGACGATCTCCGGCGGGATCGTCAACGAGGACGGCCTCAGAACCGAGGTCATCTTCGCGGCGCTCGTCGGCGCCATCCTGTGGAATCTGCTGACCTGGCTGGTCGGCCTGCCCTCCAGTTCCTCGCACGCCCTGTTCGGCGGCCTCATCGGCGCCGCGGTCATGTCGGCGGGCTGGTCCTCGATCAATGGCGGCACCGTCGTCACCAAGGTGCTGCTGCCCGCCATCGCCGCGCCGGTCGTCGCCGGTCTCGCCGCGCTGCTGGCCACGAAGCTGACGTACCGCATCGGGCGCAAGGTCACCGATGAGGGACAGCTGAAGTCGACCGCCAAGGGCTACCGGGCCGGGCAGATCGCCTCGGCCGGTCTCGTCTCGCTCGCCCACGGCACCAACGACGCGCAGAAGACGATGGGCATCATCACCCTGGCCCTGGTCACCGGCGGCGTCCTCGCCCCCGGCTCCAACCCGCCGGTCTGGGTCATCGTCTCCGCCGGTGTCGCCATCGCCCTGGGCACGTACCTCGGCGGCTGGCGCATCATCCGCACCATGGGCAGCGGCCTGACCGACCTCAAGCCGCCGCAGGGCTTCGCCGCCCAGACCAGTGCGGCCACCGTCATCCTGGCCTCCTCCCACCTCGGCTTCTCGCTCTCCACCACCCAGTCCTGCTCCGGCGCCGTGATGGGCGCGGGCCTCGGCCGTCAGGGGGGCGTGGTCCGCTGGTCCACGGCCACCCGGATGTTCGTCGCCTGGGGACTGACCCTGCCGGCCGCGGGCCTGGTCGGCGCGGGCGCGGAGTTCCTGACCAAGCAGGGCGGCTGGGGCGTCGGCGTCGTCGCCGTCCTGCTCGTCGCGGGCTCCGGCGCCATCTGGCTGCTGTCGCGCCGCAAGCCGGTCGACCACACCAACGTCACCGGCGGCGGCCCGGAGGACGAGCCTGCGGGCGTCGTCACCACGGCCATCGCCGCCGTCACCCCGCCGCCCGTCGGCACCACGGGTCCCGACCTCACGTCCACCATCCCGGCTCCGGCCGGTACGCCCGCCGATCCGGCGCGGCCCGCCACGGTGTAAGGACAGATCCGTATGAACATCGACTGGGCAGCTCTCGCCTCCGTCTTCGGCGTCAGCCTCGTGGTCACCGTGGCGCTGGTCGGCCTCTTCACCCTCGGCATCGTCGGCCTCTCCAAGCAGGCGTCGACGGCGCGGAACGGCGCCTCCGGCGGCTCGTTCACCCCGGCCCGCGCCGGCGCGTACCTCTGCTTCGCGCTGTGCGCGGCGGCGGTCACGTACGGGATCTATCTGATCGTCGCCTGACCGGAACACCGCACCTCCACCGGGCCGGACACACACTGTGTGTCCGGCCCGGTGTGCGTCTGCGCACACTGCGGCTCCGCAGGTCAACGGCAAGTTGACGGGCGTTCTCACAGCGTGGTGGACTGCCGGAGCCGTTTACGGCGACAGCAGAGGAAGCCGGTGCGAATCCGGCGCGGTCCCGCCACTGTCACCGGGGAGCAGTCCCCCATCGGAAGTCACGGTCCGCCCACGCGGACTGGAAGGCCGGGGGAACTGCGGATCCGGAAGCCAGGAGACTCTCGTCGCCGGTCACGTCGAACCAGGGCGCGGACCCTGAGTGAGGACATACGCCATGCCTGGCTGCCGTGCGCCGGAACCTGTGTCACCCCTTGCGGGAACCTCCCGTACCCCGGCCGGCTGAGCCATGCGTGCCGACCGCATCTTCGCGTACGGCGCCACGGCCGGCCTGATCGCCGACTCCCTGCTCGGTGACCCCCGCCGGGGACATCCCGTGGCCGGATTCGGCCGGGCCGCGGCAAGGGCCGAACGCCTGCTCTGGCGCGACCACCGCGGATGGGGCGCCCTGCACACCCTCGTCTGCGCCGGCGGCGCCGTGGGGGCCGCCGCGCTGGCCGCCCGCGCCGTACGGGACCGCCCCGCCCTGGCCGTCGCGCTGACCGCCGCCACCACCTGGTCCGTGATCGGCGGTACGTCGCTGGGCCGTGAGGCGCGCGCCGTCTCCGGTGCGCTCGCCGCCGGGGACCTCGACGTGGCCCGGGAACGGCTGCCCCATCTGTGCGGCCGCGACCCCCACTCGCTGGACGGGCAGCAGATCGCCCGCGCCGTGGTCGAGTCCGTCGCCGAGAACACCTCGGACGCCGTCGTCGGCGCCCTCGTCTGGGGCGCTCTGGGCGGGGTCCCCGGGCTCGTCGGCTTCCGGGCCGTCAACACGCTGGACGCCATGGTCGGCCACAGGTCGCCCCGCTACCGGCGTTACGGCTGGGCCTCGGCCCGCCTGGACGACCTGGCGGGCGGGCCGGGAGCCCGGCTGACGGCCGCGCTGGCCGTGGTGGCCGGAGGACGGCCCCGTGCGGCCGTACGGGCCTGGCGGGCCGACGCGGGCAGCCATCCGAGCCCTAACGCGGGGCCGGTGGAGGCCGCGTTCGCGGGGGCTCTCGGCGTACGGCTCGGCGGGACCCTGGCGTACGCCGGGCGGGTCGAGCACCGGCCCGTGCTCAACGGGGCGGCCGGCCGGGCCGTGGAGAGCGCCGACATCGAACGGGCGGTACGGCTGTCGCGCCGGGTGGGCGCGCTGGCCCTGGGCGTATGCGTGGCGGGCCGGCTGCTCGCGGGACGGAGAGCGAAATGAGCGGCGGACTCCTGGTCGCCGGGACCACCTCGGACGCGGGCAAGAGCGTCGTCACGGCAGGGATCTGCCGGTGGCTCGTACGCCGGGGCGTGAAGGTCGCGCCGTTCAAGGCGCAGAACATGTCGCTCAACTCGTTCGTCACCCGCGAGGGCGCGGAGATCGGGCGCGCCCAGGCGATGCAGGCCCAGGCCGCCCGGGTCGAGCCGTCCGCGCTGATGAACCCGGTGCTGCTCAAGCCCGGCGGCGACCGCTCCAGCCAGGTCGTCCTGATGGGGAAGCCGGTCGGTGAGATGAGCGCCCGCGGCTACCACGGGGGACGGCAGGAAGCCCTCCTCGGGACGGTCGTGGACTGCCTGGAACAGCTTCGGGGCACGTATGACGCCGTGATCTGCGAGGGGGCGGGCAGTCCTGCCGAGATCAATCTGCGGCGCACCGACATCGTGAACATGGGCATAGCCCGCGCCGCGCGCTTCCCCGTGCTGGTCGTCGGGGACATCGACCGCGGCGGCGTCTTCGCCTCGTTCTTCGGTACGACGGCGCTGCTGAGCGCCGAGGACCAGTCACTGGTCGCCGGCTATCTCGTCAACAAGTTCCGCGGCGATGTCTCGCTGCTGGAGCCGGGCCTGGACATGCTGTACGGGCTGACGGGGCGGCGGACCTACGGGGTGCTGCCGTTCGCGCACGGGCTGGGCATCGACGAGGAGGACGGCCTGCGCGTCTCGATGCGCGGAGCCGTACGGGAGTCGGTCGTCGCGCCGCCGCACGGCGAGGACGTGCTGCGGGTGGCGGTGTGTGCCCTGCCGCTGATGTCGAACTTCACCGATGTGGACGCGCTGGCCGCCGAGCCGGGCGTGGTGGTGCGGTTCGTGGACCGGGCGGAGGAGCTGGCCGACGCGGACCTGGTGATCGTGCCCGGCACGCGCGGCACCGTGCGGGCACTGGCGTGGCTGCGCGAGCGGGGTCTCGCCGACGCGCTGGTGCGGCGGGCGGCCGAGGGACGGCCGGTGCTCGGCATCTGCGGCGGGTTCCAGGTGCTCGGGGAGCGGATCGAGGACGAGGTGGAGTCGCGGGCCGGGGTGGTCGACGGGCTGGGACTGCTGCCGGTACGCATCCGGTTCGAGCGGGCCAAGACGCTCGCCCGGCCGGCCGGTACGGCGCTCGGCGAGCCGGTGGAGGGATACGAGATCCACCACGGGGTCGCCGATGTGCGCGGCGGTGAGCCGTTCCTGGACGGCTGCCGGGTGGGTGCCGTGTGGGGGACGCACTGGCACGGGTCGCTGGAGAGCGACGCGTTCCGGCGGCGGTTCCTCGCGGAGGTCGCACGGGCGGCGGGCCGGCGGTTCGTCGCCGCGCCGGACACGAGTTTCGGGGTGCTGCGGGAGGAGCAGCTGGACCGGCTCGGGGATCTGGTGGAGGAACACGCGGACACGGACGCGCTGTGGCGGCTGATCGAGGGCGGCGCGCCCGCGGGACTGCCGTTCATCGCCCCGGGGGCACCGGGGGCGGCGGCACCGCGGGCGGGGGCGCCCGGAGTGGGCGGGGGCGCGTCCGCGGGCGCACGGGACGCGGGAGCGCCGGACGGGCCCGGTACGGCCCGGAACGCGGTGCGCGGGCCCGACGGGCCCGGAGCGCCGGACGGGCCCGGAGCGGCCCTTGAAGTGTCGGATGTCAACAAGGAGGCCCTGTGAGTACGCCGTATCCCTTCACCGCGATCGTCGGGCAGGACGATCTTCGGCTCGGACTGCTGCTGAACGCCGTCAGTCCGGCTGTCGGCGGGGTGCTCGTACGGGGCGAGAAGGGAACCGCCAAGTCCACCGCCGTGCGGGCGCTCGCCGCGCTCATGCCGGAGGTCTCCGTGGTGCCCGGGTGCCGCTTCTCGTGCGACCCGGGGGCGCCCGATCCGGCGTGTCCCGACGGGCCCCACGGGGACGGGACGGGCGTGTCGCGGGCCGCGCGGACCGTGGAACTGCCGGTCGGCGCGTCCGAGGACCGGCTCGTCGGCGCGCTGGACATCGAGCGGGCGCTCTCGGAGGGCGTGAAGGCCTTCGAGCCGGGGCTGCTGGCGGACGCGCATCGCGGGATCCTGTACGTGGACGAGGTCAACCTGCTCCACGACCATCTCGTGGACCTGCTGCTGGACGCGGCGGCGATGGGCGCTTCGTACGTCGAGCGCGAGGGCGTCTCCGTACGGCACGCCGCGCGTTTCCTGCTGGTCGGCACGATGAACCCCGAAGAGGGCGAGCTGCGGCCCCAGTTGCTGGACCGGTTCGGGCTCACGGTCGAGGTGGCCGCGTCCCGTGACACCGATCAGCGGGTCGAGGTCGTGCGGCGCAGGCTCGCCCACGACGACGACCCGGTCGCGTTCGCCGCCCGGTGGGCCGAGGAGGAGGCCGCCCTCCGGGACCGGATCACCGCCGCGCGCGCCCTGCTCCCCCATGTCGTGCTGGGCGACGGCGTGTTGCGGCAGATCGCGGCGACCTGCGCGGCCTTCGAGGTCGACGGCATGCGCGCCGACATCGTGATGGCGCGTACGGCGACCGCTCTGGCCGCGTGGGCGGGGCGCGAGGAGGTGCTCGCCGAGGACGTGCGGCAGGCCGCGCTCCTCGCGCTCCCGCACCGGCGTCGCCGCAACCCGTTCGACGCGCCCGGCCTGGACGAGGACAAGCTGGACGACACGCTCCAGGAGGCCGCCGGGGACGAGGCGGGCGGCGAGGGCGGCAACGACCCGGACCCCGACGGTCCGCACCCGGACGGCCCCGGTGACGGGGGCGGGGGCGACGACGGCGGCGGCGGGGGCGGCGGGGTGCCTCCGCAGGCCGACGGCAGCGGTACCCCGGGACCGGCCCAGGAGGGCAGCACCGGCGCGCCCGGCCGCCCGGCCGGCGCGGAGCAGCAGCCCGTGGCCTCGGCCGAGCCGTTCCGGACGAAGATGCTGAGCGTGCCGGGTCTCGGCGAGGGCGCCGCGGGGCGGCGCTCCCGGGCCCGTACCGAGCACGGCCGTACGACCGGTTCGCGGCGCCCGCAGGGTGCCCTGACCAAGCTGCACCTGTCGGCGACCGTGCAGGCCGCGGCACCGCACCAGCACGCCCGCGGGCGGTCGGGGCGGGGCCTGGTCGTCCGCCGGGACGATCTGCGGCAGGCGACGCGGGAGGGGCGCGAGGGCAATCTGGTGCTCTTCGTCGTGGACGCCTCGGGTTCGATGGCCGCCCGGCAGCGGATGAGCGCGGTCAAGGGCGCGGTGCTGTCGCTGCTGCTGGACGCGTACCAGCGGCGCGACAAGGTCGGCCTGGTCACCTTCCGGGGCAAGGACGCCGAGGTGGCGCTGCCGCCGACCTCGTCGGTGGACGCGGCGGCGGCACGGCTGGAATCGCTGCCGACCGGGGGGCGTACGCCGCTGGCCGCCGGGCTGCTGAAGGCCCATGACGTCCTGCGGGTGGAGCGGCTGCGTGATCCGTCGCGGCGGCCGCTGCTCGTCGTGGTGACGGACGGCCGGGCGACCGGCGGCCCCGAACCGGTGGCGCTGGCCGGGCGGGCGGGGCGTCTGCACCGCTCCGAGGGCACCGCGTCCGTCGTCGTGGACTGCGAGTCGGGGATCGTACGCCTCGGGCTCGCCGCACAGCTCGCCCGGGATCTGGGAGGTACCGCCGTCACGCTCGACGAGCTGCGGGCCGACTCGATCGCCGGGCTCGTCAAGGACGTCACCACAGCCGGGAGGGCCGCGTAATGCCACAGGGACAGCCGACATCGGTACCGGACGACGGGCTCACCACCCGTCAGCGGCGCAACCGCCCGCTGCTCTTCGTCCACACGGGCATCGGCAAGGGGAAGTCGACGGCGGCCTTCGGTCTCGCGCTGCGGGCCTGGAACCAGGGCTGGCCGATCGGGGTGTTCCAGTTCGTGAAGTCGGCGAAGTGGAAGGTCGGCGAGGAGAACGCGCTGAAGGTCCTGGGGGCCAGCGGCGAGGGCGGCACCGTCGCCTGGCACAAGATGGGCGAGGGCTGGTCGTGGGTGCAGCGCGATAACCAGCTGGACAACGAGGAGAAGGCCCGTGAGGGCTGGGAGCAGGTCAAGCGCGACCTGGCGGCCGAGACGTACAAGCTGTATGTCCTGGACGAGTTCGCCTATCCGATGCACTGGGGCTGGATCGACACCGACGAGGTCGTCGAGGTGATGCGGAACCGTCCCGGCACCCAGCATGTGGTGATCACCGGGCGCAACGCTCCGGACAAGCTGATCGCGGCCGCCGACCTGGTGACCGACATGTCGAAGGTCAAGCACCCGATGGACGCCGGGCAGAAGGGCCAGAGGGGCATCGAGTGGTGAGTGTTCCCCGTCTGGTCATCGCCGCTCCGGCGTCCGGCAGCGGCAAGACCACGGTCGCCACGGGTCTGATGGCGGCGTTCGCCGCGCGCGGGCTCGCCGTGTCCCCGCACAAGGTGGGCCCGGACTACATCGATCCGGGCTACCACGCGCTGGCGACGGGACGGCCCGGCCGCAATCTCGACGCGTACATGTGCGGGACGGACCTGATCGCCCCGCTGTTCGCGCACGGGGCGGGCGGCTGCGACCTCGCCGTCGTCGAGGGCGTCATGGGGCTGTACGACGGTGCCTCGGGGCAGGGGGAACTGGCCTCCACGGCTCAGGTCGCCAAGCTTCTGCGGGCGCCCGTCGTGCTGGTCGTCGACGCCTCCTCGCAGTCCCGTTCCGTCGCGGCCCTGGTGCACGGGTTCGCGTCCTGGGACCCCCTGGTGCGCATAGGCGGCGTGATCCTGAACAAGGTGGCCTCCGACCGGCACGAGGCGCTGCTGCGCGACGCGCTGGAGGAGTCGGGCCTGCCGGTGCTCGGGGTGCTGCGGCGGGCCGCGCGGCTCGCGACGCCCTCGCGCCATCTGGGCCTGGTGCCGGTGGCCGAGCGGCAGACCGACGCCGTCGAGGCCGTGGCGGCGATGGGCGAACGGGTGCGGGCGGGGTGCGATCTCGACGCGCTGATGGCGCTGGCCAGGTCGGCTCCCCCGCTGCCGGACGGGGCGTGGGAGCCGGAGCGTCACCCGGCGCCCGGGTCCCGGCCGGTGGTGGCCGTGGCGGGCGGGGCGGCGTTCACCTTCGCGTACGCGGAACACGCCGAGCTGCTGGCGGCGGCGGGCGCGGAGGTCGCGGTCTTCGACCCGCTGCGCGACGAGAAGCTCCCGGCGGGCACGGCGGGGCTCGTGATCGGCGGCGGGTTCCCGGAGATGTACGCCCCCGAGCTGTCGGCCAACGAGCCGCTGCGCGCGGCGGTGACCGCGCTGGCGCTGAGCGGTGCGCCGGTGGCGGCGGAGTGCGCGGGGCTGCTGTACCTGGCGCGTGAGCTGGACGGGCGGCCGATGTGCGGGGTGCTGGACGCCGAGGCCCGGATGTCGGAGCGGCTGACGCTGGGCTACCGGGAGGCGGTGGCGGTCTCCGACAGTTCGCTGGCGGTGGCGGGGACCCGGCTGCGCGGTCATGAGTTCCACCGGACGGTGCTGGAGCCGGGTGCCGGGCCGGTTCCCGCGTGGGGCATGCATCAGCCGGAGCGGCGGGTGGAGGGCTTCGTCCAGCGGGGCGTGCACGCGAGCTATCTGCATACGCACTGGGCGTCCTCGCCCGGGGTGGCACGGCGCTTCGTCGAGCGGTGCGGCGCGTCCTCCGGGGGACGGGAAACCGGCGGGTGAGCCGCCGGCGGGTGGGAGCCCCGGCGGGTACGGACTACTCGGCGATGCCCACCACCAGCCAGATGAAGCCCACTCCCCCGACCGTGCAGAGCAATGTGGACCGGGCGGGATGGTCGTGGTGCGCCTCGGGCAGAATCTCTGCGGCGGCCAGGTAGAGCAGTACGCCGCCGAAGAAGCCGAGATAGCAGCCGAGCAGTTCCTCCGGAAGGGTGAACAGGAGTGTCGTCGCGGCGCCCACGATCGGAGCCAGGGCGTCCGCGAACAGCATGAGGAGCGCCTTGCGGCGGGCGTTCCCGTAGAGACTGGTGATGGTGTACGTGTTGAATCCGTCGGCGAAGTCATGACTGATCACGGCCAGCGCGACCGCCGCGCCCATGCCCCCGCCGACCTGGAACGCGGCGCCGAGCGCGACTCCGTCCATCAGGCTGTGGCCGACCATCGCGGCCGCCGCCGTCAGCCCCACCTGCGGCACCCGTTCCTCGCCCGCCCCGTGTGCCGCCCGGCGTACGGCGAGCAGCCGCTCCACCAGATGGGCCACCAGGAACCCGCCCACGAACAGCAGCAGGGCGGCGGGGACGCCGAAGACCGGCCCGCCCGCCGCCTCGACCGCCTCCGGCAGGAGGTCGAGGCCGACCACACCGAGCATCAGCCCGCCCGCGAAGCCGAGCACCAGGTGACGGCGGTCGGTCACCCGCTGAGCGACCCAGCCGCCGGCCAGAGTCATCAGGAACGCGCCGAGCGCGACGAACACCGCCATGGGCCCTTGCTAGCCGATTGACCCCCGTGCCCGCATCTCAGGCCGCCCTTACCGGCTCCTGCCCCTCACCCCCTGACTGCCGCCCACCCGTTCCGTCCTCCCCCCGCAGCATCCGGCCCCCGGGCCGGCGTACGAAAGGACTCCGCCCATGTACGGAGCAGCCGCCGGCCCCTGCCCGGTCCCCCTCGCCGGAACGCTCGTCGTCGGCGTCGGCGCCCGCCGCGGCGCACCGCTCGACGAGGTGCTCGGCCTGATCAAGAAAACGCTCCTGACGGCGGGACTGCGGACGGCCGACATCGTGGAACTGGCCACCGTCGAGGCCAAGGCCGCCGAACCCGGGATCGTGGGGGCCGCGGCGCGGCTGGGAGTACCGGTACGGACGCATACGGCCGAGGCGCTGGCCGGGGTCCTCGTACCGAATCCCTCGGGTGCGCCGGGCGCGGCCGTGGGGACGCCCTCGGTCGCGGAGGCCGCCGCGCTGATCGACGCGGACGAACTGCTGGTCGCCAAGACCCGGTCGGCGCGCGGGACGGCTCCGAAGGGGGCCGTGACGTGTGCGGTGGCCCGTCGGATTCCGGCCACCCTTGCGACCCCTGACCGGAAAAGTTCCACCCCGCCGGTGACGGACGGGACGGGCGCCTTCACCATGGCAGCCATGAATCCCCCCACGAAGTCAGTCCAGAGCACCGAGCCGGACCTCCGGCACCACGGTGACGCGGAGGTGCGCGACCGCAACCTGACCGATCTCGCCGTCAACGTACGCACCCATACGCCGCCGGACTGGCTGCGGCAGCGGATAGCGGCCTCGCTCGTGTCGCTGGCCTCGTATCCGGACGGGACCGCGGCGCGGGCCGCGGTCGCCGGGCGGCACGGGCTCCCGGTGGAACGGGTGCTCCTGACGGCGGGCGCGGCGGAGGCGTTCGTGCTGATCGCCCGTGCGCTGCCGGCCGCGTACCCGGTCGTCGTGCATCCGCAGTTCACCGAACCGGAGGCGGCGCTGCGGTCGGCCGGTCACGAGGTGGGGCGGGTGCTGCTGCGCGCCGAGGACGGCTTCCGGCTGGATCCGGCGGCGGTGCCCGAGGAGGCGGACCTGGTGGTGGTCGGCAATCCGACCAACCCGACGTCCGTGCTCCACCCGGCGGCCGTCCTGGAGCAACTGGCGCGCCCCGGGCGGACGCTCGTGGTCGACGAGGCGTTCATGGACGCGGTCCCCGGCGAGCGGGAGGCGCTGTGCGGGCGTACGGACATCCCCGGGCTCGTCGTCCTGCGCAGCCTCACCAAGACCTGGGGGCTGGCGGGGCTGCGGATCGGCTATGTGCTGGCCGACCCGGTCACCATCGCGCTGCTGTCCGACGCACAGCCCCTGTGGCCGGTGTCCTCCCCGGCGTTGGCGGCGGCCGAGGCCTGTATGGAGCCGCGGGCACTGGTGGAGGCGGCCGGGGCGGCGGACCGGATCGCGGTGGACCGGGCCCATCTGCTGGCCGGGCTGGCGGAGTTCGGTGAGGTACGGGCGGTCGAGCCCGCCGAGGGGTCGTTCGTCCTGCTGCGGCTGGAGCGGGCGGCCGAGGTACGGGAGCGGCTGCGGCTGCTGGGCTTCGCGGCACGGCGGGGGGACACGTTCCCGGGGCTCGGGCCGGAGTGGCTGCGGCTGGCCGTACGCGACCGGGTGACGACCAACCGCTTCCTCCAGGCCTTCGACCAGGCCCTTCAGGCCCTGCCCGCGAGACCTCTGTCCTGAGGGGCCCGGGGCCGGGCCCCTCGGGCCCGCCCCCGAGGGGCGGCGTCCCTCCCCGGGCAACGCCGCCCCTCAAGCCCCCCGTCCCTCAGGACTCCGGTCCCTCAGGCCACCGGTCGGATCAGGCCACCGGCCGGATCAGGCCCGGGCGCGCCTGCGAGCCATCACCGTCGCCCCCGCGCCGACCGCCAGCAGCAGTGCCGCGCCGCCCGCGATGTACGGGGTGGCGGAGCTGCCTCCGGTCTCGGCGAGGTTCTCCGTCGCCGGGGCCTTCCCCGAGCCCGTCTGGGTCTTCACATCCGGGCCGCCGTCCCCCTTGCCGCCCGTCGAACCGCCGTCCGTCGAGCCACCGCTGCCGGACGCGCCGCCGTCGCTCGAACCGCCGCTGGAGCCGCCGCTGCTGGAGCCACCGTCGGTGCCTCCCGGGTCGGTCGCCTTCGGTGTCTCGCAGGTCGCCTCGGCCAGCGTGACATCTCCCTGTACGTCGGCGACGTTGAGCTTGAGCGGATTCACGGACACCCGGAGCTGCAGCGCCGCGGCGGCCGCGGTCCGCGAGGTGGTGCTGGTCTTCGACAGGTCCAGGGTCACCTCACCGACGCCCGGCACCTCCACCCGGGTCGTCCCGCCCGCGGTGAGCGTGACCTTCGTGCCCAGGACCGACACATGGCCCAGCACGTTCGACTCCGCGACCGGCTTCCTGCCCACCTCGCAGACCGCCTTGGACGTGACCTTCTCGACCTCGATGAGCGGGAGCAGCGGCAGTCCGGGCAGATGGACCGCGGCCTTCGCCAGATTGCTGTACCCCTGCGCCCTGTGCTTGCCCACGGTGGCCTCGGCCGTGGCCACGTCGGCGCGCAGCACGCTGAACGGCTGTCCGTGGTCCACGCCGTCGAGCCGCACGCTGAGGGCGGTCTTCTTCGCGCTGGCGGGCGCCTGTACCTCGTTGAGCGTGGCCTTGAGCGGAACCTCGATCGTCTTGTTCAGGAGTGAGACATTCAGTGCGGTACGGAGCACGACCGCGCTCGCTTTGCCCTCGCCGGTGGTCGTGGCCGTCGCGGTGGCCGCCTGCGCGGGGACGGCGGCAAGCAGGGCGACGGGAGCGGCGGCGACCGCCAGGGCAGCGAGACGGAAGGTGTTGCTGTTCAAGATGGTGGAACCCCCACAAGAGACATGGAGCCACCGGCGCCGTCCAATGGGGGACATCGCGGGCACCGGTGGCCTCGACTCCGTGAATCTTTACGTACGGAGGGTGAACTCGCGGATACCTGTGGTGAGTTCACCCCAAAGAGGGGTTTTAGCGTGTGTATTCGAATCTTTCGGCACGTGCGTTCCTTCACGTCACCCGTTTCACCGAGTGTGAGCGGCACGGGTGCTGACCGCGCCGGGGTGGGCGCAGAAGTGCGTAAACGAGCCACGCACCCCTGCGGTCACTGCCGGTCAACGTGACGCCCGCGCACCGGGCCGCTCGCCCCCGTACGCCGGCTCCCGCCGCCCCCGGGGCGGTCAGCCGATGACCCGCCCGTTCAGCACGACGTGACGCGGCGCCGCCAGTACCCGTACGTCCGCGCGCGGATCCTCGTCGTAGACGACCAGGTCCGCCGGGGCGCCCTCTTCGAGGACCGGCCGCCCCAGCCAGCGCCGGGCGCCCCAGGCCGTCGCGGCGAGGGCCTCCCGGGGCGGGATGCCCGCCTTCACCAGCTCGGCGACCTCGGCCGCCACCAGACCGTGGGCCAGCGAGCCGCCCGCGTCGGTGCCGACGTAGACCGGGATCCCGGCGTCGTACGCGGCGCGGACGGTGTCGTAGCGGCGCTCGTACAGCTGCCGCATATGCGCCGACCAGCGCGGGAATCTGGCCTCGCCGCCCGCCGCGAGATCGGGGAACGTGGCGATGTTGACCAGCGTCGGGACGATCGCGACACCGCGCTCGGCGAACAGCGGAATGGTGTCCTCGGTCAGGCCGGTCGCGTGCTCGATGCAGTCGATCCCGGCCTCCACGAGATCGCGCAGCGACTCCTCGGCGAAGCAGTGCGCGGTGACACGGGCGCCCAGCCGGTGCGCCTCATTGATCGCCGCCTCGACCTCGCCGCGCGGCCAGCAGGCGGTCAGATCACCGGCGTCCCGGTCGATCCAGTCGCCGACCAGCTTCACCCAGCCGTCCCCGCGCCGGGCCTCGCGCGCCACATACGCGACCAGGTCGCCGGGCTCGATCTCATGGGCGTAGTTGCGGATGTACCTGCGGGTCCTGGCGATGTGCCGGCCCGCCCTGATGATCTTCGGCAGATCCTCGCGGTCGTCGATCCACCGGGTGTCGGAGGGCGACCCGGCGTCCCGGATCAGCAGCGTGCCCGCCTCCCGGTCGGCGAGGGCCTGCTTCTCACTGGTCGCGGCGTCGACCGGGCCGTGCCGGTCGAGGCCCACATGGCAGTGCGCGTCGACCAGTCCCGGCAGCGCCCACCCGGTGACCGTCACCGCCCCGTCCGCCCCCGGCGGCCGCTCGTACGTGATCCGCCCGTCCACGGCCCACAGCTCGTCCCGGATCTCGTCCGGACCGACGAGCACCCGCCCCTTCACCCGCAGCACCCGCTGCTCCTGATCACTCATATGCCGCACTGTACGAGGCCCTCGGTACCCTCGACGGAGCACCGTTCGTGAGCAGAACAGCCGACCGAACCGCCGACCGAACCGAAGAGAGCACCACCGTGACGCACCCCTTCCTCGACCTCGCCCCGCTCACCGCCGCGCGTTTCGCGGCCATCGAGCGGCGGGTGGCCGGTCTCCTCGCCACGCAGCAGGACGTCGTCATCATGCAGGGCGAGGCGCTGCTGCCCCTGGAGGGCTGTATCCGGGGCGGCGCCCGGCCCGGTTCGACCGCGCTGAACATCGTCACGGGCCCGTACGGCCAGACCTTCGGCAACTGGCTGCGGGACTGCGGCGCCGAGGTCGTCGACCTCGCGGTGCCGTTCCACACCGCGGTGACCGCCGGGCAGGTCGCCCGGGCACTGGCCGCGCACCCGGAGATCGACTTCGTGTCGCTGGTGCACGCCGAGGCGGCGACCGGCAACACCAACCCCGTCGCGGAGATCGGCGAGGTGGTCCGGGAGCACGGCGCGCTCTTCATGCTGGACGCCGTCGCCTCGGTGGGCGCCGAACCGCTGCTGCCGGACGTCTGGGGTGTCGACCTCTGCGTGATCGGCGCGCAGAAGGCGATGGGCGGGCCGGCCGGGGTGTCGGCGGTGTCGGTGAGCGAGCGGGCCTGGGAGCGGATCTCCGCCAATCCCCGGGCCCCGCGCCGCTCCTACCTGTCCCTCCTGGACTGGAAGGAGCGCTGGATCGACGGTGGCCGCAAGGCGCTGCTGCACGCCCCGGCGCAGCTGGAGATGCTGGCGCTGGAGGCGTGCGTGGAGCGGATCGAGGCCGAGGGGCTCGATGCGCTGATGGCCCGTCACGCGGCGGCTGCCGCCGCGACCCGGGCCGGCGCGGCGGCGCTCGGCGGCGGCCTGGAGCCGTATGTCCACGACGCGCGGGACGCGGCCCCGGTGGCCACGACGCTGCGCGCCCCGGCGGGAGTCGACGCCGCCGAGCTGGTCGCGCAGGCGCTCGCGGCGGACCCCTCGCTGCCGCTCATCGCGGGCGGCGGGGCGCTGTCCAAGGAGATGATCCGGGTCAATCACTACGGGGTGGACGCGACGCGGGGCGCGGTGCGCTCCTCGCTCGCGGCTCTGGGGGCGGCGCTGGCCGACACGGGCCGGCAGGTCGACTTCGAAGCTGCCCGCAAGGCCGTTTCGGAAACCTGGCCGAGCGAATAGTTTCCGCGGCGCCGCCTATCGGCAGCGCCGTCCGCCACCACGCGGACCAGAATCATAAATAAGGGGAGCTGATTTACTGAAATCAGCTCCCCGCATTCTTCTGCCCGCTTTCCCGGACCCTAAACGCTAAAGTTTCCTGAACACCGATTCACGCGACCGGGCACTTCTCCCGAGAGTTACAACCCTGTGACCGACTCCACACAGTGACCGTAATGCCGGAAAAATTCAGGCCAAATCGTGAGAAAGCGAAGGGGATTCGCGCAGGGGTATGCGCCCGCGTGATAGCACAAGGTCACCGCCGACCCAACCCTTTGCCTCGATGCAATTTCGGCATTTGCTGGGTAAATTCAATTCACATGACCGCCGCACCAGCAGATTTTGCCCGTGCCCGAAGTGAATTCCTCAGGATCGACGCCCCACGAGTGGAGGACGGAGCCGCGATCTGGCGCATTGCCCGCGACTCCGAGGTCCTGGACCTCAACTCCTCGTACAGCTACCTCCTGTGGTGCCGGGACTTCGCCGCGACCTCCGTGGTCGCCCGCGACGAGAACGGCGAGCCGATCGCCTTCGTGACGGGGTACATCCGGCCCGACCGCCCGGACACCCTCGTCGTCTGGCAGGTCGCCGTCGACCACGGCCACCGTGGCATGGGCCTGGCCGCCAAGCTGCTGGACTCGCTGACCGCCCGGGTCGCCGCCGAGCGGGGGCTCGCCCTGGTGGAGACGACCGTCACCCCGGACAACACCGCGTCCGACCGGCTGTTCACCTCCTACGCCCAGCGCCACGACGTGCCCCTGGAGCGCGAGGTGCTCTTCGACGGGGACCTGTTCCCCGAGGACACGCATCTGCCGGAAGTGCTGTACCGCATAGGCCCGTTCCACTCCTGACGCACCAAGGCGCCGAGCGCCGCGGCACCCGGCGCCCCGGCGCGGTGCCGCCCGGCGCCGATCCGACCGATGCCGTCCCGAACGACGCGGTTCCGACCGACGCGGCCCCGGCCGACGCCGCTTCCGCGCCACGACCGCCCGCGCCGGACCGACCCCCCGGCGCGTACCCGGGCCATGCCTCCGCCGCCGGAAGCAGGCTTCACCGCCGCCCGTCGTACCCCCCTCGACCAGGAGACCGCTGTGACCATCACCCCGCCCGCCCTGAGTGTCTTCGAGACCCTGGAGTCGGAGGTACGGAGCTACTGCCGCAGCTGGCCCGCGGTGTTCGACCGCGCGCAGGGCGCCCGGCTGACCGATGAGGACGGCCACTCGTACCTCGACTTCTTCGCCGGTGCCGGATCGCTCAACTACGGCCACAACAACCCGGTGCTGAAACGCGCGCTGATCGACTACATCGAGCGCGACGGCATCACCCACGGCCTGGACATGGCGACCACCGCCAAACGCGCGTTCCTGGAGACCTTCCAGAACGTGGTCCTGCGTCCGCGCGACCTGCCGTACAAGGTGATGTTCCCCGGCCCGACCGGCACCAACGCCGTCGAGTCGGCGCTGAAGCTGGCCCGTAAGGTCAAGGGCCGCGAGTCCGTCGTCTCGTTCACCAACGCCTTCCACGGCATGTCGCTCGGCTCGCTCGCGGTGACCGGAAACGCCTTCAAACGGGCCGGAGCCGGTATCCCGCTGGTGCACGGCACACCGATGCCGTTCGACAACTACTTCGAAGGTACGGTCCCCGACTTCCTCTGGTTCGAGCGGCTGTTGGAGGATCAGGGCTCCGGGCTCAACAAGCCCGCTGCCGTGATCGTGGAGACCGTCCAGGGCGAGGGCGGCATCAACGTCGCCCGCACCGAGTGGCTGCGCGCGCTCCAGGAGCTGTGCCACCGCCAGGACATGCTGCTGATCGTCGACGACATCCAGATGGGCTGCGGCCGTACCGGCGGCTTCTTCTCCTTCGAGGAGGCCGGCATCGTGCCGGACATCGTCACCCTGTCGAAGTCCATCAGCGGCTACGGCTTGCCCATGTCGCTCTGCCTGTTCAAGCCGGAGCTGGACATCTGGGAGCCGGGCGAGCACAACGGCACCTTCCGCGGCAACAACCCGGCGTTCGTCACCGCCGCCGCCGTGCTCGACGCCTACTGGGCCGACGGCCAGATGGAGAAGCAGACGCGGGCCCGCGGCGAGCAGGTGAGGCAGTCGCTGCTGGCCATCTGCGCCGAGGAGCCCACCGCGCAGTTCCGCGGCCGCGGCCTGGTCTGGGGCATGGAGTTCGCCGACCCCGCGCGGGCCACGGCCGTCTGCGCCCGCGCCTTCGAGCTGGGCCTCCTGCTGGAGACCTCGGGCCCGCAGAGCGAGGTCGTCAAGCTGCTGCCCCCGCTGACCATCACCCCCGAAGAGCTGGACGAGGGCCTGCGCACGCTGGCCCGCTGCGTCCGTGAGACGGCCTGACCCGGTACCCCGGGACGGACCGCGAGGCGGAGAACGACTCCCGCCGCACAGAGAAGCTGTCAAGAGAAAGGCACCGACCCACCGTGATCGTCCGATCGTTCAGAGACATCGAGAACACCGACCGGCATGTGAAGGCCGCGTCCGGCACCTGGGAGAGCAAGCGCATCGTGCTCGCCAAGGAGAAGGTCGGCTTCTCGCTCCACGAGACCGTGCTCTACGCGGGCACGGAGACCTCCATGTGGTATGCCAACCACATCGAGGCGGTGCTCTGCACCGAGGGCGAGGCCGAGCTGACCAACGACGACACCGGCGAGAAGCACTGGATCTCCCCCGGCACGATGTATCTGCTGGACGGGAACGAGCACCACACGCTGCGGCCGAAGACCGACTTCCGCTGCGTCTGTGTCTTCAACCCGCCCGTCACCGGACGGGAGGACCATGACGAGAACGGTGTCTACCCACTGCTGACAGAGGAGGGCTGAACCATGACCACCGAAGTACGCGCCGACCGGTATCCCTCGCGCGGCGCCGCCGAGATGACCACTCCCCGCCAGGACCCGGTCATCTGGTCCGCGCCCGGCGCACCGGGGCCGGTCGCCGTGAAGGACCTCCAGGGGTTCGAACGCGACGGCTTCCTCACCGTCGACCAGCTGATCACGCCGGACGAGGTCTCCGTCTGCCACGCGGAGCTGGAGCGGCTGATCGCCGATCCGGCGGTACGCGCCGACGAGCGCTCGGTCATAGAGCCGAAGTCGCGGGAGGTACGGTCCGTCTTCGAGGTCCACCGGCTCAGTGAGGTCTTCGCCCGGCTGGTGAGCGACGAGCGGGTGGTGGGCCGGGCCCGCCAGATCCTCGGCTCGGACGTGTACGTCCACCAGTCGCGGATCAACGTCAAGCCGGGCTTCGGGGCTTCGGGCTTCTACTGGCACTCGGACTTCGAGACCTGGCACGCCGAGGACGGTCTGCCGGACATGCGGGCCGTGTCGGTCTCGATCGCGCTGACCGAGAACTACGACACCAACGGCGGGCTGATGATCATGCCCGGTTCGCACAAGACGTTCCTCGGCTGTGCGGGCGAGACGCCGGAGGACAACTACAAGAAGTCCCTGCAGATGCAGGACGCCGGCACCCCGTCCGACGAGGCGCTGACAACGATGGCCGACCGGCACGGCATCAAGCTCTTCACGGGGCGGGCCGGTTCGGCGACCTGGTTCGACTGCAACTGCATGCACGGCTCGGGCGACAACATCACCCCGTACCCGCGCAGCAACGTCTTCATCGTGTTCAACAGCGTGGAGAACGCGGCCCAGGAGCCCTTCGCGGCTCCGGTCCGCCGCCCGGAGTTCATCGGGGCGCGGGACTTCACTCCGGTGAGGTAGCGCGGGAGGCGGAACCGGTGGGGGCGGGGCGGCGTACCGCTCCGCCCCCACCGCCGTAACCGGCTGGACCGGAACCCGGCCACCGGCGAGGGTATGGCCCATGACCTCACTCGTACGTCACATCACCATCGACTGCGCCGACGCGTACAGGCTGGCCGGTTTCTGGTCCCAGGTGCTCGGCTCCCCCGTGTCCGACGACGACGCCCCCGGTGATCCCGAGGCGCTCGTCGAGGCGCCCGGAGCCGCGCTGCTGTTCATCACGGTTCCCGAGCCGAAGGCCACCAAGAACCGTCTGCACCTCGACATCCAGCCGGACGACCGCTCCCGCGACGAGGAGGTCGAACGGCTGCTGGCCCTCGGCGCCACACTGGTCGGCGATCACCGCAGGCCGAACGGGCGGGGCTGGGCGACGCTCGCCGATCCCGAGGGCAACGAGTTCTGTGTGGAGTGCGGTGCCGCCGAACGCGCGGCGCTGACCGGCTCCCGGCTGCCGGTCACCGCGGACGACGTGGCCTCGGCCGTCCTGCTGTCGGTGGACGCGCTCGGCGCGGCGGCGGCCGACCGCTGGGAGGCGCCCGCCGGGACGCTGGAGTGGACCTGCTGGGAGACCGCGGAGCACCTGAGCGACGATCTCTTCGCCTACGCCGTCCAGTTGGGCCCACGTACGCCCCCGCTCGACGGCGAGGTCCCCTACCGGTGGGGCGCCGAGCGTACGGGCGGACCGGCGAACGCGGTCTTCGCGGACCGCGCGGCCGGCTCCGCCGGTCTGCTCCGGACGCTGGAGGCGAGCGGTGCGCTGCTGGCCTCGATGGTGCGGACGACTCCGGCCGGGGTCCGGTCCTACCACTCGCACGGCATCTCCGACCCGGAGGGGTTCGCCGCGATGGGCGTCGTGGAGACCCTGGTCCACACGCATGACATCGCCGAGGGACTGGGCCTCGTGTGGGCGCCGCCCGCCGCCCTGTGCGACCGGGTACTGGCCCGGCTCTTCCCCGAGGCCCCGGCGGACGTGGACCGGTGGAGCGCCCTGCTGTGGTGCACGGGCCGCACCGGACTGCCGGGCCTGGCCCGCCGTACCTCCTGGAAGTGGCACGGCGCCCCGCTGGGCTGAGGGCTCACCCGCGCCAGGTGTCGCAGTTCGTCGCGCAGCGCCAGCCGGCCCGCCCCGGCCCCGGCCGGATCACCCGGAACTCGCTGCCGCCCGGCCGGGCCCTGTGTACGCGCACCCGCTGTTCCATCCGTCCCCTCCGCCGAAGATCGTACGTCGGCCGCCCTGCCGGGAGGAGGAGCGGAGGAGACCCCGGCGACGGTGCTCCTCCCGCACCGGACCGGTACGCCGCGATCCGGCGTGGGCGGCCGGTCCTCAGACGGTGCCCAGCGCCGGGTAGTCGGTGTAGCCCTTGGCGCCGCCGCCGTAGAACGTGGCGCGGTCCGGGGTGTTGTACGGGCCGCCGGCCTTGAGGCGGCTTCCGCAGCCCCGCCCCGAGGAGCCCTGATGACCGCCGCCCACGCCACGGACAGCACAGCTGCCACAACTGCCACCGGGACCACGGAGACCGCCAAAAGCGCCGACGGCGGCCCCTGTACCGACGCGCTGCCCAGCGCGGCGCGCGGCGGCCCGCTCAGCCATGCCGTCTCACGGATCTCCCGGCTGCACCGGATCGCGGCGGGCAAGCTGCTCAGGGGGCTGGACCTCTACCCGGGCCAGGAATTCCTGATGATGCACCTGTGGGACGCGGGCGCGGTCCGGCAGTCGGAGCTGATCCGGGCCCTGGACCTCGACCCCTCCACGGTCACCAAGATGCTCCAGCGCCTGGAGCAGACCGGGCATGTACGCCGCCGCCCCGACCCGGCCGGCCGGCGGGCCGTCCTGGTCGAGGCCACGGACGGGAGCAGTGCCCTGCGCAGCGCGGTGGAGGAGGCGTGGACGAGCCTGGAGGAGCACACCCTCGCGGGCCTCGGTCCCGCCGAGCGCGCGGAGCTGACCCGGCTGCTGTCCACGGTGGAGTCGAACCTCTGCGCGGAGACCGAGGGATGCCCGGGAGTCTCCTGACCCCCGGGCCGCGCCCCGCGTCAGCCCAGGACCTCCGGTGCGCGCGCCACGTCCGCCTCGGTGTTGTAGAGGTGGAAGGCCGCCCGGAGGTTGCCCGCCCGCGCCGAGACCATGACCCCGGCCGCGGCCAGATCGGGTTCGCGGCCGCCGAGGCCGGGCACGGCGACGATGGCCGACTCACCGGGAACGGCACTGTGGCCGATGGCCGCCAGCCCCTCGCGGAACCGGGCCGCGAGCCCGGTGGCATGGGCGTACAGCGCGTCGGTACCGATCTCCGCCAGCAGCGCGAGGGAGTGCTCGGCCCCGTGGCAGGCGAGGAAGGCGGGCGGTTCGTCGAAGCGGCGGGCGGTGGCGGCCAGCCGCTCGACCGGGCCGTACGTGCTGTTCCAGGGGTCCTCCGCGGCCACCCAGCCGGCGAACACGGGCGGCAGGGCCGACTGCGCCTCCTCGGTCACCGTGAGGAACGAAGCGCCCCGGGGGCAGAGCAGGAATTTGAAGCCGCCCGTGACGGTGCAGTCGTACGCGCCGGCGTCCAGCGGGAACCAGCCCGCCGCCTGGCTGGCGTCGGCCAGCGTCCGGGCGCCGTGCGCGGCGGCGGCCGCCCGGACGGCGTCCAGGCCGGTGACCCTGCCGTCGGCGGACTGCACGACCGAGAAGGCGACGAGCGCGGTCCCGGGCCGTACCGCTCCGGTCAGGTCCGCGAGCGGGACGTAACGCATCCTCAGATCACCGCGGAGCGCGAACGGACTGACCACCGAGCTGAACTCCCCCTCCGGGGCCAGGACTTCGGCGCCCGGCGGCAGGGACGCCGCGATCAGCCCGGCATGGACGGCGACCGAGCTTCCGGCGACCCGGTCGGGGCCGACGCCCACCAGCCGGGCGAACCCGGCGCGGGCGGCCTCCACCGCCTCGAAGCTGCCCGCGCCGCCCCGCCCGCCGGCGGCGGTCTCGTCGGCGAGGGCCTTGACGGCCTCGACGGTCCGGCGGGGCAGCAGCCCGCAACTGGCGCTGTTCAGATACGTGGTCTCCGGCGCGAACTCGGCGGCCGCCGCCTGGCCGAGGCTGAGCGAAGAGGTCTCCGTGCCCCAAGCCTGGGGCCCCTCAACTCATAGTCAATCACGAAGAGTCAAGGGGTATACCCAAGAAATTCTTATGACTGGACGCGCTCAGGCCTGCGGAACCTCGCAGGCGCCGTCCGCGTCGCAGGCGGCCCCGTCCGCGCCGATCGCCGTCAGCGCGGTGGCCGGACGGTCCTTCCAGGCCTGCTCCAGCGCCTTGACGAACACCTCGGACGGCTGGCCGCCGGAGATCCCGTAGCGCCGGTCGAGCACGAAGAACGGCACGGCGCCGGCACCCAGTTCGGACGCCTCGCGCTCATCGGCCCGTACGTCGTCCGCGTACGCCTCGGGGTCGGCGAGCACCGCGCGGGCCTCGGCCGCGTCGAGCCCGGCCTCGACGGCGAGCCGGACGAGCACCTCGTCGTCGAAGACCGAGCGCTCCTCGGCGAAGTTCGCCCGGTAGGCGAGGGTCAGCAGCTCGTCCTGGCGGCCCCGGGCCTTGGCCAGGTGCAGCAGCCGGTGGATGTCGAAGGTATTGCCGTGGTCGCGCCCCTCGGTGCGGTAGCCGAGCCCCTCGGCGTGCGCGTTGGCCGCCACATTGGCCTCCATGGACACGGCCTCCTCGCGGGTACGGCCGTACTTCTGCGCCAGCATGTCGATCACCGGCTCGGTGTCCCCCTTGGGCCGGCCCGGGTCGAGCTCGAAGGAACGGTGCACCACCTCGACCTCGTCCCGGTGGGCGAACTCCGCCAGGCCCTTCTCGAACCGGGCCTTGCCGATGTAGCACCACGGGCAGGCGATGTCGCTCCAGATCTCGACGCGCATGACTCTTCTTCTCTCCAGGCTCTCGGGCAGTACGGAGGACACCCCCGCACCCACGTCGAACGCCGAAGCGGACCTACTGATTCCCGAGGGTGAGACGCAGGACGAGATGGCTCCCGGCGCGCGGGGTGTCCGGGTCCTCGATCCAGCCGTGGTGGGCGTAGAAGGACTGGGCCCTGACGTTGGGCGCGAAGACCTCCAGCAGGGCGGTCCGCACGCCGGTGCGCCGCCACGCGTCGGTGCAGGTGGTGTGCAGGGCGGTGCCGATGCCCGTTCGCCACTGGGACGGTGCGACATGGAGCTGCGTGAGACACATGACTCCGTCGCGTACGGAATAGGCCGCGACCCCTGCCAGCGCACCGTCCCGCTCGGCGCACAGGACCGCGGCCCCGGGACGGTCGATGGCGCCGGACCAGCCCTCGCGGCTGCGCGAGACCTCGGCCTCGCCCGCGTACTCCTCCACCGGCAGGTGGCCCTGGTAGTAGGTGGCACGCGCCTCGGTGTGCAGGCGGACTATCGCATCCAGGTCGGTGGGGGTCGCTGTTCTGATCATGAGGACAAGGACGCTCAGGGCCCCGGTCACGGTTGCGTCCCCGTCACACGGACCAGGCACCGACGCCCTGTTGACGGCCCATCAGTCCAGGTACACCGGCAGCGCGTCCACTCCGTACACGATCGACAGCTTCCGGAACTCCAGTTCCGCGGGTGGCACGGCGAGGCTCATGCGGGGGAAGTGGGACACGAGTGCGGGGAAGGCCGCCCGGAGTTCCATCCTGCCCAGTTCCGCTCCGATACAGCGGTGGATGCCGTGACCGAAGGCCAGGTGGGAGGAAGGGGGCGGGCGCGACGGGTCGAAGGAGTCCATCGCGGGGCCCAGACGCGGGTCGCGGTCGGCGGCGCTGAGCGAGACAATGACGATGTCGCCGCCGGATATGCGGACGCCGCCGACTTCCAGGTCCTCACGGGCGAAGCGCGGAAAGGCCGTCTGGACCACTGTGAGATGGCGCAGGAGTTCGTCGACGAAGGGGGCCACCACGGCGGCCGGGTCCTCGGCGTCGCGGAGCGCGGTGAAGTGCTCGCGGTCCTGGAGCATGATCAGCGTGCCGAGGGCGAGCATGCTCGCGGTCGTTTCCAGGCCGCCGGTGAGGACGCCGTCGGCGAGACCGGTGAGTTCCTCGTCGGTGACGCTGTCGCCGTGTTCGCGGACGAGCATGCCGAGCAGGCCGTCCCCGGGACAGCGCCGCTGCTGCTCGACCACGCCGCGGAGATAGTCCCGGGACCGGGAGATGGCCCCGAACGAGGCGCCGACGCCGCCGAGCACATCGAAGCGTGCCACCGAGAACCGCTGGAACGCCTGCCGCTCCGCATAGGGGACGCCGAGCAGTTCGCAGATGACCAGGGCCGGGACCGGAAGCGCGAAGTGCTCGACGAGATCGACCCGGCCCTCGGCGTCGGCCGCCTTGGCCAGTCCGTCCAGGCTGTCCTCGACGATCGCGTGGATACGAGGGGTGAGACGGCCCAGGCGGCGCATCGTGAACTCGGGGGTGAGCAGGCGCCGCAGGCGGGTGTGGTCCGGCGGGTCGCAGAAGCCCAGGCCGCCCGGCTGGTGGTTCTCCACGACACCGGTGCGGCCGACGAGGTGGGCGAAGTCGTTGCTGAAGGCGCGGGCATCGCCGAGGACCTGCTTGGCCTCCTCGTATCCGGAGACCAGCCACACCGTCATTCCGGGGACCGGCAGCCGGCTGACCGGCTCACGGTCGCGCAGCGCGCCGATCTCCGGCACGGGATCGAGGCCGTCGCGGCGCAGCGGCAGCAGCGCGGCGTCGGGCAGCTTCGAGAGATCGAGGGAGGTGCCCTGGGAACTGAGGCGGGCGAGGTAGCGGCGCGTGAGCCAGGTCGTCATCGCGGAACGTACGGACATGCTGGTGCTCGCATCTGTGAGGTGGGACGAACAGGGCCGGTGCCGGTACCGGTACCGGAAGGAGGCGGGAGGGGAAATCCTGCCGGACCGGTGAGCGGGCGTCCCCATCGGGCCGTCGCAACGGCACCGCGGGCCGGACATGCCGCGGATCACGGGGCGGCGGGCGAGGGTCCGGAACCCGGTGAACCGCCCCGGCCCCGCTCATGTGGTGAGCGGGGCCGGGGCGGTCGGGGGAGCGGGCGGGGCGGCCGGCTCCGTGGGTGTGTGCGGGCGGGCGGCGCCTCAGCTGCCGTCGCGCGGGTCCTTCAGCCCCTCGGCCCGGAAGCCGATCCGGTCGAAGACCGCGCCGCAGCCCTCTCCGGTGGGCGACTGCACCAGGAATCCGGCGAGCGCGGACGCCCGCTCCTGGGGGCTGCCGAGGGTGAAGACGCGGACGAAGGTCCAGCTCTCGCCGTCGGCCGAGGCGTGGAAGGCGAAGGCGCCGCCCGTGCGGCTGAGCCGCAGCCAGAAGGTGTCCCCGTCCACGACGAAGGAGTTGGCGTCGTCGGAGTGCCCACGGGTGACGACGGTGCAGATGGCCGGCGTCCCCGGGGAGAGCTCCAGGCAGAGCTTCGCCCATTCCCGTTCACCGACGTGCAGATAGAGCACCCCGGCGTCGAAGGCGGCCAGGAAGCCGACCCGCACCCGGGCGCTGAGCTGGAAGTCCCCGTCCGGAACGGCTGCCAGCAGGCGCGGCGCGTCGGCGGCGGAGTCGAGCACATCGCCGCCCGGGGGCACGAAGCGGTCCTGGCGTGCACCGGCCCGGCCGCTCAGCACCCCGTCCGCGTAGGACCAGTCGCCGTCCGGGCCGAACGGCACGAGCGGAAAGGGGAGTTCGGGGATGTTCATCGTCATGCCCGTCGTCCGTCCACGCGGCGCGGCAGACCCAGCGGGTTGTCCTCCCGCAGCTCCGGCGGCAGCAGGGCCTCCGGAGTGCCCTGGTAGCTGACCGGGCGCAGCCAGCGCTCGATGGCGGTGGCGCCCACGGAGGTGGACGTGGAGGTCGAGGCCGGGTAGGGGCCGCCGTGGTGCTGGGCCGGTGCGACGGCGACGCCGGTCGGCCAGCCGTTGACCAGGACGCGCCCGGCGAGCGGTGCGAGGGCGGCGAGCAGTGCGGCCGCGCCGCCCGCGGCCTCCTCGGCGGAGATCTGGAGGGTGGCGGTCAGGTTGCCCGGGAGCCGGGAGAGCACCGCGGTGAGCTCGTCCTCGGACGCGTACCGCGCCACGACGGTGACCGGACCGAAGCACTCCTCCAGGAGCGCGTCGTGCGGGCCCTCGGCGGTGAGCCGTGCGGCCGGGACGGTCAGGAAGCCCGCGCACACGGCGTGTTCGCCGCCCGCGCCGGGGATGACGGGGGCTTCCACGTCCGCGAGCGCGGCCCGCTCCCGGACGCCGGCGAGGAACGCGTCGCGGATCCGGTGGTCGAGCATCACTCCGGCGCCGGCGGCGCCGACGGTCTCGGCGAGGGCCTTCAGCAGCCGGTCACCGGCCTCGTCCGCGGGGGCCAGGACGAAGCCGGGCTTCGTGCAGAACTGCCCGGCGCCCATGGTCATCGAGCCGCCGAGCCCGGCGCCGATCCGCTCACCGCGCTCGGCGGCGGCCGCCTCGGTGACGACGACGGGGTTGAGGGAGCCGAGCTCGCCGTGGAAGGGGATCGGGGCGGGCCGGGCCGCGGCCGCGTCGAACAGGGCCCGTCCGCCGCGCACGGAGCCGGTGAAGCCCGCCGCGCTCACCAGCGGGTGCTTGATCAGCTCGACGCCCGCCCCGAAGCCGTGCACCAGGGTGAGCACCTCCTCGGGCAGTCCGACCCGGGCGGCGGCGCGGCGGAGCACGGAGGCGCACAGCTCGGAGGTCGCCGGGTGGCCGGGGTGCGCCTTGACGACGACCGGGCAGCCGGCCGCGAGCGCGCTCGCGGTGTCGCCGCCGGGAACGGAGAAGGCGAGCGGGAAGTTGCCGGCCGCGTAGACGGCGACCACCCCCAGGGGGATTCTGTAGCGGCGCAGGTCGGGCCAGGGCGGGGTCCTGGTGCCGTCCTCGTGGTCGATGTGGATACCGAGGTAGGCACCCTCGTCGACGACCTCCGCGAACGCCCTCAGCTGCGCTGCGGTGCGGGCGAGTTCTCCGGTGAGCCGGACCGGTCCGAGCGCGGTCTCCGCGTCCGCGGCCTCGATGATCCGCTCCCCGTCCTCGGCGAGCAGGTCCGCGGCGGTGCGCAGGAACGCGGCACGTACGGTGCGGTCGGCGAGCGCGTCCCGTACGGCGTGGGCCGCCGCGACCGCACGGTCGACATCCTCGGCTGTAGCCTCCACCGCAACCTGCTCACGCGGGTTCCCGGTTCGGGGGTCGACGCTCCAGACTGGTGCTGCTGCCACCGTGTTTCCTTCCCGGTCCGCTGCCACGCATCACGGCGTTGTTCGGTATTCTGAACAGCGTTCCTGATCGTGAATGTACGGGGACTCTATTTCCGGGCTTCCGCGTTGGCAAGAAGTCGCAGGATTTTGGCGTGATGGGCTGGAAGGGGCGTAGGGACGATGGCAGTTGCCGAGTCTGGTGGAGCACAGGTCAAGTCCGCGGTGCGGACGGTGGAACTGCTCGAATACTTCGCGGGGCGCCCCGGTATGCACTCGCTCGCCGCCGTGCAGGAGGCAGTCGGCTACCCCAAGTCCAGCCTCTACATGCTGCTGCGCACGCTGGTGGAGCTCGGCTGGGTGGAGACCGACGCGACGGGCACCCGGTACGGCATCGGGGTGCGCGCCCTGCTCGTCGGTACGTCGTACATCGACGGCGACGAGGTCGTGGCCGCCGCCCGCCCCACCCTGGACCGTCTCTCCGACGACACCACGGAGACCATCCACCTGGCCCGTCTGGACGGGACGAACGTGGTGTACCTCGCCACCCGGCAGTCCCAGCACTATCTGCGCCCCTTCACCCGGGTCGGCCGCCGGCTGCCCGCCCACTCCACCTCGCTCGGCAAGGCACTGCTGGCCACCCACAGTGACGAGCAGGTCCGCAAGATGCTGCCCGAGACACTGCCCGCGCTGACCGAGCACACCCTCACGGACCGCGAGAAGCTGATCGAGGAACTGCACCTCATCCGCGAGCAGGGGTACGCCGTGGACCGTGAGGAGAACACGCTCGGCCTGCGCTGCTTCGGCATCGCGATCCCCTACCGGACGCCGGCGCGCGACGCGATCAGCTGCTCGGTCCCGGTCGCGCGGCTCACGCCCGCGCACGAGCAGATGGTCAAGGACGCCCTGTTCGACGCCCGCGACCGGCTCACGCTCGCGACCCGAAGGCTCTGAACCCTCGGCCGGAGGCTCCGAACGCTCGGCCGGAGCCTCCGGACCCCCGGCCGGAGACCTGACGGGGCACGGCCGGGGCGCCTGAGAAAACGGTGAGAAGGGATCCGCCCGGGAACGCCCGGAGCGGCCCCGCTCGTCCCTCCAACGGGATGAACAAGACAATCAGGCGCGCTTCGGTCTTCTGTCTGCTGATGGTTCTCGCCCTGCTGGTGCGGGCGACCTGGCTGCAGGCGTACCAGGCCGAGGCGCTCGCAGACAACGAGCACAACCGGCGGAAGGTCATCGCGCAGTACGCGCAGCCGCTCGGGAACATCATCGTGGCCGGTTCCCCGGTCACCGGATCGGAGAGGACGACGGGCGGCGATCTTCAGTACAAACGCACCTACACACAGGGCGAGCTGTACGCGGCGGTCACCGGCTACGGCTCGCAGGCGTACGGGTCCACCCAGCTCGAAGGCATCTACAGCGATGTCCTCGACGGCACGGACGACCGGCTGAAGAAACCGGCCGCCGTGCTCACCGGCGAGCAGAGCGCACCCGGCAATGTGCTGACGACCATCGACCCGGACGTCCAGAAGGCGGCCTACGAGGCGCTGGGCGACGACAAGGGCGCGGCCGTGGCCATCGACCCGGAGACCGGGCGGATCCTGGGCATGGTCTCCACCCCCTCGTACGACCCGTCGAAGATCAGCGGGACGGCGGACGGCGAGGCCTGGGAGCAGCTCCTCGCCGACAAGGACAAGCCGCAGGTCAACCGGGCGCTGCGGCAGCCGCTGGCGCCCGGCTCCACCTTCAAGCTGGTCGTGGCGGCGGCGGCGCTGGAGGACGGGCTCTACGGCTCGGTCGACGAGCCCACGGACAGCCCCGACCCGTACACGCTGCCGGGCACCTCGACGGTGCTGCGCAACGAGAGCGCGACCGCCCCGTGCGAGAACGCCACCCTGCGCACCGCGCTCCAGTACTCCTGCAACAACGTGTTCGCGAAGGTGGCCGCCGACCTCGGCCAGGAGAAGGTCAAGGCGATGGCGGACGGCTTCGGCTTCGACACCGAGAAGCTGGACGTCCCGGTGCGGGCCTCGACGAGCGTCTACCCGACCGGCATGGACAAGGCGCAGACGGCGCTGACGGGCATCGGCCAGTTCGAGGTCACCGCGACCCCGCTGCAGATGGCCATGGTCTCGGCCACCCTCGCCAACGGCGGAGAGCTGGCCGCCCCGCACATGGTCTCCCAGGTCGTGGACGCGGACGGCGGGACGCTGGAGGAGTTCGAGGACGGCGACACGAAGCGGGTCGTCTCCGAACGGACGGCCGAGCAGGTGCGCAGCGCGATGGTCACCGTCGTCGAGGAGGGCACCGGCACGAACGCCCGTATCGCCGGGGCCGAGGTCGGCGGCAAGACGGGCACCGCGCAGAACGGTGTGGACAACAGCAACACCCCGTACGCCTGGTTCACCTCGTACGCGAAGGACCGTTCCTCCGGCAAGGAGGTGGCGGTCGCCGTGGTGATCGAGAGCTCCGACGCCTCCCGCTCGGAGGTCAGCGGCAACGGGCTGGCGGCGCCGATCGCCCAGAAGATGATGAAGGCGGCGCTCCAGGGGTAGCGGGCGCGCGGCTGTCGGGCATGGCCGGACCCGCCGCTAGGGCATCTGCCCGATGCCGTCCGCCCTCCTCAGTCACGAGCCTGGCCCTGTGACGGACGCGCGGGTCAGGAAGGCACGGTGGGGTGCGATGGCGGGGTCAGCGGCGGGCAGGGTGCTCCGGGACCGGACGGCGGGGCGGTATCTGGCGGGGGTGGTCGTCTCCGGTTTCGGGACCTCGGCGATGTGGCTCACGGCCGGGATCTGGGTCAAGTCGCTCACCGGGTCCGACTCCCTCGCCGCGCTGACGGTGTTCGCGATGTGGGCGCCGGTGCTCATCGCTCCGGCGCTCGGCGCGGTCGCCGACCGGCTGCCGGGCAAGCCGCTGCTGGTCCGGGTGAACGCGGCGATGGCGGGCCTGCTGCTGACGCTGTTGCTGGTCGGTTCGGCCGGGCGGATCTGGCTGGTCTTCGTGGTCCTGGTGCTCTACGGGGTGAGCGGGGTGCTCGTGGACGCGGCGGAGGCGGCCCTGGTCGCACGCTCGGTGGACCCGGGACTGCTGGCCGACCTCAACGGGCTGCGGATGAGCGCCAACGAGGGGATGAAGCTGCTCGCCCCGCTCGCCGGCGCGGGGCTGTACGCGCGGTTCGGCGGCGGGACGGTGGCGGTGCTGGACGCGGCGACCTTCGTCCTGGCCGCGCTGATCTTCGCGCGGCTGCCGGTACGGGAGGAGGCGCGGGAGCCCCTGCGGAGCGGGGCCGGGAAGGAGTCGCGGTGGAGGGAACTGACCGAGGGAGCCCGCCAGTTGCGGGAATCACCGGTCCTGCGGCCCCTGGTGTGCGCCGGAGCCGCGACGATGCTGCTCGCCGGGCTGAACGGGGCCGCGGCCTACGCCTACGTCGATGACGTGCTCGGCCGCTCCCCCGCGTACACCGGACTGCTGTACGCGGCGCAGGGCGCCGGTTCGGTGGCGGTCGGGCTGCTGGCCGGACCCCTGCTGCGGCGGCTGGGCGAGCGGGTGTTCGCGGGGGCCGGGATCGCGCTGTTCGCGGTCGCCGTTGGGGCGCGTGCGCTGCCGTACGACGCCGTGGCCGCGGTGAGCGCCGTCGCGATCGGGTTCGGGCTGCCGTGTGTCCTGATCGCGGCGATGACGGCCGTGCAGCGGGAGACACCGGACGCGGTGCTCGGCCGGACGGCGGCGACGGCCAACTCGCTGATGATGGCGCCCAACGCGCTGGCGCTGGCGCTCGGCGCGGGGCTCGTCGCGGTGCTGGACACCCGCGTGCTGCTGGCGCTGACGGGCGTGATGGGACTGTTCGTGGCGGTGCCGGCGGTCCGGGGCGGCCGGGGGGAACGGCGGCCGGCACGGACCGGCGGGGGAGGCTGACGGGCGCCCCCACCGGTCCGTTCCCGTCATCACCCGATGCGCGACAGCGCTTCGGCGACGGCTCTGAGGTCCGGGTCGGAGGCCAGCCCGGCGTGGTACAGGCGCAGCTGGTTCGCGCCGAGGGACGCGGCGTGGGCCGCGTCCCGCTCCAGCGTGCCGGGGCTGCCGCCCATCCCGGTCACCACGCCGAAGTTGGCGGCGAGCACCGCGGACCGCCCCGCGAACGGCCCGAGCACCGCCTCGCGCGCCGCGTCACCACCGGTGCACGGCAGCACCACACCGTCCGCCACACCGAGGATGTGCTCCACCTCCACTCCGGCGTTGGCCCCCGAGCGATAGGGGGCGGGGTCGGCGTGCAGCAGGACCTGGAAGCCCGGTCCGGCCGCCGCCCGCACCGCGGCGACCGCGGCCTCCTGGAGCGTGCGGGCGGCCGAGGTCCGCCATCGGAGGGTGGCGTCGGCGAGGCCGGGGCCCAGGAGCTTCTCGACGCCGGACCAGCCGGCTTCGGTGGAGCCGGAACCGGCCCAGCCGGGGGCCAGGGCGCGGCGCACGGCGGCCCCCAGTTCGGCGGCGTCCAGGCCCTGCGCGGCGTAGCCGTCCCGGCAGGAGGCGCAGAAGCACAGGGACATCAGGTACTGCGCCGCGTCCCCCAGACCGACGCCCGTGACCTTGTCGTGGGCGTGCAGATGGGCGAAGCCGTACCAGCCGCAGGACTCCAGTTCGGTGCCGCTCGTCCCGGGCCGGGCGGCGGCCTCCTCCGCCAGGCCGACGAGGTAGCCGCGGACCGCGGGCTGGGCGATGCACGGCGCCCAGGGGTAGCGGTCGCCGTAGGCGTTGACGACGCTGTGGTGCGGATACTCCGCGCCCAGACGGGAGTTGTGCGCGAGGACGACCCAGCTGTGCACGTCGAGACCGGCCTCGGCCAGGGCGTGCGCCGCGTCGCCGTACGGGTCGTCCCGGTCCACCCAGGTCTGCGCGTAGGGCGCCGGTTCGCGCCCCGCCCAGCGGTTCGCGTCGGGCGGGTAGAGCACCGCGGCGTGCTGGGCGGTGACGATCCTGCGTACCGGATGGCGCGGGGTGAGGGCCCGGGTGGAGTGGTAGGCGGAGGCCAGCGTCACCTGCTGGACGCCGAGGTCCGCGATCCGCGCGGGGGCGTCCGGGTCCCCGATGACGTCCCACGGGTAGAGGAAGGCGGAGGCCCTCACGCCCGCTCCCCGTCCGCGTACTCCTCCAGCAGCGCGCGGCCGCTCGCGATGATCCCGGCCAGGTCCTTGACGTGGGCGGCGGTCGGCTCGGTGAGCGGGGTGCGTACCCCGCCGACGTCCAGGCCCTGGAGCCGGACGGCCGCCTTGACCAGGGAGACGGCGTATCCGCGGCCCTGGGCGCGCAGTTCGACCAGGGGCCGGTAGAAGCGGTCGAGCAGGGCGTTGACCAGGCCGTCGTCTCCGGCTTCCAGGGCCCGGTAGAAGGCGAGGGCGATGTCCGGGGCGAAGGCGAAGACGGCGGAGGAGTAGAGCGTGACGCCGATGCCCCGGTAGGCCGGGCCGGTCAGCTCGGCGGTGGGCAGCCCGTTGAAGTACAGGAAGTCCCCGCCGGGCAGCTGGGTGCGTACGGCGCTGACGATGCGCTGCATCAGGTCGAGGTCGCCGTAGCCGTCCTTGAGCCCGACGACCCCGGGCGTCTGGGCGAGGGCGACGACGGTCTGCGGGGTGAAGACCGCGTTGTCGCGCTGGTAGACGATCGTCTCCAGGGAGGTGGCCGCGGCGAGGGCCGCGTAGTGCTTCAGCAGCCCCTCCTGGTCGGCGACGACGAGGTACGGGGGCATGGCGAGGAGCCCGTCGGCCCCCGCCTCCTCGGCCAGCTTCGCGTACTGGACCGCGAGTGCCGTGCCGTATCCGGCGCCCGCGACGACGGGGACCCGGCCCGCGGTCTCCTCGACCGCGGCGGCGACGACGAGGCGGAACTCCTCCTGGGTCAGCGCGTGGAACTCGCCCGTGCCGCAGCAGGCGAAGACCGCCGCGGCACCGGCATCGATGCCCCGGCGCACATGCGTGCGGAAGGTGTCGAGGTCGACGGTGCCGTCGGGCCCGTACGCGGTGACGGGGAAGAAGAGCGGCCCGGCGACCTGGGTGAGCCGGGCGGCAAGGGGGGCTGAGGACACGTGCGCTCCCTGAGCAGATTCAGACGTACACAACTATGACCGTCGTCCATATTTCTGAACAGCATCACGCTAAGGCAGCCGTACGGCGCAGGTCAAGACAGGAACACGCCCTCAAAGCGGCGAGCCAACCGGTCCGCACGGCGGAGCCGGCCCCCCGCCCGCGACACTTGACGCGCTCGGCCACTGGTTCTTAGCTTGTCCATGCATGTGAATGACATCCATGGATTTGACGCCCTGTGCGTCCGATCGCCGCACAGCCGATGGAAGCGCCGCACCGAGGAGACCCGTATGCCCGCTCCCCGCACCGTCCTGCTCACCGGAGCCGCCGGCGGCCTCGGCACCCTGATGCGGGGTCTGCTGCCCGCGTACGGCTACGGACTGCGGCTCTTCGACGTCGCCCCGGTCGAGGGCGAACCCGACGCGATCACCGCTGATCTGGGCGACAGGGAGGCACTGCGCGCGGCGGTGCGGGGCACCGACGCGGTCATCCACCTCGCGGGCATCTCCCTGGAAGCCTCCTTCGACAGGATTCTGCGCGCGAACATCGAGGGGACCTACAACCTCTACGAGGCCGCGCGGGAGGAAGGCGTGCGCCGCGTCGTCTTCGCCTCCTCCAACCACGTCATCGGCTACACCCCGTGCCCGGTCCCCGGCGATCCGCTGCTCCCCATCGGCATCACGCGCCGCCCCGACACCTTCTACGGTCTGTCCAAGTCCTTCGGCGAGGACCTGGCCCAGCTCTACTGGGACAAGCACGGCATCGAGACCGTCTCCGTGCGCATCGGGTCCTGCTTCACCGAGCCGACCTCGGTACGGATGCTGTCGGTCTGGATGAGCCCCGCCGACGGCGCCCGGCTCTTCCACGCCGCGCTCACCGCCGAGGACGTCGGGCACACCGTCGTGTACGGCTCCTCCGACAACACCCGCCTGTGGTGGGACCTGACGACCGCCAGGGCGCTCGGGTACGAACCGGAGGACGACTCGGAGCGCTACGCGGCGGCGCTCATCGCCGAACAGGGCGAACTGAACCCCGCCAACCCCGGCCACGCCCGTCTGGGCGGCCACTTCGTGACCGACCCGCCCATCTGGCCGCACTGATCCCCCACGGCTGGACATCCGGTCCCCCTCCGGCGCGGCACCCGGCCACCTCCGCCGGGTGAAGGCGCGCGAAGGTAAGGGAACGGCAAAGCGGGGTCGTTCGTTACCCGGTGCATGACCGCAATGACCTCCGGCTCGAACATCCCTCTCTCCGCCGCCCGCGTGGCGGTGGACGTCGCCGCACCGGTGCGGCTCGACGTCTCGGGCCTGCTGCTCACCGCCGACGGCAAGGTGCGCTCCGACGACGACTTCATCTTCTACAACCAGCCCTCGGGCCCCGGGGTGACCTACCGCTCCGGCGGCGGTTCCGCGCCCGACGCGATCGTGGTGGACACCGCCGCGGTCCCGCCCGGCATCGAGAAGATCGTCGTCACCGCGAGCCCGGACGCCGCCGGCCAGACCTTCCAGGGCATCGAGCCCACCGCCACCGTGCGCAACGCGGACGACGGCAGCGCGCTCGCGACCTTCACCCCGCCCCGGCTGGGCGCCGAGACGGCGCTGGTGGTCATCGAGATCTATCTGCGCAACGGCGCATGGAAGGCCCGCGCGGTCGGCCAGGGCTATGCCGACGGACTCGCGGGCATCGCCACGGACTTCGGCGTCTCGGTCGAGGAGCCCGCGGCCCCGGCCGCCGCGCCGGTCGCCCCTCCGGCCCCGGTCGCTCCTCCGGCCCCGGTCCCGCCCGCCGCTCCGGTCCCGCACGCCGCCCCGGTGGACCCGCGGATCGCTCCCCCCGCACCGCCCGCCCCTCCGGCCGCCGCACCCGCGCCCGCGGGCTCCGGCAAGGTCAACCTCGACAAGGGCCGGGTCAGCCTCCAGAAGAACCAGACCGTGTCCCTGGTCAAGGGCGGCCGGCCGCTGCTCTCGCAGGTCAAGATGGGTCTCGGCTGGGAGCCCGCGTTCCGCGGCAAGGACATCGACCTCGACGCCTCGGTGATCGCCTACGGCCCGAACCGCAACCACCTGGACAGCTGCTACTTCGGCAAGCTCTCCATCCTGAACGGTGCGGTCAAGCACTCCGGCGACAACCTCACGGGCGAGGGCGCGGGTGACGACGAGGTGATCGTCGTGGATCTGGGCCGTATCCCCGCCGAGGCCACCGGACTGGTCTTCACGGTGAATTCGTTCACCGGCCAGAAGTTCACCGAGGTCGCCAAGGCCTACTGCCGGCTGCTCGACGCGGCCACCGGCGAGGAGCTGGTCCGCTTCGACCTGACGGGCGCCGAGCCGCAGACCGGCGTGATGATGGCCAAGCTGATCAAGCAGTTCTCCGGCGAGTGGGAGATGACCGCCATGGGCGAGTTCGTGAAGTCGCGCACCGTGCGCGGCATGGTGAAGCCCGCCGCCAAGTCTCTGTAGCCCCGGGCCGGGAGCAGCCCCCGGCAAACGGCTTCCGGGGCACCTGACGTTCTCAGGTGCCCCGGATCCGGAGGTTCTCCGGGTGGACGCTGCGCGAGCTCGTCCGCCCTCTCAGAGCTTGGTCAGCTTGGAGTACGGGCTCAGGATCCTCCCCTGTCGCCCCGAGAAGTCGATGAGGACTGCATCGTTGTCGCCCTCGACAGCAAGGATTCTGCCGAGCCCGAACTGATCGTGCGACACCCTGTCGCCCACATCGAAACATTCGACCGGTGGGGCCGCCTGGGCCGGGCGGTTGAAGGGACTGGAAGGCAGGTGACGCCGGGATCCGGCTGACTGTTTCATTACCTTGAGTATGCGCCTCCGCGACGCCCGACGCCATGCCCGACCGCTCCCGGAGGCCCAGTAGTACCGGATTCGTAATCAGGCGTTACCGGGCCCCGGCGGCGGTTCCGCCCGCCTCCGGCAGGCCCGCCGCCCGGAATTCCGCGCCGGAAAGACCCCCGAAGGTGTGGCGTTCTCCACTCCCGGAAGCGCTGCGGCCGGTCCGGTCCACCGGTGCGGGCGGCCCGGTCGCCCCGGGGCCCGAGGCGCCGTCACCACCGAACGCGAACGCGCCGCGACCCACCGTGAGGACCGCCGGCCCCCACCCGGCGGCCGGCGGCCGGCGGCCGCGGTCAGTGCCCGTTCGGCCGGCGCCGCCACGGGCCCGTGATGGCGAGCATGATGCCGGGCGTCTGGATATTGGCGAACAGCGTCTTCCCGTCGGGCGAGAAGGTCACCCCGGCGATCTCGCTGTACGAGGGGTCCTCCTCGGTGCCCGCGTTGAGCTCGTTGCGCGCGATCGGGTACGTGACACCGCTCTCGGTCGCCCCGAAGAGGTGCTGGATGCCCTCGCCGTCCTCGGAGATGACGATGCCGCCGTACGGCGACACGGTGATGTTGTCGGGGCCGTCGAAGGCGCCGTCCCTGGACGGGTCGGCGTTGACGCCGAGGATCACCTTCAGGGTCACCGTGCGCCGCTTCGGGTCGTAGAACCAGACCTGGCCGTCGTGCTGGACGGGGCTCTCGTCGCGGGCGTACGAGGAGACGAAGTAGGCACCGCCGTCGCCCCACCACATGCCTTCGAGCTTCCGGGCACGGGTGACCTGGCCGTCGGTGAACTGCTTGCGCACGGAGACGGTCCTCGCGTCGCGGTCGGGCACGTCGACCCAGTCGACCCCGTACACCGTGCCGATCCTCGTGGCGCGGGACAGGTCGTCCACGAAGCGCCCGCTCCCGTCGAAGCACCTGGTGGCCTGGAGGACACCCGCGTCGTCGGCGAGCGTGCGCAGCTTGCCCCGGCCGTGCTTGAACCCGTGCGGCGGGACCCAGCGGTAGAGCAGTCCGTTGGGGCCGGAGGCGTCCTCGGTGAGATAGGCGTGGCCGCGCCGGGGGTCGATGACGACGGCCTCGTGGGCGTACCGGCCGAACGCCTTGACCGGACGCGGGTCACGGTTGGCGCGCCTGTCGTAGGGGTCGACCTCGAAGACATAGCCGTGGTCCTTGAGCAGACCGTTCTTGCCGGCCTTGTCCTCGGTCTCCTCGCAGGTCAGCCAGGTGCCCCAGGGGGTGCTGCCGCCCGCGCAGTTGGTGGACGTACCGGCGATGCCGACCCACTCGGCGGTGCGGCCGTCGCGGCGGGTCTCCACGACCGTGCAGCCGCCGGCCGCGACCGGGTCGTAGACGAGGCCCTCGGTGAGCGGGACCGGGTACTTCCACTTGGCGCGGGTGCCGCTCAGCTCGTGGTTGTTGACGAGGAGGGTGACTCCGCGCGGGCCCTCGAAGGCGGCCGTGCCGTCGTGGTTGGAGGGGGTGTACTCGCCCGACTCCAGCTTGGTGACCCCGCTGTGGGTGACGACGCGGTACGAGAATCCGGCCGGCAGCGCGAGTATGCCCTTGGGGTCGGGGATCAGCGGGCCGTAGCCGGGCTCCCGGCCGTGACCGTGGCCGTGCCCGTGGCCGTGGCCGTGCCCGTCGTGGTCGTCGTGGCCGTGGCCGTCGTGGCCGTGCCGCGTGTCCTCGGCGGCGAGGGCGCCGGGGGCGGTCGCCAGGGTGCCGACAGCACCCGTCAGGGCGATGCCCGCGCCGGTGAGGGCGGACTGTCTGGTGAATTCCCTGCGGGTGAACGGCATCGCGGGCTCCTGGTGCGGCTGGCGGGGTGCTGGCGCGCCCACATTCCCCGCCGTATGCGAACGCCGGTTGAACAGCAGGCGGCTTCGGGCAACACCCTTGCCGTGAGCAGGTCTCCGGGAGGAGCTTCCCGCGGTCCCGGCGGGCGGGTCCTGATTCCGGACCCGCCCGCCAGAGCCGTCGCGCGCTCTCAGCCGCCCGTGCGCGAGCGGGCCTTGAACGCGGCCTTGCGGGCGTCCTTCGCCGTCTTCTTGTCGCTGTGCAGCCGCCCCATGGCCTCCAGGACATCGGCCGTCGCCGGGTGGTCCACCCGCCAGGCGCCGTCGAAGAAGCCGCTGTGCTGCCCGGCGAGCCCCTCGACCAGCCCCTGGAGCTCCTCCAGATCGCCGTCCGCGTCCAGTTGCGCGGCGATGGTGTCGATGGCCAGCCAGAAGATCATCGACTCCGGCGGCGCCGGGACGTCGGCCGCTCCGCGCTCCGCGAGCCAGACCCGGGCCAGACCGCCCAGCTCCGGGTGGCCGAGCACCGCGCGCACCGCGGGCTCCGCCTCGGGACCCGCCAGCGAGAGCGCCTGCTGGCAGTGCAGCCGGCGCAGCGGCGCCCCCTCGTCCGTGCCGCGCGCCGCCGCCAGCAGCTCGGCGGCGGCCGCCACCGCGCCGTCGGCACCCCGGTCGCCGAGCCAGAGCTCGACCTCGGACCGGGCCGCCGCCTCCGGATAGTGGGCGATGCCGTCGAGGAGCGCGTCGGCGCCCTTGCCGGCGAGGTCACCGATGGCGGGCGCGTCCACACCGGCCTCCAGCATCCGGTTCCGGATGCCGTAGAGGCCGAGGGGGGTGAGCTTGACCATGCCGTACCGGGTGACGTCGTCCTCGTCGGCGAGCGCGTCCGGCTGGTCGCCCTGCTCGCCCTCCTCGACCAGCAACGCCTCGTCGACCGGCCGGTATTCGACGATGCCGATGGGCTCCAGCAGCCGGAACTGGTCATCCAGCCGCATCATCGCCTCCGACACCTGCTCCAGGATGTCGTCGGTCGGCTCGCCCATGTCGTCGGGCACGATCATCGACGCGGCGAGGGCCGGCAGCGGTACGGGCCCGTCGCCCGCGCCGTTGTCCGCGAGGGTGAGGAGATACAGGTTGCCGAGGACCCCGTCGAGGAACTCCGCCTCCGCCTCCGGGTCCCAGTCCAGGGCGTCGAAGTCGATCGAGCCGTCCTCGTTGACGAGGTCGGCGAAGTCGTCGAAGACCGGTGCGGTGGCGTCGGCGTGCACCGCTTCCAGGCCGTCGAGCCAGATCGCCAGGACGTCCTGCGGGGAGCCGCCGGTGAGCAGGGCCAGGTTCTCGCCCTCGGTGACGGTCCCTTCGGCCTCGGGGGTGTCCTGCGGACTCTCCCCGTCCGTCCGCGGGTCCCCGGCGTCCTGCGCCGATTCCTCGGGATCGGTGACATCCAGGAGCCCGGTGTCGACGGCGAGGCGCCACGCCTCGCTGGCGTACGCGGCACCGTCCTCGTCCGGGGTGAGGCCGAGGTGTTCGGCCGCCGCCGGAAGCTGCGCCTCGGCCAGCTCACCGCCCGCGCCGACCCGGGTGGCGGGTCCGGCCCAGCGGGCGAGCCGGACGGCGCGGGCGAGCAGCGGAGCGGCCAGGGCGGCCCGTGCCAGCTCGGCCTCGGAATGCAGCCGCACCGGCGGCAGGGTGGGGCGCTCTGCGGACATCGGGGGTTCTCCTCGGGCGTGCTCGGGCGTACCGGGTGCGTACGCGGCTGGGCCGCCCAAGCGTAGACGCATTTCGTCCCATGCCACCCGGTTCAGGCGGTGTACCGCCGCCGTCTCCCGGAGAACCTTGACAACTCCGGTACGGACCCAAGAGATTGACGCGCGTAGACGTTGTACCGCCGAGCCCGGTACGCGTCCGTCCGCACCCTCGAACCCTCCGGAGTCCGTGATGCCAGCCGCATCCTCCCGCACCACCGCCGTCTCCGCCGTCGTCACCGCCGCCCTGGCCGCAGGTCTGCTCACCGGCGCCTCCTCGGCCGTCGCGGCCCCCGACGGCCAGGTCCGTATCCATGACATCCAGGGCACCACCCGGATATCCCCGCTGGCCGGTACGCAGGTCACCGGTGTTCCGGGCATCGTCACCGGGGTGCGCGGCTACGGCTCGAAGGGCTTCTGGTTCCAGGACCCGGACGCCGACGCCGACCGGGCCACCAGCGAGGGTGTCTTCGTCTACACCGGTTCGGCACCGGCCGTCGCGGTCGGCGACGCGGTCACCGTCTCGGGCACGGTCGCCGAGTACGTCCCCGGCGGCGCCGCGTCCGGCAACCAGTCGCTCACCCAGATCACCAAGCCCACCGTGTCGGTGGTCTCGTCCGGCAACGCGCTGCCCGCCCCGGTCGCCGTCTCGGCACACTCGGTCCCCGCGCGCTACGCCCCGGCGGGCGACCCGGCGGCCGGCGGCTCGGTGAACGGGCTCCGGCTCTCCCCGGGCCGGTACGCCCTGGACTTCTACGAGTCGCTGGAGGGCATGAACGTCCGTGTCGGTTCCTCGCGCGTGGTCGGCGCCACCGACTCCCACGCGGAGCTGTGGGTGACGGTCAAGCCGCACGAGAACGCGAACCGGCGGGGCGGCACGGTCTACGGCTCGTACACCTCGCAGAACACCGGGCGGCTCCAGATCCAGTCCCTGGTGCCGCTCGCCGAGCAGCCGTTCCCCAAGGCGGATGTCGGTGATGTGCTGGCGGGCCCGACCGAGGGGCCGCTGGACTTCAGCCAGTACGGCGGTTACACACTCACCGCGCGTACCCTCGGCACGGTCGTGGACCGCGGACCGCGCCGGGAGCGGACGCGCGCCCAGCGCGACGGCGAGCTGGCCGTGGCGACGTACAACGTCGAGAACCTCGACCCGGGCGACCCGCAGGAGAAGTTCGACGCACTGGCGGCGGCCGTCGTGGACAGCCTCGCCTCGCCGGACATCCTGGCCCTGGAGGAGATCCAGGACGACAACGGCCCGACGGACGACGGCACGGTCTCGGCCGAGCAGACCGTGCGCAGGTTCACCGAGGCGGTCAGGGCGGCAGGGGGACCGGCGTACGACTGGCGCTCCATCGCCCCCGAGGACAAGAAGGACGGCGGCGAGCCGGGCGGCAACATCCGTCAGGTGTTCCTGTTCAACCCGGAGCGGGTGTCGTTCACCGACCGTGCGGGCGGCGACGCTACCACCGCGACCGAGGTCGTCCGGGAGCGGGGCCGGGCAGCCCTGACCCACTCCCCCGGCCGCGTGGACCCGTCGGCCGCCGCGTGGACGGACAGCCGCAAGCCGCTCGTCGGCGAGTTCACCTTCCGCGGCGCCCCGGTGTTCGTCGTCGCCAACCACTTCTCGTCGAAGGGCGGGGACGAGTCGATCCTCTCGCACCACCAGCCGCCGACGCGCTCCTCCGAGGTCCAGCGGCTGGCCCAGGCGCGCTCGGTCAACACCTTCGTGAAGAAACTGCTGAGCGCGGACAAGCGGGCCGACGTACTGGTCGTGGGTGACATCAACGACTTCGAGTTCTCCGGTACGACGAAGGCGCTGACGTCCGGGGGCGCGCTGTACCCGGCGGTGAAGTCCCTGCCGAGGACGGAGCGTTACTCCTACGTCTACCAGGGCAACACCCAGGTCCTGGACCAGATCCTGACCAGCCCGTCGATCCGCGGCTTCGACTACGACAGCGTGCACATCAACGCGGAGTTCGCCGACCAGAACAGCGACCACGACCCGCAGGTGCTGCGCTTCCGCCCCTGAGTGTCACGCCCCCGGATGCCGCGCCCCCGGGCGCACCGCACCGCTACACGCCCGCGCCGAGGGAGAGCGCGGGCGTGTAGCGGCGCACACCTCCGCCGGTGACCCCGGGGTAGGACTGCACCCTCGCCCACTGCGGCGTCCCCGAACCGACGCCGTCGCCGGGTGCGGAGAGCGCGTCCCGGTGCGCCCGCGCGCTCTCCCACTCGGCGTAGTTGAGGACGCGCGTGCCGTCCGTGCTGACATGGAAGTGCCCGGAGATACCGCCCGGGGCGGGCATCGGTTCGGTGCCCAGCGCCTCGAACACCGTGTCCACCCAGTCCCGTTGCCGGGCCGGGTCGGGACCGGCGAACTCCACGTCGACGGTCACCACGCACCCCGGCTCGCGGCGGTCGTCCGGGGGCGTGGAGCGGTACAGCTCGTACGTGTGCAGCCCGAGGCGTTCGATGCCGGGCACGGCCGCGTCGACGGCGGCGTTGCGCTCGTCGCGGCCCTCCCGGAAGAAGTCCTGGTAGGCCTGTTCGCCGGACCACTGCGAGTAGTGCAGGAGCGTTCTGCCGTCCTCCCCGGCGTACACGCTGTACGAGAGCAGCCCCGGGTGCGGCCAGTCGCGGCTGCCCCACGCCTCACGGAGCGCCTCGACGGTCAGCCGCTGCCGCTCGGGCGTGGCGACGTCCCAGGTGCTCGCCTTGACCACACCGACGTCGGAACGCCTCAGGTCGGGGCGGGAGTTGAACTGCGCGGTCATGGTGGTGCTCCTCTCCGGCCGCGCCCCGGTGGCGCGCCGCTTCGGTCACCACCGTCACTCCTCAAGCGCGCTTGAGGTCAAGGACACGGCCCCGGCCGGCCGGCCGCCGCACGGCCGTGCCCCCGCTCCGCCGCTAAACGGCTCAGGTGCTCAGCCGGGTGCGCCAGGCGGTCATGTTCAGCTCGTCCATCAGGCGGATGTCGTGGCCCTCCAGCGGGAAGACGCGGGCCCCGGTGTCCGTGGCGGCGGCGATCTCCAGCGCGTCGCCCTCGATGAGGTCGCCGCCCTCCTTGGTGGAGACCCAGGCGAGGATCGACTTCACGGCGGCGCCGGGCTTCAGCACGACCTCCTTCGGCCCCGGGTCCTGGCCGAAGTAGGAGCCGCCCGGATTGACCTTGACCGGCAGCCGTCCGCCGTCCTCGCCGAGCGCCTGGACCGAGGGGTAGCCGCGGACGCGGTAGGGCTTGTCACCGCAGTTGGTGAGCGTGAGCACGACGGCCCGGTGCATCATCGCGGTCTCGACCGGCCCCATGTCCACGACGGCACCGGAGGCGGGACAGTCACCGGAGGCGGCGGGACCGGTGGCGCCCCCGCCCGGCCCGCCGGTCGCGCCGGTGACCGGTGGGCTCTGCGGTGCGGCGGGCGTCGGCGGCAGCGTGTCCGCGTGCACACCGTACGGGACCGTGCGCGTGGCGCTCGGCGTCGGTTCCGGCTCGCCCTCACCGGCCGGGACCAGGAACCCGGCACAGCCGGTCAGGGCCGCCCCCGCCGCCGCCACCCAGACCGCCACGGCCGCTCTTCGTACCGGCTTCCCCATGCGCCCACCCCTCGCCCCGGCCCACTCTCGTCCGTCCGTTCGATCATGTCAGACGGCCCGGAGCGGACAGGGACTGTTCAGCACCGCTTGCCCCGCACGCCAAGCAGATCTAAGTGGACCTCCATGGCCGCCGCGACCGACACTTCGGACATGACAGCGACCACGCCACGCCCTTTCGGACGCGCGCTCTGCGCCATGATCACGCCGTTCACCGCCGCCGGTGAGCTGGATCTGACAGCGGCCCGCGCGCATGCCGCCGCGCTGGTCGCCGACGGCTGCGACGGGCTGGTGCTCAGCGGAACCACCGGCGAGTCCCCCACCACGACCGACGAGGAGAAGACCGCCCTGCTGCGGGCGGTCCGCGAGGCGGTCGGCGACGGGGTGGCCCTGCTCTCGGGCGTCGGCAGCGCGGACACCCGGCACACCCTGCGGCTGGCCCGCCGGGCCGAGGACGCGGGCGCGGACGGCCTGCTGGTGGTCACCCCGTACTACAGCCGCCCGCCGCGGGCCGCCGTCGAGGCGCACTTCCTGCGCGTCGCGGAGGTGTCCGGCATCCCGCTGATGCTGTACGACATCCCGGGCCGCACGGGCACCCGGATCGGGACGGAGAGCCTGCTGCGGCTCGCGGAGCACCCGCGCGTCGTGGCGGTGAAGGACTGCGCGTACGACCTGCTGGGCTCGACGACGGTGATGTCGCGGACCTCCCTGGCGTACTACTCGGGGTGCGAGGAGCTGAACCTTCCGCTGTACGCGCTGGGCGGCGCCGGCTACGTCAGTACGGTCGCCAATGTGGCACCCCGTCAGATGCGGGCGCCCCTGGACGCGTTCGACGCGGGCCGCACCGGTGAGGCGGCCCGGCTGAACGCCCTCACGGTCCGCCTCACCGAACTGATGATGGCCTCCGGTCTGCCCGGAACGGTCACGGTCAAGGCGCTGCTCTCGGCGGGGCCGGTCCGCGAACCGCTGCAGCCCGCCGGGCGCGGGGCCGCCGACGGGCTGCGGGAGGCGTACGAGGAACTCCTCGCCGCCGCGCGCTAGGTGGGCGCGTGTCCTCAGTTGTGCGCGTGCAGGATATCGTTGAGCCCGTCCCACACCGAGTTGTTCGGGCGGGCCTCGACGGTCCCGGTGACCGAGTTGCGGCGGAAGAGGATGTTCGAGGCACCGGAGAGCTCACGGGCCTTGACGATCTGGCCGTCCGGCAGCGTGACGCGTGTACCGGCCGTGACGTACAGGCCCGCCTCGACCACGCACTCGTCGCCGAGGGCGATGCCGACGCCCGCCTCGGCGCCGATCAGGCAGCGCTCGCCGATCACGATGCGCTCCTTGCCACCGCCGGAGAGGGTGCCCATGGTGGAGGCGCCGCCGCCGATGTCGGAGCCGTCGCCGATGACGACGCCCGCGGAGATCCGGCCCTCGACCATCGAGGTGCCGAGCGTGCCCGCGTTGAAGTTGACGAAGCCCTCGTGCATGACGGTCGTGCCGGACGCAAGGTGCGCCCCGAGGCGGACCCGGTCGGCGTCGGCGATGCGGACGCCCCGGGGCGCCACGTAGTCCGTCATCCGCGGGAACTTGTCGACCGAGGTGACCTGGAGGTGGAGGCCCTCGGCGCGGGCGTTCAGCCGCACCTTCTCCAGGTCGTCGACGGCGACCGGACCGAGCGAGGTCCAGGCGACGTTGGCGAGCAGCCCGAAGACACCGTCGAGGTTCTGGCCGTGCGGCTGGACGAGACGGTGCGAGAGCAGGTGCAGACGCAGGTACGCGTCATGCGCGTCGAGCGGCTTGTCGTCGAGCGAGGAGATGACCGTGGCGACGGCGACGACCTCGATACCGCGCCGGGCGTCCACGCCGAGGGCCTTGGCCGCACCCTCGCCGAGCCGGTTCACGGCCTCTTCCGGACCGAGGCGCTGCGTACCGGCCGGGCCGGGCTCCGCGGCGAGCGCGGGGGCGGGGTACCAGGTGTCGAGGACGGTGCCGTCACCGGCGATGGTGGCGAGGCCGGCGGCGACGGCGCCGGTGGTGCGGGCAGAACCCTGGGAAGTCGTGTCGGTCATGGACAGAAACCTAACCGGCCGGGGCCCGCTCCGGCGAACCGGTCTCCACATCAGGGCCGCGCCGGGCCGGGGAGCCGGTGCCCGCGTCCCCGCCGCGCCCCGCCGTGCCGCCGGTCCCCGCCCCCGGGCCGGGTGGCGCCGCACGCGGCGGCCGTCCGGGTTCCCGCAGCCGCCCCGCCGCCAGCACCGCCGCCCCGGCACCGCCCGCGAGCACCGCGCAGAGCGGCCACAGCAGCGCGGGAGCGCTCGCGTACAGGGCTCCGCCCAGCGGCGGCGCCAGCACCTGACCGCTGATCGAGGCGCCCGCGTACAGACTCTGGAAACGCCCCTGTGCGTGATCGGGCGCCTGATCGGCCACATACGCCGTGGCGGGCGTCTTGTAGAGGATCTCCCCCAGCGTCAGCGACACCATCATGGCGACGGCGAACAGCGCTCCGTCGCCCGGGATCAGCACGGCGTAGCCGAGCCCCACCAGCAGCAGGCCCACCCCCACGATGCCGAGCGGCGAGCGGTTGCGCAGGGCGTGCGCCGCGGGCAGTTCGAGGCACAGGATGATGCCGCCGTTGACCGCGATCAGCCAGCCGTAGAACTGGGTGCCGTGACTGTGGTCGGCGAGGAAGACGGGCAGGGTGGAGTACTGCTGCCGGTAGACGAAGTCGACACAGACGATCGCGGCGAGCAGCACCGGCACCGCGGGCCTGGCCCGCAGCTCGCGCCGGAGCCCCGGGGCACGCGGATCACGGGCGGGCCCGGTGCGCGCGGGGCCGCGGGCGGGCAGGATCCTGGCCACGTACGCGGCGAAGAGCAGGGTGCCCAGCCCGTCGGCCAGGAAGAGCCAGTCGTACGAGAAGCGGGCGGCGATCAGCGCGCCGAGCGGCGGCCCGACGGCGAAGCCCCCGTTCGCCGCGAAGCGCGTGAGCGCGAAGCTCTGGCGCCGGCCCCCTTCGGGTACGGAGACCGCGACGAGTGCGGCGTTGGCCGCCCGTACGACGCCCGAGGCGTACTGGGCGAGCGGCAGCACCGCGTAGAGGGCGGCGACCGGGAGGACGGGCAGGGCGACGAGTGCGGCGCCGCTCGCACAGGCGCCGGCCAGCAGCATCCGGCGGTGGCCGTAGCGGTCGCCGAACCAGCCCCCGGTGAAGTTCCCGGCGACCAGCCCGATGCCGCCGATGCCGCTGATCACTCCGGCCTGGGCGACGGACAGACCGCGCGGCCCCGTCAGATAGACGAAGAGATAGACGAAGGTGAAGCTGACGACAGCCTGGAGAAACGCTCCCAGCGCCAGCAGCCGTACCGTGCCCGGCACTCCGCGCAGCATGCCCATCCGGCCCGCCCCCGATAGAGTTCCTTTTGGGAACGGACTATGGCAGCATGCTTTCGGCAGGTCAACCGCGTACAACTGACCGTGAACGACACCCCGGGGAAGCCACGAACGGAAGAAGAGGCGAGCCATGCCGCAGCGCACGAGCCTGGCGGACGCCGACTGCTCGATCGCCCAGGCACTGGACGTCGTCGGCGACTGGTGGACCCTGCTGATCGTGCGGGACACCGCACGCGGCGTGCACCGCTTCGACGCGCTCCAGCAGGAGCTGGGCGTCTCGCGCAAGGTGCTCACCGAGCGGCTGCGCCTGCTCGTCGAGGCGGATGTGCTGTCCCGGGAGCCGTACCAGGACCGCCCCGCGCGGTACGAGTACCGGCTCACCCCGCGCGGCCGTGCCCTGCTGCCCGTACTGATCGCGCTCCAGGACTGGGGCGATTCCTGGGTTCTGGGGGACGGAGAGACGATGGCGACGACCGCGGAGTCCTCGAAGGAGGCGGCCCGGGTGCACGCCCTGGTGGGCACCCGGCTGCCGGAGCTGCGCCTGCTCGGCCACGACGGGGCCCCGCGCGACCCGGTCGCCGACACCCCGTACACGGTCCTGTACTGCTTCCCCGGCGCGTACGCCCGCGCGGACGCCTACCCGCCGGGGTGGGGACAGATCCCGGGGGCGCGCGGCTGCACCCTCGAATCGTGCACGTACCGGGACCAGTTGGCGGGGTTCACGGCGGCCGGTGCGACCGTGCACGGGGTGTCCGCCCAGCGCCCGGACGAGCAGCGGGCGTTCGCCGATGCCGAGGGGCTGCGTTTCCCGCTCCTCTCCGACGCCGAGCTGACCCTGACGGCGGCCCTGCGGCTGCCGACGTTCCGTGTGGCGGGCGTGAGCCGGCTCAAGCGGCTGACCCTGGTGGTGGACCGGGACCGGACGGTCCACGAGGTGCTCTACCCGATCACGGACATCGAGGCGAGCGTCCGCACGGCACTGGACACGGTGCGCCGCCTGGGCACGTCCGGCTGAGCGGACGGACGGACTGCTGAGCGGACGGACTGCGGGGCGGCCGAACGGACTGCGGGGCGGCCGGACGGACTGCGGGCCGGAGGGCGGGACCGGCACGGCGGCCGGGCAAGGGGTCCGGGCGGACTGCGGGGCGGGCGGACCCGGACCGTCAGGGGCGCGGGGGCGCGTCCGCGACTCTCGCCAGCATCTCCCGGGTGTAGCGCGCGTCGTAGGAACCCCCGGTGAGCAGCACCTGGAGGCAGATCCCGTCCATCAGCGCGACGAGCGCCCGCGCGGTGGCCGGGTCGGTCTGCCGGGTCAGCAGTTCGACCGCACCGTCGGTCCACTCGGCGGCGACCGGGCGCAGCGCGGGGCGGCGCAGCGCGGCGAGATACAGCTCGTACTCCAGCTCCGTCGCCCCGCGTCCGCCCTCGAACCACTCGCCCAGCAGCCTGCTCAGCTCCTCGGCCAGCACGGCCCCGTCCCCCCGGCCCGGGACCCCGGCGAGGACATCGCTCTCCCGCAGGGCCTGGGCGAAGTTCTCGTTGCAGCGGCGCAGGGCGGCGATCAGCAGCTCGTCGAGCGAGCCGAAGTGGTACGTCGTCGAGCCGAGCGGCACATCGGCCTCGGCGGCCACGGAGCGGTGGCTGAGTCCCGCGATGCCCCTGGCCTCGACCACACGGAGCGCCGCGTCGATGATGTGCTCGCGCCGGTCGGGGTCGTAGCGCCGGGCCATCAGTGGGCTCCTCCCAGGTTGAGGACCACGACCCCGGCGATGATCAGGGCGATGCCCGCAACCTTGAGCAGATTCCCGGACTCCCCCATGAAGATCACGCCGATCGCGGCGACGGCGGCGGTGCCCACCCCGGCCCAGATCGCGTAGGCCGTGCCCACGGAGAGCGTCTTCAGGGTCTGCGCGAGCAGGGCGAAGGCGAGGACATACCCCGCGAGGGTGATCAGGGAGGGCCAGAGCCGGGTGAAGCCCTCGCTGTACTTCATGGCCGTCGTCGCGGTCACCTCGGCGGCTATGGCAGCCGCCAGCAGTCCGTATCCCATGTGTACGAGTGTACGCATCGTTGCGTACGCCCGTACACATCAACCGTCCGCCCAGGACGCTACGGTGTCCCGACCGAGGACACGGCACGACAGCACGACCACGGCACAGCCATGACACGGCCACGACACGGCCGACGACACGACGGAGACGCAGTGACGCAGGATGCAGGGTGGGGCGGGGGCCCCGGCGGGGGCGCACCCTACGGCGGGGCCCCGCACGGCGGGGGCCCCTACGGAGGGCCGCCCGGAGGGGTGCCTTATGGAGGGCCCCCCGGAGGCGGGGGCTGGGGCGGCGGGGGGTGGGGCGGCACCTGGGCGGCACCGCCGAAGCCGGGAGTCATACCCCTCGCGCCGCTGAGGGTCTCGGACATACTCAGCGGTGCCTTCTCCACCATGGGGCGCTACTGGAAGCCCCTGTTCGGCATGGGTGTGACCGCCTTCGCCGGGGCGACGCTGCTGCTGGTGGCGGCGGCGCTCGTCGCGTTCTCCGCCGTCGCCGTCCACTGGGACGTGGTCACGGCCGACGACTACTGGGGGTCCTCGTCCTCACAGGCCCCGGCCTCGGACGACTGGATCCCGCTGGCGGTCGCCTTCGGTGTGGTGATCATCATCGGCATCGTCGTGTACATCCTGGCCGCCGCCCTGATGCAGGCCGCCGTCCCGGCGATACTCCAGCAGGCCGTGCTCGGCCGCCCGGCCACCTTCGGGGCGGTCTGGAAGCGGGCCTGGGCCCGGGTCTGGGCCATGATCGGCACCGTGTTCCTCACGGCGCTGATCGCCCTTGTACCGACGCTGCTCGCCATGACCGCCTTCATCGGCATGATCATCTACTTCGTGGCCGATGCGGACGGCGTCCTGCCGATGCTGTGGATCGGCGTTCCCGGCACCCTGCTCCTCGTGCCGCTGGCGATCTGGCTCTGGGTGAAGTTCTCGCTGGCCCCGTCGATCGTGGTCTTCGAGGACCAGGGCCCGATCGCGGCCCTGCGCCGCTCGTCCCAGCTGGTGCGCGGCGACTGGTGGCGCATCCTGGGGATCTCGCTGCTCGGATACGTCATGGCGTCGATGGCCGGCTCGCTGCTCCAGATGCCGTTCTCGGTCATGGGCTCGTTCCCGGGCATGACCGACACCGACGAGCTGGCACCCGACGCGAGTGCCGGCGCGATCGTGGCCGCCATGAGCGGTCTGATCGTACTCATGCTGATCAGCCAGATGATCAGCCAGCTGTTCTCCACCATCTTCCCGCCGCTGGTCGTCGGCCTGCTCTACGTGGACCGGCGCATCCGCACGGAGAACCTGGGCCCGGTCCTGGCCGAGGCGGCCGTCGTGCTGCCCGAGCAGTACGGCCCGCCCCCGGCCACCCCGTGACCTGCGGACCCCGCGGCGGCCGACGTCGCCGCTGACACGTGAACGGCCGTGCCCGCCAGGCAGACTGGCGGGCACGGCCGTTCACTGTCGTACAAAAGGGGGCGACGGGGCGACGCCACGGGGTGACGCGACGGACCACCGGACGTGGGACGGGACGTCTCAGACGTTGAAGCCCAGCGCGCGCAGCTGCTCGCGCCCGTCGTCCGTGATCTTGTCCGGGCCCCACGGCGGCATCCAGACCCAGTTGATCCGCAGCTCGCTGACGATGCCGTCGGTCGCGGACTTCGCCTGGTCCTCGATGACATCGGTCAGCGGACAGGCCGCGGACGTCAGGGTCATGTCGAGAGTGGCGATATTGGCGTCGTCGACGTGGATGCCGTAGATCAGCCCCAGGTTGACGACGTCGATGCCCAGCTCGGGGTCGACCACGTCGTACAGCGCCTCGCGGACCTCCTCCTCGGAGGCCGGCTTGGTGGTGAGAGTCTCGTTGTCGCTCATGCCGTCTTCCCTTCGGACAGCGCCTTCGCCGTCGCGTCCTTCCACGCCATCCAGCTCAGCAGCGCGCACTTGACCCGGGCCGGGTACTTGGAGACACCGGCGAACGCGACCGCGTCCTCCAGCACCTCCTCCATCTCCTCGTCCGGCTCCAGCTGACCCTTGGACTGCATCAGTTCCAGGAACGCGTCCTGGATCCGCTGCGCCTGGGCGAGCTCCTTGCCGACCAGCAGCTCGTTCAGCACGGAGGCGCTGGCCTGGCTGATGGAGCAGCCCTGGCCCTCGTAGCTCACGTCGGCGATGGTCTCGCCGTCGTACTTCACCCGGAGCGTGATCTCGTCACCGCACGTCGGGTTGACGTGATGCACCTCGGCGTCGCCGTCCCGCAGGCCACGCCCATGGGGGTGCTTGTAGTGGTCCAGGATCACTTCCTGGTACATCGAATCAAGCTTCACCAGTCAGCCCTCAGCCGAAGAAGTTCCGGACGTGCTCCAGACCGTCCACCAGGGCGTCGACCTCGGCGGGCGTGGAGTACAGATAGAACGACGCTCGCGTCGTCGCAGGAATTCCGTACCGCAGGCAGACCGGCCGCGCGCAGTGGTGGCCGACCCGGACGGCGATGCCCTCCTCGTCGAGGACCTGGCCCACGTCATGCGGGTGGATGTCGCCGAGCGTGAAGGAGATCGTGGCGCCGCGGTCCTCGGCCGTCGCCGGACCGATGATCCTGAGGTCCTGGACCTCCAGGAGCCGCTTCACCGCGTACTCGGTGATCGCGTGCTCGTGGCGGTAGATCTTCTCCATGCCGATCGCCGAGAGGTAGTCCACGGCCGCGCCGAGGCCGACGGCCTGGGCGATCGGGGGCGTACCCGCCTCGAACTTGTGCGGCGCGGGGGCATACGTCGACGAGTGCATCGACACGGTTTCGATCATCTCGCCGCCGCCGAGGAACGGGGGCAGGTCCTCCAGGAGTTCCTGCCGTCCCCACAGCACGCCGATACCGGTCGGACCGACCATCTTGTGGCCGGTGAAGGCCACGAAGTCAGCCTGCAGCGCCTGCACGTCGAGCACCATGTGCGGGGCCGCCTGCGAGGCGTCGATGCAGACCAGCGCGCCGACCTGCTGGGCGCGGCGGATGATCTTCTCGACCGGGTTGATCGTGCCCATGATGTTCGAGACCAGGGTGAAGGAGACGATCTTCGTCTTCTCCGTGATGATCTCGTCGATGTTGGACAGGTCGAGACGGCCGTCGTCCGTGATGCCGAACCACTTCAGCTTCGCGCCGGTGCGCTGCGAGAGCAGCTGCCACGGCACGATGTTGGAGTGGTGCTCCATCTCGGTGGTGACGATCTCGGTGTCGCGGTCGACCCGATAGGGCTCGTCCGCCCAGCCCAGCATGTTGGCCACGAGGTTGAGCGACTCGGAGGCGTTCTTCGTGAAGATCACCTCGTTGCGGCTGGGCGCGTTGATGAAGGCCGCGACCTTGTCGCGAGCGCCCTCGTACAGCGCGGTGGCCTCCTCCGCGATGGTGTACACACCGCGGTGGACGTTGGCGTTGTGCCGCTCGTAGTACTCGTTGAGAGCGTCGAGGACCTGCCGCGGCTTCTGCGAGGTCGCCGCGCTGTCCAGGTACACGATCTTCTTGCCGTCGTGAACCGTGCGGTCCAGGAGGGGGAAGTCCTTGCGGATCGCCTCGGTGTCGAGGAGGCCGGAGAGCCCCTGTCGGGCGTCAGTCACGCGGAAGCGCCACCCTTCACGTATGCCTCGTAGCCCTCGTCCTCCAGCTTGTCGGCGAGCTCGGCGCCGCCGGACTCGGCGATACGGCCGTTGGCGAAGACATGCACGAAGTCGGGCTTGATGTAGCGGAGGATCCGCGTGTAGTGCGTGATCAGCAGGGTGCCGACCTCGCCGCCCTCACGGACCCGGTTGACTCCTTCGGAGACGGTCTTCAGCGCGTCGACGTCCAGACCGGAGTCCGTCTCGTCGAGGATCGCGATCTTCGGCTTGAGGAGCTCCAGCTGAAGGATCTCGTGGCGCTTCTTCTCACCGCCGGAGAAGCCCTCGTTGACGTTGCGCTCGGCGAAGGACGGGTCCATCTGGAGCCCGGCCATCGTCTCCTTGACCTCCTTCACCCACGTACGCAGCTTGGGCGCCTCGCCGCGGACGGCGGTGGCGGAGGTGCGCAGGAAGTTGGAGACCGAGACACCGGGGATCTCGACCGGGTACTGCATGGCGAGGAACAGGCCGGCGCGGGCGCGCTCGTCGACGGACATCTCCAGGACGTCCTCGCCGCCGAGGGTGACCGTGCCCTGCGTGATCGTGTACTTGGGGTGACCCGCCAGCGAGTACGCGAGGGTGGACTTGCCGGACCCGTTGGGGCCCATGATGGCGTGGGTCTCGCCCTGCTTCACGGTCAGGTCGACGCCCTTGAGGATCTCCTTCGTGGCGTTGTCGGCCTCGACGGTGACGTGCAGGTCGCGGATTTCAAGCGTTGCCATGGGTGACTCAGGACTCCTGGGTGACGGAGACGAGCACATCGTCCCCTTCGATCTTTACGGGGTATACGGGGACGGGGCGCGTCGCGGGAAGGCCGGACGGCTTGCCGGTACGGAGGTCGAAGCTCGATCCGTGCAGCCAGCACTCGATCATGCAGTCCTCCACCTCGCCCTCCGACAGCGAGACGTTCGCGTGCGAGCAGATGTCGTTGATCGCGAACACCTCGCCCTCGGTGCGGACGACGGAGACGGGTGTGCCGTCGAGCTCCACCCGCTTGGGGGTGTCGTCCTCCAGCTCACTCAGCGCACAGGCTTTGACGAAGGTCATCAGACGGACGCCTTCAGCTCGGCCTCGATCTTGTCGAGGAGACGCGCTTCGACGTCCGGCAGGCCGATCTGCTGGACCAGCTCGGCGAAGAAGCCGCGCACGACGAGACGGCGGGCCTCCTCGGCCGGGATACCGCGCGACTGGAGGTAGAAGAGCTGCTCGTCGTCGAAGCGGCCGGTCGCCGAGGCGTGGCCGGCGCCGACGATCTCGCCGGTCTCGATCTCCAGGTTGGGTACGGAGTCGACCCGGGCGCCGTCCGTGAGGACGAGGTTCCGGTTCATCTCGTAGGTGTCGGTGCCCTCGGCCCTGGCCTGGATGAGGACGTCACCGATCCACACGGCGTGAGCGCCCTCGCCCTGGAGCGCGCCCTTGTACACCGCGTTGGACTTGCAGTGCGGGGTGTTGTGGTCGACCAGGAGGCGGTGCTCCTGGTGCTGGCCCTTGTCGGTGAAGTACAGGCCGAAGAGCTCGGCCTCGCCGCCGGTGCCCGCGTAGGCGACCCGCGGGTGCAGCCGCACCAGGTCCCCGCCGAAGGTGACGACGACCGACTTGAAGGAGGCGTCCCGGCCGACCAGCGCGTTGTGCTGGCCGACATGGACAGCCGTGTCGTCCCAGTCCTGGACGGAGACGACGGTCAGCTTCGCGCCGTCGCCGAGGACGTAGTCGACGTTGGCGGCGAGCACCGCGTCACCGGTGTGGTCGATGACGACGACGGCTTCGGCGAAGGCGCCCAGCTCGATGACCTGGTGGCCGTAGGCCACACCGCCCTCGCCGTGCACGGCGATCCGGACCGGCTCGGTGAGCACGGCTTCCTTGGCGACCGTGACGACCGAGGCCTTCTCGAAGGCGGAGTACGCCTGGGCGGCGACCCGGTCCACCGGCGTACCGGCCCTGCCGAGCCGCGCGTCGTCGCGGCCGACGGTCTCGACGGTGACGCCCTCGGGCGCCTCGATCGCGACCTTGACGCCGCCGCCGGTGGCGACGGCCGTGCCGTCGTGCAGCCCGCGCAGCCGCTCCAGCGGCGTGAAGCGCCATTCCTCCTCGCGGCCGTGCGGGACCGGGAAGTCCGCGACGTCGAAGGACGGGGGGGCGCTCATGCGCGTGGCGACGGTCGACTCGGCGGCCACCGCGATGGACCCGGCGGTGGTGGAGCCCGCCGGAATGTTCTGAGCCTCAGCCATGGCTGTCGTAGTGCTCGCTTTCTCAGTCAGGAACTCGGGATTCGTCCGGTGGTACGGCGCGCGGCCGTACTAGCCGACCGAACCCTCCATCTGCAGCTCGATCAGCCGGTTGAGCTCCAGGGCGTACTCCATGGGCAGCTCCTTCGCGATCGGCTCGACGAAGCCGCGCACGATCATCGCCATGGCCTCGAACTCGGTGAGTCCACGGCTCATGAGGTAGAAGAGCTGGTCCTCGGAGACCTTGGAGACGGTCGCCTCGTGGCCCATCGACACGTCGTCCTCGCGGACGTCGACGTAGGGATAGGTGTCGGAGCGCGAGATCGTGTCGACCAGCAGCGCGTCACAGAGCACGTTGGACTTCGCGCCCGGCGCGCCCTCGCCGATCTCGATCAGACCGCGGTAGGAGGTACGGCCGCCGCCTCGCGCCACCGACTTGGAGACGATGTTGGAGGAGGTGTTCGGGGCCATGTGGACCATCTTGGCGCCGGCGTCCTGGTGCTGGCCCTCGCCCGCGAAGGCGATGGAGAGCGTCTCGCCCTTGGCGTGCTCGCCCATCAGGTAGACCGCCGGGTACTTCATGGTGACCTTGGAGCCGATGTTGCCGTCGACCCACTCCATGGTCGCGCCCTCGTACGCCACGGCGCGCTTGGTGACGAGGTTGTAGACGTTGTTCGACCAGTTCTGGATGGTCGTGTAGCGGCAGCGGCCGCCCTTCTTCACGATGATCTCGACCACGGCGCTGTGCAGCGAGTCCGAGGAGTAGATCGGCGCGGTGCAGCCCTCGACGTAGTGGACGTAGGCGTCCTCGTCGACGATGATCAGCGTCCGCTCGAACTGGCCCATGTTCTCCGTGTTGATACGGAAGTAGGCCTGGAGCGGGATGTCGACGTGGACACCCTTGGGAACGTAGATGAACGATCCGCCGGACCACACGGCCGTGTTCAGCGAGGCGAACTTGTTGTCGCCGACCGGGATGACGGTGCCGAAGTACTCCTTGAAGAGCTCCGGGTGCTCCTTCAGCGCGGTGTCGGTGTCGAGGAAGATGACGCCCTGCTCCTCCAGGTCCTCACGGATCTGGTGGTAGACGACCTCGGACTCGTACTGCGCGGCGACACCGGCGACCAGGCGCTGCTTCTCCGCCTCGGGGATGCCGAGCTTGTCGTACGTGTTCTTGATGTCCTCGGGCAGGTCCTCCCAGGACTCCGCCTGCTTCTCGGTGGACCGTACAAAATACTTGATGTTGTCGAAGTCGATGCCCGACAGGTCGGAGCCCCAGTTCGGCATGGGCTTCTTGCCGAACAGCTTCAGGCCCTTGAGCCGCAGCTTCAGCATCCATTCGGGCTCGCTCTTCTTGCCCGAGATGTCGCGGACGACAGCCTCGGAGAGGCCGCGCTTCGCCGCCGCTCCTGCCGCGTCGGAGTCGGCCCAGCCGAATTCGTACGTGCCCAGACCCTCGAGCTCAGGGTGGGCAGTCTCCGTGGGGAGCGTCATGCGGGGTTCCTCCCGGCCGTGCTTGCAGATGCTGATGGGGTGGTCTGTGATGGTGCTGCGTGAGCGCTGCGCGGCACGAAGGTCGTGCACACGCCGTCGCCGTGGGCAAGGGTGGCCAGACGCTGCACATGGGTCCCGAGGAGGCTGGAGAAGAATTCCGTCTCCGCCTCGCACAGCTGTGGGAACTGTTCGGCGACATGCGCGACCGGGCAGTGGTGCTGGCACAGCTGCTCGCCCTGCTGGGGGCCCGGCGCACTTCGCGCCATGGCAGCGTACCCGTCGGCGGACAGGGCCTTGGCCAACGCCTCGGCGCGGTCCTCGGGAGCCGCGGCCTCGACCGCCTCGCGGTATCCCTCGGCCTGCTCGGCCATCCGGGCACGGGCGAAGGCGAGCACCGCCGCGTCGCCCGAGGTCTCGGCGATCCAGCGCAGGGCGTCCGCGGCGAGCTTGTCGTAGGACTGGTCGAAAGCGTCCCGGCCGCAGGCGGTCAGGGCGAACACCTTGGCGGGGCGGCCGCGGGTCCTCGCGCCGTAGACCCGCTGTTCACGGGGCTCGACGACATCGTCGGCGACGAGTGCGTCGAGGTGGCGGCGGACAGCGGCCTGGGTCAGACCCACCCGCTTCGCCAGATCGGCTGCGGTGGAAGGGCCGTGGTCCAGGATGGAGCGCGCGACCCGGTTGCGCGTCGAGCGCTCACCGGTCGCGAGTTCCTCCTGCGGAGCCTCGCCAACGTATTTCACAACGCCATTGTTGCGTAATTCATCCGGCCCTGACAACCACGGTCCGGAACGATCAACGGTGCGATTCGTCACTTAGGGTCACCTAATCTGGCCTCGCGGACCGGTCCGGACCCGCCCCCGCGGGGCTCCCCGGGGACGAACCGCCTCCCCGGCCTGCCTAGACTTACCCGCCATGAAGAGCGAGCCTGTCGTACTGGTCGAGGGCCTGGTGAAGCGGTACGGCGCCAAGACCGCCCTCGACGGCCTCGACCTGACCGTTCCGGCCGGCGCGGTGACCGCGGTCCTCGGCCCGAACGGCGCCGGGAAGACCACCACCATCGAGACCTGCGAGGGATACCGCCGCCCCGACGCGGGAACCGTCCGGGTGCTCGGCCTCGACCCGGTCACCGAGGCGGAGAAGCTCCGCCCGAGGATCGGTGTGATGCTCCAGTCCGGCGGGGTCTACTCGGGCGCGCGGGCGGAGGAGATGCTCCGCCACATGGCCCGGCTGCACGCCCATCCCCTGGACGTCGACGCCCTGATCGACCGCCTCGGCCTCGGCGGCTGCGGCCGGACGGCGTACCGGCGGCTCTCCGGCGGCCAGCAGCAGCGGCTCTCGCTCGCCATGGCGGTCGTCGGCCGCCCCGAACTGCTCTTCCTGGACGAGCCGACCGCGGGCCTGGACCCGCAGGCCCGCCGCTCCACCTGGGAACTCGTGAAGGAACTGCGCGCCGACGGCGTGTCGACCGTGCTGACCACCCACTTCATGGACGAGGCGGAGGAGCTCGCCGACGAGGTCGCGATCATCGACGCGGGCCGGGTCATCACCCGGGGCAGCCCGGAACAGCTGTGCCGCGGCGGCGCCGAGAACACCCTGCGCTTCACGGGACGGCCCGGCCTGGACCTCGCCTCGCTGCTCAAGGCCCTGCCCGACGGCAGCGGCGCCGCCGAGCCGCTCCCGGGGACGTACCGCATCACGGGACAGATCGATCCGAAGCTCCTGGCCACCGTCACCTCCTGGTGCGCCCAGCACGGGGTCATGCCGGACGGCATCTCCGTGGAGCGGCACACCCTGGAGGACGTCTTCCTCGAACTGACCGGCAAGGAGCTGCGCGCATGAGCGCCGGTACGTACTCCCCGCGCCCCGGCGCCGCCCCGCTGCCCCGCATGATCGCCGCGCAGACCGCGCTGGAGACACGGATGCTGCTGCGCAACGGCGAGCAGCTGCTGCTGACGGTGATCATCCCGACGCTGCTGCTGGTGCTGTTCAGCGCCGTCGACGTCATCGACACCGGCTCGGGCGAGCCGGTCGACTTCCTGACGCCCGGCATCCTCGCGCTCGCGGTGATGTCCACGGCCTTCACCGGCCAGGCCATCGCCACCGGCTTCGAGCGCCGCTACGGGGTGCTCAAGCGGCTCGGCGCCTCACCGCTGCCGCGCTGGGCGCTGATGACCGCCAAGACGCTGTCCGTCCTGGTCACCGAAGTGCTCCAGATCGTGCTGCTGACCGTCATCGCCTTCGCGCTGGGCTGGTCGCCGCACGGCGGCCCCGTCGCCGTCCTGCTGCTCCTCGTACTGGGCACCGCGGCCTTCTCCGGACTCGGGCTGCTGATGGCCGGGACGCTGAAGGCGGAGGCGACACTCGCGGCCGCCAACCTGGTCTTCCTGCTGCTGCTGGTCGGCGGCGGGGTCATCGTGCCGCTGGACAAGTTCCCCGAAGGGGTGCAGTCGGTGCTGGGGCTGCTGCCGATCTCGGCGCTCTCGGACGGACTGCGGGACGTGCTCCAGCACGGCGCGTCCGTCCCCTGGGGCGATCTCGGGATCCTGGCGGTCTGGTCGGTGCTGGGGCTGGGCGCGGCGGCACGGTTCTTCCGCTGGGAGTGAGCACGCGCCTGCCGGCGCGGTGAGCACGTGTCCTTCCAGGTGACCACCTGCTGACATTCCGGTGATGTCCTGAGTCGTCCGGGAACCACCCCACCCCTCGTGAAAACATGCACAAGCCCCGGCCTACGATGGTGCGCGTGGAAACACCCCTCTCCTACATCGCCAAGCGCTGGACGCCGTCCACCAAGGTGGTCCGGCGCGCCGCGCTCTCCGCGGTCGTGATGACCGTGTTCATCATCATCACCGGCGGCGCCGTCCGGCTGACCGGCTCCGGTCTGGGCTGCGACACCTGGCCCAAGTGCACCGACGAGAGCCTCTTCGCCACGCCCGAGCAGGGCCTGCACGGCGCCATCGAATTCGGCAACCGCATGCTCACCTACGTCCTGTCGGCCGCGGTCGGCTGGGCGATCATCTCGGCGCGTTCCGCCAAGCCCCGGCGCCGCGCCCTGACGCGGCTGGCCTGGTCCCAGTTCTGGCTCGTGATGGGGAACGCCGTCATCGGCGGGATCACGGTCTGGGCCGGCCTCAACCCGTGGTCCGTGGCCGGACACTTCCTGCTGGCCAACTGCCTGCTCACCGTCGCGGTCATCACCTGGGTCCGGGTCGGCGAGGGCGACGGCCCGCGCCGTCCCCGCGCACCGCGTCCCGTACGCGGCCTGTCCTGGGCCATCGTCGGCACCTCGGTGGTCCTGATCGCGCTCGGTACGACGGTGACCGGCTCCGGCAAGCACGCCGGTGACAGCAGCGACGTCCCGCGCATGCCGTGGGACTGGAACGCGGCGGCCCATGTGCACGCCATCGCCGCCTGGGTCGTCTGCGCCCTGGCCATCGGCATGTGGCTGGCCCTGCGGACGGTGGACGCCCCCGCCGACACCCGGGCACGCGCCCGCGACCTGCTGATCGTGCTGGTGGCACAGGGCGGGATCGGCTACGTGCAGTACTTCAGTGATGTGCCCGAGGTCCTGGTCGGCCTCCACATGTTCGGCTCGTCCCTGATGTGGATCGCCGTGCTGCGGCTGGCGCTGAGCATGCGCGAGCGGCCGGCCGAGGCGAGCACCCCGGTCCCGGGCCCGTCCGCCGAGCAGCAGAAGGCCACGCCCGCGCCCGCGAGCTGAACCGCCGGAGGGCGACGGACCTCCCGGACGCACGATCGCCGCCCCCGGCTGCCGGGGGCGGCGATCGTGCGTCCGGGGCCCGGGACGCGCCCGGGACCCACGCGTGCGTACGGCCCGACGAGTGAACTCCGGGCGGGCCGCCGCCGGGCTGTGCCGGGCGGACGGCTCAGCGGTCGTTGGACGGGCCGCCGACCTGGATGCCCGCCATCCTCGACCACTCGTACGGACCGGTGCGGACCTTGGCCGCGAAGTCGCCGTCGAAGGACTCGTGCATCGTGATGCCGGACTTCCGCGCCGCGTTCTCGGCGACGGCGTACGACGGTGCGACCAGGTCGCCCCAGCCGCCGTCCTCGCCGACGAGGACGATGCGGGTGCCGGACTCCCCGATGTGGGCGAGCTGCCCCTCGGCCCCGCCGTGCTCCTTGGCGAAGGCGCCGATCTGCTTGGCGAGCCTCGCCGCCCTGCGCTCCGCGCGGGCCTCCCGCCTGCTGTCCGCCCGCCGGGTCTCTGCCGTGTCTGCTGCCGTCTCTGCCATGCACAGGATGCTACCGACGGGTAGATCAAACGGCGACGGGCGGGGTACGTGGCCCAGGCCACGTACCCCGCCCGTGCGGCGGGTGACTCGTCAGCGCAGGAAGGGATCCACCGCGACGGCGACGAAGAGGAGCGAGACATAGGTGATGGACCAGTGGAACAGCCGCATCTCCTTGAGCTTGGCGCCGGTCACCCCGGCCTTGGCGCGGCTCTGCAGGCCGTGCGCCTCCCAGAGCCAGAAGGCGCCGGAGAGCACCGCCACCACCGTGTAGAACCAGCCCGTGTAGCCCAGCGGCGTCAGCAGCAGCGAGACCCCGACCATCACCCAGCTGTAGATGACGATCTGGCGGGCGACCACCTGATTGGTGGCGACGACGGGGAGCATCGGCACGCCGACCCGGGCGTAGTCGTCCTTGACCTTCATGGACAGCGGCCAGTAGTGCGGCGGCGTCCAGAAGAACATGACCGCGAAGAGGATGACGGCGGCCCAGGACATCGAGTTGGTCACCGAGGACCAGCCGATGAGGACCGGGAGGCATCCGGCGATTCCGCCCCAGACGATGTTCTGCGAGGTACGGCGCTTCAGCAGCATCGTGTAGACGACGACGTAGAAGAGGAGCGCGCCGAGCGCGAGCCATGCCGAGAGCCAGTTGACGAAGAACGCGAACCAGGCGGTGGAAATCACCGCGAGGGCGATTCCGAAGGCCAGGCACTCGCGCGGGCTCACCATGCCGGTGACCAGCGGGCGCTGTGACGTACGGTCCATCAACGCGTCGATGTCGCGGTCGATGTACATGTTCAGCGCATTGGCACCGCCGGCGGAGAGATATCCACCGATGGTGGTAGTGAGTACGAGCCACAGGTCGGGCACACCCTGAGCGGCGAGGAACATCACCGGAACGGTGGTGATGAGCAACAGCTCGATGATCCGCGGCTTGGTAAGCGCCACGAATGCCTTGATGCGGGCCCCGAACGGGCGATGGCCCCCTGGGCTCGGAGTCAAGGCGACCCCTGCGGGTCGGGACTCGACGGCCGTCACGCACACCCCTGACAGAGAAATCCCAGCAAGCTCCGGGAGTGAAGGCCCGGTAAAGACTTGCGCGAACCAGACCACTGTAGACGTTGGGGATACACCGATCTTCGCGGGGGTGGGGTCGTGTTGAGGTGGCGCGGCAATGAACGGACGCATTCCGCCGACGGGCGAACCGCGTGGGTCGCCCGCACCCTGGAAAGAGCCCGGAAATCGAGCGTGGTGACGGGGGTAGGCTCGACAATGCCCGGTGCGGTAACAGCCACCGGTTACAACAGTGGAGAGGAGCCCTGACTCAGGGTGAGCACCAAGCCGACCACCACAGACCTCCAGTGGACCGAATTGGACCAGCGGGCCGTGGACACTGTCCGCGTCCTCGCCGCGGACGCCGTACAGAAGGTCGGAAACGGCCACCCGGGTACGGCCATGAGCCTGGCTCCCGCCGCGTACACCCTCTTCCAGAAGGTGATGCGGCACGACCCGGCGGACGCCGACTGGACCGGCCGTGACCGGTTCGTCCTCTCCGCGGGCCACTCCAGCCTGACCCTCTACATCCAGCTCTACCTGGCCGGCTACGGCCTGGAGCTCGATGATCTGAAGGCCTTCCGCACCTGGGGCTCCAAGACCCCCGGCCACCCGGAGTACGGGCACACCACGGGCGTCGAGACGACCACCGGGCCGCTGGGCCAGGGTGTCGCCAACGCCGTGGGCATGGCCATGGCGGCACGGTACGAGCGCGGCCTGTTCGACCCGGACGCGGCCCCCGGCACCTCCCCGTTCGACCACAACATCTGGGTCATCGCCGGTGACGGCTGCCTCCAGGAGGGCATCTCGGCCGAGGCCTCCTCGCTGGCCGGTCACCAGAAGCTGGGCAACCTGACCCTGCTGTGGGACGACAACCACATCTCCATCGAGGGCGACACGGAGACCGCGGTCTCCGAGGACACCCTCAAGCGCTACGAGGCGTACGGCTGGCACGTCCAGCGCGTCGAGCAGCTGCCCAGCGGTGACCTCGACCCCAGGGGTCTGTACGAGGCGCTGCTGGCCGCCAAGGCCGAGACCGGGCGCCCGTCGTTCATCGCGGCCCGGTCGATCATCGCCTGGCCCGCCCCGCACGCCCAGAACACCGAGGCCGCGCACGGCTCGGCGCTCGGCGACGACGAGGTCGCCGCCACCAAGCGGGTCCTCGGCTTCGACCCGGAGAAGTCCTTCGAGGTCTCCGACGAGGTCATCGCGCACACCCGCGAGGCGCTGGACCGCGGCCGTGAGTCCAAGGCCACCTGGGAGAAGTCCTTCGCCGCGTGGCGCACCGCCAACCCGGAGCGCGCCGCCGAGTTCGACCGGATCGCCGCGGGCGAGCTGCCCACGGGCTGGGAGGAGAAGCTTCCCCTCTTCGAGGCGGGCAAGAGCGTCGCCACCCGCGCCGCGTCCGGCAAGGTGCTCCAGGCCCTGGGCGGGGTCATCCCCGAGCTGTGGGGCGGCTCCGCCGACCTCGCGGGCTCGAACAACACCACGATCGACAAGAACTCCTCGTTCCTCCCGGCGGGCAACCCGCTGCCGGGCGCGGACCCGTACGGCCGCACGATCCACTTCGGTATCCGTGAGCACGCCATGGCCGCCGCCATGAACGGCATCGCGCTGCACGGCAACACCCGTATCTACGGCGGCACCTTCCTGGTGTTCTCCGACTACATGCGCAACGCGGTGCGTCTGTCCGCGCTGATGCACCTGCCGGTGACGTACGTGTGGACGCACGACTCGGTCGGTCTGGGCGAGGACGGCCCGACCCACCAGCCGGTGGAGCACCTGGCCGCGCTGCGCGCCATCCCGGGTCTGAACATCGTGCGCCCGGCCGACGCCAACGAGACCACGATCGCCTGGCGCGAGATCCTGCGCCGCTACACCAAGGTGTTCGGCAAGGGCGCCCCGCACGGTCTGGCGCTGACCCGCCAGGGTGTGCCGACGTACGAGGCGAACGAGGACGCGGCCAGGGGCGGCTATGTGCTCTTCGACGCCGAGGGCGGCGAGCCGCAGGTCCTGCTGATCGGCACCGGCTCCGAGGTGCAGCTCGCCGTGGAGGCGCGCGAGCAGCTCCAGGCGGCCGGGGTGCCGACCCGGGTCGTCTCGATGCCGTCGGTCGAGTGGTTCGAGGAGCAGGACCAGGCGTACCGCGACAGCGTCCTGCCGCCGTCCGTGAAGGCCCGGGTCGCCGTCGAGGCGGGCATCGGCCTGACCTGGTACCGGTACGTCGGTGACGCCGGGCGGATCGTGTCGCTGGAGCACTTCGGTGCCTCGGCCGACGCGAAGGTGCTGTTCCGGGAGTTCGGCTTCACCGCCGAGCACGTGGCCGCCGCCGCGCGGGAATCTCTCGCCGCCGCCGCGCGCTGACGCCGGTATATACGACTAGTAGGAGATGCAATTCTCATGACAGACGCACTCAAGCGCCTCTCCGACGAGGGCGTGGCGATCTGGCTCGACGACCTGTCGCGCAAGCGGATCACCTCCGGCAATCTCGCGGAGCTGATCGACCAGAGCCACGTCGTGGGTGTCACCACCAACCCGTCGATCTTCCAGAAGGCGATCTCCTCGGGCGACGGCTACGAGCAGCAGCTCACCGACCTCGCCACCCGCAAGGTGACCGTCGACGAGGCCATCCGCATGATCACGACGGCGGACGTCCGTGACGCCGCCGACATCCTGCGTCCGGTCTTCGACGCGACCGACGGCCAGGACGGCCGGGTCTCCATCGAGGTGGACCCGCGGCTGGCCCACCACACCGCGCCGACCGTCGCCGAGGCCAAGCAGCTGGCCTGGCTGGTGGACCGGCCGAACACGCTCATCAAGATCCCGGCGACGAAGGCCGGTCTGCCGGCGATCACCGAGGTCATCGGCAAGGGCATCAGTGTCAATGTGACGCTGATCTTCTCGCTGGAGCGCTACCGCGAGGTCATGGACGCCTACCTGGCGGGTCTGGAGAAGGCGAAGGCCGCGGGTCTGGACCTCTCCAAGATCCACTCGGTCGCCTCGTTCTTCGTCTCCCGGGTGGACAGCGAGATCGACAAGCGTCTGGACGCGCTGGGCACCGACGAGGCCAAGGCCCTCAAGGGCAAGGCGGCGCTCGCCAACGCACGGCTCGCCTACCAGGCGTACGAGGAGGTCTTCGCCTCCGACCGCTGGGCCGCCCTCGACAGGGCACAGGCCAACAAGCAGCGTCCGCTGTGGGCCTCCACCGGCGTCAAGGACCCCGCGTACAAGGACACGCTGTACGTCGACGATCTGGTCGCCCCCGGCACGGTGAACACCATGCCCGAGGCCACGCTGAACGCCACGGCGGACCACGGACAGATCATCGGTGACACCATCGCCGGCACCTACGAGCAGGCGCGCGCCGAACTCGACGCCGTCGAGAAGCTCGGGATCTCCTACGACGACGTCGTGCGGGTCCTGGAGGACGAGGGCGTCGAGAAGTTCGCCGTGTCCTGGAACGACCTGCTCACTTCCACCGAGGCGGAGCTCAAGCGCCTCGCCCCTTCGGAGGGCTGACCACCTTGTCTGGTGTTCCCGGAGCCAACCCGCTTCGTGACGCCCAGGACCGACGGCTCCCGCGTATCGCGGGGCCGTCGGGCCTGGTCATCTTCGGCGTCACGGGCGATTTGTCCCGTAAAAAGCTGATGCCCGCTGTCTACGACCTGGCCAACCGCGGCCTGCTGCCGCCGGGCTTCTCGCTCATCGGCTTCGCCCGCCGCGAATGGCAGGACGAGGACTTCGCCCAAGAGGTCCACGACGCCGTCAAGCAGCACGCCCGTACCCCGTTCCGCGAAGAGGTCTGGCAGCAGCTCATCCAGGGGATGCGCTTCGTCCAGGGCAACTTCGACGACGACGATGCCTTCGAGACCCTGAAGGCCACCATCCAGGAGCTCGACCAGGCGCAGGGCACGGGAGGCAACTTCGCCTTCTACCTGTCCGTGCCGCCGAAGTTCTTCCCCAAGGTCGTCCAGCAGCTCAAGAAGCACGGGCTCGCCGACCAGAAGGAAGGCTCGTGGCGGCGTGCCGTCATCGAGAAGCCGTTCGGGCACGACCTCACCAGCGCGCAGGAGCTCAACCAGCTCGTGCACGATGTGTTCCCGCCCAACGAGGTCTTCCGGATCGACCACTACCTGGGCAAGGAGACGGTCCAGAACATCCTGGCTCTGCGTTTCGCCAACACGATGTTCGAGCCGATCTGGAACCGGTCCTACGTCGACCACGTCCAGATCACGATGGCCGAGGACATCGGCATCGGCGGCCGGGCCGGCTACTACGACGGCATCGGCGCGGCCCGTGACGTCATCCAGAACCACCTGCTCCAGCTGCTGGCGCTGACGGCGATGGAGGAGCCCGGCTCCTTCCACCCCAAGGCGCTCGTCGCCGAGAAGCTCAAGGTGCTCACGGCGGTCGAACTGCCGGAGGACCTGGGCAAGCACACCGTGCGCGGCCAGTACGCGCACGCGTGGCAGGGTGGCGAGGAAGTCCCCGGCTATCTGGAGGAGGACGGCATCGACCCCAAGTCGACGACCGACACCTTCGCCGCGATCAAGCTGACGATCAACAACCGCCGCTGGGCGGGCGTGCCGTTCTACCTCCGTACCGGAAAGCGGCTCGGCCGCCGGGTCACCGAGATCGCGGTCGTCTTCAAGCGGGCCCCGTATCTGCCCTTCGAGTCCGGTGCCACCGAGGAACTGGGCAGCAACGCCCTGGTCATCCGGGTCCAGCCGGACGAGGGCGTGACCGTGCGCTTCGGCTCCAAGGTGCCCGGCACCTCGATGGAGGTCCGGGACGTCACGATGGACTTCGCCTACGGCGAGTCCTTCACGGAGTCCAGCCCGGAGGCGTACGAGCGGCTCATCCTCGATGTGCTCCTCGGCGACGCCAACCTCTTCCCCCGCCACCAGGAGGTCGAACTCTCCTGGAACATCCTCGACCCGATCGAGGAGTACTGGGACAAGCACGGCAAGCCCGCGCAGTACGCGGCCGGCACCTGGGGTCCGGCCGAGGCTGACGAGATGCTCGCACGCGACGGACGGAGCTGGCGCCGGCCATGAAGATCGATCTCACGGAAACCACGTCCAGCAAGATCAACCAGGCCCTGGTGTCGGCCCGCCGGGCCATCGGCACCCCGGCCATCGGCATGGTGCTCACGCTGGTCATCGTCACCGACGAGGAGAACGCGTACGACGCGCTCAAGTCGGCGGGGGACGCCTCGCGCGAACACCCCTCGCGGATCATCGCGGTGATCAAGCGGGTCAGCCGCTCGCCGCGCAGCCGCCGCGACGCCCGGCTCGACGCCGAGGTCCGCGTCGGCTCCGACGCCGGCACCGGCGAGACCGTCGTGCTGCGACTGCACGGCGAACTGGCCAACCACGCCCAGTCGGTGGTCCTGCCGCTGCTGCTGCCGGACGCCCCGGTCGTGGTGTGGTGGCCCGAGGACGCGCCCGCCGAACCGGCGAAGGACCCGCTGGGGGCCCTCGCGCAGCGCCGGATCACGGACGCCTACTCCGCCGAACGCCCGCTCGACGAGCTGGCGGTACGCGCGGCGACGTACAACCCGGGCGACACCGACCTCGCCTGGACCCGCATCACCCCGTGGCGTTCGATGCTGGCCGCCGCGCTGGACCAGCAGCCCGCCGCGGTCAGTGCCGCGACCGTCGAGGGCGAGAGCGACAACCCGAGCTGCGAACTGCTCGCCATGTGGCTCGCGGACCGGCTGGGGGTCCCGGTGGAGCGCACGCTCTCCGGCGGTCCCGGTCTGACCGCGGTCCGGATGGAGACGAAGAACGGTGTCATCGTTCTCGACCGGGCCGACGGCTCACTGGCCACGCTCTCCATGGAGGGGCAGCCGGACCGCGCCGTCGCGCTCAAGCGGCGGGAGACCGCCGAGCTGCTCGCGGAGGAGCTGCGCCGTCTGGACCCGGACAACACCTACGAGTCCGCGGTGAAGTTCGGTGTGGAGCGCCTCGGCGGTCCGTCACCCGCGCCGACGGTGCGGGCCGTCCGGGCGGCGGAGCAGCCGTCCGCCGACGACGGGGCGAAGCCCCCGGCCGCGAAGAAGGCCCCGGCCAAGAAGGCGGCGTCCAAGTGACGGTCCCCCAGCTGGTCGTGCACCGCGACAAGGAGCTGATGGCACAGGCCGCGGCGGCCCGGCTGATCACGAGGATCGTGGACTCCCAGGCCGCACGCGGTCACGCCTCAGTGGTGCTGACCGGAGGACGCAACGGCAACGGCCTGCTGGCGGCACTCGCCGCGGCGCCCGCCCGGGACGCGGTCGACTGGGCACGGCTGGACCTCTGGTGGGGCGACGAGCGCTTCCTGCCCGAGGGCGACCCGGAGCGCAATGTCACGCAGGCCCGCGAGGCCCTGCTGGACTCGGTGCCGCTGGATCCCGCCCGGGTGCACGCGATGCCGGCCTCGGACGGCGCGTACGGCAATGACGCGGACGCGGCCGCCGCCGGCTACGCCGCGGAACTCGCCGCGGCGGCGGGGCCGGAGGACCACGGCCCCGTACCGGCTTTCGACGTGCTGATGCTGGGCGTGGGCCCGGACACCCATGTCGCCTCGCTCTTCCCGGAGCTGCCCGCGGTACGGGAGACCGAGCGCACCGTCGTCGGTGTGCACGGTGCCCCGAAGCCGCCGCCGACCAGGGTCTCCCTCACGCTGCCCGCGATCCGGGCGGCGCGCGAGGTGTGGCTGCTGGCGGCGGGCGAGGACAAGGCGGAGGCCGCGGCCATCGCGCTGTCCGGTGCCGGGGAGATCCAGGCCCCGGCGGCGGGGGCGTACGGACGCTCCCGGACGCTGTGGCTGCTGGACGCCGCGGCGGCCTCGCGGCTGCCGCGTGCGCTGTATCCGCCGGCCTCTCCCTGAGCGGTCGCCGGCAGGACACCGCGGAGGCCCGGTTCGCTCATCGAGCGGGCCGGGCCTCCGCCGTCACACGCTCCAGGAAGGGTTCCAGCAGGCCGGGGACGGCCTCGGCGGCGAAGCCGAGGCCCTCGTGGGCGTCGGCGTCGTGCGCCGTGTAGGCGCCCGCTCCGGCGGCCGTGGTGGCGGTGATGCTCAGCAGCCCGGCCCGCCGCTGGAAGTACGTCTGCCTGACCGTCCAGCCGATCACCCCGGTCCGCTCCAGCGCGGCGGTGGAGCGGCGGACGGTGCCGGAGCGGGTCACCAGATACCGGCCGCCGATGGCGTGTCCCAGCGCACGGTACGCGTCCAGCGCGAGCAGGACCGCGACGGGCGGGAACACCACCGCCCAGGCGAGCGCGATCCAGAGCAGGACGGGCGTCAGCAGTGCCCCGAGCACGGCCAGGACCGCGGCGGGGGCCAGGGCCGCCGAGAGCGCCCAGCCCAGCCTGCGGCGGCGGGCCGCGCGGGGGTGCCCGGTGAGCGGGACACCGGTCGGGGCGACCTGCTCCCGCAGCACCTCGGCGGCGACGCTGTCGGCCAGCCGCCGGGGCGCGGGCGGGAGCAGGGTGTTGTGGTCCGCGTTCTCCGAGTCCTCGTCCTTGGCCATCCCCGTGGTGATCGCGTCCAGCCGGGCGGCGCCGAGCAGCCGGACACCGAGCGGCTCGACGAGGTCCACACCGCGCAGTCTGGCCTCCTCGACCGAGATGGAGCGGGTGGTCAGCAGCCCGCGCCGGACCCGCAGGGTGCCGCCGGGTTCGCGCTCCAGGCGGTAGTTCCACCACATCTCGACCCAGAGTCCGAGCGCGCCGAGGACACCTGCGGCAAGGGCCGCCAGGGCCAGGATCACGATCATCCAGAGCAGCGGGGTCTCCCGGAAGCGATCACCGATCCAGGCGATGACCTGCCCCTGTGCCCCCACCCATTCGCTGACCTGCATCACGGCCCCCGCCGCGGCGCCGCCCAGCATCGGGGCGACGAAGGAGACCGGGGCATAGCGGATCCAGCGGGGGTCGAGGGTGACCAGGTCGCCCTCGCGGTGGCTGCCCCCGGGGACGGTGACGGTGCGTTCCAGCAGCAGCCGGCGCAGCCGTTCGCCCTCGGCGCGGGTCACCGGGTCGAGCTCCAGGGTGGATTCGCCCCCGGCGTGCTCCCCGGTGCCGATCCTGACCGTGACGAGGCCGAGGAGGCGCAGCATCAGGTGGGCGGTCAGATCGACGCTGCGGATGCGCTCGCGGGCCAGGGAGCGCTTCTTGACGAGCAGGAGCCCGGTGTGGAGGTCGACGCGGCCGGGGCCGACGCGGTAGCGGGTGCGGCGCCAGCGGATGTGGTCGCCGGCCGCCGCGCAGCCGATCAGCAGGACGGCTCCGGCCAGTACCCAGAGGACCGCCGGGCCGGTGCCGAGCCGGCCGGTCAGCCCGAGGGTGGTCGGCACGGCCGTGCCCGCCGCGACGCCCGCCGTGACGAGCGCGGTGGCCAGGACCGTGCGCGGGGCGAGGCGGCGCCAGTCGCCGGCAGCGCTCATGTGGCGTCGCCCGGGGTGTCGCGGGTGATCCGGGTCAGCCGTTCGGCCAGCTCGGCCGCCACCTCGTGGTCCAGGCCCTCGATCTTCACCGCGCCCTTGGCGGACGCGGTGGTGACGGTGACCGTGGCGAGCCGGTAGAGCTGTTCCAGCGGGCCGCGCACGGTGTCCACGGTCTGGATCCGGGACATCGGCGCGATCCGCCATTCCTGCCGGAGGAGGCCGGTGCGGACGTACACCGCGTCCTCGGTGACCTCCCAGCGGTGGGTACGGAACCACCACAGGGGGAGGAGGACGGCGCAGACCGCTCCGGTGACGGCCAGCACTCCGGCGGGCAGCAGCAGCCAGAACCGGGCCGGTTCGATGAGCGCGCCCAGCACCCCGAGCACCACGACCGGTACGGCGGTGAGCAGCGCCCACTGGGCGCGCCACCAGCCCACGGCCCGTCCGTCCAGCGTGTTGACCGGCGGCCGGAGCCGTATCGTCCCCTCCCCCCGCGGCATCGGCTCAGCGCCCCCGCAGCGTGCGGTAGGCGGCGGCCAGTGTCGCGGTGGAGCTGTCCAGCCGCTCGCCGCCGGTGCCCTCGGTCAGGACCGGTTCGATCTTCTTGGCGAGTACCTTGCCGAGCTCGACGCCCCACTGGTCGAAGGAGTCGATGTTCCAGACGGCGCCCTGGACGAAGACCTTGTGCTCGTAGAGCGCGATCAGCTGGCCGAGGACCGAGGGGGTCAGCCGGTCGGCGAGGATCGTGGTCGTGGGGTGGTTGCCCCGGAACGTCTTGTGCGGGACCAGTTCCTCGGGCACCCCTTCGGCGCGGACCTCGTCGGGCGTCCTGCCGAAGGCGAGTGCCTGGGTCTGGGCGAAGAAGTTGGCCATCAGCAGGTCGTGCTGGGCGATCAGTCCGGGCAGCAGGTCGTGCACCGGGGCGGCGAAGCCGATGAAGTCCGCCGGGATCATCTTCGTACCCTGGTGGATCAGCTGGTAGTACGCGTGCTGGCCGTTGGTTCCGGGGGTGCCCCAGACCACCGGGCCGGTCTGCCAGTCCACCGGGTTGCCGTCCCGGTCCACGGACTTGCCGTTGGACTCCATGTCCAGCTGCTGCAGATACGCGGTGAACTTGGACAGATAGTGGCTGTAGGGCAGCACCGCGTGCGACTGGGCGTCGAAGAAGGCGCCGTACCAGACACCCAGCAGGCCGAGCAGCAGCGGGGCGTTCTCCTCCGCGGGGGCGGTGCGGAAGTGCTCGTCGACGAGGTGGAAGCCGTCGAGCATCTCGCGGAACCGGTCCGGGCCGATGGCGACCATCAGCGAGAGACCGATGGCGGAGTCGTAGGAGTAGCGGCCGCCGACCCAGTCCCAGAACTCGAACATGTTGGCCGTGTCGATGCCGAAGTCCGCGACCTTCGCGGCGTTGGTCGACAGCGCCACGAAGTGCTTGGCGACGGCGTCCTGACCGGCCCTCAGCTCGGTGAGCAGCCAGTCGCGGGCGGAGGTGGCGTTGGTGATGGTCTCGATCGTGGTGAACGTCTTGGAGGCGATCACGAACAGCGTCTCGGCCGCGTCGAGGTCGCGCACCGCCTCGTGGAGGTCGGCTCCGTCCACGTTGGAGACGAAGCGGACGGTGAGCGAGCGGTCCGTGAAGGAGCGCAGCACCTCGTACGCCATGGCGGGGCCGAGGTCGGAGCCGCCGATGCCGATGTTGACGATGTTCTTGACGGGCCGGCCGGTGTGACCGGTCCACTGCCCCGACCTGATCCGCTCGGAGAAGGCGGCCATCCTGTCCAGGACGGCGTGCACGGCGGGCACCACGTTCTCGCCGTCGACCTCGATCACCGCGTCGCGCGGGGCGCGGAGCGCGGTGTGCAGGACCGCCCGGTCCTCGGTGGTGTTGATCTTCTCGCCGCGGAACATCGCGTCGCGCAGTTCCGTGACCCCGGTGGCGGTGGCGAGTTCGCGCAGCAGGCGGAGCGTCTCGTCGGTGACCAGGTGCTTGGAGTAGTCGAGGTACAGGTCGCCGACCCGCAGGGTGTAGGCACTGCCGCGGTCCGGCCGGTCCGCGAACAGCTGCCGCAGATGGGTCCCGCCGAGCTCTTCACGGTGCTTGCCGAGAGCCGTCCACTCGGGCGTCTGATTGAGCCTGGTTCGGCTTTGTGCGTTCATCGCGGATATCAGCCCACTTCTTCTCGTACTTGCGCATCCCCGCTGCCCCTCCAACCTAATTGATCGGGAGTCGCCGGGGCGCGAGGGTGGGCTGCGGCACGGGAAATGCGGGCAACGGCAGGGAAATTGCAGACCGGCCGGACACCCTGGGGTGTCCGGCCGGTGAACGTTTTCCAGCGCGCCGGGAAGGGCGCTAGATTTCGCCGCGCAGTTTGGCAAGGGCCTCGGCGAGAATGGCTTCGCCGTCAGCGTCGCTGCGCCGCTCCCGTACGTACGCCAGATGCGTCTTGTACGGCTCGGTGCGCGGCGGGTCCGGCGGGCTGTCCCGGTCCTGACCGGCCGGGAAGCCGCAGCGCGGGCAGTCCCAGGTCTCCGGTACCTGCGCGTCATGGGCGAAGCTCGGCTGCGTCTCGTGCCCGTTCGAGCACCAGAAGGAGATGCGGAGGCGCGGTGCGGACTCGCCCCGCTCGGCCTCCCCCATCGGCCCCGCTCCGACCCGGCTTCCCCGGATCGCGTTGCCACTTGCCACGGTCGTAACTCCCTGCGTGATGGTGCTCGAAGATGCCCCAGTCTACGTAAGGCCCAACGCGCGTCCAGTGAAAGGAGTTACACCCTCACCGGGAATCGCGGACGACGGGTCAGTTGTCCAGCTTGATCAGCAGACCAAGGACCACAATGCAGGCGAACCATCCCAGACCGACCACGACGGTGATGCGGTCGAGGTTGCGCTCGGCGACCGAGGAGCCACCGACGGAGGACTGCATACCGCCACCGAACATGTCGGAGAGGCCGCCACCCTTTCCCTTGTGCATCAGCACCAGCAGCATCAGCAGCAGGCTGAAGACGATCAGGGCGATCTCGAACCCCAAAATCACGGCTGGTCCCTACTTTCCGGAATTCCCAGGACTGCATCTACGGACAACGGGGGCCGGAGGGTGATACTCCCTTCGGCCCCCGCAAGGGTACGACGGATCCGCGCTAGCGCATACTCACTGGTCGCGGAAGCGGACGATCTTGACGAACTCGTCGGCGTCCAGCGCGGCGCCGCCGATCAGGGCGCCGTCCACGTCGGGCTGGGCCATGATGGCCGCGACATTGCCGGACTTCACCGAGCCGCCGTACTGGATACGGACGGCGTCGGCCAGCTCCTGCGAGTACAGCTCGGCCAGCCGGCGGCGGATCGCTCCGCACACCTCCTGGGCGTCCTCGGGGGTGGCGACCTCGCCGGTCCCGATGGCCCAGACCGGCTCGTAGGCGATCACGATGGACTCGGCCTGTTCGGCCGGCACGTCCTTGAGGGCGCCGTCGAGCTGCGCGAGCGTGTAGGAGACCTGGTCACCGGCCTTGCGGATGTCCAGGCCCTCGCCGACGCAGAGGATCGGGGTCAGACCGTGCTTGTACGCGGCCTTGACCTTGGCGTTGCAGACCTCGTCGTTCTCGCCGTGGTACTGGCGGCGCTCGCTGTGGCCGACGGCCACGTACGTGCACTTCAGCTTGGCGAGCATGGGGCCGGAGATCTCACCGGTGTACGCGCCGGAGTCGTGCGCCGAGATGTCCTGGGCGCCGTACTTGATCTTCAGCTTGTCGCCGTCCACCAGCGTCTGCACGGATCGCAGGTCGGTGAAGGGCGGCAGGACGGCGACCTCTACGGCGTCGTAGTCCTTGTCGGCCAGGGCGAAGGCGAGCTTCTGGACGTGGGCGATGGCCTCGAGGTGGTTGAGGTTCATCTTCCAGTTGCCCGCCATCAGCGGGGTGCGGGTGCTCATTAAGGGTCAGTCCTCCAGTGCGGCGAGGCCGGGAAGCGTCTTGCCCTCGAGGTATTCGAGGCTGGCGCCGCCACCGGTCGAAATATGGCCGAATGCGTTCTCGTCGAATCCCAGGATGCGGACGGCGGCGGCGGAGTCGCCACCACCGACGACGCTGAAGGCCTGGGAGTCGATGAGGGCCTGCGCGAGTGCGCGCGTGCCCTCGGCGTAGTCGGGGTGCTCGAAGACGCCCATCGGACCGTTCCAGAAGACGGTGGCCGCGTCGGCGAGCTTCGATGCGTACAGCTTGCGGGTCTCGGGGCCGATGTCCAGACCCTGCCGGCCGGCCGGCATGGCGTCGGCGGCGACCGTGCTCGGGTGGGCCGGGGCCTTGGTCCTCAGGTCCGGGAACTCGTCCGCGACCAGGATGTCGACGGGGAGCACGAACTCCACACCGCGCTCCTCGGCCCGCTCGAGGTAGCCCTGCACCGCGGCGACCTGGTCCTCCTGGAGCAGCGAGGTGCCGATCTCGTGGCCCTGGGCCTTGAGGAAGGTGTACACCATGCCGCCGCCGATCAGGATGCGGTCGGCCTTCTCCAGCAGGTGGTCGATGACCCCGAGCTTGTCGGAGACCTTGGCGCCGCCGAGGACGACCGCGTACGGCCGCTTGACGTCGGAGGTGAGCTTCTTCAGCACCCCGACCTCGGTGGCGATGAGGTAGCCCGCGTAGTGCGGCAGCCGGGCCGGGAGGTCGAAGACCGAGGCGTGCTTGCGGTGGACGGCACCGAAGCCGTCGCCCACGTACACATCGGCGAGCTCGGCGAGCCGGTCGGCGAAGGCGCCGCGCTCGGCGTCGTCCTTCGAGGTCTCACCGGCGTTGAAGCGGAGGTTCTCGACGACGGCGACCTTGCCGTCGGTGAGGGCCGCGACCGTGGCGCGGGCGGACTCCCCGACGGTGTCGGCCGCGAAGGCGACCTCCGTGCCGAGGAGTTCAGCGAGGCGGGCGGCCGCGGGCGCCAGCGAGAAGGCCGGGTCCGGGGCGCCCTTGGGGCGGCCCAGGTGCGAGGCGACGATGACCCGCGCACCCGCGTCGGCGAGCTTGGTGACCGTCGGGACGACGGCGCGGATCCGGCCGTCGTCGGTGATGGTGGTGCCGTCCAGCGGCACATTGAGGTCGGCGCGGACGAAAACCCGCTTGCCCGCGACCCCTTCGGCGAGAAGTTCGTCGATCGTCTTCATCTGTTCCGTTACTCCTTGCAAGGGCGGATGAGCATGCAAGGAGGCTCGAACCGCGCCACGTTGCGCCGTTCGAGCCCCTGGGGGGTGCCCGGTGGATCGTGGTCGGACACCCCCGAGCTCACATCGAGATGCCTGCCGATCCGAGGATCAGAGCTGGCCGCCGACAAAGACGGTCAGGTCGACGAGGCGGTTGGAGTAACCCCACTCGTTGTCGTACCAGCCGAGGATCTTCACCGTCCTGCCCTCCTGAACCATCGTCAGGGAGGAGTCGAAGGTGCACGACGCCGGGTCGCTGACGATGTCGGACGAGACGATCGGGTCCTCGGTGTAGGCCAGGAAGCCCTTGAGGTCGCCGTCGTCGGACGCCTTCTTGAACGCGGCGTTGACCTCGTCCTTGGTGACCTCGCGCTGGAGCTCGACGACCAGGTCGGTGGCCGAACCGGTCGGGACCGGGACGCGCATCGCGATGCCGTCGAGCTTGCCCTTGAGCTGCGGGAGGACCAGGGCGGTGGCCTTGGCGGCACCCGTCGTGGTCGGAATGATGTTCTCGGCGGCGGCGCGGGCGCGACGCAGGTCCGAGTGCGGGAAGTCCAGGATGCGCTGGTCGTTCGTGTACGCGTGGACCGTCGTCATCAGACCCTTGACGATGCCGAAGTTCTCGTCGAGGACCTTGGCCATCGGCGCCACACAGTTGGTGGTGCAGGAGGCGTTGGAGATGACGTGGTGGTTGGCCGCGTCGTACTTCTCCTGGTTGACGCCCATCACGATGGTGATGTCCTCGTCCTTGGCCGGAGCCGAGATGAGGACCTTCTTGGCGCCGCCCGCGATGTGCTTCTCGGCGTCGGCCTTCTTGGTGAAGATGCCGGTCGACTCGATCACGATGTCGACGCCCAGCTGACCCCAGGGGATGTCGGCCGGGTTGCGCTCGGAGAGCACCTTGATGGTGTGACCGTCGACGGTGATGGTGTCGGCGGTGTGGCTCACCTCTGCCTTGAGACGACCCAGAATGGTGTCGTACTTCAGCAGGTGGGCCGTGGTCGCAGTGTCACCCAGGTCGTTGACAGCCACGATCTCGATGTCCGCACCCTGCTCCAGCAGCGCGCGGAAGTAGTTACGTCCGATGCGGCCAAAGCCGTTGATGCCTACGCGGATCGTCACGAACCGATCTCCTCGTTAGGTACGCCGGGTTTCGACGCCGGCGAGTTGTATGGGATGTCCCCGACCGCCTCCGACCCTACCTCTCCGAGGGCCCGGGAGTGACATCGACAGGGGCCGGAAGAGCGCTCGGGCCCGTACTCCTGGGTAGGAGCACGGGCCCGGGATCCCTTGGTCCCGTCGCAGGCCGGGACCTTGGTCCCGGTCCGCGACGACCGGAGCCGAGAGTCGTGCCTCTCGGTTTGTCAATGCCTCTCCGCGCCTTTTCGCACCGGTACGCGGCGGCTTGAATTCACCCCGCACCCGACGGACGGGCGGGCCCGCCGGGGACCGGAATCCGGCCGCCCGCGCGGGCCCGTGGGGATAAGGAACCGGTCAGCCGACGAGGCCGTCGGCGAGCTCCTCGCTCAGGGTGGACTCCGTACCCGGGATGCCCAGGTCCTGGGCCCGCTTGTCGGCCATGGCCAGCAGACGGCGGATCCGGCCCGCGACCGCGTCCTTGGTCAGCGGCGGGTCGGCGAGCGCGCCCAGCTCCTCCAGGGAGGCCTGCTTGTGCTCCATGCGCAGGCGTCCGGCCGCCGCGAGGTGCTCGGGCACCTCCTCGCCCAGGATCTCCAGCGCGCGCCCCACCCGGGCCCCGGCGGCCACCGCGGCGCGGGCCGAGCGGCGCAGGTTGGCGTCGTCGAAGTTGGCCAGCCGGTTCGCCGTGGCCCGGACCTCGCGCCGCATCCGGCGCTCCTCCCAGGCCAGCACCGACTCATGGGCACCGAGCCGGGTCAGCAGGGCCCCGATGGCGTCGCCGTCCCGGACGACGACACGGTCCACACCGCGCACCTCGCGGGCCTTCGCGGCGATGGAGAGCCTGCGGGCCGCGCCGACCAGTGCGAGCGCCGCCTCCGGCCCCGGGCAGGTCACCTCCAGCGAGGAGGAACGGCCCGGCTCGGTGAGGGAGCCGTGCGCCAGGAATGCTCCGCGCCAGGCCGCCTCCGCGTCACAGGTGGCTCCCGAGACCACCTGCGGGGGAAGCCCGCGGATGGGACGGCCGCGGCCGTCCACCAGACCGGTCTGGCGGGCCAGCTGGTCACCACCCGCCACCACGCGGACGACGTAGCGCGAGCCGCGCCGCAGCCCGCCGGGGGCCATCACGATCAGTTCCGAGCTGTGCCCGAAGATTTCGAGGATGTCGCGCTTGAGCCGGCGCGCCGCCATCGCGGTGTCCAGCTCCGCCTCGATCACAATCCGGCCGCTCACCAAATGCAGCCCGCCCGCGAAACGAAGAATCGCCGAGACTTCTGCCTTCCTGCAGCAGGTCCGGGTGACGGGAAGCCGAGAGATTTCGTCCTTCACCGCTGGCGTCATCGCCATGGGCCGATCCTTCCATGCATCCGAAAAATACGGTCGTACGCGGCGGCCAACAGCTCCGGATCATGAATCGGAACGCCGTCGGGTGAGGCCACAGGCGCCAGCTCGACCGCGGCACCGAGCCGTTTCGCGGCATCGGCGAGGGACTCACGGTCGGGCACGGCGGCCTCGTCGGCCAGCACCACGTCCAAGGCGAGTTTAGGTGCGTGTCGTCCCAAAACCTCCAAATGACGCTGCGGGGAGAAGCCATCTGTTTCACCGGGTTGCGGCGCGAGGTTCAGCGAGAGGACCTTCCGGGCCTTCGTGGCGACCAGCGCGTCGAGCAGATCGGGCACCAGCAGATGCGGGATCACCGAGGAGAACCAGGAGCCGGGGCCGAGGACCACCCAGTCCGCGTCGAGGACCGCCTCGACCGCTTCGGGGACGGCCGGCGGGTCCGCCGGGACGACATGCACGGACTGGACCTCACCCGGGGTGAGCGCCACCGTGGCCTGGCCGCGCACCGTGACGATCTCCTCGGGGCGCTCCGCGTCGTGTCCCCGTACCAGCGCCTGGAGCTCCAGCGGCACGGCCGACATCGGCAGCACCCGGCCGTGCGCGCCGAGCAGCTTGCCGACCAGGTCGAGCGCCTGCACATGGTCGCCGAGCTGCTCCCACAGGGCGACGATCAGCAGATTGCCGACCGCGTGCTCGTGAAGATCGCCCTTGGACTCGAAGCGGTGCTGGATGACCCGGGCCCAGGTCTGTCCCCAGTCGTCGTCGCCGCAGAGCGCGGCGAGGGCCTTGCGCAGGTCGCCGGGCGGCAGGACCCCCAGCTCCTCGCGCAGCCGGCCGCTGGAGCCGCCGTCGTCGGCGACGGTGACCACGGCCGTGAGGTCGCCGGTGATCCGGCGCAGCGCCGCGAGGGACGCCGACAGGCCCATACCGCCGCCGAGCGCGATGACCTTGGGCTGGGCGCCGCGCTTGCGGCCGGAGAGCGCCGACGTGGCTCTGCTGAGCCGCCGCAGACGCAGATTGCGACCGGTCACTCGCGCCCCATGTCCCGGTGGACGAGGACGGTCTCGATGCCTTCCGTGGCCAGTCGGGCCGCGAGCTTCTCCGACATCGCGACGGAGCGGTGCTTGCCGCCCGTGCACCCGACAGCGATGGTCACGTACCGCTTGCCCTCGCGGCGGTAACCGGCCGCGATCAGCTGGAGCAGCTCCGTGTACTGGTTGAGGAACTCCTTGGCGCCCGGCTGGTCGAAGACGTACGCGGACACCTCCTCGTTGAGGCCGGTGAAGGGGCGCAGCTCCGGGACCCAGTGCGGGTTGGGCAGGAAGCGGCAGTCCACGACCAGGTCGGCGTCGACCGGCAGGCCGTACTTGAAGCCGAAGGACATCACCGTGGCCCGCAGCTCCGGCTCCTCGTCGCCCGCGAACTGGGCGTCCATCTTGGCCCGCAGTTCGTGCACGTTGAGGCTGGAGGTGTCGATCACCAGGTCGGCGTCGCCGCGCAGCTCACGCAGCAGATCGCGCTCGGCCGCGATGCCGTCGACGATCCGGCCGTCGCCCTGGAGGGGGTGCGGACGGCGGACCGACTCGAAGCGGCGCACCAGGGCGTCGTCGGAGGACTCCAGGAAAACGATCCGCCTGGTGACGTGCTTGGCCTCCAGGTCCGCGAGGGACTCCCGCAGATTGTCGAAGAAGCGGCGGCCGCGCACATCGACCACGACGGCGATCCGGGCCACATTGCCCTGTGAGCGGGCGCCGAGCTCCACCATGGTGGGGATCAGCGCGGGTGGCAGATTGTCGACGACGAACCAGCCGAGGTCCTCCAGACATTTGGCGGCGGTGCTGCGCCCCGCGCCCGACATCCCGGAGATGATCACCAGTTCGGGAATGGCCGACGTGGCGGCCTCGCCCGTCTCGTTCGTGGTGCCCGTACTCACGTCTGCTGCTCCGTCTGCTCGGTCTGTGCGTTCGTGCTGGTGTTCGTGTCCGGGGGTGTGCCCGCCCCCGGCCGTGGTTCTGTTCTCTGTCTCGTCCGTGTGCTCAGTCATGACGTGCCCCCGTCGTCGTCTTCAATGATCTCTCCTGTGGCCGTGTTCACGGCAGGTGCGGCCGGAGCGGTCGAGGCGAGGGCGGCGGCCACCGATTCCGCCGTCCTGCGGCCTATCCCCGGAACCTGGCAGATCTCGTCGATTGTCGCCTGCCGCAGCTTCTTCACGGAGCCGAAATGCTTGATCAGCGCCTGTTTCCGGGTCTCTCCGAGACCGGCGACATCGTCCAGGGGGCTGCTGCGGATGCGCTTGGCCCGCTTGGCCCGCTGGTAGGTGATGGCGAAGCGGTGCGCCTCGTCGCGCACGCGCTGGAGGAGGTAGAGGCCCTCGCTGGAGCGGGGCAGGACCACGGGGTCGTCGTCATCGGGCAGCCAGACCTCTTCGAGCCGCTTGGCCAGCCCGCAGACGGCGATGTCGTCGATCCCCAGCTCGTCCAGGGCGCGCTTGGCGGCGGCCACCTGGGGCTGTCCGCCGTCGACGACGACGAGCTGCGGCGGATACGCGAACCGCTTGGGGCGGCCGTCGTCCTCACGCGGCTCGTCCTCACGGGCCTGGTCCTCACGGGCCTGGTCCTCACGGGCCTCGTCCTCACGCGGCTCGCCGCCACCGGGACCGGCACCCCCGGCGAGCTCCGGCGCGGGGACGGGTCCGGTGGGCACCGGGCCGGACTCCTGCGGCTCCTCCCACTCCCCCGTGCGCTCCTTCTCCTGGAGATAGCGCTTGAAGCGGCGCCCGATCACCTCGTGCATCGAGCGGACGTCGTCCTGGCCCTCGAAGCCCTTGATCTGGAAGCGCCGGTACTCGCTCTTGCGGGCGAGCCCGTCCTCGAAGACCACCATCGACGCGACCACGTCGTCGCCCTGGAGATGGGAGATGTCGTAGCACTCGATGCGCAGCGGGGCCGTGTCGAGGCCGAGCGCCTCGGCGATCTCCTCCAGGGCGCGGGAGCGGGTCGTCAGGTCGGAGGCGCGCTTGGTCTTGTGCAGTCCGAGCGCCTGCTGGGCGTTGCGCTGGACGGTGACCATGAGGTCCTTCTTGTCGCCGCGCTGCGGGATGCGCAGGCTGACCTGCGAGCCCCGGCGCCCGGCGAGCCACTGGGAGACCGCTTCGGGGTCCTCGGGGAGGGCCGGGACCAGGACCTCCTTGGGGACGGAGTCGCCCGTCTCCTCGCCGTACAGCTGCTGGAGAGCGTGCTCGACCAGGCCCGCGGTGTCGACCGCCTCGACCTTGTCGGTGACCCAGCCGCGCTGACCGCGCACCCGGCCGCCGCGGACGTGGAAGATCTGGACGGCGGCCTCCAGCTCGTCCTCGGCGACGGCGATCAGGTCGGCGTCGGTGGCGTCGGCGAGGACGACGGCGCTCTTCTCCATGGCCCGCTTCAGGGCCTCGGCGTCGTCGCGGAGCCGTGCGGCCCGCTCGTACTCCATCTCCTCCGCCGCCAGCATCATGTCCTTCTCCAGCCGGCGGATGTACGTCCCCGTCCGGCCGGCCATGAAGTCGCAGAAGTCCTCGGCCAGTTCGCGGTGCTCCTCGGGAGTGACGCGGCCGACGCAGGGGGCCGAGCACTTGCCGATGTAACCGAGGAGGCAGGGGCGGCCCGTCCTGGCGGCGTTCTTGAACACGCCCGCGGAGCACGTACGGACGGGGAAGACGCGGAGCATCAGGTCGACGGTCTCGCGGATGGCCCACGCGTGCCCGTACGGACCGAAGTAGCGCACGCCCTTCTTCTTGGCCCCGCGCATGACCTGGACCCGCGGGAAGTCCTCGTTGAGCGTGACCGCGAGATACGGATAGCTCTTGTCGTCGCGGTACTTGACGTTGAACCGGGGGTCGTACTCCTTGATCCAGGAGTACTCCAGCTGGAGCGCCTCGACCTCGGTGGAGACCACCGTCCATTCGACGGACGCGGCGGTCGTGACCATCGTGCGCGTACGCGGGTGGAGGCCCGCCAGGTCCTGGAAGTAGTTGGCCAGGCGCTGGCGCAGGTTCTTCGCCTTCCCGACGTAGATCACCCGGCGGTGCTCGTCGCGGAACCTGTAGACCCCCGGGGAGTCGGGGATCTGTCCCGGCTTGGGGCGGTAGCTGGAGGGGTCTGCCATGTCTCACAGCCTACTTGCGGAGTGTGACAGTGAGCCCTCCTCCCGGGTGGTGCCGTGCTCCGGGGTACGGGTGGGGTGCGCGCGCGCCCCGGAGCACGGGTCCGGCGGGTGCCGGTCAGGCGCCGGTGACGGGGGTCTCCCGGGTACGGCGGTGGCGGCGGGCCGCGGTGATGCCGCAGAGGGCCAGGACCAGCAGGGCCCCGGCTCCGGCGGCGGCCGGGGCGGCGGTGGACGCGGTGCCCGGACCGCTGTCCGGCGTGCCCGCCGCGGTGGCGGCCAGGGCGGGCGCGGAGCGGGGTCCCTCGGCCTGACCGGCCACCGGGCCGGTCTCCGGACCGGGGCCGGAGCCCGTCGCCGCCTCGGGGCCGTAGCCTCCCGCCCTGCCGGAGCGGGCGTAGCCGGAGCCGGGGAGCTTGTCCCCGTACGCCTCCCGCACCCGGCCGCGGTAGGCGGACAGGGTGGTGCCCTCCGCGCCGACCGCCCCGGCGGCGTCCTCGTCCAGCGGGAGCACCCTCGCGCCCTTGTGGACGTACCAGGCGTCGATCTGCGGCTCACGGAACACCGTGCCGCCGGGGAGCTTGCGGGCGCCCGCCGCGGCGTACCGCGCCTCGTCGTCGCCGGTGGCGATGTTCACCACCTGCCAGTCCCCGCTCCGGCCGGCCTTCGGGACGGTCCACAGGGACGCCTTCTGCCCGTCCGAGGAGACCGCCGTGGAGGCGAGGTAGTCGAGCGTGGTGAGGGCCGCCCCCGGTTTCCCGGCGACGAAGTCCGCGGAGAGCGTGCGTACGGGGACGGCCGTGGGCCCGACCCGCGGTGCGGCCGCGGCCCGGGTGACCGCGCCCTCCCTGGCGAAGAACCGGGACAGGGTGTCCAGCGTCGAGGCCGAGGTCGCCGCCTCGTGGGCGGCGGCCAGGGCCGGGGCGCTGACGGCGATGACGGGCGCCGGGACGGTGGCGGCCGGGCGGGCGGCGGGTGCGCTGTCCGCCGCGGCCTGGGGAGAGGCGGCGGCGAACAGCGCGGCGCCGGTGAGCGCGGTGGCCGTGACGATGCGCCGGGTCGTGGAAGTCATGCCGTCACGCCCCGATCCGGTACAGCGAGTGGGTCCAGGAGAACTCGTTGTTGTTCACGTACCAGGCGTGGGAGGCCCAGTTGTAGCGGTTGCTGGAGGGCCAGGGATCGCCCCAGTAGACCCAGCTGTTGGCGTCGTCGTAGCCGTACAGGACATGCATGTGCCCGCCGCCGGAGGACCACTGGATGCGCGTCTCGACGGGACGGCCGGCGGATATCTCGCCCTGCACGGTCGGGTAGCGGAGCCAGCCCGTGACGTACGACCCGGGGTTGACCCCGGTCCAGGACAGGCCGCTCTGGACATCGCCGAGCGTGGCCTGCGAGTTGGAACACTCGTAGCCCTGGTTCCGGCCGAAGGCGGCGTTGCAGAACTGGTTCTGGGAGTAGTTCCGCCCGAACCAGGTGGCGATGGTGTTGCCCGCGGCCGCCCAGCACCAGTTGGTCTTCTGCTGGGCCTGCATCGTGATGTTCAGCCGCTGGGTGGCGGCGACGGCGCTGCCCTCCGGCGTGGCCGGGTTCCGGGCGGCGGTGGCGGTCGCCGCGGGGACGGCGAGGAGCACGGCGGCCAGGAGTGCCGTGAACGGGAACCTTCCCGGCCTGATTCTTCGGTTGCGCATGGCGTTCCTCCCATGGCGGGGGGGGTGGGATCGGAGGAGCGCGTCCGGACGCTGTTGAGGAGCATCGACCGTTGTCCGGAACGGGTCAACACGCTTCAATGCGGGGTGACATCGCGGTGTGAACGGCGCGGCGGATGTGTGAACAGTGCCGCCCCGGTCACCTGCTCCCCCGTTCCCGTACGGGCGGCGCACCCGCTTCCCGCCGTGAACGTTCACCGGAGGCCCGGCATGCGGCACACCGAGACCGAACTCGCCCAGGTGCTGCACACCGGCCCCTTCCATCTGGCGCTGCGCACCGCCCTGTCCGTGCGCGGGCTGCCGCTCCAGCGGGTCCAGCACCACCTCGCGCACCGGGGGATCAAGGTCGGGGTGACGAGCCTCAGCTACTGGCAGCAGGGCGCGCGCCGCCCCCGGCGCGCCGAGTCGCTGCGTGCCGTGCGGGCTCTGGAGGAGGTTCTCTCGCTGCCGGGCAACTCGCTGCTGCGGCTGCTGGAGACAGGGGACGCCCCCGCGGACGGCGAGCGTCCCGCGGCGCGCTCGTACCGCTCGCTGCTGGAGGCGTCGGGCGCGGTGGAGCGGCTGCTGGCCGCGATGGAGTCACCGGTCGACGGTGGGCTGCACACGGTGGGGCACCAGGAGCGGGTACGCATCGGGGCCGGGCGGGAGCTGGCGGGCCGCGACTCGGAGCATGTCGTACGGGCGCACCGCGACGGCGTCGACCGCTATCTGGCCGTCCACCGCGGCGATCCGGGCTGTGAGCCGTCCAGGATCACGGTGCGGGCCCGGGAGAACTGCCGGACCGGCCGGGTCCGCTGGGACGGGGACTCCGGCGTGCTGGTGGCGGAACTGCTCTTCGACACCCGGCTGCGGGCCGGTGAGACGTACCTCTTCGGCTACGGCTTCGACGACGGTACGGGAGGGCCCAGCGGCGAATACGTGCGCGGCTTCACCTTCGGCGGCGGGCAGTACGTGCTCCAGATCCGCTTCGACGAGGCCGCGCTGCCGGTCCGGTGCCGGCGCTTCGTCCAGGCGTCGGCGGGGGCGGCTCGCGGCGCCCGGACCGACCTGACGCTCACCGGGCGGCACCGGACCGTGCATCTGGTGGAGCAGGGGGTACGGCCCGGTCTCGTCGGCATCGACTGGGACTGGGAGTGAACGAGGGGGCCGGGAGTGCCGGGACCGGGGGCGACCGGGCCTGGGAGTGAACGGGGCCGGGGAGCGGCCCCGGCAGGCCTGTCAGGCCTCGGGGCCCACGACGAGCTTGCCGCCCTCGGCCGTGACCGGGACGGAGGGCAGCGGCACCGTGGCGGGGCCGTGGAGCGCCTTGCCGGTGGTCATGTCGAAGCGGCTGCCGTGGCAGGGGCAGTGGCCCTCGGTGCCCTCGACCTTGTCCAGGACACAGCCACCGTGGGTGCACTGGGCGCTGAACGCCTTGTACTGGCCCTTCGCCGGGCAGCTCACGACGACGCGCTGCTCACGGTAGAGCTTGGCACCACCGACGGGTACCGCGTCCGCGGCACCGAGGTCCACGGGGGCGGTCGGCGTGGGCGTCCCGGCGTGGCCGAGCTTGGAGTCGGTCGAGCAGGCGGCCACGCCCAGCCCGGCGGCACCGGCGAGAGCGGCACCCTTCAGCACGGTACGGCGGGCGGCGGGCTGGCCGGGCATGCGGTCTCCACGGGTCGGTGTTCGGAAGTGGTGCGGGCGGTCGCCGGAGACGACCGGTGGCAGCGGCGCCACGGTTCCCGGTGACAGAAACGACGATACCGGCGGAGACCGGCGGCTCTGCGGCCGGGCCGGACATGGCCGGACAGCGGGCCCCGCCACCGGCCGGAGGGCGCGCCGGGCCGGTGGCGGCGGTGGTCCTCGTTTCCGGGCCACCGCCGCCACCGGCTCATGGCACGACGGTCACGCCTTGCGGGCGCGGGCCGTCTTCTTCGCCGCTGTGCTCTTGGCGGCCGTGCTCCTGGCGGCCGTGGCGGGCGCGGCCTTGGCCGTCCTGCCTGCCGCCGCCTTGCCTGCCGCCGTCTTCTTGGCCGCGGTGGCGGCAGCCGCCTTCCGCACCGGCTTGCGGGCCGCGGGCAGCGCGGCCTCGCTGATCCGGTCCGCGTCCAGGATGCCCTGGAGGAACTTGCCGGTGTGGCTGGCGGGAACCGAGGCGACCTTCTCCGGGGTGCCCTCGGCGATGACCAGACCTCCGCCGTTGCCCCCTTCGGGGCCCATGTCGATGACCCAGTCCGCGGTCTTGATGACATCGAGGTTGTGCTCGATGACGATCACCGTGTTGCCCTTGTCGACCAGGCCGGACAGCACCTTGATCAGCTTGCTGATGTCCTCGAAGTGCAGACCGGTGGTCGGCTCGTCCAGGACGTAGACCGTGCGGCCGGTGGAGCGCTTCTGGAGCTCGCTCGCCAGCTTCACCCGCTGCGCCTCACCGCCGGAGAGCGTCGGCGCGGACTGTCCGAGCCGGACGTATCCGAGGCCCACCTCGTTGAGCGTGCGCAGATGGCGGGCGATCGTCGGGACGGCCTCGAAGAACTCCAGGCCCTCCTCGATCGGCATGTCCAGCACCTCGGCGATGGACTTGCCCTTGTAATGGACCTCCAGGGTCTCCCGGTTGTAGCGCGCTCCGTGGCAGACCTCGCACGGGACGTACACATCGGGCAGGAAGTTCATCTCGATCTTGATGGTGCCGTCGCCGGAGCAGTTCTCGCAGCGGCCGCCCTTGACGTTGAAGGAGAAGCGGCCCGGCAGATAGCCGCGCACCTTCGCCTCCATGGTCTCGGCGAACAGCCTGCGGACATGGTCGAAGACCCCGGTGTACGTGGCCGGGTTGGACCGGGGCGTACGGCCGATGGGCGACTGGTCGACGTGCACCACCTTGTCGACGAGGTCGTCGCCGTCGACCCGGGTGTGCCGGCCGGGGACCGACTTGGCACCGTTCAGCTCGCGGGCCAGGTGCGTATAGAGGATGTCGTTGACCAGGGTCGACTTTCCGGACCCTGAGACACCCGTGACGGCCGTGAGGACTCCGAGCGGGAAGGAGACGTCGATGTCCTGGAGGTTGTTCTCCCGGGCGCCGTGCACCGTGAGACGGCGGCCCGGGTCGACCGGGCGCCGGATGTCGGGCATCGGGATCGCCCGCTTGCCGGACAGATACTGGCCGGTGATCGACTGCTTGTTGGCCAGCAGCTCCTTGAGCGAGCCGGAGTGGACCACCTTGCCGCCGTGCTCACCGGCGCCGGGGCCGATGTCGACGACCCAGTCGGCGACCTTGATGGTGTCCTCGTCGTGTTCGACGACGATGAGGGTGTTGCCCATGTCGCGGAGCCGGACCAGGGTCTCGATCAGGCGGTGGTTGTCCCGCTGGTGGAGCCCGATGGACGGCTCGTCCAGCACGTACAGCACGCCGACCAGACCGGAGCCGATCTGTGTCGCGAGCCGGATGCGCTGGGCCTCACCGCCGGACAGGGTGCCCGCCGCCCGGTTCAGCGAGAGGTAGTCGAGGCCGACGTCGACGAGGAACCTGAGCCGCTCGTTGACCTCCTTGAGCACCCGCTCGGCGATCTTCTTGTCGCGGGCGTTGAGCTTCATCCGGCCCAGGAACTCCGCGCACTCGCTGATCGACATCGCGGAGACCTCGGCGATGGACTTCTCCATCACCGTCACCGCGAGCACGATCGGCTTCAGCCTCGTGCCCTCACAGGTCGGGCAGGGCACCTCGCGCATGTAGCCCTCGAAGCGCTCACGGCTGGAATCGCTCTCGGCCTCGGAGTGGCGCCGCTTCACGAACTGCACCGCGCCCTCGAAGGCGGGGGTCGTGTAGGCGCGCTCGCGGCCGTACCGGTTGCGGTACCGCACCTCGGTCTGGATCTTGTGGCCGAAGAGCAGGGCCTTCTTCGCGCGCTGGGGCAGCCCGGCCCAGGGGATGTCCGTACGGAATCCGAGGGCTTCGGAGAGCGCGCCGATCAGCCGTCCGAAGTACTCCTTGGTGTGGCCGTGCGACCAGGGGTGGATCGCCCCCTCGTCAAGGGACTTGTCCTCGTCCGGGACGATCAGCTCCGGGTCGACCTCCATGCGCGTACCGATGCCCGTGCAGTCGGGGCAGGCGCCGAAGGGCGAGTTGAAGGAGAAGGAGCGGGGCTCCAGCTCCTCGAAGGAGAGGTCGTCGTACGGGCAGTAGAGGTGCTCGGAGTACATCCGCTCGCGCTCGGGGTCGTCCTCGGGGAGGTCGACGAAGTCGAGCACGACCATGCCGCCGGAGAGGCCGAGCGCGGTCTCGACCGAGTCGGTCAGCCGGCGCTTGGCGCTCTCCTTCACGGTGAGGCGGTCGACGACCACCTCGATGGTGTGCTTCTCCTGCTTCTTGAGCGCGGGGGGCTCGGAGAGCTGGATGGTCTCGCCGTCGACCCTGGCCCTGCTGTAGCCCTTGGTCTGCAGATCGGCGAAGAGGTCGACGAACTCGCCCTTGCGCTCGCGCACCAGCGGTGAGAGGACCTGGAACCGGCTGCCCTCGGGCAGGCCGAGCACCTTGTCGACGATGGCCTGCGGCGACTGGCGGGAGATGGGCCTGCCGCACTCCGGGCAGTGCGGCTTGCCGATCCGGGCGAAGAGCAGCCGGAGGTAGTCGTACACCTCGGTGATGGTGCCGACCGTCGAGCGCGGGTTGCGCGAGGTCGACTTCTGGTCGATGGAGACGGCGGGCGAGAGGCCCTCGATGAAATCGACGTCCGGCTTGTCCATCTGGCCGAGGAACTGCCGGGCGTACGAGGAGAGGGACTCCACGTAGCGCCGCTGGCCCTCGGCGAAGATCGTGTCGAACGCGAGGGACGACTTGCCCGACCCGGAGAGCCCGGTGAAGACGATGAGGGAGTCGCGGGGGAGATCGAGCGAGACGTTCTTGAGGTTGTGCTCGCGCGCGCCACGGACGATGAGACGGTCGGCCACGCCGGTCCGCACCTTTCTTGGGGAAGCGGGGGAACTGAGCCCCTCTCCCAGGGTATGGGGGGCGCCACAGCGATGGAGGAGGCTTTCGACTCCGAGCGTATAGCACGCGCATTCGATTTACGGTCGCCCTCGGACTCCTTCACCCGAATGAGTGGCGGAGCTAGGCTCGGCCGTATGAACGATCATGCGCACGACCTGGGAGCTGTACGCGAGGCGACCGAACGACTGCTCAGCGCAGCGGGCACATGGGACGACGCCGCTGTCACCGAGCCGTCACGGCTGCCCGGCTGGAGCCGGGGCCATGTACTGGCCCACCTGTCACGTAACGCCGACGCACTGGCAAATGTTCTCCGGGGTCTCCCGATGTACGCGAGCAGCGAAACCCGCGACCGGGACATCGAGCGCGACGCCCCGCGCCCCCTCGCCGAGCAGTTGGCCGACCTCCGGGACAGCGGTGACCGCTTCCTCGCGGCGGCGGCGGAACCGGGCGACCGGTCCCGCACCGTCACCCTGCGCAACGGCGTGACGGACTCCGCGTCCCGGGTCCCCTTCCGGCGCCGGATCGAGCTGGAGCTGCACCACGTCGACCTGGGCGTCGGTTACGAGCTGGAGGACCTGCCGGACGAGTTCGTGACCCGGGAGATCGCCTTCCTCACCGACCGCTTCGCCGGGCACCCCGATGTCGCGGCCACCGCCCTGACCGACGAGGACGGCCGCGACTGGTCGACGGGCGGCGGTGCGGAGGGCGCCCCGGCGGCCGTCCGGGGCCCGGCCGCCGAACTGCTCGGCTGGCTCTCCGGGCGCCGCGACGGCTCCGCACTGACCGTGACGGCGGGCCCGCTGCCGGCGCTGCCCCCGCTATAGGCTGAGCCGTATGACGTACAGCGGAGCGGTGAAGGTCGGCGGACCTGCGGATGTGCACGAGCTGACGGATCTGATGATCTCCAAGGTCGCCGTCGGCCGGATGAACAACAACGCCTATCTGCTGCGCTGCCGGGCCACCGGCGAGCAGCTCCTGATCGACGCGGCCGCCGAGGCCGGGACCCTGCTCGGGCTGATCGGTGACGACGGCATCGCGTCCGTCGTCACCACCCATCAGCACGGCGACCACTGGCAGGCGCTGGCCGAGGTGGTGGCGGCGACCGGAGCACGGACGTACGCCGGCCGGTACGACGCCGAGGGCATCCCGGTCCCGACCGATGTGCTCGTCGAGGACAACGACACGATCCGCGTCGGCCGGGTCACGCTGACCGCCCGCCATCTGACCGGTCATACGCCGGGCTCCATCGCGCTGGTCTACGACGACCCGCACGGGGCCCCGCACCTGTTCACCGGGGACTGCCTCTTCCCCGGCGGCCCTGGCCGGACAACACATCCGGATGAGTTCGACTCCCTGATGGGCGGCCTGGAGACCAAGCTGTTCGGCGCCCTGCCCGACGAGTCCTGGGTCTACCCCGGCCACGGTAACGACACCACCCTCGGCACTGAGCGGCCCCACCTCACGGAGTGGCGCGCGCGGGGTTGGTAACCGTCCAATGACGACCGCCCACCGCCGTGGTGGACGCGGCCGTCCGACTCGCCGCCTCGCGCGGTGCACCGCTGCTGCTGATCGCGGTGCTGCCTCCACCGCCGCCCAGGACCAAGACCGTCCACCCGGACTTGATGGCGGTCGGTGCGGCGGTCGGGCGGGCCCTGCCGCGGCTGGCCCGCGCGGGGATCGCCCATCGGTCGGCCGTCTACCACCGTCCCGCTGTGCGCGGCGGCGGGCGACTGCATGCGGCGAAGGCACTGCTGGACACGGCGGTCCTTAACGGCTACTCGCTGCTGGTGGTATCGCGCAGCGGGCCGGCGAGGCTGGATGCGTGCACGGCGATGGAGGCCGCCGCCATCCGTGGCGGCCCGTTCGTGCACGCGGCCCACCGGTGCCGTGGACGCCGCTGGCCGCGTCCTGCCCGCCCCGCTGAGTCTCGGGCAAAAGGAATCGGTCCCGGCCACCCCACGGGGAGAGGGCGACCGGGACCGGCTGCTGCACACTCTGGTGCCGCCTGCCCGGTGAGCGCCGGTTACAAGGCGGTGCGTTCGGAATCGGCGACGGGGGTGTCCTCGCGGTGCAGGAAGGTAGCCAGGAGGTCGCCGACGGGGTGGTCCGCCTCGCTGGGATGACGCAGGGCGACCGTGCCCCCTCACCCTCGGCGTCATCACCGTCTCCATCGCCTGGTCCCTTATCGCCACCCGCGGCGAGGACAGCGACAGCGGCGAAACCGCATCACAGACGGACCACACGTAGCCGCACCCGGCCACCGGCGCCCACGCCTCGACCTCCTCCTCCAGCCCGCACCATCCGGAAGGACGGCCGTCATGACCACCCTCAGCCCCCACCGCCGCAGCACACCCGCCCCGCCCCGCACCTCCCCCGTCCACGCCTACACCGTCGTCGGCGGCCCGGAAGGCGGTGGCGTCCTGGGCATCCTGACCGGCGCCCGCGCCGATGCGGACGTAGCCGCCCACGCGGGCCGGCTCGCCGCCCGCACCGGCCGCAAGGTCACCGCCGCGGTCGCCTTCCGCTCCCGCGGCTTCAGCGTCAACGCCCTACTCCATATCGCCCGCCACCGGCGCCTGACCCACCAGGCGGAAGCCGTTCTCGCACCCCACACCGAGTCCCTCGCCGCAGCCGGTCACTACCGCAATGCCAGCGTCCTGTTCCCCGCCCGCACCAACCTCTTTCACCGCCTACCCGCCCGCGCCCTGGCGCGGTTCGCCGCCCGCATCGGTGCCACAACCGTGATCACTTCCGTGCCCCTCCACCCACCCGGCCAGTACTTCGCCAGAGTCCACGACGCGTCCCGGGCCACATCCCGCACCGCCGATCCGTCCGGACCCCTCACCCCACGTCGTTGAACATCGCAAACGCTCTGCACCCTGGCCCCCCGCGGGCCGGACCAGGGCACAGCCGCCCTGCCCGGTTCAGCCGGGCCGGTGACTGCGCGCAGTCCTACGCGGCTCGCGCACCCAACCGTCATGCCGGCAGCCGGACACGGTGCGGCACGAAGGCGTCGTCCCCGGCACCCGCACTCGACATCGGAGCCCGTCGCCGGCCTGCGCTCTGGTCACCGTCCAAGAACAGACGCCGGGCGCCGGAAGCCTCCAGATCAGCGCCCTGGGAGGACTGTTCGGCGGGCGGTACCCCAGCACAGCGAGCTGCTGTGGTCGTTCGCAACCCCAGCCACACCGTCCCGGGAGAGATCTCGGGGGGCGTCCCGGAGGCCAGCGGTTTCGGCGGATTCCCGGGCGCCACTCGGGCGACTTTTCGGCGGGGCCGTGGCGTGACTGCCGTGATTCCCGGCCGACCGGTACGACCATGCTGACGTACCACGGCACCAGCCACTGGGGAGGACCTGTGGAGCGAGAGGACGGCACATCGGTGGCCACCGGTGTCACCACCGAGCGTCTCACCGGGCTCCGCAGGTGGAACCTGGGGCTCACGCTGCTGCACCTGATCCAGGCCGTGGCCATCGTCCTGCTCGCCGGAAGCTTCTCGATCACCGTGACCTCCTCCGTCCCCGAGGGGCCACCGGGAACGGCAGCGCCCGCCCCGGAAGCGTTGTTCGACGTGCCGATCGGCTGGGCCGTCGCCGTCTTCCTCGCCCTCGCGGCGGCAGATCACCTGCTGACGGCGACAGTGTGCCGCGACACCTACGAACGCGACCTCAGACGCGGCATCAACCGCTTCCGGTGGCTGGAGTACGCGCTGAGCGCAACCCTGATGGTGCTCCTCATCGGCTTCTACGCGGGCATTACCAGCCTCAATGCCGTCATCGCCGTCGTCGGCGCCAACGTCGGGATGATTCTCTTCGGCTGGGTCGAGGAGGTGATGAACCCTCCGGGGCGGGCGAGGACAAGGATGCTGCCGTTCTGGTTCGGGACGCTGGTCGGCGTCACGCCGTGGGTCTCGATCGCGTATAACACCGTCGCGGCCGAGACCGTCCCCGGCTTCGTGTACGGAATCGTTCTCGTCCAGGCCGCCCTCTTCTTCAGCTTCGGTCTCAACCAGTGGCTCCAGTACTGCGGAGTCGGCCGGTGGTCCGACTACGCATATGGTGAAAAGGCCTACCTGGTCCTCAGCCTCGTGGCGAAGTCACTCCTGGCGTGGCAGATCTTCGCCGGCTCGCTGGCTGACTGAACCTCTTCTGTCCGAAACCTCAGCGGCAAGACCTGAACACCCGGACGGCTGCCTCGATGGCATCGGCCATCAGCCGGTCGTACGCGGGGGGGGTTCCTCACCCGAGTGCGCGCTCACATCGTTCTCGACGTACTCGCCGCCGACCTCCCAGCCGTTCTCCTCGGAGAACGGCCGCAGGTCGCTCAGCTGCCGGTTGACGCCCCGTCGACGGTACGCGCGGGTCCCCAGAGATCCGCGCGTAAAGGAAGACGAGGGTACGGCGCGGGGAGCATCCTGGTGTTCAGAGGAACCTAGGACTTCCCCGGCGGGGTCGGTAACACCCGCAAGGACCCGGCGGCCTTCGCGAGCCTGCTCCATGACGTGGAGACGAAGCTGTTCGACCGGCTGCCCGACGAGACCTGGGTCTACCCGGGGCACGGGCACGACACCACGCTCGGTGACGAGCGGCCGCGGCTGCCCGAATGGCGCGCACGCGGCTGGTAGCGGGTGGCGGGCCCGCGCGGGTGGCTGGGGGCCTCGTCCCCGGCCGGCTCGGCCCCGTCCGCCCGACCTGACCGGCTCGGCCCCGTCCGCCCCTCCCACCGCAGCCCCGCCCCGCCGAACGGAAACCGGCCGGGGCGGGCGGACATCTCCGCTCACCCCGGCCGGTACCGGATTCCTCGGCGTCGCCCCGCGGCTGACGCCACCGCCCCTCGGGGTCAGCCGGAGACGCTCTTGCTCTCCTCGTCGGCCTGATCGTCCTTCTTCGCCGCCTCGGCCGCAGCCTGCTTCTTGCTGGCGATGAGGCTGGTGATCGTGGTGACCACCAGCACGGCGCAGATGAAGGCCAGCGAGAACGGGATGGTGACCTCGGGGACGTGCACCCCGGACTCGTGCAGTGCGTGCAGCACCAGCTTGACGCCGATGAAACCGAGGATCACCGACAGGCCATAGCTGAGGTGGACCAGCTTCTTCAGCAGACCGCCGATGAGGAAGTACAGCTGACGCAGCCCCATCAGGGCGAAGGCGTTGGCGGTGAAGACGATGTACGGGTCCTGGGTCAGGCCGAAGATCGCCGGGATGGAGTCCACGGCGAACAGCACATCGGTGGTGCCGATGGCGAGCATGACGACCATCAGCGGGGTCAGAACGCGCTTGCCGTTCTTCCGGATGAAGAGCTTGGTGCCGTGGTACTGGTCGGCGACACCGAAGCGGCGCTCGATCGACTTGAGGAGGCGGTTCTCCTCGAAGTCGTCCTCCTCCTCGTCAGCCCGCGCCTCCTGGATGAGCTTCCAGGCGGTGTAGATGAGGAACGCGCCGAAGATGTAGAAGACCCACGAGAAGTTGGCGATCACCGCGGCGCCCGCGGCGATGAAGATGGCCCGCAGCACCAGCGCGATCAGCACACCGACCAGCAGCACACGCTGCTGGAGGTACGAGGGCACCGAGAACTTCGCCATGATCAGGACGAAGACGAAGAGATTGTCGACACTGAGCGACTTCTCGGTGATGAACCCGGCGAAGAACTCGCCGGATGCCTGGCTCTCGCCGAAGAGCAGCAGGCCGAACCCGAAGAGGACGGCCAGCGCGATCCAGATGACGGTCCAGATACCGGCTTCTTTGGTCGACACGTCATGGGGCTTGCGCCCGATGAAGAAGTCGACGGCGATCAGGGCACACAGACCAAGAATGGTCAGCACCCAAAGAGTCCATGAAACGTCCACTGCGCCTCCGGCAGTTCGCTACGGCTACTGATCAGCGTCGTCGCTGCCGGAGGTCTCTTCCACCTGGGCACACGGGATGCGTGCCTGGGCCGACGCCCCGGGACCGGTCACAGTCCGTACTGACGGGAACGTCGCGTATGGGAGTACTCCCCTCCGTCCAAGAAACAGTACAGGCACTACCAAGAAAAGGTAAAGAGAAGGGTAAAGAAACCGCCAAAATGGCAGGTCAGAGCACTGCCTCGCACTCTGGCCGCAGGCGTTTTCGGGGCGGGAGACTCAGCCGCCGCCCGTGCGCCGGGCGGCGGCCACGGCGGCCAGCACCTGTTCCAGGACGCGACTGCCCGGCGGCAGCCTCAGCGGCTCGTACGTCCAGGCATGGCCGACCCAGGGGTCGGCGAGGTGGTCGTCGGCCACCGGGGTGATCCGCAGCAGGGAGCGCCACAGCGGGTCGAGCACCGGACCGTACGCGCCGGCGTCCTCCCGGTCCGCGACCATCAGCAGATGCACTCCGACCGCGGGGCCCTCGTCGGCCAGGTAACGCAGCTGGGTGACGGCCCGGTCGTCGAAACCGTGCGGGAAGTCGTTGACGATGAGGAGGTGCTCACCGGTGTCCAGGTCGGGCGGGAGGGAGTCGGCGGCACCGGCCCGGACCGCCATCTGCACCAGGTCGACGCGCCGGGTGAGATGCGCCAGGACCGAGGCCACTCCCCCGGGTCCGGCGGCCGGCGGCCCTGCGAGGACTCCCGCGCCGACCAGGGGCGCGAGTGCCCCGGACGCCGAGCCCGCCGGGTCGATGACATGCACCGAGAACTCCCCGGCGGGGTAGACGGCGAGCATCCGGGCGGCATGACCGACCGCGCTCTCCATGGCGAGGCGGCGCAGGCTGTCGGTGTCCGTCAGCGCGGCTGCCTCGGAGGCCGTGCGGCCGCTGTCGACCCATATGCCGCGCTCCAGGGGCAGCCGTACGAGGAGCGGGATGCGCAGGTCGGTGCGCTCGGGCAGATGGAGGTCACCGATGCGCAGGGCCATCGGAATCTCCATCGGGACGCGGTAACCGTGCCAGACGGGGTTGTCCCAGCCCGCGTAGGCGGCGGGGAGCGCGGGTTCGACGACGGCGGCCTCGGCGACGAGCTGCGCGAGGTCGCGGTCCAGGGCCTCGCGCGCCCGGCCGGTCAGCTCGTCGCGCTTGGCCAGGGCCGCCTCGCGGGCCCGGTCGCCCGTGCCGCCGATCCGGTTGCGCGGGTCGGACAGGGTGCGGTCGAGCTCCTGCTCCATGCGGGAGTCGGCGAAGTCCACGGCGCTGCGGTAGGCGGCGGTGGCACGGGCCAGATCCTCGAACATGCCCCAGATCTGGTTGTAGAGGCGCTCGTCCATCGACCAGCCGCTCGCGTCCCCGGCGACGGGCGGCGCGGCCTGTCCGGGCGGGGCCTGAGGCGCCGCGGGCGGGGGCGGCGGTGCGGTGCTCCGGCGGCGCGGGTGCGCGTAGTTGATCGGTCCGCCCGGCGAGGCGGCCGCCGTGGCACCGGGCGCGGTCGCCGCGGCCGTGGCGGGGTCGGCCGGCGGCTCGGCGGGCTGCGGGGCGGGCTGCGGGGCCGGGGGCACGGCCGCGGGCCGGACTGCCGGGGAGGGCGCGGCGGCGGGCCCGGGGTCGCCCGACGAGGCCGCGGCGGCGGGCCGGGGGGCCGGGGAGGCCGAGGGTCCCGCCGCGTGGCGGGCCCGGTCTCCGTCCGGGGTACGGGGCGGTGGCGGCGCCACGGAGCGGGCCATGCCCCGGGCGACCGCTTCCTGGATCGAACCGGCCAGCTCCGCGGCTCCCGCCAGCCCCTGGTCCGCGAGCATCTCCGCCAGTCCGGCGGCGTAGCCCTGGCCGACGGCGCGGACCTTCCAGACTCCCTGCCGGCGGTAGAGCTCCAGGGCGCTGACGGCGGTCTCGGAGTCCAGACCGGTGAGCGTGAAGGTGGCGATCTCGGTGCCGTCCAGCCCGGTGACGGCCACGAAGGGCGCGGCGACGGCACCGAACCGCACCGGACCGCCGACGCCCACGGGGAGGGCGAGCAGCACGGTGACACGGTGGACCGCGTCGGGCAGGGCGTCGAGGTCCACGGCGAGCCGGTGGCCCGCGGCGGCCTGCTGGGACACCTCAAGACCGGGGAGCCGGGGCGATCCGGGGTGGGCGATCCACTCGATGCCGTGCACCGTGCCCTGTTCGTCGCCGAGGGTGGCTCCGGCCACGACGGGGGAGCCCGCCGATACCCGGATCTCCAGACGGGTCTGGGGCAAGGTGTGGTTCTGCCCCCGGACCAGTTCGGCCGTCATTCCTGCCCTGTCCCCTCGACGATCGGCTTGTGGTGCGGTGCTGCTCGGTGTGTGGTTCGCATGGGTTTTCGCGGTGTCGCGGTGTCGTGCGATGTGATGCAGCTCCCGGCGGCGGGGCCTCCGGGAGCTGCTCGTACTGCTGGTACTCGTACCGCTCGTCGTACTCGTGCCGCCGCGGACCGGACCGTGCCGCGTGCGCCGTGTCCGGTGCCGTGAGCGGCCCCTACAGGTGCGGCAGGATCGAGGGCATCAGGTCCTGGAACGTGCGGCCGTTGGCCGGGTTGCCGAGGGCGGTCATCTGCCACCCGCTCCCCGCGCGGTGCACCTTCGCCATGATCTGGGCGGTGTACTGTCCGCCGCCGTCGAGCGTGTAGCGGGCGAGCTCCTGGCCGTTGGTCTCGTCGACGATGCGGCAGAAGGCGTTCTGCACCTCCTGGAACGTCTGCCCGGTGAAGGAGTTCACCGTGAAGACGATCTGGTCGATGTGGACCGGGACGCGCGCGAGGTCGACGAGGATCGCCTCGTCGTCGCCGCCCGAACCGGCGCCGCCGACCAGGTTGTCGCCGGTGTGCTTCACCGAGCCGTCATCACTGACGAGGTGGCGGAAGAACACGACATCGACAGGCTGCTTGTCGGCGAACAGCACCGCCGAGGCATCCAGGTCGATCTCGCGGGTGCGCGAGCCGAACAGTCCGCGGCGCGGAGCCGCCTGCCAGCCGAGCCCCATCCGTACCGCGGTCAGGGTCCCCCCGTCGCTCTTCTGCAGGCTGATGGCCTGACCCTTGGTCATATTGACCGTCACGCGCTGTCCCCTCTCCGCATTGCCCCGCATCCGTCCGTGTGCGGTTTCCCCGCACCCTACGCAGTCCGCCCGGGCCCGCAGCAGGTTCGGGCCGTTTTTGTGTCGGTCCTGCAACACACCGGACCGGCGTGGTCAGGCGAGGCCCGCTTCCCTCATCTGCCGCAGCTCCTTCTTCAGCTCGCCCACCTCGTCGCGCAGCCGGGCGGCCACCTCGAACTGCAGGTCGGCAGCGGCCGCCCGCATCCGCTCGGTCATCTCCTCGATGATTCCGGCCAGCTCGGTCGCGGGCCGGTCGCTGAGCACCGCGCCGTTCGACGCGGCACCGCCCCGCGCTCCGCCCTTGGCCGCCTTGCCGCCCAGCGCCGGAACCGGGGCCTTGGCGCCCTTCGTCTGCCGGTAGCCGGTGCCCAGGAGCTGCTCGGTGTCGACCTCCTCGCGCGCGATGGTCGCGACGATGTCGTTGATCTTCTTGCGCAGGGGCTGCGGGTCGATGCCGCGCTCGGTGTTGTACGCGATCTGCTTCTCGCGCCGGCGGTTGGTCTCGTCGATGGCCTGCGCCATGGCCGGGGTGATCTTGTCGGCGTACATATGGACCTGGCCGGACACGTTACGGGCCGCACGTCCGATGGTCTGGATGAGCGAGGTGCCCGAGCGCAGGAAGCCCTGCTTGTCCGCGTCGAGGATGGCCACCAGCGAGACCTCGGGAAGGTCGAGGCCCTCGCGCAGGAGGTTGATGCCGACCAGGACGTCGTACTCACCGGCGCGCAGTTCGCGCAGGAGCTCGATACGGCGCAGCGTGTCGACGTCGCTGTGCAGATAGCGGACCTGGATGCCGAGCTCCAGGAAGTAGTCGGTGAGGTCCTCGGACATCTTCTTGGTGAGGGTGGTGACCAGGACCCGCTCGTCGCGCTCGGTGCGCGCGCGGATCTCGTGCACCAGGTCGTCGATCTGGCCCTCGGTGGGCTTGACCACGACCTCGGGGTCGACGAGCCCGGTGGGGCGGATGATCTGCTCCACGAAGCCGTCGCCGCGCGAGAGTTCGTACTTGCCGGGGGTGGCGGAGAGGTAGACGGTCTGGTCGGTCCGCTTCAGGAACTCCTCCCACTTCAGCGGGCGGTTGTCCATGGCGGACGGCAGCCGGAACCCGTGGTCGACGAGGGTCCGCTTGCGGGAGGCGTCGCCCTCGTACATCGCGCCGATCTGCGGCACCGTGACGTGCGACTCGTCGAGGACGAGCAGGAAGTCCTCGGGGAAGTAGTCGAGGAGGGTGTTGGGGGCGGTGCCCGGGGCGCGGTCGTCGAAGTGCATCGAGTAGTTCTCGACGCCGGAGCAGGTGCCGATCTGGCGGAGCATCTCGATGTCGTACGTCGTGCGCATGCGCAGCCGCTGGGCCTCCAGCATCTTGCCCTGCTTCTCCAGCTCGGCCAGGCGCTGCTCCAGCTCCTGCTCGATGCCGCTGACCGCCTTCTCCATCCGCTCGGGACCCGCGACGTAGTGGCTGGCGGGGAAGACGTGGAGGGACCGGTCCTCGCTGATGACCTCTCCGGTGAGCGGGTGGAGGGTGGAGAGCGCCTCGATCTCGTCGCCGAACATCTCGATGCGGACGGCGAGCTCCTCGTAGACCGGGAAGATCTCGATGGTGTCGCCGCGCACCCGGAAGGTGCCACGGGCGAACGCCAGGTCGTTGCGGCTGTACTGCATCTCGACGAAGCGGCGCAGCAGCCGGTCGCGGTCGATCTCCTCACCGACCTTGAGCTGGACCATCCGGTCCACGTACTCCTGGGGCGTGCCGAGGCCGTAGATGCAGGAGACGGAGGCGACCACGACGACATCACGCCGGGTGAGCAGCGAATTCGTCGCGGAGTGGCGCAGCCGCTCGACCTCCTCGTTGATCGAGGAGTCCTTCTCGATGTAGGTGTCCGACTGCGGTACGTACGCCTCGGGCTGGTAGTAGTCGTAGTACGAGACGAAGTACTCGACGGCGTTGTTGGGCAGGAGCTCGCGGAATTCGTTGGCGAGCTGGGCGGCGAGCGTCTTGTTCGGCGCCATCACCAGGGTGGGGCGCTGCAGCTTCTCGATCATCCACGCGGTGGTCGCCGACTTGCCGGTGCCGGTGGCGCCGAGCAGGACCACGTCCTTCTCATCGGCGCGGATGCGCCGCTCCAGCTCGGCGATGGCCGCCGGCTGGTCGCCGCTGGGCTGGTAGGAGCTGACGACCTCGAAAGGCGCCACCGAACGTTCGATCTTCGAAACGGGCCGCATGCAACCACCGTACGACCCCCCACTGACAACGGGGCCGGTTCAGCGGTACCGCGGCGGCCTGGTATCCCTGCGGCCAGGGGTTTCATGGGTCGCGCGGCGCGGCTGGGCGGCCACGGCCCCGGGCCGGCCGGTGCCCCGGACGCCCCCGCCGTTCCGTCGGCCCTCCCCGCCGGGCTCTCCCATGACCACCAGGGGGTCGAACATCACGACCACCGCGGCCAGCAGCAGGAAGACGGCCGGGCCGATCAGCATCGGGACGATCAGTGTGGCGGGGGTGTCCCCGGCGACGGCGCCGGTGGGGGCGTCGGCATGCAGGTGAACGTCGAGCGCGGCCATTCCGGTGTAGTGCATTCCGCTCACCGCGACACCCATGACCAGGCTCGCACCGAGGCTGGCCGCGAAGCCGTGGACGGAGACGGCCGCCCAGAGCGCGGCGGTAGCGGCCACCACGGCGATGACGACGGACAGGGACACGGTGAGCGTGTCGTACGCGAACTGTCCCTGGAGCCGCATTCCCGCCATGCCGAGGTAGTGCATGGAGGCCACCCCGAGGCCGGTGATGGTGCCGCCGGTGATCAGTGCCATGCGGGTCGCGCCGCGGTAGCCGACAATGAAGATGCCGACACCGACCATCACGATCGCGACAGCCAGGCTCGCGAAGGTGATGGCCTTGTCGTACGTGATCGGCGCCCCTTCGACGGTGAACCCCATCATCGCGACGAAATGCATGGTCCAGATACCGGAACCGATGGAGGTGGCCCCCAGGGCCAGCCAGCCGGCCTTGAAGGACTGTTCCGTTCTCAGGGACCGGGTGGTGCAGCGCAGTCCCAGCGCGGCGCCGAGGCAGGCCATGAGAAATGCCGCGACCGGGGTGACGAGGCCGTAGCTGAAACCGTCCACTGTGCCCTGCATGCTGGTACGCCCTTCACGGAAGCCCGGGTTCGGGGGTGACCCTAAGGGGCGAGGCCCGGCAGACAAACATAAGAGCGGCATTTTATCGACATGGAGATCCGCCGGTGACCCGGTACCGGGGATTCCGTTCACGTCGTGGCCATCGGCGCCCTGTTCTCCGTTGGTGATCGGCTGCGACTCTCTGCGTGTCCGCATCTCCGAGCGAGGAGTACACGTGTCCGTACGCACCGCAACCGCCTCCACCGCCGTCGCCGCCCTGCTCGGCGCCGGCGCTCTGCTGCTGCCCGCATCCCAGACGCAGGCCGCCGACCGTCACGACAGTCGCGGCCGTCACGACAGCCCGGTCGTCTTCGCCCACCGGGGGGCCTCGGCGTACGCGCCGGAGAACACCCTGGCCGCCGTGGACGCCGCGGACGACCTGGGCATCGACTGGGTGGAGAACGATGTGCAGCTCACCAAGGACGGTGAACTGGTCGTCATCCACGACACCAACCTGAAGCGGACGACGAACGCCGAGGAGGTCTACCCCGACCGTGCCCCCTGGGCGGTCAAGGACTTCACCGCCGCCGAGATCGCGAGACTGGACGCGGGGAGCTGGTTCGGCGCGCAGTTCGCGGGCGCCCGGGTACCGACGCTCAAGCAGTATCTGCACCGGGTCGAGCGCAACCGCCAGAAGCTGCTGCTGGAGATCAAGAGCCCGGAGACCTACCCCGGCATCGAGCAGGCCACCCTGCGGGTGCTGCGCAAGGAGGGCTGGCTCGACCGCCGCCATGTGAAGCACAAGCTGATCATCCAGAGCTTCGGCGGCGACAGCGTGAAGAAGGTGCACACGCTCCGTCCCGACATCACCACCGGCTTCCTGGGCACACCGGCGGTGGCCGATCTGCCGTCGTACGCGGCGTTCACCGACCAGATCAACCCCTCGTACTCCACGATCAGCGCGGACTACGTGGCGGCCGTCCACAAGCTGAAGGGCGCGCACGGCAAACGGCTCCAGGTGAACACCTGGACGGTCAACGACGCGGCGAACGCGGCCAAGGTCCATGAGTTCGGGGTCGACGGCATCATCACGAACTTCCCCGACGTGGTGCGTGACGCCACGCGCTGACGCCGGACACTGACGCCGGACACTGACGCCGGACGGACAGGGACGGACGGCCGGGACGCGCGGACGGGGACGCGCGGGAAGGTGCTGGGAGTGGTGGTGCGGCCGTGGATGCCGCGTTGTCAGTGGCCGGTCGTACCGTGGTCGGCATGAACAGCAACGAGCAGGCCGTGGAGTGGTCCGTCGTACCGAGCGACATCGGACCGCTGTTGCTCGCCGCCACCGGCACCGGGCTGGTGAGCGTGATCTTCCACGCCGCACCCGCCGTCCGGGACCAGGCGCTCGGCCGGCTGCGCACGCGACTCGGCGCGGAGCCGGTGGAGGTTCCCGGCTCCGCGCGGCTCGCCGCGCCGATACGCCAGCTCGCGGCCTATTTCGCGGGCGGGCTGCGGGAATTCACGCTGGAGCTGGACTGGTCGCTGACCTCCGGCTTCCACCGCGAGGTGCTCCGGGAGCTGGCGTTCGGTGTGCCGTACGGGACGGTCGTCGGGTACGGCGAGCTGGCCGCGCGGGTGGGGCAGCCGGGGGCGGCGCAGGCCGTGGGGGCGGCCATGGGGTCCAATCCGCTTCCGGTGGTGGTGCCGTGCCACCGGGTGGTGGAGAGCGACGGCGGGCTCGGCGGCTTCGGCGGCGGGCTGGAGACCAAGCGGCGGCTGCTCGCCCTGGAGGGGGTTCTGCCGCAGCCGCTCTTCTGAAGGGACGCCCCGGGGCGGACAGCCGCCGCTTGGGCCGGCAGCCGCCGTTACGGCCCCGTGGCCGCCTCGTCCCATCGGCGTGTGGCCGACGGGACACCGAAACCGCCTTCGTACTCACGTACGGGTGATGGCACACTTCGCCGGTGACGACCCCCCGCTCCCTCCCCGCGGTCACCGCCGCCGACCTGCCCGCGCTGCAGCGCAGGACATCCGCCGTCCTCATCGCCAGCCAGATGCTCGGCGGCCTCGGCGTGCCCATCGCCATCGCCCTGGCCCCCGTCCTGGCCACGGAGGTGAGTGGCTCCGAAGCGTTCTCCGGTCTCGCCTCGACCGCCTCGGTGGCGGGTACGGCCCTGCTGTCACTGCCGCTGGCCGCGCTGATGACCGCACGGGGCCGCCGACCCGGCCTGGTGGTCGCCTATCTGATCGGTGCGCTCGGTGCCGGCCTGGTGGTGCTCGCCACCGTCGTGAGCAGTTTTCCGCTGCTGCTGCTCGGCATGGCCGCCTTCGGCGCCGGCTCCTCGGCCAATCTCCAGGCCCGGTTCGCCGCGGCCGATCTCGCGGGCCCGGACCGGCGGGGCCGGGCGATCTCCACCGTCATCTGGGCCACGACGATCGGCTCCGTGCTCGGCCCCAACATCACCGCACCGGCGGGCCGGCTCTTCCGCGGTACGGCCGTGCCCGAGAACGCGGGCCCGTTCCTCATCGCGGCGGCCATCTTCCTGCTCGCGGGCCTCGTGGTCGCGGTACTGCTGCGCCCCGACCCGCTGCTCACGGCCCGCGCGCTGGCGCCGGACGACGGCCCCGCCGCCGGAAAGCGTTCGCTGCGGACCGCCGTCGCCGCCGTCCGGGCCGCACCGATGGCCCGGCTCGCGCTGGTGACCGTGGCGGTCTCGCACACGGCCATGGTTTCGATCATGGTCATGACCCCGGTCCATCTGGGCCGGCACGGTGCGGACCTCCAGTTGATCGGGCTGGTCATCAGCGGCCATATCGCGGGCATGTACGCGTTCTCACCGGTGATGGGCTGGCTGTCCGACCGGCTCGGCCGGCTCGCCGTCATCGGTCTGGCGGTCGGCCTGCTCGCCTGTGCCGCGCTGCTGGCGGGCACCGCGGGCCACCGCGACGGACAGACCGCCGCCGGCCTGTTCGTGCTCGGGCTCGGCTGGTCGGCGGGCATGATCGCCGGTTCGGCCCTGCTCACCGACTCGGTGCCACCGGCCGCCCGCGCCGCCGTGCAGGGTCTGTCGGACCTGACCATGAACACGGCGGCGGGCGTCGGCGGCGCGGTGGCCGGGGTGATCGTCTCCCAGTGGGGCTACGGCCCGCTGAACGCGATCGGCGCCTGTCTGCTGCTGCCGATGGCCGCGCTCGCCCTGCGCCGGAGCCTGCGCCCGGACAGCGACCGGGCCCCGGACCCGAACGACGGACAGGCCGCGGACCCGGACGGGAATCGGGCCGCGGACCGGGCAGCGGACCCGAACGGGGAACGGGCCGCGGGCGGCCGGGCGGCGGGCCCGGCCGCCGACCGGAACCGGCGCCTCAAAGACTGATGTGGTAGGCCTTGCGCAGCGTCTCGTGCACCGTCCACGTCGTACGGTCGCCCTCCCGCAGCACACAGGCGTCCCCCGGCCCCACCTCGAGCGTCCCGCCGCCCTCGACCACGACCGTCGCCCGCCCGCTGACGACCACGAACAGCTCGTCGGCCTCGGTGTCGGTGACCACTCCGGGCGTGATCTGCCAGATGCCCCGCACCTGCTTGCCGTCCGGGGACTCCCACAGCACCTTGCCCGTCACCACCGGGTCACCCGAAACGATCTGCGCGGGATCGAGAGGTTCTGGTTCCAGTTCGGCATCCGGGATGTGCACGGAGAAGGAGGCGGGAGCCTGATCAAGTGTCGTCATGGCCGGTCACCCTAGCCGCCGCTCCCGGAGCCCCGGCCACCAGGACCGGCGGAGAGGGCCCGCCTCGACCGGCGGAGAGGGCCCACCTCGACCGGCGCGGAGGGCCACCAGGACCGGTGGGAAGCGGCCAGGACCGGCGGCGGGGCGGCACTTCCTGGTTTGCGGGCGCCCCGCCCGCGACAGGGATGGGGCATGCCACAGAACCCGTCGGAGCAGACGACCCGCCGACCGCCGGAGCACACCCCCGGCCCCGCGCACGACGACGCCGGGCGCTACGCGCCGGCACTGTCCGACGAGGTACGTGCGGCCCTCGCCGCCCGCCGCCCCGTCGTCGCACTGGAGTCGACGATCATCGCGCACGGTCTGCCGCGCCCCCGCAACCTTCAGGTCGCCGTGGAGCTGGAGGATCTCGTGCGTGCCGAGGGGGCCGTCCCCGCGACCGTCGCCGTACTGGACGGCAGAGCACAAGTGGGCCTGGACAAAGCCGGGCTGGAGCGCGTCGCCGGTGATCCGGCGATACGGAAGCTGGGCCACCGGGACCTCGCGCCCGCTTCGGCGGCGGGCGTGAGCGGGGCGACGACCGTGTCCGCGACGGCCTTCCTCGCCGCCCGCGCGGGGCTGCGCGTCTTCGCCACCGGGGGCCTGGGCGGGGTGCATCGCGACTGGACCCACAGCCAGGACGAGTCCGCGGATCTGCGGCTGCTCGCACGCACCGGCATCACGGTGGTGTGCGCCGGAGTGAAGTCGATCCTCGACGTCCCGGCCACCCTCCAGCGCCTGGAGACGCTCGGGGTCGGGGTGCTCGGCTACGGCACCGGGCACTTCCCCGGCTTCTATCTGAGCAGTTCGGGCGAGCCTGTCGACTGGACGGTGCGCACCCCGGGGGAGGTGGCGGAGGTGATGCGGGCGCGCGAGGCCCTCGGCGGCCCGGAGTCCGCGCTGATCGTCGCCAACCCCGTACCGGAAGCGGACCAGTTGGATCCAGCGGTGCACGACCGGGTGCTCGCGGAGGCGCTGGACGCCTGCCGGGAGCGCGGCATCACCGGGCAGGCCGTCACCCCGTTCCTGCTGGACCAGCTGATGCGGCGGACCGAAGGCGCCTCGCTGGAGGCCAACTTGGCGGCGGTACGCGGAAACGTGCGGCTCGCGGCACGGATCGCGGCGGCGGCCCTCCTGTGACGGAAAGGGGCGGTCCTCCCCCGTCCGGCGGGCTCCTCGTCGTCGGGGAGGTGGTCACGGACATCGTGGCCCGGCATGGACCGGGGCTCGTCCACGGCACGGACACAGCGGCCCGGATCCGTACGCTGCCGGGCGGCGCGGGCGCCAACGTCGCCTGCTGGGCGGTGCGTTCGGGCTGCCGGGACGTGACCCTGCTGGCCCGTGCCGGTGCTGGCTCCGCGGCCTGGCACCGCGAGGCGCTGGACCGCGCGGGCGTACGTCCGCTGCTGGCCCTGGACACGGAGGTGCCGACCGCGACGGTCATCGCGCTGGTGGACCGGTCCGCCGAGCGCACCTTCCTCACCGACAGCGGCGCCGTGCTGCGCCTCGCCCCCGACGACTTCTCGCCCTCGATGCTCGACGGCGTCGCCCATCTGCATATCTCCGGCTATCTGCTGTTCGCCGCGACCAGCCGCGCGACGGCCCTCCTGGCCCTGCGGACGGCCCGGCGGCGCGGCATCCCGGTCAGTGTGGACCCCGCCTCCGCGGGCTTTCTGGCCGAGCTGGGTGCCGGCCGCTTCCTGGAGTTCGCCGACGGGGCGGATCTGCTGCTGCCCAACGCGGACGAGGCCGAGCAGCTGACCGGTCTGCCCGAACCGGCGGATGCCGCAGCCAAGTTGAGCCGGCGGTTCCCGAAGGTCGTCGTCACGCTCGGCGAGCGGGGCGCCCTGCTGGCAGTCGGGGGTGCGGTGATCGCCCGTGTCGCCGCCCGCCCGGTCGACGGCCCGGTCGACTCGACGGGCGCGGGCGACGCGTTCACCGGAGGCTTCCTCGCGGCGCGTCTCGCCGGGGCGGACGACGCCTCGGCCGCGGCCGCGGGCTGCCGGGCAGGAGCGGAAGCGGTCGCCACGGTCGGCGGCCGACCACCGCCGTAACACCCCGGCCCGCCCACCAGCACACGCCGGGCCACCATCAGACGCCGGGCCCCACCGCACCCGCCCACCGTCACGCGCCGGCCTCCCGCTACGCGCCCCGGCCCGCACCCCGCCCCGTGTCCCCCAGCCCCGACCAGGCGGGATGCCGCGGGTCGTCGGCCCTTACGACCACGTCGGCGCGTTCGGCGGGCGCGACCTCGTCCTCGTAGCGGGCGAACGCGGGCAGGGTCCACCGGCCGGACTCCGCGGTGCGCCGCCGCAACGCCCCCGGCGAGAGCCGCAGATGGACGCTCAGGTCGAACGGGAACCAGCGTCCCAGCAGCAGCGGTCCGTGCACGAGCACCACTCCGCCCTCGGGCAGGGCGTGGTACGGGCTCCTGGTCGCCCGGTCGGTCACCGGGTCCCACAGGTCCGGGAGCACCCGCCCGCTGCCGCCCGGCTCCAGCGGCCCGAACACCTCGCGCCACAGGGCACCCGTGTCGAACCAGCCGTCGGCGTACGAGTCGGGGTCCTCCTTCCCGTACTCGTACCGGAGACTCGCCGGACGCAGGAATCCCTCGGTGGCCACGACGAGCACGGCCCGGCCGCGCACCCGCAGCCCCTGGGCGACGCGTTCGGCCAGCTCGCCGGTACCGGACGCCGGGGCTCCGTCGATGCCCACCCGGAGCCGGGCACCACCGTCCGACGGCGTGAGGGTGTCCGCGTGCGCCGCCAGGGCCCCGGCCAGCCCGTCCCAGGTGATCGCTTCGAGTCGCACGCGCCCATCATCCCCCGTCCCCCGGCCTCACTCCCCGCGCAGTTCGGCGGCGAGCGGCCCCTCGCCCGTCACCTCGATCCGGCCGTCCTTCACCGCCTCGGTGAACGTCACCTCGCCCCTGCCGAGCGCCGGGCACAGCTCGGCGTCGAGCGTGATCCGGGCATCGGGACGGTCGGCGGGGCCGTAGCCGTACACGTCCCCGCCCTCTCCCCCCGCTCCCGCGCGGACATGGAACTCGCCTTCGTCCAGGTGGACCTCGACGACTCCGCTGTGCGTCAGGCCGTCCAGGGCAGGCAGCAGCGGCAGGGCGTACCAGTGCGCCCGTACCGCGTCGGTGGGGCGCCGCCCGGTCAGTGCCGGCGCGCCCCATTCGGCGAGCGCGGCCAGGACGGGCAGCAGGCCGTGGCCGCGCTCGGTGAGCTCGTACACGGACGCCGCCGCCGGTGGCGGGAGCCGGCGGCGCACGGCCAGGCCGCCCTGCTCCATGTCCTTGAGGCGGGAGGCCAGCACATCGGTGCTGACGCCGGGCAGGTCGGCGTGCAGATCGGTGTAGCGGCGCGGGCCCGCCAGCAGTTCACGGACGATCAGCAGGGTCCACCGGTCGCCGACGGAGTCGAGGGCGCGGGCGGCGGCGCAGAACTGGTCGTAACTCCGGCGGCGGACAGGGCGTGCTGCTGGCTGCTGCTGACGTGGCATGCGACGCAGTCTAGACATGTTGTTGGACTTTCCAAGCCCGAGCTTGGTAAAACCAAGTATCGCAATCAGGTCGGGGAGGCACCGCATGGAGTTCCGGCAGTCCAGCAAGCTCAACGAGGTCTGTTACGAGATCCGGGGCCCGGTCATCGAGCAGGCCAACGCCCTTGAGGAGGCGGGCCACAGCGTGCTCCGCCTCAACACGGGCAATCCGGCGCTCTTCGGCTTCGAGGCGCCGGAGGAGATCGTCCAGGACATGATCCGGATGCTCCCGCAGGCACACGGCTACACCGATTCGCGCGGCATCCTCTCCGCGCGGCGCGCTGTCGCGCAGCGCTACCAGGCCATGGGGCTGCCGTACGTCGGCGTGGACGACATCTTCCTCGGCAACGGGGTCTCGGAGCTCATCTCCATGGCCGTGCAGGGGCTGCTGGAGGACGGCGACGAGGTGCTGATCCCGTCGCCCGACTACCCGCTCTGGACGGCCGTGGTGACGCTCGCGGGCGGCAAGGCCGTGCACTACGTCTGCGACGAGTCGGCGGACTGGAACCCGGACCTCGCCGACATGGCGTCGAAGATCACCGACCGCACCAAGGCCGTCGTGATCATCAACCCGAACAATCCGACCGGCGCCGTGTACCCGCGCGAGATCCTCGACGGGATCCTCGAACTGGCCCGCAGGCACGGGCTGCTGGTGCTCGCCGACGAGATCTACGACCAGATCCTCTACGATGACGCCGAGCACCACAGCGTGGCGGCCCTCGCCCCCGACCTGGTCTGCCTCACCTTCAGCGGGCTGTCGAAGACGTACCGCGTCGCGGGCTTCCGCTCGGGCTGGATGGTGGTGTCCGGGCCCAAGCAGCACGCCCGCAGCTATCTGGAGGGCCTGACCATGCTCGCCTCGATGCGCCTGTGCCCCAACGCGCCCTCGCAGTACGCCATCCAGGCGGCGCTCGGCGGCCGGCAGTCCATCCGTGAACTGGTGGCACCGGGCGGCAGGCTGTACGAGCAGCGCAACCGGGCCTGGGAGAAGCTCAACGAGATCCCCGGCGTTTCCTGTGTGAAGCCGAAGGGCGCGCTGTACGCGTTTCCGCGCATCGACCCGAAGGTGCACCCCATCGTCGACGACGAGAGGTTCGTCCTCGATCTGCTGCTGCGCGAGAAGATCCAGGTGGTCCAGGGCACGGGGTTCAACTGGCCGCGCCCTGACCACTTCCGGATTCTGACCCTCCCCTACGCCGACGATCTGGACGCGGCCATCAGCCGCATCGGCCGATTCCTGAATGGATACCGCCAGTGACCTGCTCGTTCTGCCGGGTTCCCGTCCACACGCAGTTCGCCACTCCGGAGCTGGTGGGGCCGATCGTCGAGGGCGGGCTCAATCCGGCCGAGGATCCGGGCTGGGCGGAATCCGGCGCGGCCTCGCCCGCCGAGTACGCGCGCTGGGCGGGTCATCTGTGCGGAATGACCTGTCTGCGCATGGCCCTGGGCGCCCCCGGAGCACCCGGTGTTCCCGCCCCGTCCGGAGTTCCCGGCCCGTCCGGTGTTCCCGGCCCGGGTGCCGCCGTTCCCCCGCTGTTCGCCCTGCGCGACGGCGGGCTGACGTACGGGGCGTACACCGAGGACGCGGACGGGGTGATCAAGGGCCTGGTCTACGCCCCGTTCGCCCGGTACGTACATGAGGTCCACGGGCTCGACGCCACCGTGCACCGGCATCTCGCCCTCCAGGAGATCCCCGGACTGCTGGACGAGGGCCGGACGGTGATGGCGTCGGTGCACTACGGGATCCGGCACCCCGAGCGGCCGGCCCCCGGGCGGGGCGGGCATCTGGTGCTGCTGACCTCGCGCACACCGGACGGGGACGGCGTCCACTTCCACAATCCGTCCGGGACGCACGCCGGGTCGCGGTCCGCGCGGCTGCCGCTGGCGCACTTCGGGCGCTTCTTCGCCGGCCGCGGTGTCTCCCTGGGCGCAGGCCGTGGCGTCTCCCCGGGGCCGGGTCCGGCACAGGCGGCGGGGACGGGAGCGGGGGCAGGGACGGGAGCGGGCCCGGAGGCGTAGCCGGCCTCCGGGCCCTGTGGTTGCCACCCATGCTGCACACCGGCACATTTAAGGACCTGGGTCAGCCTTATGTCGTCGCGTCCTGCCTTTAGACGACCGCGGACCGAAGCTCCGCGGGCCGGAGTCGAACCGGCATCTCGACGCCCTTGGGCCCAGGCCCGTTTGATCCGGCGATCGGTGGCGAATGCTGAGTCTGGAGCAAGAGTCTGAGATTGATCGCGGTCTGCCTCTGCCAGTTGGGCCACTCCGGCCCGGACGCGTACACCTGCGGCGGTGTACGCGGGAGTGCCGGAGGGAGGAATCGAACCTCCACTGGAACCGCGTCGTCACGACAAGCTTCAGGTTCAGCTTGCGCTCCTCGCGCACCCCGGCCGTGGTGTCATGGTGGCCGGGGAATCCATGGTCGGTTACCCGAAGAGGTAACCGAATACCGCGTCACCCACCCGCTGGTCGGTGACATCGGCGCCGTTGGCCTCCTCGCGGGCGAACTTCACCGCCTGCTGGAGCTTTTCCACCCGGTCCAGCAGCTCGTTGACGCGCCGCGCGGGAAGGGCTCCGGAGAACTTCACCGTCGTCCAGTACCCGATCGGGATGTCCTCGTAGTACACCTCGACCTGTGCCGGGTGCTTCTCGGTGGCCTCCGCCTTCACATGATTGCGGGGCACCTTCTTGGTACGGAGGGTCCTGACCGGTTCTGTCTTCCAGGAGTCGGTCGACGGGTCCTGCGTCCATGCCTCCGAGGCGTCCAGCACCGGCAGCTTGCGGACGAAGGTGTTGATGTCGGTCAGCTGCTTCTCCAGGAAGAGGAGGTAGGACACCGGCACCGCGCTCACCAGTACCCGGCCGTCGACCAGCACATCGGCGCGGGCCGTGCAGTTCGCCCAGTCCTTCGTGGCGGTCACATCGAAGAGCCGGGTCAGCGTCAGCGCGGTCTCCCGCAGAACGTCCTCGGCCTTGACCTGCACCAGGGTGGACTCGGGCGGCAGCTGCTCGCCCTCCTCGTCCTTCGGCTGGTAGGTCCGGGAGATCCCGGCCAGCAGTCCGGCCTTCTGAAGGCCGTGATGCGCCGCCGTCAGGTCCTGGTGTGCCTTGGACTTGACGCCCTTCTCCACTGCGATGATCTGATTGAGTTTCGCCACGTGCGGGAACGTAGCACCGCCAACCCGCGCCGGTCGAAGGGATTTTCGCGGCTGTCAGCCGCCCAGCAGGGCTTCCAGGGCGCTCACCGGATCGGTGTCCGGAGTGGCGCGGGGCCACCAGTCGTCAGCGCCGGGGTCGGACTCGTAGCCGTACCAGCGGCCGTCGTGGCCGAAGCGGAGCTGAAGGGCGCCGCCCGGGTGGGTGAGGTGGTTGCGCCAGGGCTGGAAGCGGGGGAAGTCGGCGGCGGCCAGGGCCGGACGGGCCCGGTCGAACGGACCGGCCGGAGGGTCCCAGGAGGCCTCCAGGACCGCGAGGCCCTCGGCATCGCCCTGCCGCCAGGCGGCGACGGCACGGGCCAGGTCGGTGGTGGTACGGCCGGTGGCGAAGGCCAGCTCCCGGTAGAGGGCCCGGGTGGTGGCGGTGAGCCCGGCGGTGGGGCGGGACGCTGCCAGCCGGACCGCGTCCTGCCACGGGGTGAGGCCCGCGAGCGGGTCCTCGCCGGTGGTGAGCAGCCGGTGGGCGCGGGCCGCCGCGTCCGTGGCGAGGTGGTCCAGGCCCAGCGGATCGCGTGCGCCCGGCAGATCCGGGTAGGACGGCGGCTGCCCGGGGTGCGGGGGGACCGGGAGGGGCGCCGGGAGCGGCGGCAGGAAGCGCTCGGCCAGCGCGTCACCGGCGGCGACCGAGGGCGCGTCGGGGGCGGCGGGGCGCTCCCGGGCGGAGTGTTCCGCGTTGCGCCGGCCGAGCTCGTCCAGCAGCTCCCGCTCACCCCTGCCGCGCATCAGCAGAAGGACGAACGGGTCGCTGTCGAGCAGCCTGGCCGTCTGGAAGCAGAGTGCCGCGACATGCTTGCAGGGCCGGCCGTGGTCCGGGCACGAACAGCTCGGATCGAGATCGCCCGCGGCGGGCAGCAGCCGGGTGTCCGCCTCCTGGGCCGTGTCGGCCAGGGAGTGCGGCATCTCCTTGGCCAGGAGTGCGGACAGATGCCCGGGGTGGGCGGCGACCGCGTCGAGGAGGGTGTCCCAGCCGGTGTCCGTGAAGGTGCGCAGACGCAGTTCGGCCCGGTACGGGCGGGGGCGGCTGCCGTGGACATAGGCGACGACCCGGCCGGGAGTGACGGTGATCGCGGCGACATGTCCGGCGTCGGCGTACGTACGTCCGCGGGCGAGCCGTGCCTCGTCCATCGACAGCGACTCCAGGGCGGCCACCCAGGCACGCCCCCACCAGCTGTCCGCGAAGGGCTCGCCCTCCTGGGACGTGCGGGCCGGTACCGCTTCGAAGGTGCGCCGCAGATCGTCGGGGCCCGGCCGGGACCGGGGCGCCGCGCGGGATGCGGTGCGGGATGCGGGACGGGGCGCGGGGAGGGGGCTCATGACGGCCTCCGGAGCGAGACGAGATCGGCCAGATCACGGTCGCTGAGCTCGGTCAGCGCGCTCTCGCCGGTGCCGAGGACCGCGTCGGCCAACGCCCTCTTCGACTCCAGCAGCTCGCCGATCCGGTCCTCCACGGTCCCCTCCGCGATCAGCCGGTGGACCTGCACGGGCTGGGTCTGGCCGATCCGGTACGCCCGGTCGGTGGCCTGTTCCTCGACCGCCGGATTCCACCAGCGGTCGTAGTGGACGACATGGGCGGCGCGGGTGAGGTTCAGTCCGGTGCCGGCCGCCTTGAGGGAGAGCAGGAACACCGGGACCTCGGCCGCCTGGAAGCGGTCCACCATCCGTTCCCGTTCGGCCACCGGCGTACCGCCGTGCAGGAGTTGGGAGGGGATGGCACGGGAGGCGAGGTGGGCGGAGAGGAGCCTGGCCATCGTCACGTACTGGGTGAAGATCAGGACGGAACCGCCCTCGGACAGGATCGTGTCGAGGAGTTCGTCCAGCAGCGCGAGCTTGCCGGAACGGCCGGTGAGCCGGGTCGGCTCCTCCTTCAGATACTGGGCGGGGTGGTTGCAGATCTGCTTCAGCGAAGCAAGCAGCTTCATCACCAGACCCCGGCGGGCGATACCTTCCGCCGCCTCGATCTGCGCCATCGTCTCGCGCACCGCCGCCTGGTAGAGCGTGACCTGCTCGCGGGTGAGGGAGACGGGGTGGTCGGTCTCGGTCTTCGGCGGCAGCTCGGGGGCGATGCCGGGGTCGGACTTCTTGCGGCGCAGCAGGAAGGGGCGGACCAGCCGGGCCAGCCGCTCGACCGCTTCGTCGTTGCCCAGCCCCGCGGCCGTACCGGTGTTCTCCACGATCCGGGCGTGCCGCGACCGGAAGGCCTTGAGCGGGCCGAGCAGTCCGGGGGTCGTCCAGTCGAGCAGCGCCCAGAGCTCGGAGAGGTTGTTCTCCACAGGGGTGCCGGTGAGGGCGACGCGGGCCGGGGCCGGGATCGTGCGCAGGGCCTTGGCCGTGGAGGAGTGCGGGTTCTTCACGTGCTGCGCCTCGTCGGCGACGACCAGGCCCCAGGACTGCTCGGCGAGCCGGGCCGCGCTGGAGCGCATCGTGCCGTACGTCGTGAGGACGAAGCCGCCGTCCGGGTCGGTCAGTGTGCGGTCGGTGCCGTGGAAGCGGCGCACCGGAACGCCGGGCGCGAAGCGGTTGATCTCCCGGTGCCAGTTGCCCAGGAGGGAGGCGGGGCAGATCACCAGCGTCGGCGCGGAGCGGGCCCGGTGCAGATGCAGGGCGATCACCGTGATCGTCTTGCCGAGGCCCATGTCGTCGGCGAGGCAGCCGCCCAGACCCAGCGAGGTCATGCGGTCCAACCAGGCCAGGCCCCGCAGTTGGTAGTCCCGCAGGGTCGCGTCCAGGCCGGGGGGCGCCGGAACGGTCGCGTCGTCGGTGAGGATACGGGCCCGCAGAGCGGCCAGCGCACCGGCCGGCACCGCGTCCACCTGCTCCCCGTCGACCTCGGCGCTCCCGGTGAGGGCGACGGCCAGGGCGTCCACCGGATCGAGCAGCCCCAGCTCCCGCTTGCGCGCCTTGCGTACGAGCGCGGGGTCGACGACCACCCACTGGTCCCGCAGCCGCACCACCGGGCGGTGCGCCTCGGCCAGGGTGTCCATCTCGGCCTCGGTCAGCTGCTCGTCGCCCAGCGACAGCTGCCAGTTGAACGCGAAGAGCTGCTGGGCGTCGAAGAACGAGGTGCCGTCGGTGGCCGAGCCGGGCGCGGGGCGCACGACGGCGGACGCGGTGAGCGAGCGGGCCAGCTCCCGCGGCCAGTGGACCGTGACGCCCGCCGCCGCGAGGCGGGCCCCGGCATCGCTCAGCAGCTCGTACAGCTCGTCCTCGGCGAGGGCGAGCACGTCGGGAACGGGCTGGCCGAGCAGCCGTTCCAGCGGAGCCCAGACGCGGGCGGCACGGCGCAGCGCGAGCACCGCGTCGACCTGGGCCCGCGGCCCGAAGGGCTCACCTCCGCCGCCGTGCCACAGGGCGGCGGCGTCGATCACATACGTCGGGTCGGCGAGGCTGTGCACCTGGACGACGGCCGCGGCGGCGTGGCGCGTGGCGGGATCTCCCGGACCACCCGCACCCCCGGGGCCGTCGGCGTCGCCGGAACCGTCCGGGGCGGCGGTGGGGGCGTAGGTGTCGGCGGTGTCGAAGAGCTCGTACGCGGAGAGGTCGAGCCGCAACGAGACCCGCACACCCGCGTCCAGGCCGGAGGCCACCTCGACGGCCCAGGCGGCGGCACCGGGCAGATGCTGGGCCTCGCGGGCGGCGAACGGCGCCCCCATCGCGTACGCCGCGGCCGGCGTGCGGGGCAGGGTGTCGGCGACCGCGTCGAGGAAGGCGCCGATCAGGAACTCGGGGTCGGGGAGCCGGAGCGGCGGGAGGACCTGGACCGGCACCGCGTGACCCTCCGGCGGCATCGCGGCGGCGACGGCCCGCAGCTGCGCGACGTCCTCCGCGTCACGCGGCCCCGCCCGCCAGGCGTCGTGGTTCCCCGCCGTCAGTCCGGGCAGCAGCCTGCCCCGTGCCACCAGATTCAGCGCGTGCAGCGCCGCCGCACCCCAGCAGCGCGTGGCGGGATGGGCGGATGCCCGATGACGGGCACGGACGAGCAGGGGCAGGGCGTCCTCGACGGACAGCAGCACGGCCGGGACGGTGCGCGTCCGGACGTCCCGGGCGCCGCCCGTACCGTCACGCCGGACGACGGTGAGCTCCGTGACTCCCCCCTGCCCGGCGGTGGTGGGCGCCGCTGTCCCGGCCGGTGCAGCGGTGGTGGGCGCCGCTGTCCCGGCCGGTGCGGCACCGGTGACGTACGCGAACGGATTCCCGGCCTCCGCGGCGTCCCCGCGCTCCTCCGGGTCCCAGAAGGCCACCCGGCCGTCTCTGGGCAGCGCGCCGGGCAGGAAGACCGCCGGCTGGCGCAGCAGGCGGCCGAGGTGCGCTTCCCGCGCGTCGTGCGTGTCCTGTACGGCCATGTCCGGCCACCCCCTCCCGCCCCGGCTCGTGTGTGTTCCTCTGACTCCGCGAGTCTAGGCGGGGGGTCTGACAACGACCGCTCCGGCTGCCGTTGTCGCGACTGTTACCGCAGCTCAGAGCGGTCGGCGGCGAGGGGCGGCCCGCTCAGTGACGGGCGAACGGCCCGGCATCGGTCCTGGAGGCCGTGGAGGCCGTGGAGGCCTTGGAGGTGGAGGCCTTGGAAGGCGTGGAAGCCGTCGAGCCCGTGGGGGACCCCTTCCTGGCGGACCCTGCTCCGGAGGCCTCGGCCCTCGCGGCATCGGTCCGCTGCGGAACCTGTGGCGGCTGCTGTTGCTGCTGCTGCTCCGTTTCCTGCTGCGGCTGCTGCGCCCGCTCCAGGAAACGGAGCAGCTCGACCGGGAACGGCAGGACAAGGGTGGAGTTCTTCTCGGCCGCGACCGCGACCACGGTCTGGAGCAGTCGCAGCTGCAGGGCCGCCGGCTGGCTGGACATCTGCTCGGCCGCCTGGGCCAGCTTCTTCGACGCCTGCAGCTCCGCGTCGGCGTTGATCACCCTGGCGCGCCGCTCCCTGTCGGCCTCCGCCTGACGTGCCATGGAGCGCTTCATCGTCTCCGGCAGGGACACGTCCTTGATCTCCACCCGGTCGATCTGCACACCCCAGCCGACGGCGGGGCTGTCGATCATCAGCTCCAGGCCCTGGTTCAGCTTCTCCCTGTTGGACAGCAGATCGTCCAGGTCGCTCTTACCGATGATCGACCGGAGCGAGGTCTGGGCCATCTGCGAGACCGCGAATCGGTAGTCCTCCACCTGGACGACCGCGCTCGCCGCGTCGACCACCTTGAAGTAGATGACGGCGTCCACCCGGACCGTCACGTTGTCCCGGGTGATGCCGTCCTGGGCGGGCACGGGCATGGTCACGATCTGCATGTTCACCTTGCGGAGCCGGTCCACGCCGGGCAGGACCATGGTGAAGCCCGGCCCTCGCACGTCGTTGCGGAGCCTGCCCAGCCGCAGCACCACACCGCGCTCGTACTGCTTGACGACCCGGGCCGCCGCCGCGGCGTACACCGCGGCGACGCAGATGGCCGCCACCACCACGATCACTAGCTCCTGGCCCATCACGGCCCCCTGACAGAAATCGATCACGCCCCAATCAAGCGCTGATACCACGATATGCCCGATAAGTGCACCAGGCGAACCTCCGCCGCGCCGAGGCTCGCCCGGTCGGCCGCGCACCGGATGCCGTGCCCTCCCGGAGCGGGCAGGGTGACCAGCGCCGGGACGTACAGGTGACGTACAGGCACACCCCGTGACGTACGGGAGACAGAAGAGCCGGACGAGAAGACGAGGACCCCCGCCCATGTCCGTGACCGCGAACGCGACCATGACCACCCCCGTGACCGCGACCGGTCACCGCCGCCGGAGCCGTCTCGGCGTCGCGGCCGGAGCAACGCTTCTCGCCCTCACCGTCACGGGCTGTTCCGGTCTCGGCCGCACCGCCGTGGGACCGGTGATCTACTCCACCGAACGGGACGCCGTGATCCTGGTGAACAGCCCCTCGGTCAAGGGCTGCCACCGGCTGGCCCCGTCCGGTGTCAACGAGGTCGAGAACCGGACGCTGGTCGACATCATCCTGTACCGCACCCGGAACTGCACCGGTGGCAATACGGCGTACGTGCCCACCACGTTCACCGACACCAAGGCGCACAACAGCCGCCCCTGGCGCAGCTACAGCATCGTGCACTGATCCGGCGGGGACGGGGAGGCCGCCCGGCCGGCCCGCGGCTACGCGGGCAGGGCGCGCACCCACATTCCGTCGTCGGTGAGATACCGGTCGACGGTGAGTCCGGCGGCCGCCAGATGCCCTTCGAACTGCTCGCCGGACAGTTCCCTCGACAGGAACGTCTGCGTCCACCGGGCGTCGTCGAAGACATACTCCGCGTGCACCGAACGCACACCGTCCCCCACCGGCTCCGCGGAGACGATCCGGACGGTGCAGCCCGCCGGGTCCTGCCGCTCCCACGGCAGCTCGGAGCGGTGCGCGACGCCCTCGCGCTGGATGAGGACGCAGCCGCCGTCCGCCACATGTCTGCGGCAGACCCGCAGCATTCCGTCGCGCACCCGGGGCTCGGGCGCGTGGACCAGGAACGACGCCAGCATCACCACGTCGAACCTCTCCTCGCCGAGGTCCAGCGACTCGATGGGGCTCCGGACCGTACGGGCGCCGCTGATGTGCTCCAGCATCTCCGCCGACTCGTCCACGGCCGTCACGGTGAAGCCGCGCGACACCAGCGGCCCCGTCACCCGGCCCGCGCCGCAGCCCAGCTCCAGAATGCTCGCCCCGGCGGGGACCGCCGCCTGGATCACGTCCGGTTCCTCGCCGACGGACAGCCGTCTGTACAGCTCGACCGCGCAGCCGTCCGGAGTGATGGCCCCGGGCCCCGTCCCCGTATACCCCTCGCGTACCAGTCGTCCGCTCATACTCCGTCAAACGTCCGGCCGTACCGTCCCGTTCCCGTCGCACGGGGTCGGCGCAGCGGACGCGGTGCACGAAACACGGTGCACGGTGCCGTGCACGAAACACAGTGCGGTGAACGGCGCGCGGTGCGGTGCGGTGAACGGTGCGCGGTCTCAGCAGCCCGGGTAGCGGCCGGCGGGCCAGTCGACCGGCGCCTCGTACTCCATCGACATGTCGTCCGCCAGTTCGGCGATCACCGCGCGGCCCTGGGTCGCCGCGAGCCAGGACGGTGGCAGCCGGCTGTCACCGTGGCGGGCGCCGAGCAGATTCCCGCAGACCGAACCGGTGGAGTCGCTGTCGCCCGAGTGGTTGACCGAGAGCAGCAGCGCGCGCTCGACGTCCTGTGCGCCCGGCAGGATCAGGGCGCAGTACACGGCGATGGCGAGGGCCTCCTCGGCCACCCAGCCCGCGCCCAGCGACTCCACCTTCCCGGCGTCCGGCCGGCCCCTGGCGGCCAGGTCGACCGCCGCCCGCAGCGCCGTGGTCGTCTCCTCGTGGCCGGCCTGGCGGGCGAGGAGTTCCATCGCCCGCAGCACCGCGCCCTCGGTCGAGTCGCCTGCCAGCAGGTGGGCGACGATCACGGCGAACGCCCCGGCGGCGTACGCCCCGGTGGGGTGGCCGTGGGTGATCTTCGCGCACCGGACGGCGTCCTCGAACACGGCCCGCGCGGGCTCCCCCGTCAGCCCGAACGGCGCGGACCGCATCACGGTCCCGCAGCCCTTGGAACCGGTGTTGACCGGTCCGGGCGCGGAGAGCGGGGCACTGTTGTCCGGCGGGACGGCGGCCGCGAGCCCGGTCAGGCAGGCGTTGCCGGGGGCGCGGCGCGCGTACAGCCAGGGCTGTTGCCGCAGCCATCCCGTCCGTACCGGGTCGCCGTCGGCCCCGGCCGGCGGGGACGGATGGTTCTGGGTGTCCAGCCAGCGCAGATAGGCGTGGTGCACGATCGCCGTGCGTGCGCCGCCGATGCCTCGTGCCGAGGCCCTGACACGCGCCCTGATCAGGCCCTCGACCGTGAAGAGCGTCATCTGGGTGTCATCGGTGACGCGGCCGAGGACCCCGTCGCCGTCCGCGACGAGCCCCCGTACGCCGTGCTCGCCGTGGGCCCGGCGGATGCCGTCGAGCGAGAGGAACTCCACCGGGTTTCCCAGCGCGTCACCGATCGCGCCGCCCAGCAGACAGCCCCGCACCCGGGCCCGCCTGGCCAGGTGGCTCTCCGGTCCCCCGCCGCTCATGATCCGCTCCTCCGCCGCCGCGCCCGGCGCATGTGTTCCGTCCGCCGGCCGGCGGGTCCATGCTGGTAGATGAGGCGATCCGTATGCGTACCGGCAGTGAACCCGCGACCGCCCGCAGTGCTCTGCGGATGCGGTTCTGGCTGAGTCTATGGGGCATGGTCTGGGCGGTCTTCGGCCTGGTGGCCTTCGTGCTGACCGGACGGCCCGGCTGGGCGGCGGCCTGCGCGGTGCTGCTGGCGCTCGTCGTCCTGGACCTCGTCGTGATCGTCCACCGCCTCCACCAGGGGCCGCACTACCAGCCGGGCCGTGACATCCCGCCGTACGAACCGGACCGCGGCACGAACCCGCCGCGGCCGGCCCGGACACACAGGCACCCCCGACCGGGCTGAACCGCCCGCCGGGCCACGGGAGGGCAGCGGTACGTGTCACGGGGCATGGGACACGTGACATGGGACACGGGCCGGGCGTCAGTCCGACGCCTCGAAGCGGGCCGCACGCAGATACTCCGGGTTCGGGTCGAGCGCGGCGGCGAGCCGGAAGTGCCGCGTGGCCTGCTCCGGACGGCCGGCCCGCTGGAAGGTCCGGGCCAGTGCGAAGTGGGCGAACGCGTTGTCCGGCTCACGCTCCAGTACGAGCTCGAACTCCAGCTCGGCCGGGCGCAGTTGGGCGGAGGCGAAGAAGGCGCGGGCCCGCAGCAGCCGGGCGGCCGTGTTCTCCGGGTGCGCGGCTATCACCGAGTCGAGCAGCTTCACCGCACCCCGCGGGTCCCGGGCGGCGAGCAACTGCTCCGCCGCCCGGAAGTCGATGACATGGGTTTCCGGGTTCCTCTCGGGCACAGCCGTGTCCTTCCCTTCGCTCGCGAGTTCCCCAACACGCGTACGGGCCGCGCTATTCCGCCTCAGCGGGCCGCGGCCCGCCGGGTCAGCTCGGCCCACACCTCGCGTACCTGGGGCTCCAGGGCCTCCAGCGGTCCGTCGTTGTCGACGATCAGATCGGCGATGGCCCGGCGCTCCTCGCGGGTCGCCTGAGCGGCCATCCGGGCACGGGCGTCGGCCTCCGTCATACCGCGCAGCCGTACGAGCCGGTCGAGCTGGGTGGCGGGGGCGGCGTCCACGACGACGACCAGGTCGTAGAGCGGGGCGAGGCCGTTCTCGGTGAGGAGGGGGACGTCGTGGATGACGACGGCGTCCCGGCCCGCCGCCCGTTCCAGCTCGGCGGCGCGGGCGCCGACCAGGGGATGGACGATCGCGTTGAGCGTGGCCAGGCGGTCCGCGTCGGCGAAGACGACCGCGCCGAGAGCGGGCCGGTCCAGCGTGCCGTCGGCGTTGAGGACGCCGGGACCGAAGGCATCGACGACGGCCGCGAGTCCGGGGGTTCCGGGCTCGACGACCTCGCGGGCGATCCGGTCGGCGTCGATCAGCACGGCGCCGTAACCGACGAGCAGCCGTGACACTTCGCTCTTGCCGGCGCCGATCCCGCCGGTCAGGCCCACTTTCAGCATGGGCGGCAGCCTACGTCCCCCGGCCCGCCCCGTCAGGCGTCGCCCTCACGTTCGGCGAGGAAACGTTCGAATTCGCGGCCGATCTCGTCCGCGGACGGCAGATCCACCGGCTCGGCGACGAGATTGCCCCGCGTCTCGGCGCCCGCGACCGCGTCGTACTGGTGCTCAAGTCCCTCGACCAGCGACACCAGTTCCTCGTCGCCCTGGCCGATCTGCCGGTCGATCTCGGTCTGGGTGCGGTGCGCTTCGGTACGGAGCGAGTGCGCGAGGGCCGGCAGGACGAGACCGGTCGCGGCGGTGATCGCCTCCAGGGCGGTGAGCGCCGCGTCCGGGTACGCGGAGCGCGCGACATAGTGCGGCACGTGCGTGGCCACCCCGAGGACGTCGTGGCCGGACTCCATCAGCCGGTACTCGACGAGCGACTCGGCGGAACCGGGAACCTGCGCCTCGTCGAACGGGCTGCGGTGGCCCGGCATGAGGTCGGTGCGGTTGCCGTGCGGGGTGATGCCGACGGGGCGGGTGTGCGGGACACCCATGGGGATGCCGTGGAAATTGACGGCGAGCCGGACGCCGAGGCGCTCGACGATCTGCTCGACGGCGGCGGCGAACCGCTCCCACTCCACATCCGGCTCGGGACCCGACAGCAGCAGGAAGGGCGCCCCGGTGGCGTCCTGGACCACCCGGACATCCAGCGTCGGGGCCTCGAACGCGGCCCAGCGGTCACGCCGGAAGGTGAGCAGCGGGCGCCGTGCGCGGTAATCGACGAGCCGGTCGTGGTCGAATCTGGCCACGACCTGGTGGGGCAGCGTTTCGAGCAGGCCGTCGACGATCTGCTCGCCGGTCTCACCCGCGTCGATGTATCCGTCGAAGTGGTAGAGCATGACCAGGCCGGCCGACTCCTGCGCCAGCGCCATGTCGACGACGGCCAGGCCCTTCGGCTCCCATTCGTACAAACTCTGCGGATCAGGCACGGTTACCGCTCCTCCTCGTATTCCTCAAGGCTGTCCCGTCATCCCTGGCGGACCCGCGCGCGGTCAAAGGCGGCGCATCGCGAGGCGAAGGGACATCCGCACACCGAATGCCTGCGGTGGTCCGACCACGCCGCGAGTGCCACAGCCGCCGTCGCGCGCCCGCCAGGGATCACGGGACAGCCATGAGGTGAGAACGCCCCTGCGGCCACGGGCATTCCCCGCGCGCGGCCTTTCCCCGCCATTCCCCGGTGTCCGTACGAGGATCCCCCGCAGGCCCGGGACCACCCCCGGGCGGAACCCGGGAGGGGCGGGAGAGCCCCGGCGCACGGTGCGGCCGGCGCCCGAACCGCCCCACTCGGCGGCCCGTTGAACGATACGGCGGGCGCCGCGGCGGCACTCGTTCCGCTTCACCGGCCCACGCGCCCCGCACCCGGACACCCGGATCTGGTCCAGACCTTGACGCGACCACCCCCGGTCCCTAACGTCACTGGGCAGACGTTCATACACGCGCCCCACATTCACGTACAAGAACAGTCTTGAACATTCCAGAACACCCAGAAACGTTCAAGAACGCCAGGAAACGTGCGAGACCGAAGCGAATCCCCCCTCCGACGGGAAGGCACCCCCATGCGCACCCGCACTTCGCTCACCGCCCTGCTGGCCGCCGCGCTCGTCTCCGGCGGCCTCACGCTGTCCGCCGCAGGTCCGGCCGGCGCCGCGGCCGTCATCGACGTCAGCACCGCCGCCCAGCTCAAGTCGGCCCTGACCGCCGCCTCCCCCGGCGACACGATCCGGCTCGCCGACGGCACGTACACCGGCAACTTCAAGGCCACCACCCCCGGCACCTCCGGCTCCCGCATCACCCTCACCGGCTCCGCGAAGGCGGTCCTCAGCGCGGGCGGCGGCTACGGGCTGCACCTCAACGGCGCCTCCTACTGGACCGTCCGGGGCATCACCGTGACCGGCGGCCAGAAGGGCATCATGACCGACACCGCGAACGGCGTCGTCATCGACTCGGTGACCGTCCACGGCCTCGACATGGAGGGCGTCCACTTCCGTAAGTCCAGCAAGAACGCCGTCATCAGGAACTCCCGCATCTACGACACCGGGCACGACGGGCGCGGCATGGGCGAAGGCGTGTACGTCGGCACGGCGGGCGACCTCTCCGACCGGAGCGACGACGCCCAGATCCTCGACAACACCATCGGCCCCGGCGTCGGTGGCGAGAGCATCGACATCAAGGAAGGCACCACCGGGGCGAGGATCATCGGCAACACCTTCGACGGCAAGGGGCTGACCGGCGCCCACTACGACGACTCCTGGGTCGATGTAAAGGGCAACAACGTCCTGGTCGAGGGCAACAGGGGCTCCCGCACCACCAACAACGGCTACGAGACCCACACCCAGCAGAGCGGCTGGGGCTGCGGCACCGTCTTCCGTGACAACGCCTCCGACCTGTCCGGAGCCTCGGGGGACAAACAGCTCGCCATCAACGTCACCAACAGCGGCACGAGCTGCCGGACCACCGTCCACAGCAGCAACACCGTCACCGGCGGCAAGGGCCTGACGAACATCGCCGTCACCCCGTAACCACCGCGCCCGCGGCCCCGCACCGGCGCCCCGGCACACGAGTGAGGCCCGCCCCCCGAAGGGAGCGGGCCTCACTTACTGCTCTACAGCTCTACGCGGCCGATGAGCGGAAGGGGGTCGGAGCCTCAGCTCTGGCCGCCCGCCAGCTTCTCGCGCAGCGCGGCCAGGGCCTCGTCCGACGCCAGGGCGCCGGAGTTGTCCGCGGACTCCGAGGAGTACGAGCCGCCGCCACCGGTGCCACCCGAGGCAGCCGGAGCGCTGCCGGCCGGGGCAGCAGCGCCCTCGGCCGCAGCGGCCTCGTCGGCCTCGCGGGACTTGATGACCTGGGCCTGGTGCTGCTCGAAGCGCTGCTGCGCCTCGGCGTACTGGGTCTCCCAGACCTCGCGCTGAGCCTCGAAGCCCTCGAGCCAGTCGTTGGTCTCGGGGTCGAAGCCCTCGGGGTAGATGTAGTTGCCCTGGTCGTCGTACGACGCGGCCATGCCGTACAGGGTCGGGTCGAACTCGACCGAGGCCGGGTCGCCACCGAAGGACTCGTTGGCCTGCTTCAGCGAGAGGCTGATGCGACGGCGCTCGAGGTCGATGTCGATGACCTTGACGAAGATCTCGTCGTTGACCTGGACGACCTGCTCCGGGATCTCCACGTGGCGCTCGGCCAGCTCGGAGATGTGGACCAGACCCTCGATGCCCTCGTCGACGCGCACGAACGCACCGAAGGGAACGAGCTTGGTGACCTTACCCGGGACGACCTGACCGATCTGGTGCGTCCGGGCGAACTGCTGCCACGGGTCTTCCTGCGTCGCCTTGAGCGACAGGGAGACGCGCTCGCGGTCCATGTCGACGTCGAGAACCTCGACGGTGACTTCCTGGCCGACCTCGACAACCTCGGAGGGGTGGTCGATGTGCTTCCAGGAGAGCTCGGAGACGTGCACGAGACCGTCGACGCCACCCAGGTCCACGAAGGCACCGAAGTTGACGATCGAGGAGACGACGCCGGAGCGGACCTGACCCTTCTGCAGGGTCGTGAGGAACGTCTGGCGAACCTCGGACTGGGTCTGCTCGAGCCAGGCACGGCGGGACAGGACCACGTTGTTGCGGTTCTTGTCCAGCTCGATGATCTTCGCCTCGAGCTCCTTGCCCACGTAGGGCTGAAGGTCGCGGACACGACGCATCTCGACGAGCGACGCCGGGAGGAAGCCGCGGAGGCCGATGTCGAGGATGAGACCACCCTTGACGACCTCGATGACGGTACCGGTGACGATGCCGTCTTCTTCCTTGATCTTCTCGATGGTGCCCCAGGCACGCTCGTACTGAGCGCGCTTCTTCGAGAGGATCAGGCGGCCTTCCTTGTCCTCCTTCTGGAGAACCAGGGCCTCGATCTCGTCGCCGACCTTGACGACCTCGTTCGGGTCGACGTCGTGCTTGATCGAGAGCTCGCGGCTCGGGATGACGCCTTCGGTCTTGTAACCGATGTCGAGGAGAACCTCGTCCCGGTCAACCTTGACGATGACACCGTCAACGATGTCGCCGTCGTTGAAGTACTTGATCGTCTCGTCGATCGCCGCGAGGAACGCGTCCGCGTCGCCGATGTCGTTGACCGCAACCTGCGGAGTGGTGGCGGTGGTCTCGGTGCTGCTCGTCATGTGGGAAAGGGCTCCGGTACGGACAGTGAGTCGTAGGTACTGCTACGCCGAAAGCCCGTATCGCTTCTGCAGAAGACCGGACAGCCTGGAAAGCACCCGACCCGTGACCGGGCGGCGCCTCGACAACCGAGGGGACATACAACAGATGCGAGCGCGGCCTGCTAGGTCTGAAGCGCGCAGGCTCGCAGCGCAACTTGTAGCATACGGGGGCAGCCGGACACGGTCAATGCGCGAAGGCGCACACCCGGGGCGCAACGGCCCGTACCCGGCACAACTCGTGCTCTCCGAGGCCGCGTCGGCCCCGGTCACGCACCACAAGGTTTCGCACACGCGCGTCCGTACGCCCGGCCACCCCTGGTTACCCACGGGTATCCCGCGTACGTGCCGCGTGCGGCGAGTGAAGGCAAACTACAACGACGGGCACGATGAGCCAAGAGATCCACGAGTCCGAAGCCGAAGCCACCCGCCGCGCCGCGGGGGAATCGGAGAGCAGCCGGGCGAGCCGCGGCTGGTGGGACCGGAACGCCGACGAGTACCAGAACGACCACGGGGCCTTCCTCGGGGACGACCGCTTCGTCTGGGGTCCCGAGGGGCTCGACGAGGCCGAGGCCGCCCTGCTGGGCCCCGCCCCGTCCCTGAAGGGCCGGGACATCCTGGAGATCGGCGCCGGCGCCGCCCAGTGCGCGCGCTGGCTGGCCGGCCGGGGGGCCCGTCCGGTGGCGCTGGACCTCTCCCACCGCCAGCTCCAGCACGCCCTGCGGATCGGCGGGGGCATCCCGCTGGTAGAGGCGGACGCGGGGAGGCTGCCCTTCCGGGACGGCTCCTTCGACCTCGCCTGCTCCGCCTACGGGGCGGTGCCCTTCGTCGCCGATCCGGTACGGGTGTTCCGCGAGGTGCGCCGGGTACTGCGGCCCGGCGGGCGCTGGGTCTTCTCGGTGACCCATCCGATCCGCTGGGCCTTCCCGGACGAGCCGGGGCCCGAGGGCCTGTCGGTCGCCGCCTCCTACTTCGACCGTGTCCCCTATGTCGAGCAGGACGAGCGGGGCGAGGCGGTGTACGTCGAGCACCACCGGACCCTCGGCGACCGGGTGCGGGACGTGGTGGCGGGCGGCTTCCGGCTGGTCGACCTGGTGGAACCGGAGTGGCCCGCCTGGAACGACCAGGAGTGGGGCGGCTGGTCGCCGCTGCGCGGGAACCTGATCCCGGGGACCGCGGTCTTCGTCTGCGAACGGGACTGAGGCCCGGCCCCGCGGCGGTCCGTACGAGACTGGGGGCGTGATCCGTACCGAAGCGCTGGACCAGTTGCCCGTACGCACCGCTGTGCCCGCCCTGGAGCGGGCGCTCGACGAGCGGGGTGTCGCGGTGCTCTGCGCACCGCCCGGCACCGGCAAGACGACCCTCGTCCCCCTGGTCCTGGCCGGGCTGGCCGGCGACGGACCCCCGCGCCGGGTGGTGGTCGCCGAGCCGCGCCGGATCGCCGCCCGCGCGGCGGCCCGGCGGATGGCCTGGCTCCTGGGCGAGCGGCCCGGCGGGCGGGTCGGCTTCACCGTCCGGGGCGAGCGCGCCGTGGGGCCCGGGACCTCGGTGGAGGTCGTCACCACCGGCGTACTGCTCCAGCGGCTCCAGCGGGACCAGGAGCTGGCCGGGGTCGACACGGTGATCCTCGACGAGTGCCACGAGCGGCATCTGGACGCCGATACCGTCGCCGCGTTCCTGCTCGATGTACGGGAGGCGATCCGGCCCGATCTCCGGCTGGTGGCGGCGTCGGCGACGACGGACGCGGAGGGCTGGTCACGGCTGCTGGGCGATGCCCCGGTGGTGACGGCCCCGGGCGTGTCGCATCCGGTGGACGTGGTGTGGGCGCCGCCGGCGCGTCCGGTCCGCCCGCCCCACGGGATGCGGGTCGATCCGGCGCTGCTGACGCATGTGGCCTCGGTGGTGCGCCGGGCGCTCACCGAGCGGGAGGGAGATGTGCTGTGCTTCCTGCCCGGCGTCGGTGAGATCGGCCGGGTGGCCGGACAGCTCGCCGGGGTGGACGCGGAGGTGCTCCAGGTCCACGGGCGGGCTCCGGCCGCCGTGCAGGACGCGGTGCTGGCCGGGTCGTCGCAGGGCCGCCGGGTGGTGCTGGCGACCTCGGTGGCGGAGTCGTCCCTGACGGTGCCGGGTGTGCGGGTGGTCGTCGACTCGGGGCTGGCCAGGGAGCCGCGTACCGACCATGCGCGCGGGCTGAGCGCCCTGACGACCGTACGGGCCTCGCAGGCGGCGGGCCGGCAGCGGGCGGGCAGGGCCGGGCGGGAGGCGCCGGGTGCGGTGTACCGGTGCTGGGAGCAGGCGGAGGACGGGCGGCTGGCCAGGTTCCCGGCCCCGGAGATCAAGGTCGCCGACCTCGCCGCGTTCGCCCTCCAGGCGGCGTGCTGGGGCGATCCGGACGCCACCGGGCTCGCGCTCCTCGACCCGCCGCCCGCCGGCGCGATGGGCGCGGCCCGGGAGGTGCTGACGGCCGTCGGCGCGGTCGACGGGGCGGGACGGGTCACCGAACGGGGCGTACGCCTGGCCCGGCTGGGCCTGCACCCCCGGCTGGCGCGGGCGCTGCTGGACGGTGCGGCGGAGGTCGGCGGGCGACGCGCCGCGGAGGTGGTGGCGCTGCTGAGCGAGGAGCCGCCCGGGGAGTACGGGGACGATCTGGCGGCAGCGCTGCGTACCGCGCGGCGGGGCGGCGACGGCTACGCGGCGCGCTGGCGGCAGGAGGTGCGGCGGCTGTCGTCGTCGGTCGGGGACACGGGCGGGGGGTCCGGTTCGGACGATGCCGCCGCGGGGCTGGTGGCGGCGCTGGCGTTCCCGGAGCGGGTGGCGAGGGCCCGGGGGCAGGGGGCGTTCCTGATGGTGTCGGGGACCGGTGCGGAGCTGCGGGAGGGTTCGCGGCTGCGCAGCGCGCCGTGGCTGGCCGTCGCGGTCGCGGACCGTCCGGCGCACGCGGCGTCGGCCCGGGTGCGGCTGGCCGCCGTCGTCGACGAGGACACCGCACGGCTGGCGGCGGGGCATCTGCGGTTCCGCGGCGAGGAGGTCCGCTGGGTGGACGGTGATGTGGTGGCGCGTTCCGTGGACCGGCTGGGGGCCGTGGAGCTGGCGGTGCGTCCGCTGAAGGCCCCGGACCCGGAGCTGGTGCGCGGGGCCCTGGTGGAGGGGCTGCGCCGGGAGGGGCTCGGGCTGCTGCGGTGGACCCGGGACGCCGGGCAGTTGCGGCTGCGGCTCGCGTTCGTGCACCGGGTGCTGGGGGCGCCGTGGCCGGATGTGTCGGACGACGCGCTGCTGGCGCGTACCGGCGAGTGGCTGGAGCCCGAGCTGTCGCGGGCCCGGCGCCGCTCGGACCTGGCCCGGATCGACGCGGGGCAGGCGGTGCGGCGGCTGCTGCCCTGGGCGTCCGGTGAGGCGGCCCGGCTCGACGAGCTGGCGCCGGAGCGGATCGAGGTGCCGAGCGGTTCGCGGATCCGGGTGGAGTACGGCGGCGACCAGCCCGTACTGGCGGTGAAGCTCCAGGAGTTGTTCGGGCTGCGGGAGACGCCGCGGGTGGCCGGGGTGCCGGTCCTGGTGCATCTGCTCTCGCCCGCGGGGCGCCCGGCGGCCGTCACCGCGGACCTGGCGTCGTTCTGGCAGGAGGGCTACCGCGCCGTACGGGCGGAGCTGCGCGGCCGGTACCCCAGGCACCCGTGGCCCGAGGACCCGACGACGGTGGCGGCGACCCGGTTCACCTCGGCGCGGCTCAGGCGGGAGTAGGCCCCGGGCCGGGCGCGGGTCCGGCGGCCACCGGCCGGCCGGGGTGCCGGCGGGAGCGGGCCTCCAGCCAGAGGGAGAGCGCGAGGAACCCGGCGGCGAGGGTCAGGAAGCCCCAGGGCAGATAGCTGGTGAGGAGCAGGATCAGCAGGCGCTGGGACTTGACCTGGTCGACGACGGCGACGATGTAGTCCTCGCGCATCTTCACGTGTCCGGCGAACGCGGTGACGGTGTCCTCGGGCATGCCCATCTTCTTCGCGTCGCGCATCTCCTCCTTGTGGATCTCCTCGCCGTTGACGGGCGCACCGGTGACCGGGTCGATCCAGAACATGCGTTTGGTGGAGTACCAGCGGGTCATGCCCGTCTTGGCGACCTGCTCGGCGGTGATGTCCGCGATCGGCATCTTCCGCGGCATGGGGACCTTGGTCCAGGGGACGGTCTGCTCGAAGTAGTAGACCTCCATGCCGCGGAACGTCCGGGTGCCCTTGTAGTGGATGGGCGAGGACGTACGGGTCTGCGCGTCGAAGTACTCGTAGTCGCGCTTCTCCGTGAGGAAGGGCCACTTGAACTCGATGCCGGTGCGCCGGACCGGGTCGCCGTCGACCATCTCACCGGTGGCGTTGACCGGGGCCTGGGTGTGGGCGTCGAAGATGTAGCGCTCGGGGATCTGGGAGACCACCTTGCCATCGGGGCCCTGGACGTAGGAGAGCGCGTCCCAGACGACGACATCGCGCCCGGCGCTGCGCTCGATCCTCTCCGACTCCTCGACGTTGCCCTTGAGGGTCTGGACGATGGTCACCTTGTCGACTTTCCTGGCCTTCAGGGTGGTGTAGTCGAGAAGAGTGGCGGGCTTCGCCTCCAGGACCGTCTCCTGGTACTGGCTCGGCGGGATCTTCGCCAGCCGGGGGAAGGCGTACCAGCGCAGCAGCGGTGACATGGCGGCGAAGAAGACGGCGAAGGCCAGGAGTACGAGGCTGGCTCGGCGGCGCATGATGGAGTCCTCCCTCAGCTTTTTCGTTCCGGTTCGGTGCGGATCGGCCCGTTGCCCCTGCCGCGTCCCGGCTACTTCTTGGGGCCCGGGACCGTGGTCAGCAGAGGCTTGGGCGACGTCTCCCCGGGCGGCGCGCCGACCGCGCCGACGGTGAACACGAGCGCGAGGGCGGCGGCCAGTCCGATGGCGGCGGCGACGAGGGCACGCATGGTCGGCCTCCCGGGATCTCAGAGATCTGATGGATCGTCAGCCAGGGCTGGGGCACCGTAGCAACCGGGGCGCGAGATGAGAACACGTACAACAGCCCCTTCACCGGATGCCGGTGAAGGGGCTGTTCGGTGCGGTGCCGGGCGGGCCGCTCGACGCGTCCGCCCGGTGTGCCGCGGGGGTCAGGCCGCCGGAGCCGGCGGGGCCGTTGTGGCGGGCGGGGTCGTCGGGGCCGTCGGGGCCGCTTCGACCGTCAGCTCGATGACGACCGTGGCGCCGCCCTCGGTGGTGAGCCGCAGCCTGTAGGTCCCCACGGCGTCGTCGGCGTAGATCTCCGGGAGCTCCAGGAGGCCGTCGGGGCCGGTCCTCAGGTTCGCGAGGGTGCGGACCGTCTTGCCGTCCGCGTCCTTGAAGTACGGGCCCTTGCCGTTCTCGACGGGCTTCTCGCCGTCCGTGATCATCGTGGCGGTGACCGCGACCCCGTCGGCGGCCGCGTCCTTGTACGTCGCCCTGACCTCGACGGCGTCCACGAACTTCGTGCCGGGCGCGGCGACGAACGCCTTGTCGCCGGTCCGGACGATCTTGTCGGCCTGCCGGGCGGTGACGCCCGCCGCGTAGGTGAGGACGCGCGGCTTGCCGGTGCCCGCCGTGACCGTCACCTTGAACTCGCCGGTCTTCTCCCCCGCCTTCAGCTCCGGCGCGGTGGCGGTGCCGTCGGCTCCGGTGGCCACCTTGACGGTGGTCCTGCCGCCCGCGAAACGCGTGTCGGTGTCACCGGTGATGGTGAAGGTGACGGGCACCTTGGCGAACGGGGCACCGAGGGCGTTCCTGGCCCGCACCGAGATCCGCTCGGCGAACACCTCGCCGGCCATGGCGTTCAGCGGACCGGTGCCCGCGTTCTCCAGGCTGCCGAGCGTCTTGTCCGGCGTGGGCTTGGGGGTCGTGGGCGGCTTGGTCGGCGGCGTGGTGGGCGGCTTGGGCTTCGGGCTGCCGGATCCGCCGCCCGGCTTGGACGGACCCGTGCCGCCGGAGCCGGGCGGGGTCGGCGTCGGAGTCGGGCTCGGCGAAGGACCGGAGCCACTGCTCGAGCCGTCCGGGAGGGCGCCGGTGCCGTCGGGGACCTCATGGGTGCCGCGCTGGTAGTACGCGAACCAGGAGCGCACCGTACGCAGGTACTCCCGCGAGTGGTTGTAGCTCAGCACCGCGCGGTCCAGGTCGGCGGCGAGCGCCAGGTCGCGGGTCCCGGCGCAGAGGTAACGCCCGGCGGCGAGCGCCGCGTCGTGGATGTTGTTGGGGTCCTTGCGGCCGTCCGCGTTGCCGTCCTGGCCCCAGGTGGCCCAGGTCGACGGGATGAACTGCATCGGGCCGACCGCACGGTCGTGCGTGGCGTCGCCGTCGTACGCCCCGCCGTCCGTGTCCTTGATCAGTGCGAACCCCTGCCCGTTGAGGGCCGGGCCGAGGATCGGGGAGAGGGTGGTGCCGTTCGCGTCGACCCGGCCGCCGCGGGCCTGGCCGGACTCGACCTTGCCGATCGCCGCGAGGAGCTGCCACGGCAGACGGCAGGCGGCGTCGGTGCCCGCGACGGTCTGCTCGGCCTGCTTGTACGCGGCCAGGATCGACGCCGGGATGCCCGACTCGGCGGTTCCGGTCATCGGGAGATTGCTGGACGCGCCGGGCTTGTCGGGCGTGACCAGGGGCGGCAGGTCCGTGTAGTACGGCGAGTTGCCGGTGGCCGCACTGTCGCCGGACTCCGCACCGGCCGTCTTCTGGTCACCGCCGCCCGGGGTGTCGGCCGGCGATGCCGCGGGGGCCGCCTGCGAGGCCGAGAGCGCCGCCACGGCGGCGGCCGCCACCGCGGTGGTCGTGGCCCCCCTGCGCAGTCGTCGGCCGAATTGCGCTGCCATATGTCCTGGTCCCTCCCCGTCGACGGCTGCTCGCGCTCCCCAGCGCGAGGACTCAGGCGACCCTACGGCACCTGATGACGCCCGAACACCGGGCGCTGACCGGTTCTTACTGTTTTCTCACGTTGCTGACGACAAGTGGTCCAGGAGGCCGCCGACACAGCCGGGGACCGTGTGAAAGCTTCGCGCATACTTGCCCGCATGCCGTTCACGCTCAGTCATGCCGCCGCCGTGCTCCCGGGAATCCGGCGCGACGGGACAGCCCGCGGGCCTCTGTTCGCCTCCGCGCTGGTCGCCGGTTCGTTCGCACCGGACCTCACCTATTACGCGGACACGGCGATCCCGGGGGCGATGGAGTTCGGCGAAGTGACACACGGTGTCGTGGGCGTGTTCACCGTGGACGTACTGATCACCGCGATCCTGGTCGCGGTGTGGCTGCTGCTGCGCGAACCCCTGGTGGCACTCCTGCCCGCCGCCCGGCAGGCACACGTCCACGCCTTCGTCACCGGGCGGCGCCGGGGCCGCGAAACCCTCGGACCGCGGGCCGCGATGTGGTTCGTGCTGTCCGCGGTGATCGGCGCCGGCAGCCACGTCGTATGGGACGCGTTCACCCATCACAGCCGATGGGGCACCGAACTCCTCCCCGTACTCGGCCGGAGCATCGGCGGCCACCCCGTCTTCCAGGTGGTCCAGTACGGCAGTTCGGCGGTGGCCTTCACGGTGCTCGCCTGGTTCACCGTCACCGCGCTGCGCCGCACCGAGCCCGGCCCGCCGCCGGCCTCCGTCCCCGTACTCGGCCTGCGTGAACGGTGGTACGCCGGCGGCCTGCTCACCCTCTGCGTGCTGCTCGGCATCATCCACCGGTGCGCCCGCTGGTACGCCCACTTCGGTCATGTCGAGACACCCCTCGACATCATCCCGACCGCGTGCTTCGGCGCCGGGGCCGGGCTGGCGGCCGGACTGCTCCTGTACGGGGTGTGGATGCGGCTGCGGAAGCACGTCGTCCGACACCCTCCGGCCGGCCCGGACCCGCGGACACCGCTCCCGGACTCCCCGCACACCTCGGGGCGCGCCCACTGAAGCGGGGCGGGCCCGCCGGACACGGACCCGCCCCGACCGGTCGGCACCCGCGCGCTCAGTGCGCGGCGGACTCCCAGTCCGTGCCCACACCCACCGACACATCCAGCGGCGCGCGCAACTCCACCGCCGTGGACATCTCATGGCGCAGGATCTCCTCGACCCGCTCGCGCTCCCCCTTCGCGATCTCCAGGACGATTTCGTCATGGACCTGGAGCAGCATCCGCGACGTCAGCCGCGCCTCGGTCAGCGCCCGGTCCACCTGCAGCATCGCGACCTTCACGATGTCGGCGGCCGTCCCCTGGATCGGCGCGTTGAGCGCCATGCGCTCGGCCGTCTCGCGGCGCTGACGGTTGTCACTGTTCAGGTCGGGGAGATAACGGCGGCGGCCGAAGACCGTCTCCGTGTAGCCCGTGGCCCTGGCCTCCTCCACCACCCGGTGCAGATAGTCCCGCACCCCGCCGAACCGCTCGAAGTAGGTGTCCATCAGACCGCGGGCCTCACCGGCCTCGATGTTCAGCTGCTGCGAGAGGCCGAACGCGGAGAGCCCGTACGCCAGCCCGTACGACATCGCCTTGATCTTGCGGCGCATCTCCGGGTCGACGGCCGACTTGTCGACGCCGAACACCTGCGAGGCGACCGTCGTATGCAGGTCCTCCCCGGACGTGAACGCCTCGATCAGCCCGGCGTCCCGCGAGAGATGTGCCATCACCCGCAGCTCGATCTGGCTGTAGTCCGCCGTCATCAGCGTCTCGAAGCCCTCGCCGACGACGAAGCCGCGGCGGATCGCCCGCCCCTCGTCCGTGCGGACGGGAATGTTCTGCAGGTTCGGATCGGTCGACGAAAGCCTGCCGGTCGCCGCCACCGTCTGATTGAACGTGGTGTGGATACGCCCGTCCGCCGCGATCGTCTTGATCAGACCCTCGACGGTGACCCGCAGCTTCGCCTGCTCACGGTGACGCAGCATGATCACCGGCAGCTCGTGCTCGGTCTGACCCGCCAGCCAGGCCAGCGCGTCCGCGTCCGTGGTGTAACCCGTCTTGGTCTTCTTCGTCTTCGGCAGGCCCAGCTCACCGAAGAGGACCTCCTGGAGCTGCTTGGGCGAACCGAGGTTGAACTCGCGGCCCACCGCCGCGTGCGCCTCCTGCACCGCCTGCTGCACGGCAGCCGCGAACTGCTGCTCCATACCCTCCAGATGCTCCCGGTCCGCAGCGATGCCGTGCCGCTCCAGACGGGCCAGCAGCACCGATGTCGGCAGCTCCATGTCATGCAGCAGCTCGGCCGCACCGACTTCCTTCAGCCGCACCGCGAACGCGTCACCGAGATCCAGAACGGCCCGTGCCTGCGACATCAGCGCATCGGCCTCCGCCCGGTCGTCGGCACCGAACGCCAGCTGACCGTCGCCCGCGACGGCCGGGGCCAGCTCCCGCCCCAGATACTCCACCGCCAGCGCGTCCAGCGCGAAGGAACGGCGGCCGGGCTTGACCAGATACGCCGCCAGCGCGGTGTCCATCGTGACACCGCCGACCTGCCAGCCGTGCTCGGGAAAGACCCGCATGGCGCTCTTCGCGTTGTGCATGACCTTCGACCGCGCCGGGTCCGCGATCCACGCCGCGAACGCCTGCTCATCGGCCTCGTCGAGCTCCGCCGGATCCAGCCACGCGGCCGCACCGTCCGAGGCCGCGAGCGCGATCTCGGTCACCGCACCGCTGCCCTGCGCCCAGGTATCGGCGGTGGCGACACCGAGCGGCTGCCCGCCGTGCGCCTCCAGCCACGGGGCGACCTCTCCCGGCCCCAGCACCACACCGTCCAGCTCGACACCCGCCGCCGGCGCCGGACCCTCGTCCTCGGCCGCACCGGGATCGACGGCCAGCAGCCGCTCACGCAGGCTCGGGTTGCGGATCTCCAGGACATCCAGCACCCCGGTGACCGCCGTACGGTCGTACGGAGCACGCTCCAGATCCGCCGGCGTCTTCGGCAGCTCCACATCCCGCACCATCTCGGTCAGCCGGCGGTTCAGCCGCACCGCGTCCAGATGGTCCCGGAAATTCTGCCCGGCCTTCCCCTTGACCTCCTCGGCCCGCTCCACCAGCTCCGCGAACGAACCGAACTGATTGATCCACTTCGCGGCCGTCTTCTCACCCACACCGGGAATGCCCGGCAGGTTGTCCGACGGATCGCCGCGCAGCGCCGCGAAGTCCGGATACTGCTGCGGGGTGAGCCCGTACTTCTCCTCGACCTTCTCCGGGGTGAACCGCGTCAGCTCCGACACGCCCTTCGTCGGATACAGCACCGTCACATTGTCCGTGATCAGCTGGAACGAGTCACGGTCACCGGTGACGATCAGCACCTCGAAACCGGCCGCCTCGGCCTGCGTGGCGAGCGTCGCGATGACATCGTCCGCCTCGAAACCGTCCACCGCGAACCGGTCCGCGCGCATCGCGTCCAGCAGCTCGCCGATCAGCTCGACCTGCCCCTTGAACTCATCGGGCGTCTTCGAACGATTCGCCTTGTACTCCGGGAACTCCTGCGAACGCCACGTCTTGCGCGACACGTCGAAAGCCACCGCGAAGTGCGTGGGCGCCTCGTCACGCAACGTGTTCGCCAGCATCGACGCGAAGCCGTACACGGCATTCGTCGGCTGCCCCGCACCCGTCGTGAAATTCTCCGCAGGCAGCGCAAAGAACGCCCGGTACGCCAGGGAGTGCCCGTCCATCAGGAGCAGGCGCGGTCGGTTGTCTGCCGTTTTCTTCGATGCCGTCTCAGCCACGCCCCCGATCCTGCCACGGCCCACTGACAATCCGGACCGGCCACGGCCCCCACCCGCACCACCGCCGGAACTTCCCCGAAGCCCCCGGTCCTCGGCCACGCCGCCGTCCGTGACGCATGACAGGATCGAGGAAGAGGAAAACGCGCTCGAAGGGGATCACCATGGCCAGCAAGCCCCCGACCGATGATCCGGTCCAGGACGCCCCGCACGTGACGGAGGCCCGGCACTCCGCCGCCGGCCTGCCCGCCATCGCCCACACCCTCCGCGCCGCCCAGCAGCAGATGGGTCTGCGCCGCACCGCGCAGACCCTTCTCAAGGTCAACCAGAAGGACGGCTTCGACTGCCCCGGCTGCGCCTGGCCCGAAGGCGACGAACGGCACACCGCCGAGTTCTGCGAGAACGGGGCGAAGGCCGTCGCCGAGGAAGCGACCCTGCGCCGCGTCACCCCCGCCTTCTTCGCCGACCACCCCGTCGCCGACCTCGCCACCCGCAGTGGCTACTGGCTCGGCCAGCAGGGCCGCATCACCCAGCCGATGTACCTGCCCGAAGGCGCCGACCGCTACGAGGCCATCACCTGGGAACGCGCCTTCGCCGTCATCGCCGAAGAGCTCCGGGCACTCGCCTCCCCCGACGAAGCCCTCTTCTACACCTCCGGCCGCACCAGCAACGAGGCCGCGTTCCTCCTCCAGCTCCTCGCCCGCGAATTCGGCACCAACAACCTGCCCGACTGCTCCAACATGTGCCACGAATCCTCCGGATCCGCGCTCACGGAGACCATCGGTGTCGGCAAGGGCAGCGTCTCCCTCGAAGACCTCCACCAGGCCGACCTGATCATCGTCGCCGGACAGAACCCCGGCACGAACCATCCCCGGATGCTCTCCGCCCTCGAGAAGGCCAAATCCGCCGGAGCGAGGATCATCTCGGTCAATCCGCTGCCGGAAGCCGGCATGGAACGGTTCAAGAACCCGCAGACGCCCACCGGCATGATCAAGGGCGTCGCCCTCAACGACCTCTTCCTCCAGATCCGGATAGGCGGCGACCAGGCCCTCTTCCGTCTCCTCAACAAAATGATCCTGGAGACCGAAGGCGCCGTCGACACCGCGTTCATCGCCGAACACACCCACGGATACGAAGCGTTCGCCGAAGCCGCCCGCGCCGCCGACTGGGACGACACCCTCACCGCCACCGGCCTCGACCGCGCCGCCATCGAGCAGGCGCTCGCCATGACCCTCGCCTCGAAGCGCACCATCGTCTGCTGGGCCATGGGCCTCACCCAGCACAAACACTCCGTACCCACCATCCGCGAGGTCGTCAACTTCCTGCTGCTCCGCGGGAACATCGGCCGCCCCGGCGCCGGCGTCTGCCCCGTCCGCGGCCACTCCAACGTCCAGGGCGACCGCACCATGGGCATCTTCGAACGCCCCGCACCCGCCTTCCTCGACGCCCTCGACAAGGAATTCGGGATCACCTCACCCCGCCACCACGGCTACGACGTCGTCAGATCCATCCAGGCACTCCGCGACGGCGAGGCAAAGGTCTTCTTCGCCATGGGCGGCAACTTCGTCGCGGCCACGCCCGACACCAACGTCACCGAGGCCGCCATGCGCCGCGCCCGGCTCACCGTCCACGTCTCCACCAAGCTCAACCGCTCCCACGCCGTCACCGGCACCCGCGCCCTGATCCTGCCCACGCTCGGCCGCACCGACAAGGACACCCAGGCCGGCGGCAGACAGTTCGTCACCGTCGAGGACTCCATGGGCAAGGTCCACGCCTCCCGCGGCAACCTCACCCCCGCCGGGCCCCAGCTGCTCTCCGAACCGGCCATCATCGCCCGCCTCGCCCGCGCCGTCCTCGGCCCCGCGTCCCGCACCCGGTGGGAAGCCTTCGAAAGCGACTACGGCACCATCCGCGACCACATATCCCGCGTCGTCCCCGGCTTCGAGGACTTCAACACCCGCATCGCCCGCCCCGGCGGCTTCACCCTCCCCCACGCCCCGCGCGACGAACGCCGCTTCCCCACCGCCACCGGCCGGGCCAACTTCACCGCGGCCCCCGTCGAATACCCCGAACTCCCCGAAGGCAGGCTGCTGTTGCAGACCCTGCGCTCCCACGACCAGTACAACACCACGATCTACGGACTCGACGACCGCTACCGGGGCATCAAGGGCGGCCGCCGCATCGTCATGGTCCACCCCGACGACGCGCACACCCTCGGCCTCCCCGACGGCGCCCACACCGACCTCGTGAGCGAAGGGAAGGACGGCACCGAACGCCGCGCCGAAGGCTTCCGCGTCGTCCACTACCCCACCGCACGCGGCTGCGCCGCCGCCTACTACCCCGAGACCAATGTGCTCGTCCCGCTCGACGCCACCGCCGACACCAGCAACACCCCCGCCAGCAAATCCGTCGTCATCCGCTTCGAGAACACCCGCTGACGAGCACAAACACCCTCCCCTAAGCGTCCGCTCAGCCGTCTGGTAAGAACAACGCACACAGCAATGAACCAGCGCAGACGATCGGAGCCGGAACCATGGGCGAGCAGACCACCCCGAAGTTCCCCCAGGAAGTCATCGACGAGTACGCCGCACTCGGCGTCGACCTCCCCGCACTGTTCTCCGCCGGACACCTCGGCGAGCGCATGGGCGTATCCATCACCGAGGCCTCCGCGGACCGCGTCGTCGGCACCATGCCCGTCGAGGGCAACACCCAGCCCTACGGCCTGCTGCACGGCGGCGCCTCCGCCGTACTCGCCGAGACCCTCGGCTCCGTCGGCACCATGCTGCACGGCGGCGCCACCAAGATCGCCGTCGGCGTCGACCTGAACTGCACCCACCACCGCGGCGTCCGCAGCGGCCTCGTCACCGGCGTCGCCACCCCCGTACACCGCGGCCGCAGCACCGCCACCTACGAGATCGTCATCACCGACGAACAGGACAAGCGGGTCTGCACCGCCCGCCTCACCTGCCTGCTCCGCGAGGTCCCCCGACCCACCGCCGGCTGACCCGCCCCGCACCACACCACTGCCCGACCGGAACGCACCCTCGCATTCCGGCCGGGCAGACCCATATCCCCACCCTTTCAAGGCCGTTGACCAACACACTCGGTCAACACCCTTGACCCCGAAGGCCGTTCCATGAGCCACTCAGCAACCCACCCGGCCGCGGCGCACTGCGGACAGCTCGCCGCGATGTAACTCTCCGTAACTACCGGGCAAGGCGAAAACAGGCCGCTCCCACCGCCCTCCCCGGCAGCGGCCGGCCCCGTCGCGCCCTCCCCACCACACACCACGCGACAGCACCAAGATCGGTTCAAGCCCCTTAGCAGAGCTGCGCGTTCTCAGGATGCGGTCACTTCGCCGTCCAGTGAAAAAACAGCACATGTCAGCACAGCCACCTCAAGCCTTCCTCAAGGGCATAACAAGAGAGTCACATCCTGACTCGACCCATCCCGGACCTCCACACCTACGCCTAGAGTCACCGCCAGTCACCGCGCCGCCGGGCGCACCTGCTGCACGTACGCACCACTCAGTACCGCCCGGCGATCGAGGACGGCACCTCAAGCAGAGGAGGCCGCGCCAGGGAAAGGACCTTTCGTGCGACACCGTTCTTCGCTCATACTCACTGCAGTGCTCACCACCGGAGCACTGACGCTCACCGCCTGCGGGTCGCGCGACGACGACAAGAAGAGCAGCGGAAGCGGCGACACCCAGACCGTCGTCATCGGCGTCGACGCGCCCCTGACCGGCGACCTCTCCGCCCTCGGCCTCGGCATCAAGAACTCCGCCGACCTCGCCGTCAACACGGCGAACAAGGACAAGACGGTCCCCGGCATCAAGTTCGAGCTCCAGCCGCTCGACGACCAGGCCCAGCCCTCCGTCGGCCAGCAGAACGCCCAGAAGTTCATCGGCAACAAGGAACTCCTCGGCGTCGTCGGTCCGCTGAACTCCGGCGTCTCCCAGTCGATGCAGAAGCCCCTCAACGACGCCAAGCTCACCCAGGTCTCTCCGGCCAACACCGGCACCGAGCTGACCCAGGGCAACAACTGGAAGACCGGCGACAAGAAGCGCCCCTACGCCTCGTACTTCCGCACCTCCACCACCGACCAGATCCAGGGCGCCTTCGCGGCCAAGTACCTCTTCAACAACGCGAAGATCAAGGACGTCTACCTCATCGACGACCAGAAGCCCTACGGCGCCGGTCTGGCCGCCTCCTTCAAGACGACGTTCACCGAGCTCGGCGGCAAGATCGTCGGCACCGACCACGTCAACCCCGACGACCGCGACTTCAACTCCGTCGTCACCAAGGTCAAGGGCACCAGCGCCAAGGCCGTCTACTACGGCGGTGAGTACCCCGCCGGCGCACCCCTGAGCCAGCAGCTCAAGGACAGCGTCAAGATCCCCCTCATGGGTGGCGACGGCATGTACAGCGCCGACTTCATCGAGCTCAACAAGAAGGCCGAGGGCGACATCGCCACCTCCGTCGGCAAGCCCGTCGAAGAACTCGACTCCGCCAAGAAGTTCATCGCGGACTACAAGACGGCCGGCTACAAGGACGCCTACGAGGCCTACGGCGGCGGCACCTACGACGCCACCTGGTCCATCATCGAAGCCGTCAAGATCGTCGCCGCCGACAACGGCGGCAAGCTCCCCGACGACGCCCGCGAGAAGGTCCTCGCCGCCATGGCCAAGGTCAAGTTCGAAGGCGTCACCGGCCCCGTCTCCTTCGACGAGTACGGCGACACCACCAACACCATGATGACCGCCTACCAGGTCACCAGCGGCAAGTGGGCCTCCAAGCTCAGCGAGGCAGTCAACTAACCGGCCAGGCCCCTCCCGGTCACCCCGAAAAGCAACCAGACCGCGCGGGAGCGCTACGAGCGCTCCCGCGCGGTGCCATATCCGAACCACTCGACGGAGGCCCTGCGGTGAACGAACTGCCGCAACAGCTGGCCAATGGACTCATCCTCGGCGCGATGTACGGTCTCATCGCGATCGGATACACGATGGTCTACGGAATCATCCAGCTCATCAACTTCGCACACGGCGAGATCTTCATGATCGGAGGCTTCGGTGCCCTCACGGTCTACCTCGGGCTTCCGTCCGGATTCTCCCTCATAGCTGCGATACCCCTCATGATCATCGGCGGCATCATCGCTGCGGTCGCCATCAGTATGGCCGCCGAACGATTCGCCTACCGGCCACTGCGCACAGCGCCACGCCTGGCCCCCCTGATCACCGCCATCGGACTCTCCCTCGCCCTCCAGCAGGCAGTCTGGATGTGGTACCCCGACGCCACGAAGGATCGTTCCTTCCCCCAGTTCAAGGGTGAGGCGTTCGAGGTCTTCGGCGCCAACATCCAGCGCGGCGACGTCTTCGTCCTCATCGCGGCTCCCGTCTGCATGTTCGCGCTCGGCCTCTTCGTCTCCAAGACCCGCTCCGGCCGCGGCATGCAAGCGACCTCGCAGGACCCCGACACCGCCAAGCTCATGGGCATCAACACCGACCGCATCATCGTCATGGCCTTCGCCATCGGTGCCGCGTTCGCCGCCGTCGCCGCCGTCGCCTACGGGCTCAAGAACGGCCAGATCGGCTTCCGCATGGGCTTCATCATGGGCCTCAAGGCCTTCACCGCGGCCGTGCTCGGCGGCATCGGAAACATCTACGGCGCCATGCTCGGCGGCGTCGTGCTCGGCGTCGCCGAAGCCCTCGCCACCGGCTACATGAGCGAGGTCCCCGGCATGGAACTCTTCGGCGGCGGCGCCTGGAAGGACGTATGGGCCTTCGCCCTGCTCATCATCGTCCTCCTCGTCCGACCCCAGGGCCTACTCGGCGAACGCGTCGCGGATCGGGCGTGATACGGATGACCACGAACGCCACCGAGACGACACCCGTCCTCGCCATACCCACACCGGCAGCACGCACGGCGACCACAGTCGGCGCAGCGCTCACCGTCGCCTCCACCTTCCTCGCCTGGACCTGGACCGACGAATTCCCCGGCGACCTCACCGTCACCGGCTACCCCGGCGGACTCCAGGTCCTCACCCTCATCGGTGCAGCCCTCACCCTGCTCTTCACCGTCGCCGGCTACGGAATACGCGGACTGGGCTGGCTCAACCCGGCCCAGACCAACAACGCGACCTTCCTGATCGCCTTCGGTACCTTCGCCACCACGTGGTTCACCACCATCGCCATCGCCACAGACCTCGGAGGCATGGCCAACCTCGAACCCGGCGGCTTCGTCGCCATGGCAGCCTCCGTCCTCACCGTGCTCGCCGCCCTGGGACTCCCCCTCGACCGGCACACGAAGGAGTCACTGCCCAAGTGGAACTGGGCAGTCGCGATCATCGTCGGCCTGGTCACCTACGCCCTCTGGCGACTCGTCCGGCTCGGCCCCAGCACCCGTGAGACCAAACGCGCCAAGGAACTCCCCTCCTGGGCCGAAATCCTGATCATCGCCGGAGCCTTCGGCGTCGCCCTCTACGTCTTCACGTACGGCATCGACACCGAGTACGCCGAACTCTTCATCGGCTTCCTGATCAGCGTCGGCTTCGGCTTCACCGCGCTCAACCGCGCCGGCCTCATCACCCGCATCACCGCACTCACCACAAAACACCGCAACGTCACCCTCGCGGCCGCACTCGTCGCAGCGTTCTGCTTCCCCTTCACCCAGCAGAACGAGGAATACGCCCTCATCGGCGCCAACATCCTCATCTTCGCGACCGTCGCCCTCGGCCTCAACGTCGTCGTCGGCCTCGCCGGACTCCTCGACCTCGGATACGTCGCCTTCCTCGGCGTCGGCGCCTACGCCGCCGCCCTCGTATCCGGATCGCCGCTCTCCCCCATCGGCGTCCAGTTCCCCTTCTGGGCCGCCGTCCTCACCGGCGCCGCCGCATCACTCGTCTTCGGTGTCGTCATCGGCGCCCCCACCCTGCGGCTGCGCGGCGACTACCTCGCCATCGTCACCCTCGGCTTCGGTGAAATCTTCCGCCTCACCGTCAACGCCCTCAACGGCGTCAGCGGCCCGGACCTCACCAACGGCTCACAAGGCATCCCGAGCATCCCCGACCTCAACCTCTTCGGGTTCGACTTCGGCATCAGCCACGACATCGGCGGCTTCACCCTCGGCAGATCCGCCAACTACTACCTGCTGATGCTCGTCTTCACCGCCGTCGTCGTCATGGTCTTCCGCCGCTCCGGTGAATCCCGCATCGGCCGCGCCTGGGTCGCCATCCGCGAGGACGAAACCGCAGCCACCGCCATGGGCATCAACGCCTTCCGGCTCAAACTGCTCGCCTTCGCCCTCGGCGCCACCCTCGCCGGACTCGCCGGCACCGTCCAGGCACACGTCTCCTACACCGTGACGCCCGAGCAGTACCAGTTCGCCGGATCCGCCCCGCCCAACTCCGCCTTCCTCCTCGCCGCCGTCATCCTCGGTGGCATGGGCACCCTCAGCGGACCCCTCGTCGGCGCCGCACTGCTCTACCTCATCCCGGCCAAGCTGCAGTTCATGCAGGACTACCAGCTCCTCCTCTTCGGCCTCGCGCTCATCCTCCTGATGCGCTTCCGCCCCGAGGGCCTCGTCGCCGACCGCAGGAAGCAGCTCGAATTCCACGAGACCGGCCAGCTCGACGTACCACCCGACACACCACTCACCGACACGGCCGCCGGCACCACGAAGGCGGGGGCGTGACCACCATGACCACAACAGCCACCACCAAAACCAGCACCACCGTGCTCGACGCCAGCGGCGTCACCATGCGCTTCGGCGGCCTCACCGCCGTACGCAACGTCGACCTCACCGTCAACTCCGGCGAGATCGTCGGCCTCATCGGCCCCAACGGCGCCGGCAAGACCACCTTCTTCAACTGCCTCACCGGCCTCTACGTCCCCACCGAGGGCAAGGTCAGTTACCAAGGCACCGTCCTGCCTCCCAAGCCCCACCTCGTCACCCAGGCAGGCATCGCCCGCACCTTCCAGAACATCCGGCTCTTCGCCAACATGACCGTCCTGGAGAACGTCCTCGTCGGACGCCACACCAGGACCAAAGAAGGCCTCTGGTCCGCCCTCCTGCGCCTCCCCGGCTACAAGAAGGCCGAGAACGCCAGCCGCGAACGCTCCATGGAACTCCTGGAGTTCATCGGACTCCAGGACAAGGCCGACCACCTCGCGCGCAATCTCCCCTACGGGGACCAGCGCAAGCTGGAAATCGCCCGCGCCCTCGCCAGCGACCCCGGCCTCCTCCTCCTGGACGAACCCACCGCAGGCATGAACCCCCAGGAAACCCGCGTCACCGAAGAACTCATCTTCGCCATCCGGGACCAGGGCATCGCCATCCTCGTCATCGAGCACGACATGCGGTTCATCTTCAATCTCTGCGACCGCGTCGCCGTCCTCGTCCAGGGCGAAAAACTCGTCGAAGGCACCTCCGACATCGTCCAGAGCGACGAACGCGTCGTCGCCGCCTACCTCGGCACCCCCTTCGAAGGCGCCCCCGGCGCCGAGGAGGTCGCCGAGGTCGAAGCAGCCGAGAGCGAAGCGGCCGCACACGGAACAGCCACGAAAGAAACGGCCGTGAAAGAAACGGCCGCGACGAAAACGGACACCACCGACACCACCCGCACCGAGGAGGAGGACACCCGATGACCGCACTGCTAGAGGTCAAGGACCTCCGCGTCGCCTACGGCAAGATCGAAGCCGTCAAGGGCATCTCCTTCAGCGTCGAAGCCGGCCAGGTCGTCACCCTCATCGGCACCAACGGCGCAGGCAAGACCACCACCCTGCGCACCCTCTCCGGACTGCTCAAACCACTCGGCGGCAGCGTCCTCTTCGAGGGCAAACCCCTCACCGACATCCCCGCCCACAAGATCGTCTCGCTCGGTATCGCCCACTCCCCCGAGGGACGCCACATCTTCCCCCGGCTGACGATCACCGAGAACCTCCTGCTCGGCGCCTACCTCCGCAACGACAAAGCAGGCATCGAGAAGGACATCCAGCGCGCCTACAGCCTCTTCCCCATTCTCGGGGAACGCCGGAAGCAGGCCGCGGGAACGCTCTCCGGCGGCGAACAGCAGATGCTCGCCATGGGACGCGCCCTCATGTCCCAGCCCAAACTGCTCATGCTCGACGAACCCTCCATGGGCCTCTCCCCGATCATGATGCAGAAGATCATGGAGACCATCGTCGAACTCAAGGCCGCGGGCACCACGATCCTCCTCGTCGAACAGAACGCCCAGGCGGCCCTCTCCCTCGCGGACCAGGGCCACGTCATGGAGGTCGGCAAGATCGTCCTCTCCGGCACCGGCCCGGACCTCCTGCACGACGAATCCGTCCGCAAGGCCTACCTCGGCGAGGACTGACCCGCCGGCACTCCCGGACACACGAAGGAGGCCCGCACCCCGATCGATCCGGGGCGCGGGCCTCCTTCGTGCAAACCCTTACGGCGACCGCTACTCGGCCGCCTTCTTCTTCTCCTCGGCGTCCTCGATCAACGCCTCCGCCAGCTGCTGCATCGACAGCCGCCGGTCCATCGACGTCTTCTGGATCCACCGGAAGGCCGCGGGCTCGGACAGCCCGTAGTCCGTCTGCAGAATGCTCTTCGCCCGGTCCACCAGCTTCCGGGTCTCCAGCCGCTGCGCCAGGTCCGCGACCTCGCCCTCCAGCGCCTTCAGCTCCGCGAACCGCGACACCGCCATCTCGATGGCCGGCACCACGTCGCTCTTGCTGAACGGCTTCACCAGATACGCCATCGCCCCGGCGTCCCGGGCCCGCTCCACGAGGTCGCGCTGCGAGAACGCGGTGAGCATCAGGACCGGCGCGATGGACTCCTCGGCGATCTTCTCCGCCGCCGAGATCCCGTCGAGCACGGGCATCTTCACATCGAGGATGACCAGGTCCGGCTTGTGCTCCCGGGCCAGCTCCACGGCCTGCTGGCCGTCCCCGGCCTCACCGACGACGGAGTAGCCCTCCTCCTCCAGCATCTCCTTGAGGTCCAGACGGATCAGAGCCTCGTCCTCGGCGATGACGACACGGGTCGTCAGCGGCGGGACGTGCGACTTGTCGTCGTCGGCGGCGTCTACGGGCTGGGGCGACTCGGGGGTGGTCACGGGGCTCCTTGGTCAGGACAGGGGTACAGCTCCCAAGAGCCTACCTAGTTACGGTATGTTTGAGGCACGGGGGGTATTCGATACCCTTCGTTTCGAAGGGGGCCCCGGTAGCCCAGCGGTAGAGGCCATGGATTCAAAACCCATACAGCGTCGGTTCGAATCCGACTCGGGGCACTTCTCCTTCAATTCTAAGGCGCGAGGGATCATTAGGGATCTTCACCCTTGCCGGTGAACGAACCTTCGATCCGTGCGCAGGCGGGCGAAGATCACGCAAGGCTCTGCCTCATGCCACAGCACCATCCGTCCATACGTGACGAAGCCCTCGCCCTGCTACGGAGCGGGAAGACCAATCGAGCAGTTGCCGAGCGGCTCAACGTGCCGCGCGGAACCATCGGCTGGTGGCTGCACGAAGATCGCAAGCGCCGCAGCGTGCGTTACGAGCGGCCGACCGACTGCCTGACTTGCACTGGCCGAGATTTTGATCGTGTCGCGTACGCCTATCTACTCGGCCTCTACCTCGGCGACGGCCACATCATCTCCAAGCCGAGGCAGCACCACCTGTCGATCTATTGCGGCGACACCTGGCCCGGCCTGATCGACGAGGCGGAGTCAGCCATGCGCAGAGTGATGCCCATGCCGCGTACCGGACGGCGGCAGAAAACCGGTTGCGTCGAGGTCAAGTCCTATACGAAGCACTGGACATGCATTTTCCCGCAGCACGGTCCGGGCAAGAAGCACGAGCGCCTGATCGCCCTTGAGTCCTGGCAGCAGGACATCGTCGATGAACATCCCTGGGACTTCATCCGCGGCCTCATCCATTCCGACGGATGCCGGAACATGAACTGGACGACCCGAGTGGTCGATGGCGTACTCAAGCGCTACGAGTATCCCCGCTACTACTTCACCAACGTCTCCGACGACATCCGGCGGCTCTACACCGACACTCTCGACAAGCTCGGCGTCGAGTGGAAGCACTGCACGCGCGGCGGGAAGGCGTACAACATTTCCGTCGCCCGACGGGCATCCGTAGCGCTCATGGATGCTCACGTCGGGCCGAAATACTGAGCTGCCCTACTTCGGGCTGTCGTCCTCGCCGATGTGGTGCACGCGGACCAGATTCGTGGATCCCGCGACTCCGGGCGGGGAGCCGGCCGTGATGACGACCACGTCGCCCTTCCGGCAGCGGCCGATCCGCAGAAGTTCCTCGTCGACCTGGGCCACCATCGCGTCCGTGGAGTCCACGTGCGGGCCGAGGAAGGTCTCGACGCCCCAGGTGAGGTTCAGCTGTGCGCGGGTGGCCTCGTCGGGGGTGAAGGCGAGGAGCGGGATGGGCGAGCGGTAGCGGGAGAGGCGCTTGACCGTGTCGCCGCTCTGAGTGAAGGCCACCAGGAACTTCGCGCCGAGGAAGTCGCCCATCTCGGCTGCCGCGCGGGCGACCGCGCCGCCCTGGGTGCGGGGCTTGTTGCGTTCGGTGAGGGGCGGGAGGCCCTTGGCGAGGATGTCCTCCTCGGCCGCCTCGACGATGCGCGACATCGTGCGGACGGTCTCGACGGGGAACTTGCCGACGCTGGTCTCGCCGGAGAGCATCACCGCGTCCGTGCCGTCGATGATCGCGTTGGCGACGTCGGAGGCCTCGGCGCGGGTGGGGCGGGAGTTGTCGATCATCGAGTCGAGCATCTGGGTGGCGACGATGACCGGCTTGGCGTTGCGCCGGGCGAGCTTGATGGCGCGCTTCTGGACGATCGGCACCTGTTCCAGGGGCATTTCGACGCCGAGGTCGCCGCGGGCGACCATGATGCCGTCGAAGGCGGCGACGATGCCGTCGATGCTGTCGACGGCCTGGGGCTTCTCGACCTTGGCGATGACGGGGAGCCGGCGGCCCTCCTCCTCCATGATGCGGTGGACGTCGTCGATGTCGCGTCCGCTGCGCACGAAGGAGAGGGCGACGATGTCGGCGCCGATGCGCAGGGCCCAGCGGAGGTCGTCGATGTCCTTTTCGGAGAGAGCGGGGACGGAGACGGCGACGCCGGGGAGGTTGAGCCCCTTGTGGTCGGAGACCATGCCGCCCTCGATGACGGTGGTGCGGACCCGGGGGCCGTCGACCTCGGTGACTTCGAGGGTGACGCGGCCGTCGTCGACGAGGATGCGTTCGCCGGTGGTGACATCGGCCGCGAGGCCGTCGTAGGTGGTGCCGCAGGTGTTGCGGTCGCCTTCGTGGGGTTCGACGGTGATGGTGAAGGTGTCACCGCGTTCAAGGAGTACGGGTCCTTCGCGGAAGCGTCCGAGGCGGATCTTCGGGCCTTGAAGGTCGGCGAGGATGCCTACGCTGCGGCCGGTCTCCTCGGATGCTTTGCGTACACGGTGGTAGCGCTCTTCGTGTTCGGCGTAGTTGCCGTGGCTGAGGTTGAAGCGGGCGATGTCCATTCCCGCTTCGACGAGTGCCTTGATCTGGTCGTACGAGTCGGTTGCGGGGCCCAGGGTACAAACGATTTTTGCTCGGCGCATGGTTCGAGCCTAGACCTTACCTACGGGTAGGCAATTGGCTCCGTATGACACCTCAACAACCTTTGGATGAAGGGTTATTGACAAGTGTTGAATTGTGCACGGGGGTGCTCCGATGAGCGTTTCAGTGGAGCGGGGGCGGGTCGAGGGTGAAGGAGGCTTCGACCTGTGCGTCGACGCTCTGGCGTACGGGTTCGAGGTCGATGGGGGCGGCGGCGTCGGCCGTCTCGGTGGATGCGGCGGCGCTGAAGGGGACGGCGCGGTGGGCGAAGCCCGCGCGGGCGGGGCGCCGGCCGGCCGCGGTGCCGGTGTCGGCGAGTTCGAGAAGGGCGCCGAGCCGGGTGTTGAGGGCTTCGGCGTATTCGCGGGCGCGTTGAAGGGCTTCGTGGACGGCCTGGCGGCGGGCGGCGGCGTGGACGGGTGAGTGGGGGCGCAGCTCCCACCAGGGGCCGTCGACGCGGGTGAGTTCATGGCCGGCGAGGCGGGCGGTGAGTTCACCGAGGGCCGTGAAGTCGGTGAGTGTGGCGGTGAGTTGTACGTGCCCATGGTAGGCGCGGACGCGTTCGCCGCGGCCGTGGCGGGTGAGTTCGGGACTGACGGAAAGGGTGCCCGTCTCCAGTTTCTCGACGGCGTCGCCGTAGCCCTTGATGAGGTCGATGGCCTGGGTGTTGCGGCGGGAGAGGTCATCGAGGGCGGTGCGCCGGTCGGTGCCGCGGGCGGTGACGGTGACGGTGATGCGGGCGATCTCGGGGTCGGCTTCGAGGTGGGCCTCGCCGCGGACGGTGAGGTGGGGGGTCTCGGGGGTGCCGTAGGGGCGGGGGGCCGTGTGGTCGGTCATGTGTTCACTGTGGCACGGGGGTGCGGGGGCTGGTGGTCATCAGATCGAAACCTGCGCGGGGTGTTGCGGGGTGTGGTCGCTGGGCCAGAATCTACGCGCGTTGCCCGACTGAACGAGGAGTAAGAATGCCGTTGAACCGTAGGACGTTTCTGGGCCGTTCGGCTGCTGCCGGTGCGGGAGTGGCGATGGCGGGCGGGGCTGTCGCGGGGACTGCCGGGGCCGCGGAGGCGAAGGGTCACCCCGGGCACGGGCATGGTCATGGCCGTCCGGCGAAGCGGTACTCGTTCACGGTGATGGGCACGACGGATCTGCATGGCAATGTCTTCAACTGGGACTACTTCACGGACAAGGAGTTCGACGACGCGGCGCACAACGATGTGGGTCTGGCGAAGATCTCGACGCTGGTGGATCAGGTCCGGAAGGAGAAGGGCCGCCGGAACACCCTGCTGATCGACGCAGGTGACACGATCCAGGGCACCCAGTTGTCGTACTACTACGCGAAGATCGATCCGATCACGGCGCGGCGTGGTCCGGTGCATCCGATGGCGCAGGCGATGAACGCGATCGGGTACGACGCGGCGGCACTGGGGAATCACGAGTTCAATTACGGTATTCCGGTGCTGCGGAAGTTCGAGGAGCAGTGTGATTTCCCGCTGCTCGGTGCGAACGCGCTGGATGCGAGGACGCTGCGTCCGGCATTCGCTCCTTATGTGATGAAGCGGCTGTGTACTCCGCACGGCCGTGATGTACGGGTGGCGGTGCTGGGGTTGACGAATCCTGGTATCGCGATCTGGGACAAGGCGAATGTGGGCGGGAAGATGGTGTTCCCGGGTCTTGAGGAGCAGGCGGCGAAGTGGGTGCCGAGGCTTCGGTCGATGGGTGCGGATGTGGTGATCGTTTCGGCGCATTCGGGTTCGTCGGGCACGTCCTCGTACGGGGATCAGCTGCCGCATGTGGAGAACGCGGCGGGTCTGGTGGCGGAGCAGGTGCCGGGGATCGACGCGATTCTGGTGGGCCATGCCCATCTGGAGATTCCTGAGCACTTCGTGACGAACAAGGAGACGGGCAAGCAGGTTGTTCTCTCGGAGCCGGCGAAGTGGGGGCAGCGGCTGACGCTGTTCGACTTTGATCTGGTGTGGGAGAAGGGGCGCTGGACGGTCGAGAAGGCCGGGGCGCAGGTGCTGAACTCCAACACGGTGGCGGAGGACCGGAAGGTGACGTCGCTGTTGCGGGACGAGCACCGGAAGGTGGTGGCCTATGTGAATCAGGTCATCGGTACATCGGTGGTCGCGATGTCCACGGCGGAGGCGGCGTGGAAGGACGAGCCGATCATCGATCTGATCAATGTGGTGCAGGCGGATACGGTGCGGGCGGCACTGGCCGGTGGCGAGTACGCGGCGTTGCCGGTGCTGTCGCAGGCGTCGTGCTTCTCGCGGACGGCGGCGATTCCCGCGGGTGAGGTGACGATCCGGGACGCGGCGGGGCTGTATCCGTTCGAGAACACGCTTGAGGCACGGTTGCTGACGGGCGCGCAGCTGAAGGACTATCTGGAGTATTCGGCGAAGTACTACGTGCGGACGGCGTCCGGCGCCCCGGTGGACACGTCGAAGCTGACGAATGCCGACAACACGCCGGACTACAACTATGACGCGGTGTCGGGTGTGACGTATGAGGTCGATATCGCCAAGCCGGTGGGTTCGCGGATTGTGGGTCTTTCCTTTGAGGGGAAGCCGATCGATCCGGCCGCGCAGTTCGTGTTCGCGGTGAACAATTACCGGGCGAGTGGTGGGGGCAACTTCCCGCATGTGCCGGGTGCGAAGCAGCTGTGGGCGAATTCGGACGAGATCCGGAACACGATCATCGGCTGGGTTCAGGCGAAGGGGTCGGTGGATCCGGCTTCGTTCGCCTCGGTGGGGTGGCGGCTGACGCGGGACGGTGTGCCGGTGTTCTAGGTCCCGTTCCGGTTCCGGGTTCCGGTTCCGGTTTCCGGGGCCGGGTTCGGGTTCGGGTGTGGGGCGGCCGCCCCCGGTCTGTGCCGGGGGCGGCCGCCTTTGTGCGTGCCGGTGGTCAGTTGCCGTGGGCGAGCGGGAGGAGTGCGTGGCCCTGGGCGGGGATCCGGGGGTCGTGCTGGGGGGTGAGGCCGAAGGTGGTGAAGGCGGTGCGCTGTGGGAGGGGGTAGGGGTCGGTGCCGGTGAGATTGTTGAGGATGGTGGCGCTGCGCCAGGCGGCGAGTCCGAGGTCGGGGGCGCCGACGCCGTGGGTGTGGCGTTCGGCGTTCTGTACGTAAACGTGTCCGGTCACCGCGGGGTCGAGGACCAGCCGGTACTGGTCGTCGATGCGGGGGCGGTGGGAGGCGTCGCGGCGCAGGTAGGGGCCGAGGCTGTCGAGGAGACCGTCGAGGGGGCGTTCGCGGTAGCCGGTGGCGAGGATGACGGCGTCGGTCGTGAGGCGGGTGCGGGTGGCCTGCTGGGTGTGTTCGAGGTGGAGTTCGACGCGGGCGGTGGCAACGCGGCCCGCGGTGCGCACGGAGACTCCGGGGGTGAGGGTGGCGTCGGGCCAGCCGCCGTGGAGGGTGCGCCGGTAGAGCTCGTCGTGGATGGCGGCGATGGTGTCGGCGTCGATGCCTTTGTGGAGCTGCCATTGGCGGGGGACGAGTTCGTCGCGGGCCGATTCGGGGAGTGCGTGGAAGTAGCGGCTGTAGTCGGGGGTGAAGTGTTCGAGGCCGAGTTTGGAGTACTCCATGGGGGCGAAGGCCTCGGTGCGGGCGAGCCAGTGGATCTTCTCGGCTCCGGTGGGGCGGGCGCGGAGGAGGTCGAGGAAGATTTCGGCGCCCGACTGTCCTGAGCCGATGACGGTGATGTGTTCGGCCTTCAGCAGTCGCTCGCGGTGCTGGAGGTACTCGGCGGAGTGGATGACGGGGACGGATTCGGCTTCGGCGAGGGGTTTGAGCGGTTCGGGGACGAAGGGTTCGGTGCCGATGCCGAGGGCGATGTGGCGGGTGTAGGCACGGCCGAGCGCTTCGGCTTCGCCCTCGGTGTCGAGTTGGGTGAAGTCGACCTCGAAGAGGGCGCGGTCGGGGTTCCAGCGGACGGCGTCGACCTGGTGGCTGAAGTGGAGTCCGGGGAGTTGTTCGCTGACCCAGCGGCAGTAGGCGTCGTATTCGGCGCGTTGGATGTGGAAGCGCTCGGCGAAGTAGAAGGGGAAGAGCCGGTCGCGGGTGCGCAGGTAGTTGAGGAAGGTCCAGGGGCTCGCGGGGTCGGCGAGGGTGACGAGGTCGGCCAGGAAGGGGACTTGGAGGCTGGCGCCGTCGAGGAGGAGCCCGGGGTGCCAGTGGAAGGCGCGGCGTTGTTCGTAGAAGGTCGCGGCCAGGGGGCGGGGGTTGCCGGGTGCGGTGGGGACGCCGTGGGCGAGGGCGGCGAGGGAGAGGTTGAAGGGGCCGATGCCGACGCCGACGAGGTCGTGCGGCTGGTCGGGGTCGAGGGCGGGCCGGTCGGTCATCGGGGGGTGTCGCCTTCTGTGCGGGGAGTCGTGGGGTCGGTCACCGTGTGGGAGGTGGGGTTGTGGGGGTGGGTGAGGTCGGTGGTGACGTTGTTGACGAGGTCGAGGAGTGCGTGGAGGTCCTCGGGGGTGGTGTGGGGGTTGAGGAGGGTGGCCTTGAGCCAGAGTCGGCCGCCGGTATGGGCGCGGCCGAGGACGGCGTGGCCGCGGTTGAGGAGGGTGCGGCGGACGGTGGCGACGGTGAGGTCGTCGGCGTCGGTGGGGCGGAAGAGGACGGTGCTGATGGTGGGGTGGTCGTAGAGGTCGAGGGTGGGGGTTTTGGTGATGAGGTCGGCGAGTTGGCGGGCTGCGCCGAGGGTGCGGTCGATGAGGTCGGCGAGTCCGGCGCGGCCGAGGGCTTGGAGGGTGACGGCGATCTTGAGGGCGTCGGGGCGTCGGGTGGTGCGGAGGGAGCGGCCGAGGAGGTCGGGGAGGCCGGCTTCGGTGTCGTCGTCGGCGTTGAGGTAGGGGGCGTGGTGGTGGAGGGGGGCGAGGTGGTGGTGGTCGGGGACGGCGAGGATGCCTGCGGAGGCGGGTTGCCAGCCGAGTTTGTGCAGGTCGAGGGTGACGCTCTGGGCGCGGTCGAGGCCGTGGACGCGGTTTCGGTGGGTGGGGCTGAAGAGCAGCGGGCCGCCGTACGCGGCGTCGATGTGGAGTTCGGCGCCATGGGTGGCGCAGAGGTCGGCGATGTCGTCGAGGGGGTCGATCTCTCCGGTGTCGGTGGTGCCCGCGGTGGCGACGACGAGGAGGGGGCGGTGGAGGTGGGTGAGGGCGGTGTCGAGGGCGGCGAGGTCCATGACACCGGTGGGGGCGGGGAGGACGACGGGTTCGGGGAGACCGAGGAGCCAGGTGGCGCGGGTGATGCTGTGGTGGGCGTTGGCGGCGCAGATGGTCTGGACGGGGCCATGGCGTTCGCGGGCGAGGAGGAGGGCGAGTTGGTTGGCCTCGGTGCCGCCGGTGGTGATGACGGCATCGGGTGAGCCGGTGTGGGGGTAGACCTCGTTGGCGAGTGCGGTGGTGAGGTCGGCTTCGAGGGCGGAGGCGGCGGGGGCCTGGTCCCAGGAGTCCATGGAGGGGTTGAGGGCGCTGGCGGCGAGGTCGGCCGCTGCGGCGAGCGCGAGGGGCGGGGTGTGGAGGTGGGCGGCGCAGTGGGGGTGTGCGGGGTCTGCGGCGCCTTCGGTGAGGGCGGTGATGAGGGTGCGCAGTGCGTGGTGGGGGCCGGTGCCGTGGTCGGGGATGAGGGGGTGGGCGGCGGTGCGGGTCCGGGGGGTGACGGTGTCGGGTCCGCCTGCGGGGAGGGGACCGTTTCTGCGGGTGGCGCCGTCGTGGAGGGCGGTGAGGACGGTGTCGAGGAGGGGGCGCAGGGCGGCGGGGCCTGCGGTGCCTCCGGCGAGCGGTGGGGTGGGCATGGGCGGGTGGTCCTTCGGGTACGCGGGGGGTGGATATGCCAGCTTGTACGCGATTTGTGGTGGCGCGGCCGAAGAGCCCAACGATCTGAACTCGAAAGGGGTACTGGCCATGGGTGTGACCCCGTTGCCGGTGGTTCAGGTGGTATGGGTGTGCGGTTTTGGGATGAGTGTGCGCGTGGGTGGCGTGTGTGCCGGTGGTCGGTGCCCCGGGCATGGGTGTGCCCGGGGCCCCTCGGTGCTGAGGGATCCCGGGCACGGGTGACGCGGGTTCCGGCGGGCCGAGCCGGTGGCTCGTGGTCGCCGGATGCGGTCAGTGGGCGTTGCGTACGGCCAGGGCGCGGCGCAGGTCGTCGATCTGGTCGGTCAGTTTGCGGCGGAGGGCGGGGGTGAGGGCCTGGTCCTCCAGGGCGTGGGTGCCGAGGTCGAGGTTGTGGGTGTCGACGGCGTACACGGGGAAGGCGTAGCGTCCGGCGGCTTCCGCGATGGCGGGTCCGCGGCGGGCGGCGAGCTCGGTCGCGTCGGGGTAGTAGCGGGCGACGTATTCCTGCAGGAGGTCGGCCTGTTCGGGCTGCCAGAAGCCCTGGGCGGTGGCGGTGAAGAGGTAGTTGGACAGGGAGTCGTCGGTGAACAGGGCCTGCCAGGCGGCGGCCTTGGTCCCGGGGGTGGGCAGGGCGGCGCGGCACCGGGCGGCACCTTCCCGGCCGGTGGCGCTGGGGTCCTGGGCGAGTTCGGCGGCGATGATGGCTTCGTCGGTGGCGCCGAGGACGGCGAGGCGGGTGAGGATGCGCCAGCGGAGTTCGGGGTCGAGTTCGGGGCCGCCGTGGACGGTGCCGTTGGTCAGCCAGTCCTGGATGGTGTCGGGCTGGCCGGCGGCGTCGATGAAGTGGCGTACGGCGATGAGGCGGAGGCCGGGGTCGGTGCCGTCCTCGGTGCGGCGGATGAGGTCGCGGCAGAGGCTGGTGAGGGTGGCGAGGGCGGCCGGCCGGTCGGCGGGGGTGAGGTAGCGGGAGGCGATGTGGGTGGCGGCGAAGCCGAGGACGCCCTGGACGAGGGCGAGGTCGGTTTCGTACGGGAGGTGGGTGCGGGCGGTGCTGAGGTAGGTGGTGGGGTCGAGCTCGCCGTCGCGGACCATGTCGCGGGCGGTGTTCCAGATGACGGCGCGGGTGAGGGCGTCGGGGATGCCGGAGAGGCCGGCGAGGGCCGCGTCCCAGGAGGTGCTGTCGAGGCGGACCTTGGCGTAGGTGAGGTCGCCGTCGTTGAGGACGACCAGGTCGGGGCGGCTGCCGGGGAAGGTGGTGGCGGCGGCGGGGTCGGTGGGGATGTCGAGTTCGAAGCGGTCGCGCGGGATGAGGTGGCCGGGGCCGCCACGGGTGTCGAGGGTGCGGTCGTAGGTGCCGACGGTGATGCGGTGGGGGCGGCTGCCGTCGCGGTCGACGGTGAGGGACCAGGTGTTGCCGTTCTCGGTCACGCCGGCGGTGAGGGTGTCGGTGCCGGTGGTGCGCAGCCACTGCGCGGCCCAGCCGTGAACGTCGCGGTCGGTGGCGGAGGCGAGGTTGTCGATGAAGTCGGCGAGGGTGGCGTTGGCGAACTTGTGCCGGGCGAAGTGGGTGTTGATGCCGGCGAGGAAGTCCTTCTCGCCGAGCCAGGCGACGAGCTGGCGGAGTGCGGAGGCGCCCTTGGCGTAGCTGATGCCGTCGAAGTTGAGGAGTGCGGAGGCGGTGTCGGGGACGGCGTCGGGGTCGGGGGCGACGGGGTGGGTGGAGGGACGCTGGTCGGCGTCGTATCCCCAGCCCTTGCGCGCGACGCCGAAGTCGACCCAGGTGTCGGTGAAGCGGGTGGCTTCGGTGAGGGTCTGGTAGCCCATGTACTCGGCGAAGGACTCGTTGAGCCAGATGTCGTCCCACCAGGAGAGCGTGACGAGGTCACCGAACCACATGTGGGCCATCTCGTGGGCGATGATCATGGCGCGGGTCTGGCGTTCGGTGTCGGTGACGGCCGAGCGGTAGATGAATTCGTCGCGGAAGGTGACGAGGCCGGGGTTCTCCATGGCGCCCGCGTTGAATTCGGGGACGAAGGCCTGGTCGTAGGAGTCGAAGGGGTAGGGCTCGTCGAACTTCTCGTGGTACCGGTCGTAGCAGGCGCGGGTGATGCCGAGGATCTCGTCGGCGTCGGTGTCCAGGTGTTCGGCGAGGGAGCGGCGGCAGTGGATGCCGAAGGGCAGCCCGGCGTGTTCGGTGGTGATGGAGTGCCAGGGGCCCGCCGCGACGGCGACGAGATAGGTGGAGATGAGAGGGGTGGCGGCGATGGTCCAGCGGCCCTGGCCCGTGCGCTCGGCGATGCCGTTCCCGAGAACGGTCCAGGTGGCGGGGGCGGTGACGTTGATCTGGAAGACGGACTTGAGGTCGGGCTGGTCGAACGCGGCGAAGACGCGCTGGACGTCCTCCATGAAGAGCTGGGTGTAGGCGTATGTCTCGCCGTCGGTGGGGTCCGTGAAGCGGTGCATGCCTTCGCCGGTGCGGGAGTAGTTCATGGCGGCGTCGACGTGGAGTTCGTGGGGGCCCGCGGTGAGGGCGGTGAGGGGGTAGCGGTTCTCGGTGAGGAGGCTGGGGTCGAGGGGTTGTCCGTCGAGGCTGAGCGAGCGCAGGGCGGCGGGCTTGACCTCTACGAAGGTGTCTCCGGCCGTGCGGGCGGTGAAGTGGATGACGGTGCGGGAGTCGAAGGTCTCCTCGCCTGCGGTGAGATCGAGATCGATCGTGTACCGGTGTACGTCGAGGTTCTGGGCTCGGGTCTGCGCTTCGTCGCGCGTCAGTACGGACATGGATCCATGCTGCCGTACGGGGTCGGGGCCGTGCGGGCGGGTTCTCCCGCAGAGAAACGGGAGGGGCCGCGGGAGAGCCGTGGGAGCGGTCCGGGCCCGGATGCGCGGCCCGCGGGGCCCGCGGGGCCCGGCCCGGTGGGCGGCCGGGCCGGGCGGGGCCGGGTCACATCCCGGTGCTGTCGGCCGCTCCGCACCCGGGAGCCGCTCCGCATCCGGGGGCCGGGGCGCTCCCGGTGGCCGCGTGTTCCGACTCGTCCGCGATGCGTTCGTGGTGGCGGATGACTTCGGCGACGACGAAGTTCAGCAGTTTCTCCGCGAAGGCGGGGTCGAGTCTGGCGTTCTCCGCGAGCTGTCGCAGGCGGGCGATCTGACGGGCTTCGCGGTCCGGGTCGGCGGGCGGGAGCTTGTGCTCGGCTTTGAGATGACCGACCTGCTGGGTGCACTTGAAGCGCTCGGCGAGCATGTGGATGACAGCGGCGTCGATGTTGTCGATGCTGTCGCGCAGCCGCTTCAGTTCCGTGCGTACGGACTCGTCGATGTTGCTCTTGGTCATGGTCGTCGAGCTTAGACCGGCCCGCACCTGGGAAGCGCTTCGAGGGCTTCGGGTCTCAGGTGCTGATCGTGGGCGGGTTCTCCGGGTCGGGGACCTGGTCGCTCCAGCCGCCCGGGACGGTGCGGCCCTGTTGTTCGCGGAAGCGGACGGGGGCGGTGCCGACGCGGCGGGCGAAGAGCCGGGAGAAGTAGGCGGGGTCGTCGTAGCCGACGCGGCGGGCCACGGCGGCGACCGGCAGTTCGGTGGCCGCGAGGAGTTCCTTGGCGTGGCCCAGCCGGATGCCGAGCAGGTAGTCCTTGGGGCTGCAGCCCGCGCCGCGTCGTACGGCGGTGCGCAGCTCGGCGGGCGTCATGCCGTGGCGGGCCGCGTGTTCGGCGACGGAGAGCGGCTGGAACGCGTCGCGGGCCAGGGCCTGGAGTACGGGGTCGCCGTCGGGTCCGATGTCGGCGCGGGCGCGGCGCAGGGAGACGAGGAGCTCATGGACGGCGGCGCCGGTCTCGACTTCGAGGAGGGGGTTGCCCCTGCGGGCGGCGCGGACCATGCGGCCGATGGCGGCGCGTGGGCCGGCGGTGTCGGAGAGGGGGACGAGGGGGCGGTCGGGTTCGATGTAGCCCAGTTCGGTGTAGGTGGCGGTGGCGGGTCCGGTGAAGTCGACGAAGCTCTCGTCCCAGCCGGTGTCCGGGTCGGCGCCGTAGTGGTGGGGGGTGCCGGGGGTCAGCCAGATCAGGCTGGGGCCGGTGACGGGGGTGCGGCGGCCGTCGGGGCCGCTGAACCAGCCGCTGCCGGAGTTGATGATCACGGCGACGTGGTGGTCGAGGGTGCGGGGGCCGACCGTGGGCAGGGCGCCGTGCTGGAGGCCGACCCCGAGGCAGACGAGGCCCAGACGGTGGTGGAGCGGGCTGGGAGTGAAGAAGCGCATCCAGGTGTGGTACATCGGCCTGCCTTCCTCCCGGGCTCTGTGGTGCATCTCGTTGTGTCCAAACAGCAGTGATCTTTGTCCATGGACCGGGTCGGCGCCAGAGGGTGAAGCTGGGCGCACTATTTCACCCGGGGTGACCCGAGGCGCACAGGAGAGTACGAGCACGATGGCTGACTTCACCGTGGGGGACGACCACTTCCGGCTCGACGGGAAGCCCGTACGGCTGCTGTCGGGGGCTCTGCACTACTTCCGGGTGCATGAGGAGCAGTGGGATCACCGGCTGGCGATGCTGCGGGCCATGGGGCTGAACTGTGTCGAGACGTATGTGCCGTGGAATCTGCATGAGCCGCGTCCGGGGCGGTTCCGGGATGTGGCGGCGCTGGGGCGGTTCCTGGACGCGGCGGAGCGGGCCGGGCTGCTGGCGATCGTGCGGCCGGGACCGTACATCTGTGCCGAGTGGGAGAACGGTGGGCTGCCGGTCTGGGTGACGGGACGGTTCGGCCGGCGGGTGCGGACGCGGGACGCGGAGTATCTGGCGTCGGTGGAGCGCTGGTTCCGGGAGCTGTTGCCGCAGGTGGTGGCCCGGCAGATCACCCGGGGCGGCCCGGTGATCATGGTGCAGGTGGAGAACGAGTACGGGAGCTACGGCACCGACTCGGTCTATCTGGAGTGGCTGGCGGGGCTGCTGCGGCAGTGCGGGGTGACGGTACCGCTGTTCACGTCGGACGGGCCGGAGGATCACATGCTGACGGGCGGTTCGGTGCCCGGTCTGCCGGCGACGGCGAATTTCGGTTCGGGGGCGCGTGCGGGGTTCGAGGTGCTGCGCCGCCATCAGCCGAAGGGGCCCCTGATGTGCATGGAGTTCTGGTGCGGCTGGTTCGATCACTGGGGTGCGGAGTCCGTCGTACGGGATCCGGCGCAGGCCGCGGACGCGCTGCGGGAGATCCTGGAGTGCGGGGCGTCGGTGAACATCTATATGGCGCACGGTGGGACGAACTTCGCGGGCTGGGCGGGGGCGAATCGCTCCGGTCCGCTCCAGGACCAGGAACTTCAGCCGACGGTGACGTCGTACGACTACGACGCGCCGGTCGATGAGTACGGGCGGCCGACGGAGAAGTTCTGGCTGTTCCGGAAGGTGCTGGCGCAGTACGCGGACGGTCCGCTTCCGGAGCTGCCTCCGGAGCCGGCCGGGCTGCCGGGCCCGGTGCGGGCCGCGTTGACGCAATGGGCGCCGCTGGGGGACGTGCTGGAGGCGCTGGGTGACCCGGAGACGGCGGAGCTGGGTGCCGCGCCGACGTTCGAGGAGCTGGGGGTGGATCGTGGGCTGGTCCGCTACCGGGTCGGCGTTCCGGGTCCGCGCGAGCCGTACGCGCTGGGGGTCTCGGGCCTCCGGGACCGGGCGGTGGTGTACGTGGACGGGGTCCGGGCCGGGGTGCTGACCGAGGAGCGGGGCACGCTGGAGGAGCCGGTGGCGGGTCCCGCGGAGGTCGAGCTGTGGGTGGAGTCGCTGGGCCGGGTCAACTACGGGCCGCGGCTGGGTGAGCCGAAGGGCATCACGGGCGGGGTGCTGCACGAGCGGCAGTATCTGCACGGGGTGCGGGCCCGGGGGCTGCGGCTGGACGCCTTCGAGTCGGCGGAGGCGGTGGCGGCGGTGCCGTTCACCGCGGTGCCGGCGGAGCCGGCCGGCCGGACGGGGCTGTTCCGGGGGACGTTCGAGGCCGAGGACGCCGTCGCCACCGGTCACGCCGGGCTGGAACTGCCGGGCTGGACGCGCGGCTTCGTCTGGGTGAACGGCTTCTGCCTGGGCCGGTACTGGTCCGCGGGTCCGCAGGAGACGCTGTATGTGCCGGGCCCGGTGCTCCGCGAGGGCGCCAACGAGGTGTGGGTGCTGGAGCTGGAGGGTGCGGGCGGGCCGTTCGTGGAGCTGGGCCCGGGGGTGCCCGTCCGGACGGGCACCCCCGGGGTGGATCAGCTGTGATCACGCACCGGGGTCAGAGCGTGGCGGCCGCGGAGGCGATGGCGGAGGCGAAGGTCGAGACCTCGGTGTAGACGCCGGGGTAGCCCGCGCGTGCGCAGCCCTCGCCCCAGCTGACGATGCCGACCTGGATCCAGGCGCCGGCGTTGTCCTTGCGGAACATCGGGCCGCCGGAGTCGCCCTGGCAGGTGTCGACGCCGCCGGTGTCGATGAGGCCGGCGCACAGCTCCTCACCGGGGACGAGGTCGCTGCCGTACGCGGCCTGGCAGTCGGCGTCGGAGACGTAGGGCACGCTCGCCTTGAGCAGGTAGCGCTGCTGGGCGCCGCCCTCGGTGGCGGCACCCCAGCCGGCGATGGTGAAGTCGCCCTGGTTGTACGCGGTGCTGGTGGCGATCTTCAGCGTCGGCTGGTTGATCGGCTTGGCGAGCTTGATCAGCGCCCAGTCCTTGCCCTTGCCGTTGTAGCCGGGGGCCTGGAGGACCTTGGTGGACTTCACCTTGACGGCGCTGGAGGACTGGAGGTCCACGACTCCGGCGGTGGCGGTGATCGAGGTGTTGTTGCCCGATCCGTCCACGCAGTGGGCGGCGGTGAGGACGATGTCCTTGGCGTAGAGCGCGCCGCCGCAGCCCATGGAGAGCCGGACCATGAAGGGGAACTCACCCTGGGCGGCCCGGGTTCCGCCGACGACGGGGTTGGGGGCGGCGGAGGCGCCGGAGGGCTGGAGGCTGACGGTCGCGAGGGCCACGGCGGCTATGACGGAACATCTTTTCAGCGCGCGCAGAAGCTGCTTCAACGGACTGCCTTCTTTCGTGGGGGGTGCTGAGGGGGGTTGCTGTGAGGGTTGTACGGCGCTGTTGTGGGACATCGCCGTACGGTGCTGCTGTGAGGTGCGTGCTCCGGCCGGAGGGCCGCCATCGAGCATTTTCGGCATGACCCCGACAAGAGTGATCCGATTATCGGGATCCGATCACCGCGGCCACAAGGCACACTTTCCGGCCAAGATCACCAAGGCGCCCTCCCACCCCCGCGTCCGTCCCCCGCGCGTTCCCGCGTCCGCTCCCCCGCCCGCCTCGGCGTCCGCCCGTCCCCGCGCGCTCCCGCACACCCCCCGTCCGTCCGTGCGCGGTCGGCATACAGTGGAGGTCCGTTGAACGTCACGGAGGGGGTTCTGACGTGGCGAACGGCAGTCCGGTCGTCCATGGGTTTCCGCACCTCGACGCCGTCCGGTCCGCGATCACCGCGCTGTACCGGCGCGTCTCGTACGACGGTGTGCACGCCTACGCCACCAGCCTGGCGCCCTCCGACGCCGCTTTCCCGGACCTGGACGACCTGCATCCGGGCGCCCAGCGGGTGGCCGGCGCACTGGTGCGGCATCTGCGCCTCCCGGAGGCCCGCATGATTGTCGGCTTCCGGCGGATGGAGCACGCGGCAAGCGTCGAACTCGCCGCCGGGCCCGAGTACTTCATCGAGCTCAATGACCGATTCCGTACGCATCGCAGGGACATCGGGGCCGCGCTCGCGCACGAGATCACCCATGTACTGCTGCACCGGCTCGGCCTGGAGCTGCCCGGCACCCGCGACAACGAGATCCTCACCGACACCGTCACGACGTACCTCGGTGCGGGCTGGCTGCTGCTCGACGCCTTCCGCGAGGACGCCGTCTCCAGCCAGAAGCTCGGCTACCTCACCCCGGAGGAGTTCGGGTACGTCCTGGCCAAGCGGGCGCTGGCGTTCGGCGAGGACCCCTCACCGTGGTTCACCAGCCCGCAGGCGTACTCCGCGTACACCCGGGGGCGGGCGCGGGCCCTGCGTGATCTGCGGCAGCCTCCGCTGGCAGCGGCCGGGTGGGCGGGCCGCAGGCGGTACGCCAAGGACCGGCGGTACGCCGCGGACCACCCCGGCACGGCCGCGGATCCCGGTCTTCCGTACGCCTTCGAGGGCGGCGGCGGCGAAGCGCTGCGGGTCTCCTTCGCCTGCCCCGGCTGCCACCAGCGCATCCGGGTCCCGGTCCGCGGCCGGGTACGGGCCAGGTGCGGGCTGTGCCGCACGGTCCTGGAGTGCGACACCTGAGCGGACGCCGCGGGCCGGGCACGGGCCCGGCCACCGTAGGGTCGAAGCATGACGGAAGAGCCCATCGGGGACGAACAGAGCCTGTTCGAAGCCTTGTACGTGAGTGAGGACGCCGTCGTACGGGCGCTGCGCGCGGGGGCCGGGGCCGATTCCCGCGACACGGACGGCACGACGGCGCTGTATCTCGCGTCGGTCCAGGACCTGCCGGGAGCGGTACGGCTCCTGCTCGCGGCCGGGGCCGACCCGGACCGGCCGAGCGGCCCCGAAGCGGGCGATCTCCCGCTGTGCGGGGCCTCGTGCGGCGGGCACACCGAGGTGGTGGCGGCCCTGCTGTCCGCCGGGGCACGGCCGGATCTGGCCGAGCAGTTCGGGTTCACGGCGCTGCGCTGGGCGGTGGGGCTCGGCCACGCGCCGATCGTGGAGCTGCTGCTCGCCCATGGCGCCGACCCCCATCTGCCCGGCCCGGAGGGCGAACCCCCGCTGGTGCTCGCGGCCCGGCGCGGATCGGTCCGGACGGTGCGGGCGCTGCTGGAGCACGGGGCGGGGACCTGGGCGGGGGCGGTGGAGTGGGCACTGACCCAGGCGCGGCGGATGCTCGGCGTGGACGTGGAGCAGCAGTTGCTGCGGGGTCTGGAGGAGGCGCACGGCACCGGGTTCGACGCGCTGTCCCGCCGTGACCTCGTAAACGGCGAGGAGACGTTGACGGTGGAACTGCTGCGCGACGGGGTGCCGTTCGCCGGCGCGGACTGCCAGACGGCGCACGAGGAGATCGCGGAGCTGCTGAACGCCGCGAAGTGAGGGGTACGGAGCCGGGTGCGGGCACGCCCCGGGGCCGGAACCACCGGCACCGGGCGCTCCGGCTGCTCAGCCGCCCGCCGGCGCACCGGCTGCTGTGCCACCGGCCGCCGGCACCGGGCGTTCCGGGCTCGCGGACCTCATCGCGCCCCGTACACCGGCCCGACCGGCTCCGCCTCGGCCAGCAGGCGGCGGGCCGCGGCGCCCGCCTCCGCCGGGGACCAGCGTGCGCCCCGGTCCGCGGTGGGCCCGGGGCGCCAGCCCTCCATGACGGTGATCCGGCCCGCCTCGGCCTCGAAGACGCGTCCGGTGACCCCGGCGCTCGCGGCCGAGCCGAGCCACACCACCAGCGGCGACACGTTCTCGGGGGCCATCGCGTCGAAGGCCCCCGGCTCCGGCGCCGCCATCGTCGCGGCGAAGGTCTGCTCGGTCATCCGGGTCCGGGCCGCCGGGGCAAGGGCGTTGACCTGGACTCCGTACCGTCCCAGTTCCTCGGCCGCGACCAGGGTGAGGCCGAGGATCCCGGCTTTCGCGGCGGCGTAGTTGCCCTGCCCGACACTGCCGAGCAGCCCCGCGCCCGAGCTGGTGTTGATCACCCGGGCGACGGGGGTGCGGCCGTCCCTGGACTCGGCCCGCCAGTGGGCCGCCGCGTGCTTCAGGGGCAGGAAGTGGCCCTTGAGGTGGACCCGCAGCACCGCGTCCCAGTCGTCCTCGTCGAGGTTGACCAGCATCCGGTCCCGCAGGAAGCCCGCGTTGTTGACCAGGGTGTCGAACCGGCCGAACGCCTCCAGGGCCGTGGTGACCAGCGAGGACGCGCCCGCGGTCGTGGCGATGTCACCGCGGTGGGCGACGGCCTCACCGCCCGCCGCCACGATCTCGTCGACCACCTGCCGGGCGGGTCCGGCAGCGCCCCCGGCCGCCCCGTCGGCCCCCGTGTCCACTCCCCCGTCGTCCACTCCCCCGTCGTCCGCTCCCCCGTCGCCCGCTCCCCCGTCGCCCGCGAGTCCGACGCCGAGGTCGTTGACGACGACCTTGGCCCCTTCGGCGGCGAAGGCCAGGGCGTGGGCCCGGCCCAGTCCCCGCCCGGCGCCCGTCACGGCGACGACGCGGCCCGCGCAGAGTCCGGCGCTGCTGGTGGTCATCTCGGCTCCCCTGGTTGGCGATGCGGTGGCAGGCTGCTACCTTCCACCTAACAAATGTTTGGTGGAAAGGTAGCTGATCCGCTCATGGGTGTCTCCACCTCACGGCCCGCCGAAGGCGTCCTCGCCGTCACCGCCGACTTCCCGCCCGTCAACGCCCTGCCGGTGCGGGGCTGGTACGACCTGGCCGACGCAGTGCGCGCGGCCGGCCGCGACCCCGGGGTCCGCTGCGTGGTGCTGACCGCGGCGGGGCGCGGCTTCAACGCGGGTGTCGACATCAAGGAGATCCAGCGCGACCCCGGTCAGGACGCCCTGATCGGTGCCAACCGCGGCTGTTTCGAGGCGTTCGCGGCGGTGTACGAGTGCGAGGTGCCGGTCGTCGCCGCGGTGCACGGCTTCTGCCTCGGCGGCGGCATCGGGCTCGTCGGCAACGCCGACGCGATCGTGGCGAGCGAGGACGCCACGTTCGGACTGCCGGAGCTGGACCGCGGCGCGCTCGGTGCGGCCACCCATCTCGCGCGGCTGGTTCCGCAGCATCTGATGCGGACGCTGTACTACACCTCACGCACCGTCACGGCGGCCGAACTGCACGCCCATGGCTCGGTCTGGCGGGTCGTCCCGCGCGACGGGCTGGCCGCGGCGGCGCTGGAGCTGGCCGGGGAGATCGCCCGCAAGGACGGGCATCTCCTGCGGCTCGCCAAGGCCGCCATCAACGGCATCGACCCCGTGGACGTGCGCCGCAGCTACCGCTTCGAGCAGGGCTTCACCTTCGAGGCCGGACTCAGCGGCAGCGCCGGCCGCGTCCGCGACACCTTCGGCAAGGAGGAACGACCGTGACCGACAAGACGATGACGCCCGAGGATGTCGTCTCCCGGCTCCGCAGCGGGATGACGATCGGCATCGGCGGCTGGGGGTCGCGCCGCAAGCCGATGGCGCTCGTGCGCGCCCTGCTCCGGTCGCCGGTCACCGATCTCAAGGTGATCTCCTACGGCGGCCCCGATGTCGGCCTGCTGGCCGCCGCGGGCCGGATCCGCACCCTGGTCGCCGCGTTCGTCACGCTCGACTCGGTCCCCCTCGAACCGCACTTCCGCGCGGCCCGGCAGCAGGGCGCGTTCGAACTGCGGGAGATCGACGAGGCGATGTTCATGTGGGGTCTGCGCGCCGCCGCGAACCGGCTGCCGTTCCTGCCGGTGCGGGCGGGCCTCGGATCCGATGTGATGCGGGTCAACCCCGGTCTGCGTACGGTGACTTCACCGTACGAGGACGGCGAGGAGTTCGTCGCGATGCCGGCCCTGCGGATGGACGCGGCCCTGGTCCATGTCAACCGGGCGGACCGGCTCGGCAACGGCCAGTACCTGGGCCCCGATCCGTACTTCGACGACCTTTTCTGCGAGGCCGCCGACACCGCGTACCTCTCCTGCGAACGGCTCGTGGGGACCGCCGAGCTGACCGACGGTGCCGCTCCACAGACCCTCCTGGTCAAACGGCACTCCGTCACCGGGGTCGTCGAGACGCCGAACGGGGCGCACTTCACCTCCTGCGTGCCCGACCACCCCCGCGACGAGGCGTTCCAGAAGGCGTACGCCGAAGCCGCCGCCGACCCCGGGGCCTGGGCCGCGTTCAGCGAACGCTTCCTGCCCGCGCGGGGCGACGAGAAGAGCTACCAGAGCGCCGTCCGGACCTGGCACGAGGAGCAGATGTGAGCACCGAAGCCGCCGCGGGGACCGTCACCCGGGCCGAGTACTGCGTGATCGCGTGTGCCGAGGCCTGGCGCGGCGACGGTGAGGTGCTGGCCAGTCCGATGGGCCTGATCCCGTCGCTGGGGGCCCGTCTCGCCAAGCGCACCTTCTCCCCCGATCTGCTGCTCACCGACGGCGAGGCGATGATCGTCGGGCTCGACGGCACGGTGGAGGGCTGGCTGCCCTACCGTCAGCATCTGGCCATGGTCACCGGCGGCAAGCGGCACGTGATGATGGGCGCGAGCCAGATCGACCGTTTCGGCAACCAGAACATCTCCTGCGTGGGCGACTGGGAGCGGCCCGCCCGCCAGTTGCTCGGGGTCCGCGGCGCACCGGTCAACACCCTGAACAATCCGGTCAGTTACTGGATCCCCCGGCATTCCCTCCGGGTCTTCGTCGAGCGGGTCGACATGGTCTGCGGAGTCGGTTACGACCGGGCCGCGGCGGCGGGTCCGTCCGCGACGCGCTTCCACCGCATCCCGCGGGTCGTCAGCGATCTCGGGGTCTTCGACTTCGCCACCCCGGACCGTTCCATGCGGCTCGCCTCGGTGCACCCGGGTGTCACCGCCGCGCAGGTCCGCGAGGCCACGGGATTCGCGCTGACGGTCGCGGACGACGTCCCGTACACCCGTGAGCCGACCGCCGGGGAACTCCGGCTGATCCGTGAGGTCATCGACCCCGAGGGCGCCCGTGAGCGCGAGGTGCGGTCCTGATGCGCACGGCCCTCACCGAGCTCGTCGGTGTCCGGTATCCGATCGTGCAGACCGGCATGGGCTGGGTCGCCGGTCCCCGGCTGGTCACCGCCACCGCGCGGGCGGGCGCGCTGGGGATCCTGGCCTCCGCGACGATGACGGCGGACCAGCTGCGCGCGGCGGTCCGGGAGGTCAGGTCGCGCACCGACGCGCCGTTCGGCGTGAATCTGCGGGCGGACGCGGGGGACGCCCGCGAGCGGGTACGGATCATCATCGACGAAGGGGTCCGGGTGGCGTCGTTCGCGCTGGCCCCGTCGAGGGAGCTGATCGCCGAGCTGAAGGACGCGGGGGTGGTGGTCGTCCCGTCGATCGGTGCCCGGCGCCATGCGGAGAAGGTCGCGGCGTGGGGTGCGGACGCGGTGATCGTGCAGGGGGGCGAGGGCGGCGGGCACACCGGGGAGGTGGCGACGACGGTCCTGCTGCCCCAGGTCGTCGACGCGGTGGACATCCCGGTGGTCGCGGCGGGCGGCTTCCACGACGGCCGGGGGCTGGTCGCGGCGCTTGCGTACGGGGCGGCGGGCATCGCGATGGGGACCCGGTTCCTGCTGACGTCGGACTCGACCGTCCCGGACGCGGTGAAGGCGCGGTATGTGGCCGCGGGTGTCAAGGACATCACGGTCACCACGGCGGTGGACGGGCTCCCGCACCGGATGCTGCGGACCGACATGGTGGCGGCCCTGGAGCGGGCGGGGCGTGTGCGGGCGCTGGCGCAGGCGGTGCGCCGGGCATCGGGCTTCCGGCGGATCTCCGGGCTGAGCTGGCCCCGGATGCTGCGCGAGGGGCTGGCGGCGAAGCACGGGAAGGATCTGACCTGGAGCCAGATGCTGCTGGCCGCGAACACGCCGATGCTGCTGAAGGCGTCCATGGTGGACGGCCGCACGGACCTCGGGATCATGGCCTCGGGCCAGGTGGCGGGCCTGATCGAGGACCTGCCGAGCGTGGCGGAACTGGTGGAACGGATCATGGGCGAGGCCCGGGAGGCCCGCGCGGCGCTGCCGTAGGGGTACGGAGAGGGGCGGGGCCGGGGCGGCAGCCCCGAAAGGTCTGCGCCCGGTCCCCGCCCCGTACGGCTGCCGGCTAGGCGGCCCGGCGGCCCCGCGCCGGAGCGCCGCTGCGGCCGGTACCGGTACGGCCCGAACCGGTACGGCCGGTTCCGGCGCCACGGGACTCGCCGCCCGAACGCGCGCCACCGCCGCCGTTGCCGCCACCGCCGCGTACGGAACCGGTCGCGGCACCGCGGGACTCACCGCCGCCTCCCGCGCCCTGCGCACCACCGGCGCCGCCACCGCGGCGACCGCGGCCCCGGCTGCCCGAGCGGAAGCCGCCGCCGTTGCCCTGGCCCGCCGCCCCGCCCGTCCGCGTGCGCGGCTTGGGCTGGGTGGGCTGGGGGACCTCGACGACGACCGCGACACCGGAGGGCTCGCGCGCGCCGGTGATCCGGCTGAGCTCCTCGTCGCTCGACTTGATGCGGGTGGTGCGCGGGGCGATGCCCGCGTCCTGCATCAGCCGGGTCATCTCCCGCTTCTCCTCGGGCAGCACCAGCGTGACGACGCTGCCGGACTCCCCGGCGCGCGCCGTGCGCCCGCCGCGGTGGAGGTAGTCCTTGTGGTCGGTGGGCGGGTCCACGTTGACGACGAGGTCGAGGTCGTCGACGTGGATGCCGCGGGCCGCCACATTGGTCGCGACGAGCGCGGTGACCTGGCCGTTCTTGAACTGGTCCAGGGTCCTGTTGCGCTGCGGCTGGGACCGGCCGCCGTGCAGGGCGGCTGCCCGTACACCGCTGGCGAGCAGCCGCTTGGCGAAACGGTCGGCGGCGCGCTTGGTGTCGACGAACATGATCACCCGGCCCTCGCGGGCGGCGATCTTCGTGGCGACGGCCTTCTTGTCCGTCTCGTCGGCGACGTGGAGCACATGGTGCTCCATGGTGGTGACCGCGCCGGCGGACGGGTCGACGGAGTGCACGACCGGGTCGGTGAGGAACATCTTGACCAGCCGGTCGATGTTCTTGTCGAGGGTCGCGGAGAACAGCATCCGCTGTCCGTCCGGCTCGACCTGCTTGAGCAGCGCGACGACCTGCGGCATGAAACCCATGTCGGCCATCTGGTCGGCCTCGTCGAGGACGGTGATGGCGACCTGGTCGAGGCGGCAGTCGCCGCGCTCGATGAGGTCCTTGAGCCGGCCGGGCGTGGCGACGAGGACCTCGGCACCCCGGCGCAGCGTGCCGGACTGCTTGCTGATCGACATGCCGCCGACGACGGTGGCGAGCCGCAGGTTCACGGAGGTCGCGTACGGGGTGAGGGCGTCGGTGACCTGCTGGGCGAGCTCGCGGGTCGGGACCAGGACGAGTGCCAGCGGGGCGTGGGGCTCGGAGCGGCGTCCGGCGGTGCGGGCGAGCAGCGCCAGGCCGAAGGCGAGCGTCTTGCCGGAGCCGGTGCGGCCGCGGCCGAGGATGTCCCGGCCGGCCAGCGAGTTCGGCAGGGTGGCGCCCTGGATGGGGAAGGGCTCGGTGACGCCCTGCGCGGTGAGGGTCTTCAGCAGTGCCGCCGGCATGTCCAGCTCGGCGAACGCCTCGACCGCGGGCAGCGCGGGGGTCATGGTCTCCGGCAGGGCGAATTCGCCCTGGGGCGGTGTGGCGCGGCGGCGGGCGGGTGCCTTGCCGGAGCCGCGGCCGGAGCCCTTGGCGTCTCGCTGCGCAGGGGCCGGGCCCCGTCCCCTGGTCGGTCGGGTGCGGGCCGGTCGGTCCTGGCGTTCGAAGCGGGTCATACGGAATTGCCCTCCTGGGGGATTCCTGGGGTTACTGCGGGACTGACCGGCGGGACTGCTTGATGTGCGCCCCAGGATGCAGCACAAAGCAGGGTGTCCCCCGGACAGCACAAACCGGGGCCCGCACCTTCACGGTGCGGGCCCCGGTTGCGAGGTACGCGTCCGGCAATTAGGCCGGGACGATGTTCTCCGCCTGCGGGCCCTTCTGGCCCTGCGTGACGTCGAAGGAGACCTTCTGGCCCTCCTGGAGCTCACGGAAGCCCTGGGTGGCGATGTTGGAGTAGTGGGCGAAGACGTCGGCGCCGCCGCCGTCCTGCTCGATGAAGCCGAAGCCCTTTTCCGAGTTGAACCACTTCACGGTTCCAGTAGCCATGTCAATCTCCTAAAAGAGGTGCAGTGCCGGAAATTCGCACTTTACGAATTCCAAGTCGCCGCATTGAGCCCCACCCGGAGAAAGCCGGAAAACAATAAAGCGCCTGAGGAAGCATTCCCGTCAGGCGCACATAAAGTTCATGGGTACCAAAACTGCAACTGGACCACCGTAGCACGTCCTGTCGCCCGGCGGCGGATCGCGTCCTGCCGCCGGGCGGGGAACGTCGCTGACCAGGAGGGGTCCGGGGCCGTTTCCGGGCGGTTTCCGGGGCGGTGTCCGGAGTGTGTCCGAGTGCCGCCCCGGAGCGTTGGACGCCCGTTGTCCCAAGGTTCCCCGGCTGTTTTCCCCCGGCTCCGGGACCGGGCGTCAGAGCCGTTCGATGATGGTGACGTTCGCCTGGCCGCCGCCTTCGCACATCGTCTGGAGGCCGTAGCGGCCGCCGGTGCGTTCCAGTTCGTGGAGAAGGGTCGTCATCAGTTTGACGCCGGTCGCGCCGAGCGGGTGCCCGAGGGCGATCGCCCCGCCGTTCACATTGACCTTTTCCGGGTCCGCGCCGGTCTCCTTCAGCCAGGCCAGGACGACCGGCGCGAAGGCTTCGTTGATCTCCACGAGGTCGATGTCGTCGAGGGTGAGGCCGGTCTTCTTCAGTGCGTGGGCGGTGGCCGGGATAGGGGCGGACAGCATCCGGATCGGGTCCTCGCCGCGTACGGAGAGATGGTGGATGCGGGCGCGCGGGGTGAGGCCGTGCTCGGCGACGGCCCGTTCGGAGGCGATCAGCAGGGCGGCGGCGGCGTCGGAGACCTGCGAGGAGCAGGCGGCGGTGATCGTGCCGCCGTCCACGACGGGCCTGAGCGCGGCCATCTTCTCCAGGGTGGTGTCGCGGCGCGGCCCCTCGTCGACGGTGACCTCCCCGTAGGCGACGGTTTCGCGGGCGAAGCGGCCCTCGTCGATGGCCCGGACCGCCCGCCGGTGGGAGCGCAGGGCGAACTCCTCCATGTCGCGGCGGCCGATGCCCCACTTCGCGGCGATGAGTTCGGCGCCGTGGAACTGGTTGACGGGTGCGTCGCCGTACCGGGCGCGCCAGCCCTCGCTGCCCGCGTAGGGGCCTTGGGTGAGGCCGAGGGGTTCGGCGGCCTGCCGGGAGGCGAACGCGATCGGGATCTGCGTCATGCTCTGGGTGCCGCCGGCGACGACCAGGTCCTGGGTGCCGGAGAGAACGCCCTGGGCGGCGAAGTGGACGGCCTGCTGGGAGGAGCCGCACTGGCGGTCGATGGTGACGCCGGGAACCTCTTCGGGGAGTCCGGCCGCGAGCCAGGAGGTGCGGGCGATGTCTCCGGCCTGCGGCCCGACGGTGTCGAGGCAGCCGAAGACGACGTCCTCGACGGCCGCCGGGTCGATGCCGCTGCGGGCGACCAGGGCCTTGAGGACATGGGCGCCGAGGTCGGCGGGGTGGACGGCTCCGAGGCCCCCTTTGCGCCTGCCGACGGGGGTGCGTACCGCTTCGACGATGTAGGCCTCGGCCATGACTGCTGCTCCTTGGGTGGTCAGTGACGCAGGGCGATCCCGTCGAGCACCATCGAGAGGTACTGGCGGGCGATCTCCTCGGGGCTGTGCTGTCCGCCGGGCCGGTACCAGGACGCGGCGACCCAGACGGTGTCGCGGACGAACCGGTAGGTGAGCCGGATGTCGAGGTCGTCGCGGAAGGACCGGTCGGCGACGCCGCGCTCCAGCGTGCCGAGCCAGGCCTTCTCGAACTTCTGCTGCGAGTCGATGAGGTACTGGAAGCGGGGCTGGGTGGCGAGGTGCTTGGACTCCTTCTGGTAGATGGCGACGGCGGCCCGGTGCCGGTCGATCTCCCGGAAGGACTCGGTGACGAGTGCCTCGATGGATTCCCTGGGGCTGAGACCGGCCTCCAGTACCGCGTCGTACCCCTCCCAGAGTTCGCCGAGGAAGGTGGAGAGGATCTCGTCGACCATCGATTCCTTGGAATCGAAGTGGTAGTAGAGGCTGCCCGCGAGCATCCCGGCCTCGTCCGCGATCCGGCGGACGGTGGTGGCGTTGTATCCCTGCGCGGCGAAGACCTCCGCGGCGGTGGCGAGCAGTTCACGGCGCCGCTCGGGCGAGGGGGTCACCTGGGGCTTCTTCTTGGTAGGCACCCGTCCATTGTCCGCCCGCCCGCCGTCCGGCCCGCCCGTGCGCGCGGGCCCGCGGCGGTCTCACGCATGCTGGCTGCTCACGGAGACGACCTCGCCGGTCATGTAGGAGGAGTAGCCGCTGGCGAGGAAGACGATGACGTTGGCGACCTCCCAGGGTTCGGCGTACCGGCCGAAGGCCTCCTTCGCGGTGAGTTCGGCGAGGAGTTCCTCGGAGGTGACCTTCGCCAGGTGCGGGTGCATGGCGAGGCTGGGGGCGACCGCGTTGACCCGCACGCCGTACGCGGCGGCCTCGACGGCCGCGCAGCGGGTGAGTGCCATGACGCCGGCCTTGGCGGCGGCGTAGTGGGCCTGGCCGCTCTGGGCGCGCCAGCCGATGACGGAGGCGTTGTTGATGACGACGCCTCCGCCGCCCGCGGCCTTGAGGGAGCGCAGGGCGGTGCGGGTGCAGCGGAAGGTGCCGTTGAGGGTGACGTCGAGGACCTTGGTCCACTGTTCGTCGGTCATCTCGGTGAGTTCGGCGGTGCCGCCGAGGCCGGCGTTGTTGACGACGATATCGAGGCCGCCGTGGGCCTGTTCGGCATGGGCGAAGAGGGCCCGGACCTGGGTCTCGTCGGTGACGTCGCAGGGCAGGGAGGTGACGCGGTCGGCGCCGAACTCCTCGGCGAGGGCCCGTTCGGTCTCCTTGAGGCGGCGGGCGTGGGCGTCGCCGATGACGACGCGGGCGCCCTCCTCCAGGAGCCGGCGGGCGGTGGCTCCGCCGATCCCGGCCCCGGCGGCCGCGGTCACGACGGCGCCTCGGGAGGCCAGCAGTCCGTGGCCCGGTAGGTACTGCGGTGCGTTCACGCCCTGCCCCCTCCGCTCGGCGGCAGCGGGGCCAGGGGCTGTGTGACACATCCTCTAGCCGGTGCCGGTGCGCGTACATTAACCTACCAAACACTTGTTAGGGAAGGATGAGCCGATGCCCGATCCGACACCCGGCGCCACGCCCGATCCGACGCCCGGCCCGCCGTCCATCGGTGAGGGCGGGCCCGTGCTGTACGAGCGCCGGGGCCCCGTCGCGTACCTCACGCTGAACCGGCCCCGCTACCGCAACGCCCAGAACTCCGCGATGACCTACGCGCTGGACGCCGCCTTCTACCGCGCGGCCGAGGACGGCGAGGTCAAGGTGGTCGTGCTGGCCGGGGCCGGGGACCACTTCTCGGCGGGCCATGACATCGGCACCCCGCAGCGCGACGCGCATCTGCCCTTCGAACGCCGGGCCGGGCTCTGGTGGGACCACAGCGACAAGACGGGCGCGGAGAGCCGCTTCGCCCGGGAGTCGGAGGTCTACCTCGGGATGTGCCGGCGCTGGCGCGAGCTGCCGAAACCCGTCGTCGCCTCCGTGCACGGGGCGTGCGTGGCGGGCGGGCTGATGCTGGCGTGGATCTGCGATCTGATCGTGGCGAGCGAGGACGCGTTCTTCGCCGATCCGGTGGTGCGGATGGGCATCCCGGGTGTCGAGTACTTCGCGCACCCCTGGGTGATGCCGCCCCGGATCGCCAAGGAGTTCCTGTTCACCGGAGACCGGATGAGTGCCCGGCGGGCGTACGAGGTCGGCATGGTCAACCGGGTCGTGGAGCGGGCCGAACTCGCTGAACGCACCACGGAACTGGCCCTGCGCATCGCCGCGATGCCGCGCCTGGGGCTGGCGCTCACCAAGCGCGCGGTGAATCAGGCGGAGGATCTCCAGGGGCTGCACACCGGCCTGGACTCGGTGTTCGGGCTGCATCACCTCGCCCACGCCCACAACGCCGAGACGGCCGCGGACTCCCTGGGCGGTATGGACATCGCCTCGATGAAGAAGGCGGGTGCGTGATGGATCTGGCGCACTCGGCGCAGACGGACGCCGTCCGGGCCGAGGCACGGGCCTGGCTGCGGGCCAACGTACCGGCCACGCCGCTGCCGTCGCTGGAGACGGCGGAGGGGTTCGCCGCGCACCGGGAGTGGGAGGCACGGCTGCACGCGGACCGCTGGTCGGTGGTCTCCTGGCCCGGCCGGTTCGGTGGCCGCGACACGGACATCTTCGGCTGGCTGGCCTTCGAGGAGGAGTACTACGCGGCCGGAGCGCCCGGCCGGGTCTCGCAGAACGGCATCAATCTGCTCGCCCCGACGCTCTTCGACCACGCGACCGAGGAGCAGCGGGCCCGGGTGCTGCCCCCGATGGCGAGCGGCGAGGTGATCTGGGCCCAGGCCTGGTCCGAACCGGAGGCGGGCTCCGACCTGGCGTCGCTGCGCTCGCGTGCGGTGCGCACCGACGGCGGGTGGCTGCTGTCGGGACAGAAGACCTGGTCCTCGCGGGCGGCGTTCGCGGACCGGGCGTTCGGCGTCTTCCGGACGGATCCCGGGGCCGCGAAGCCGCATCAGGGGCTGACGTATCTGATGTTCGACCTGTCGGCGCCGGGTGTCTCGGTGCGGCCGATCGGGCGGCTCGACGGGAAGCCGGCGTTCGCCGAACTGTTCCTGGACGAGGTCTTCGTACCGGACGCGGACATCATCGGGGAGCCCGGCCAGGGCTGGCGTATCGCCATGTCGGCGACGGGGAACGAGCGCGGGCTCACGCTCCGCTCCCCCGGGCGTTTCCTCGCGGCGGCGGACCGGCTGGCCGGACTGTGGCGTACGCGGGGCGACGCCTCGGACACGGCGCTGCGGGACCGGGTGGCCGACGCGGTGATCGGGGCGCGGGCCTATCAGCTGTTCACCTGCGCGGGCGCGGCGCGCTTCGCGGCGGGCGGGGCCATCGGCGCGGAGTCGAGCCTGAACAAGGTGTTCTGGTCGGAGTACGACATCGCGCTGCACGAGACCGCGCTCGATCTGCTGGGCCCGGACGCGGAGCTCGCGGAGTCCGAGTGGGCCGAGGGGTACGTCTTCTCCCTGGCCGGCCCGATCTACGCCGGTACGAACGAGATCCAGCGGGACATCATCGCCGAGCGGCTGCTCGGCCTGCCGAAGGGACGGCGCTGATGCCTTTCCTCCTCGACGGGGAGCAGCGGGAGTTCGCCCGTTCGCTGGACGCGATGCTGAGCGCCTCGGACACCCCGTCGGCGGTACGGGCGTGGGGCGCCGGGGACCACGCCCCGGGCAGAGCCCTGTGGGCCCGGCTCGCCCATGCCGGGGTGTTCGCTCTCGCGGTCCCCCCGGCGCACGGGGGCGTGGGGCTCCTCCCGGTCGAACTCGCCCTCTCCTTCGTGGAGTTGGGGCGGCACGCGGTGCCGGGTCCGGTGGTGGAGTCGGTGGCGGCCGCGGTGCTGCTGGGCGCGGTGGGAGGTCCGGCGGCGAAGGAGTGGCTGCCCCGGCTGGCCTCCGGGGAGGCGTCGGCGAGCCTGCGGCTGGACGGGTACGGGCCGTACGCCCTGGACGCGGACGCGGTGGACGCGGTGTTCGTGGTCGACGGGGAGGTGCTGCGGCTCGCGCCGGGGCCCGGCGAGCCGCGTGCCTCGGCGGACCCGGCGCGGCGGCTGTTCGTCCCGGAGGAGGGCGGCACGGTGCTCGCCGCCGGGCCCCGGGTGGTGGCGGGGGCACGGGCGGCGGGCGACTGGGCGGCGTTCGCGACGGCGGCCCAGGCCCTGGGAACCGGGGAGGAGCTGCTGCGCTCCACGGTCGGGTACGTCAAGCAGCGCACGCAGTTCTCGGTGCCCATCGGGTCCTTCCAGGCCGTCAAGCACCGGCTGGCGGACACCCTGCTGGGGCTGGAGTTCGCCCGTCCGGCGCTGTACGGGGCGGCGGTGTCGCTGGCGGAGGGCTCCGCGCGGGCCGGGGCGGACATCGCGGCGGCGAAGGTGCTGGCGGGCGAGGCGGGGTACGCGGCGGCCCGCACCGCGCTCCAGCTGCACGGTGCCGTGGGGTACACGCAGGAGCTGGACCTGTCGCTGTGGCTGCGCAAGGCGCGGCCGCTGCGGGACGCGTGGGGGACTCCGGGGGCGTGCCGGGAGCGGGTGCTCGCCGGATAGCGGGGGCCCGGCGCGGCAGCGTGCTGTGGGGGCGGCGGCGCGCGGGGCGGCCGGTGACCGTCCTGCGCGCCCGCCCCGCCCTCTCAGGCTCCGGCTCGCGGGTCGTCGCCGCCCCGGCGGACGGTGCGCAGGGCGTGGCCGGGGCGCCAGGTCCGGATGATCAGGGTCTCGCCCTCCAGCGTGGTGCGGACCGCCTCGGTCAGTTCCGCGCGGAAGAGGAGGAAGGGTTCCGGGGGCTGGACCGCCTCGGCGAAACGGGCCAGGGTCCCGGGGTCGGTCACCGCCACCGCGCGCCCGGCGACGCGGACGTCGCCGTCGGCCATCTCGGCGTCGGGCCCCGGGTTGGCCTGGAGCGCGAAGCGCGGGTCCCGCATCAGGTCCAGGGCCTTGCGGGAGCCCGGCATCATGCCGAGCCACAGCTCACCGAGGCGGAATTCCGCTTCGAGGCCGGTGACCCGGGGCGAGCCGTCCTTGCGCAGGGTGGCCAGGACATGGTGCTTGTACTGCTGGAACCGCTTGCGCACGATGTCGGCGTAGTCGGGCTGTTGCGCTGCGAAGTCCGCCCAGGAGGCCGGTGAGGTCGACGTCATGGCAGCCATCGAACACCCGAAACCCGACACCTTCTGTCCGGTATGGCCGATGGTCACCGGATCGGACGCCGTCCTACGGCGGATTCACGCGGGGGACAGCGTGACCAGGACGGCGTCGCCCATCGTGCGCAGGACACCGGTGGACGCGCCGGTCGCCAGGACCGCGTCGTAGGGACCCAGCGCGATGTCCGTACCGTCGATGACGGTGCCGCCGTCGAGCGCGAGGGCGAGCACCGCTCCGCCGGGCGGGGGCAGCAGCCGGACGGTGCCCCTGACGACGGCGGTCTCCGCCCGCGTACGGCCCCTGCGCCACATCACGTTGAGGTTCACGACCGGCCCCGCCGGCAGCCGGCCCTCGGCCGGCAGGTCCCCGGGGAAGTCGTGGGGCCATCGCGGCTCGTCGACGATGTGGTGCTCGCCGCCCACCAGCAGGTGTATCCCGGCGCCCTCGACCACGGTCAGAGTACGGTCGACGCCGTCGAACACGGAGAACGGCCCGTCGGCGGCGACCTCCGCCAGGCTGATCCGCCAGTCGAAGGCGTCCATCGCCGCGCCCTCGGGGCCGGCGGCGATCTCGCGGGTGACTCCCCCGCCGTTCTTCCAGGGCACGGCCGCGCGCCCGGCGGCCCTCAGTACGTGCGGCGAGCCGGCCATGTCGTCTCCCTGTGTCTCCGCTCCGCGCGTCGCGGACTCCTGAGGGTAGGTCACCCGGGCCGTGCGGCGGCGCCCCGGGCAGGGCGTCCCCTGCCGGGTTCGCTATCTTGAGCGCCGCCGTCCCCACCGGCCCTTTTGTCTCAGCCAGCAGTGAAGGAGCCGGTCATGGAGGCCGCCACCACGTGTTACCGCCATCCGTCCCACGAGACGTATGTGCGCTGCACCCGTTGCGACCGCTACATCTGCCCCGACTGCATGCGCGAGGCCTCGGTCGGTCATCACTGCGTGGAGTGCGTGAAGGAGGGACGGCGGTCGGTGCGGCAGGCCCGCACGGTCTTCGGCGGCGCGGTGTCATCGGCGGCGAGGCCCGTCGTGACCCAGGTGCTGATGGCGCTGAACGTCCTCGTGTACATCGCGGAGGTGGCGAGGCCCTCGATCGTGGACCGCTTCGGCGTGCTCGGGGCGGTCCTGGTCGATCCGGAGGGCGGGCGGTACCAGTACGAGGGCGGGACGGTCCCCGGGTACGAGCTGACCGGGATCGCGGACGGCGAGTGGTACCGGCTGCTGACCGGTACCTTCCTGCATCTGCCGCCGGACGCCTCGTTCGGGGTGATGCACCTGGTCTTCAACATGCTCGCGCTGTGGAACCTGGGCCGGGTCGTGGAGGGGCAGCTGGGCCGGGCGCGCTATCTGGCGCTGTATCTGCTGTCGGCGGCCGGCGGCTCGGTGCTGGTCTATCTGGTCTCCCCCGACACCATGACGGTGGGCGCGTCCGGCGCGGTCTTCGGGGTCGCCGCCTCGTTCTACGTCATCAGCAGGCGGCTCGGCCGGGACATGCGGGCGGTCAACCGGTTCATGGCCGGGCTCCTGCTGTGGATGATCGTCTCGGCGGCGCTCACCTCGTGGCAGGGGCACCTGGGCGGTCTGCTGACCGGCGCCCTGGTGACGTACGGGCTCGCCTACGCCCCGGCGAAGCTGCGGAACTCGGCGGCGCAGACCGTGGGCGGGCTGGTGCTGCTGTGCCTGCTGGCCGTGGCGGTCGCCCTCAGGACGGCGGAGCTGACCGGCGGCGGTGCCTGATGAGCCGTACGACGCCGCCCCGTCCGGTCGACATCGCGGCGCTGTTCCCGGAGATCGCCCCGTACGCCCGTACCGCCACCCGGCTGCATCCGCGGCCCGGCGCGCCGACGGCGGGGACGCAGCCCTCTCCCTGGCGCCCGGCTGGAAGGCCGGGGGCTGGGACAGCTGGAGCGTGACCGATCTCCAGCGGCAGTACTGCGACTGCGGGCGGGAGCTGCGGCTGATGCTCACCATCGACTCCAGCGAGTGGGGCGGGGCGGGCTGGTGGCCGCGCGAGGACCCCTCGCCCACCGATCCGGACCTCCCCCCCGTACCGTCGGCCGGTGAGCCGACACAGATCGCGGTGGGGCGGTACGGGGCGTACCGGGTGTTCGTCTGCCCTGCGGACGCCTCGCACCCGCACGGGGCCGACGTCCAGTAGCCGGCCCCGGACGCGCCACGGCGCCCGCATGGTCCGGTCGGGGACTGCGCAGGCGCCGCGTTCAGTTCCGCACGCCGTTGTACGGGACGTTTTTGGGGGGATTCCCGGTCAGGGGAACCCCGTGGGGTCAGACCAGCAGCGACCGGTCCGTCGGGCGGATCGGGGCCGGCAGTGCGCTGGTCCCGGTCAGGTAGCGGTCCACGCCTCGTGCCGCGGAGCGGCCTTCGGCGATGGCCCAGACGATGAGCGACTGCCCGCGGCCCGCGTCCCCGGCGACGAAGACGCCGTCGACATTGGTCGCGTAGTTGTCGTCACGGGCAACATTACCTCGTCCGTCGAGTTCGAGGCCGAACTGCTGGACAAGACCGTTGGCCTGGTCCGTGCCGGTGAAGCCCATGGCGAGGGTGACGAGGTCCGCGGGGATGCGGCGCTCGGTGCCGGGCTTCTGCTCCAGCTTGCCGTCCTTGAACTCCACCTCGACCAGATGCAGCGCCCGGACGTTGCCGACCGCCTGGCCCTCCTCGGGGGCCGAGCCCTCGAAGTGGGTGGTGGAGACGGAGTAGACCCGCTCGCCGCCCTCCTCGTGCGCGGAGGTGACCTTGTAGAGCATGGGGAAGGTCGGCCACGGCTGGGCGGCGCTGCGGTCCTCGCCCGGCTTCGGCATGATCTCCAGCTGGGTGACGGAGGCCGCGCCCTGGCGGTGGGCGGTGCCGACGCAGTCGGCGCCGGTGTCACCGCCGCCGATGACGACGACGTGCTTGCCCTCGGCGGTGATCGGGGAGACCGTCAGATCGCCCTCCTGCACCTTGTTGGCGAGCGGGAGGTACTCCATCGCGAAGTGCACGCCGTTCAGCTCACGGCCCGGGACGGGCAGATCGCGGGAGACGGTGGCACCGGCGGCGATGACGACCGCGTCGTAGCGGCGGCGGAGCTTGGCGGCGTCGATGTCCGTGCCGATCTCCACCTCGGTACGGAACTTGGTGCCTTCCGCGCGCATCTGCTCGATGCGCCGGTTGATGTGCGACTTCTCCATCTTGAACTCGGGGATGCCGTAACGGAGCAGGCCCCCGATGCGGTCGGCGCGCTCGTAGACGGCGACGGTGTGGCCGGCCCGGGTCAGCTGCTGGGCGGCGGCCAGTCCGGCCGGTCCGGAGCCGATGACGGCGACGGTCTTGCCGGAGAGGCGCTCGGGCGGCTGCGGGGTGACGTCGCCGCTGTCCCACGCCTTGTCGATGATGGAGACTTCGACGTTCTTGATGGTGACGGCGGGCTGGTTGATGCCGAGGACGCACGCCGACTCGCAGGGAGCGGGGCACAGCCGCCCGGTGAACTCCGGGAAGTTGTTCGTGGCGTGCAGGCGCTCGGACGCGGCGGTCCAGTCCTCGCGGTAGGCGTAGTCGTTCCACTCGGGGATGAGGTTTCCGAGGGGGCAGCCGTTGTGGCAGAACGGAATGCCGCAGTCCATGCAGCGGCCGGCCTGCTTGCTGATGATCGGGAGCAGCGAGCCCGGAACGTAGACCTCGTTCCAGTCCTTGACGCGCTCCTGGACGGGGCGGGTCTCGGCGACCTCGCGGCCGGTGGTCAGGAAGCCCTTGGGGTCAGCCATTGGTCGCCGCCTCCATCATCTTCTCGGTGGTCTCCTGCTCGGAGAGACCGGCGAGCTCAGCGGCGTCCTTGGCGGCGAGCACTGCCTTGTAGGTGGACGGGATGATCTTGCTGAAGCGGGAGACACCACCGTCTGCGCCGTCCCACTCGGCGAGCAGCTTCTCGGCGACCGTGGAGCCGGTCTCCTCCTGGTGACGGCGCACCACGTCGTGCAGCCACTGCTTGTCCGTGGCGGTCAGTTCCTCGACCGCGCCGAGGTTGCCGATGTTGACGTTGTCGCGGTCGAGGTCGATGACGTACGCGACACCGCCCGACATGCCTGCGGCGAAGTTGCGTCCGGTCTCGCCGAGGACGACGGCGTGGCCGCCGGTCATGTACTCGCAGCCGTGGTCGCCCACGCCCTCGGAGACGACGGTGGCGCCGGAGTTGCGGACGCAGAACCGCTCGCCGGTGCGGCCGCGCAGGAACAGCTCGCCGCCGGTCGCACCGTAGCCGATGGTGTTGCCCGCGATGGTGGAGTACTCGGCGAGGTGGTCGGCGCCGCGGTCGGGGCGGACGACGACGCGGCCGCCGGAGAGGCCCTTGCCGACGTAGTCGTTGGCGTCGCCCTCCAGGCGCAGCGTCACGCCCTTCGGTACGAAGGCGCCGAAGGACTGGCCCGCGGAGCCGGTGAAGGTGATGTCGATGGTGTTCTCGGGCAGGCCCGCACCGCCGAACTTCTTGGTGACCTCGTGGCCGAGCATGGTGCCGACGGTCCGGTTGATGTTGCGGATCGCGACCTGGGCCCGGACGGGCTGGGCGGCCTCGGCGGTGTCCGCGCCGAGCGCGTCGGCGGCGAGCTTGATCAGCTCGTTGTCGAGCGCCTTGGTCAGGCCGTGGTCCTGCTCGACGACCTGGTGGCGGACGGCGCCCTCGGCCAGCTCGGGAACGTGGAAGAGCGGGGCCAGGTCGAGGCCCTGGGCCTTCCAGTGGGTGACGGCCCGCTCGGTGTCCAGCAGTTCGGCGTGGCCGACGGCTTCCTCGATGGTGCGGAAGCCCAGCTCGGCGAGGATCTCGCGGACCTCCTCGGCGATGAACTCGAAGAAGTTCACGACGTACTCGGCCTTGCCGGAGAACCGGTCGCGCAGCACCGGGTTCTGGGTGGCGATGCCGACCGGGCAGGTGTCGAGGTGGCAGACGCGCATCATGACGCAGCCGGAGACGACGAGCGGCGCGGTCGCGAAACCGAACTCCTCGGCGCCCAGCAGCGCGGCGATGACGACGTCGCGGCCGGTCTTGAGCTGGCCGTCGGTCTGTACGACGATGCGGTCGCGCAGGCCGTTGAGCAGCAGGGTCTGCTGGGTCTCGGCGAGGCCGAGCTCCCAGGGGCCGCCCGCGTGCTTGAGGCTGGTCAGCGGGGAGGCGCCCGTGCCGCCGTCGTGGCCGGAGATGAGGACGACGTCCGCGTGCGCCTTGGAGACACCCGCGGCGACCGTGCCGACACCGACCTCGGACACCAGCTTCACGTGGATACGGGCCACGGGGTTGGCGTTCTTGAGGTCGTGGATCAGCTGGGCCAGATCCTCGATGGAGTAGATGTCGTGGTGCGGCGGCGGGGAGATCAGGCCGACGCCGGGGGTGGAGTGCCGGGTCCTGGCGACCCACGGGTAGACCTTGTGGCCGGGCAGCTGGCCGCCCTCGCCGGGCTTGGCGCCCTGCGCCATCTTGATCTGGATGTCGTCCGCGTTGACCAGGTATTCGCTGGTCACGCCGAAGCGGCCGGAGGCGACCTGCTTGATGGAGGAGCGGCGCGCCGGGTCGTAGAGACGGTCGGCGTCCTCGCCGCCCTCACCGGTGTTGGACTTGCCGCCCAGCTGGTTCATGGCGATGGCGAGGGTCTCGTGCGCCTCGCGGGAGATCGAGCCGTAGGACATGGCACCGGTGGAGAAGCGCTTGACGATGTCGGAGACGGACTCGACCTCGTCGAGGGGTACCGGCTCGCGCTCGGAGGTGCCGCGCTCGTGCGGGAGGGCGAACAGTCCGCGGAGCGTCATGAGGCGCTCGGACTGCTCGTTCACCCGGTCCGTGTACTTCTTGAAGATGTCGTAGCGCCGGTTGCGGGTGGCGTGCTGGAGGCGGAAGACGGTCTCCGGGTCGAACAGGTGCGGTTCGCCCTCGCGGCGCCACTGGTACTCGCCGCCGATCTCCAGTGCGCGGTGCGAGGCCGCGATGCCGGAGGCGGGGTACGCCTTGGTGTGCCGGGCGGCGACCTCCTTGGCGACGACGTCGAGTCCGGCGCCGCCGATCTTGGTGGCGGTGCCGTTGAAGTACGTGGCGACGAAGGCCTCGTCCAGGCCGACGGCCTCGAAGACCTGGGCGCCGCGGTAGGAGGCGACGGTGGAGATGCCCATCTTGGACATGACCTTGAGGACGCCCTTGCCGAGCGCGTGGATCAGGTTGCGGATGGCCGCTTCGGCCTCGATGCCGTCGATGAACGTGCCGGCGCGGACCAGGTCCTCGACGGACTCCATCGCCAGGTACGGGTTGACCGCGGCGGCGCCGTAGCCGATCAGCAGGGCGACGTGGTGGACCTCGCGGACGTCTCCGGCCTCGACCAGCAGACCCACCTGGGTGCGCTGCTTGGTGCGGATGAGGTGGTGGTGGACGGCCGCGGTGAGCAGCAGAGAGGGGATCGGCGCGTGCTCGGCGTCGGAGTGCCGGTCGGACAGGACGATCAGACGGGTGCCGTCCTCAATGGCGGCGTCGGCCTCCGCGCAGATCTCCTCGATCCGCGCGGCCAGGGCCTCTCCGCCGCCGCCGACCCGGTAGAGGCCGGCGAGGGTGGCGGCCTTCATGCCCGGCATGTCGCCGTCGGCGTTGATGTGTATGAGCTTGGCCAGCTCGTCGTTGTCGATCACCGGGAAGGGCAGCGTGACGCTGCGGCAGGCCGCGGCGGTCGGCTCCAGGATGTTGCCCTGGGGGCCGAGCGAGGAGCGCAGCGAGGTGACGAGCTCCTCGCGGATGGCGTCCAGCGGCGGGTTGGTGACCTGGGCGAAGAGCTGGGTGAAGTAGTCGAAGAGCAGCCGGGGCCGTTCGGAGAGCGCGGCGATCGGCGAGTCCGTGCCCATGGAGCCGAGCGGCTCGCCCGCGGTGCGGGCCATCGGCGCGAGGATGACGCGGAGCTCTTCCTCGGTGTAGCCGAAGGTCTGCTGGCGGCGGGTGACCGAGGCGTGGGTGTGCACGATGTGCTCGCGCTCGGGGAGGTCGCCGAGCCCGATCTCGCCGGTCTCCAGCCAGTCCTGGTAGGGCTGCTCGGCGGCGAGGGACGCCTTGATCTCGTCGTCCTCGATGATGCGGTGCTCGGCGGTGTCGACGAGGAACATCTTGCCCGGCTGGAGGCGGCCCTTGCGGACGACCTTGGCGGGGTCGATGTCCAGGACGCCGACCTCGGAGGAGAGGACGACGAGGCCGTCGTCGGTGACCCAGTAGCGGCCGGGGCGCAGCCCGTTGCGGTCGAGGACCGCGCCGACCTGGGTGCCGTCGGTGAAGGTGACGCAGGCCGGGCCGTCCCAGGGCTCCATCATCGTGGCGTGGTACTGGTAGAACGCGCGCCGGGCGGGGTCCATGGAGTCATGGTTCTCCCATGCCTCGGGGACCATCATCAGCACCGAGTGCGGCAGTGAACGGCCGCCGAGGTGGAGCAGCTCCAGGACCTCGTCGAAGGAGGCCGAGTCGGAGGCGTCCGGGGTGCAGACGGGGAAGATCCGGTCGAGCTGTGCCTCGCCGAAGAGGCGGGAGGCGAGCTGGGACTCGCGGGCCTTCATCCAGTTCCGGTTGCCCTTGACCGTGTTGATCTCGCCGTTGTGGGCGACGAAGCGGTACGGGTGGGCGAGCGGCCAGCTGGGGAAGGTGTTGGTGGAGAAGCGGGAGTGGACCAGCGCGACCGTGGTGGCGAACCGGCGGTCGGAGAGGTCCGGGAAGAACGGCTCCAGCTGCCCGGTGGTGAGCATGCCCTTGTAGACGATCGTGCGGGCGGAGAGCGAGGGGAAGTACACCCCGGCCTCACGCTCGGCGCGCTTGCGCAGGACGAAGGCCTTGCGGTCCAGGACGATGCCGCTCGCCGTGCCCTCGCTGTCGGCGACGAAGAGCTGGCGGAACTCGGGCATGGTGGCGCGGGCGCCGTTGCCGAGGAGGTCCGGGGCGACCGGGACCTCGCGCCAGCCGAGGACCGTCAGGCCCTCCTCGGCGGCGATGTCCTCGATCGCGCGGACGGCCCCGGTGGAGTCGTCCGCGGGGAGGAAGGCGATGCCGACGGCGTAGGAGCCGGCCTCGGGGAGGGCGAAGGCGGCCTCCTCGCGGAGGAAGGCGTCCGGGACCTGGAGCAGAATGCCGGCGCCGTCACCCGAGTCGGGCTCGGATCCGGTCGCGCCGCGGTGTTCGAGGTTGCGCAGTACGGTCAGCGCCTGCTCGACCAGCTCATGGCCGGCCACACCGGTCAAAGTGGCCACGAACCCGACGCCACAGGCGTCGTGCTCGTTACGGGGGTCGTACAACCCCTGCTGGGCGGGGCGACCGTCCATGGGCGACCAGGCGTGAGTACGCATCGGCTCTCCCGTCGTCGTCGTGGCATATGCAAGTGCCGAGGGACGACGTTGGCCCTCTGCGAAATTTTGTGCAGGTTACATGATGGGGCGCTTCTCAAGAAGCGGAAGGCTCGTTCCAACATACGGACACTGTGGTGACAGTGAGGTGGGTCGCGGTCGGAAGATCGGCGCCCTGGGATCCGCAGAGAGCAGGCGTCGTTGCCTGCGTGTGTCTACGGCTCATGCCCGGCGGCAAAGAAAACGAAACCGCTGGGTAACGACTACTTATGTGCAGTCCTGCATAGAGTCTCATTTTACGGCCGCCGGGCCGGATCCGCCCAGTGGCGGGTGCCAGGACGTACGTCACACGGGCAGCAGGCCCGTTGCCGGTACGGCGAGGGCGGTACGGACGGGCCCGCTTCCGGCCACCGGAGAGGGCTGTGCGGACGGGCCCGTTACGGGCACGGCGAAGGCGGTACGGACGGGCCTGCTTCCGGCCACCGGAGAGGGCTGTGAGCGCAGGCCCCGCTTCCGGCCCCTCCGGGGGGCCGGAGGGTCAGCCGCCGACGGCCACACCGAACAGCGTGCCGAGACCGTACGTCAGCGCCGCGGCGGCCCCGCCCAGGGCGAGCTGGCGCAGCCCGCTGAACCACCAGCTGCGGGCGGTCACCCTGGCCACCACCGCACCGCAGGCGAAGAGGCCGATCAGCGCGAGCAGCACCGCGGGCCACAGCGCGCTCGCGCCGAGCAGATACGGCAGCACGGGCAGCAGGGCACCCAGCGCGAAGGCGCCGAACGAGGACACGGCCGCCACGAGCGGCGAGGGCAGATCGCCCGGGTCGATGCCGAGCTCCTCGCGGGCGTGGATCTCCAGGGCCTGTTCCGGGTCGCGCGAGAGCTGCCGGGCGACCTCGCGGGCCAGCGCGGGCTCGACGCCACGGCTCTCGTACAGGGCGGCGAGCTCCGCCATCTCGTCCATCGGGTGCTTGCGCAACTCCCGCCGCTCGACGTCGAGTTCGGCCTCGACCAGTTCGCGCTGGGAGGCGACGGAGGTGTACTCGCCGGCCGCCATGGAGAACGCGCCGGCGGCCAGGCCCGCCAGGCCGGTGATCACCAGGGTCTGCTGGGACACCGCTCCGCCCGCGACTCCGGTCATCAGCGCGAGGTTGGAGACCAGGCCGTCCATGGCACCGAATACGGCGGGGCGCAGCCAGCCGCCGTTCACATCGCGGTGGGTGTGATTGTCGCGGTGCGCCTCGTGCAGTACGGCTTCGGTCTCGATGATGGCCACGGCTCTCCCCTTCTCCGGAAGCGGGCTCCCTGCGTTCCGCCCCCGCTCGACACCATCGAAAGTACGCACGAAATCGGGCGCCCGCCAGCAAGGCAGGCCGTACTTACCAGGCCTCTGACCTGCGAAGGAAGGGCAGGCTCACCTCTCCTGACCCTCCGTAGGCCCCGCCCTCGGCCCCTCTTCGGCCTCTCTTCGGCCCCTCCTCGGCGCCTCATCCGACTGGCCCTTTTATTGCGATTGTCAGCCTCTACCCGTGCTCCGCGTGGCACAGATCGGACAGGACGGGGATCAGGACTCCGGCACGGACGAAGGGCGACGCGATGGAACCGATCGCAGGCAATGACCGGGCCCGGGGTGCACTGCTGGGGCTCGCCGTCGGGGACGCGCTGGGAGCGCCCGCGGAGAATCTCCGGCCGTCCGAGATCCGCCGCCGCTGGGGGCGCATCGAAGGGTTCGTGAGCGAGGACCCGGCGGGAACGGACGACACGGAGTACGCGATCTTCTCCGGGCTGCTGCTGGCCCGGCACGGTTCGGCGCTCACCGTCGCCCATGTCGAGCGGGCCTGGCACCACTGGATCGCCGACCTCGACGAAGGGCCGTTCCGCGGCGCCGGGTTCAGCGAGCGCGGCACCCTGGAGAACCTCCGCCGGGGGCTGGCGGCGCCGATCTCGGCGCAGCACCGGCACGCCTGGAGCGACGGTCTCGCCATGCGGGCCGCGCCGTTCGGGGTGTTCGCGGCGGGCCGGCCGGCCGAGGCGGCGCGGCTGGTCGCGATCGACGGCCGGGTGAGCCATGACGGCGAGGGCATCTACGGCGGGCAGGCCGTGGCGGCCGGGGTGGCCGCGGCGATGGTGGGGGCGGGGCTCGCCTCCGTGATCGCCGCCGCGCTGTCCGTCGTCCCGATGGACTCGTGGACGGCCCGCTCGCTGCGGCGCGCGGTGACGGCCGCTCAGCTCGCCTACCCGGACCGGCTCACCATGGAACGCGCGGTGCGTTCGGCCGTGGTGATCGGCGGCTACCCGTGGACGGACCTGGCGCCGGAGGCGGTGGGCCTGGCCTTCGGCGCGCTCACGGCGGCACGCGGCGACTTCCGTACGGCGGTGCTGACGGCCGTCAACATGGGCCGCGACGCCGATACGACGGCGGCGGTGGCGGGGGCGCTGGCCGGGGCGCTGAACGGGGCGGGCGCGATCGAACCGGACTGGGCGGCGGCGATCGGGCCGGTCCGGGGCAGTTGTCTGCCGTCGATGCGGGGCTACCACGTCCTGGACATCGCGGAACTGCTGACCCCGGAGGAGCCGGAACCCCCGGAGCAGCGGAAGGAGACGGCGCGGGCCGGGCACATGCGGCGCCCGGGGAGCGCGCGGCAGGCGGAAAGCGCGGGCGCGGATGCGGCGGCGGGGAGCACGGGCGCGGAAAAGGGAGCGCGAGAGGGCGGGGACGAGCGGGGCGCGGACGGGAGTGGCGGGGCGCGCGGGCCCGGTGCGGCCGGGGAGACCGAGCGGGACCTGGCACATGCCTCGGCGTCCGCCGGGCCGGGCCGGGAGAAGCACCGATGACCACCGCACGCCGGACCGGCCACCGCACCGGCGGCCCCCCGGCCGGCCGGGAGCCCCTGGCCGTGCCCGCCCCCGGCCGCCGGGCCCGGATCGAGGGCCTGCTGCTCGGGCTGGCCGCCGGGGACGCCGCCGGATGGCCCGCCGCCCGGCACCGGGCGGCCCGGATGCCGGAATGGACGCGGCGGCTCACCCGGGAGCTGGACACCTTCGCCGAGCAGAACGCCACCACCACGCTCCCGGTCCCGATCGCCCTCAACCAGCCGCCCGAACCGCTGCGGCTCGGGCCGTCCGACGACGCCGAGTGGGCCGCGTTCGCCGCCCGTACGGTGCTGGCCGGCGCGGCGGACCCCGTGGACGGCCTCTCCCCCGGCCGCCGGACGCGGGACGCGGTGGACCGGGCCTGGAACGCGCTGGCCGCGAAAGTCGCCGCCGCCGGCGCACGGGCCCCCGAGATCGAGGCCGCCGTACTCCCCCTGCGGGCCCGGATCTCGGTACGGGCGGGGCTCGGCAACCTCGCCGCCGGGCTCCGGCCGCCCGCCACCGGCCACGACAACCCGCACTACTTCGACGACGCCGCCTGTGTGCGGGCCGCCGTGCTCGCCGTCGTCCACCCCGGGGACCCGGCGGCCGCCGCCGGACTCGCCGAGTTCGACGCCCGCTACACCCAGGACGGCGACGGGGTGCACGGCGCGCGGGCCGTCGCCGCGGCTGTCGCCGAGGCGCTGGCCGGGGCGGACGTCGACACGGTGGTGAACGCCGCGCTCGCCCAGCTCCCCGAGGGCACCGAGATCGCCCGCAACGCCGAGCACGCCGTGCGGCTCGCCCGCGCCTTCGCCGACGAGCCGCACGGCGCCTTCGCCCTGGTCCCGGTGCTGGAGCACCAGATCGTCGACCATGTCTACAGCTACGGGATCGCGGCGGCCGAGACCGTGCCGGTGGCCCTGGCGCTGACCACCGCGGCCCGCGGCGAGATCGCCCAGGCCGTACCGGCGGCGGCCTGTCTGTCCCGGGTCGCCGATTCCGCGCCCGCCCTCGCCGGGGCGCTGACCGGTGCGCTCGGCGGGATCGCCGCCGTACCGGCGGGCTGGCGCGAGGCCTGCCGCACCCTGGCCGGCTGCGCGCTGCCCCGGCTCGCGGGCACGGATCTGATCGAACTCGCCGGGCTGCTGGCAGACACGGAACCGGCCCCCACGGGTGGACAATTCCGGCATGACGCCCACAACGACCGTCCCTCGGACCTCACCCCCCACGCTCGGGCTCGATGAACGCATCACCGGCGCACTCATCGGTGCCGCGGTCGGCGACGCGCTCGGCGGACCCGTCGAAGGCTGGACCCCGGAGCAGATCGCCGAACGCCACGGCGGCCGGGTGCGCGGCATCGTCGGCCCCTGGCACGGCGACGAATGGCGCACCGCCCGCCCCATCGCCCCGTACCACAAGGGCGACGGGCACGTCACCGACGACACCCTGATGACCCATGCGCTGATCCGGGTCTACACCGGCGTCCGCGACCACCTCGACGCCTACGACATCGCCGGTCGTCTCGTACCGGACCTGATGTCCCGCCCCCGCTGGATCCCGGAGCTGGAGGCCGAGGCGCTGCCCCTCCAGCGGATCTTCCTGGCCGAGAAGTGGATCGTCGCGCGGCTGCACTACGGCCACGCCGACCCGCGCGAGGCGGGCTCCGGGAACATCGTCAACTGCGGTGCGGCGATGTACATGGCACCGGTCGGCCTGGTCAACGCCGCCCACCCCGAGGCGGCCTACGCCGAGGCGCTGGAGATCGCGGGGGCTCATCAGTCCTCGTACGGGCGGGAGGCCGCGGGGGTGTTCGCCGCCGCCGTCGCCGCCGCCTGCGCCCCGGGCGCCACCCCCGCCTCCGTCGTCACGGCCGCCTCGGCGCTGGCCAAGGACGGGACCCGGTCCGCGATCGAGGCGGTCGGTGAAGTGGCCGTGCGCCACAGCGACTTCGAGTCGGCGCTGGCCCCCCTGCGTGCCGCCGTCGCCCCCTTCGACACGGTGGGCCCGGACTACCGCGCCCCCTCCCTCGGCGCCCGCCGGCCCTCCCGGCTGCACTCCATCGAGGAACTGCCCATCGCGCTCGGCATGCTGCTCGTCGGGGACGGCGACTACCGCCGCACGGTCCTCGGCTCGGTCAACTACGGCCGCGACTGCGACTCGATCGCCACCATGGGCGGTGCCCTGGCGGGCGCGCTGAACGGCGCGGCGGCGATTCCCGCCGACTGGTCGAAGACGGTCGCCGAGGCCAGCCGCCTCGACCTGCACACCCCGGCACGGGAGCTGGCGGAGGTGGCCCGCGAGATCTTCGTACGGGACACCGCCCGCCGCCGGGCGCACGAGGCGGCCTTCGCCGCGCTGGCCGGTGAGCGGTGACCGTCCGGCTGACCTGGGTGCAGCCCGAGGACCTGGTCGGCCATGAACTGCGGCAGGCGGCGCAGGACGGCCGGGACGCGCGGGAGATCGAGCGGCGCTGGTACGGGGCCGGCGGCGCGCCCGCCCCGGAGGGCGCCGGCGCGTCCGAGCCACCCGCCGCACCCCGGCTGCGCGCGCTGGCCGAGGAGCTGCTGGACGAACTCGCCCTGCTGGAATCCCCGTTGGCGCCCCACGAGCCCACGGATCTGGCGGCGATCCGGGCGGCCTGCCCGCACTGGCCCGCCCCGCCCGCCGGCCGGCGGGCGGCCGGTCCGGACCGGCTGCACGCCGCGTGGCTCGGCCGGGCCGCGGGCTGTCTGCTGGGCAAGCCGGTCGAGAAGCTGGAGCTGGCCGGCATCCGCGCCCTGGCCCGCGCCACCGGCAACTGGCCGCTCACCACCTGGTTCACCGCCAGGGGCGTACCCGCCGCACTGCTGGAGCGGTACCCGTGGAACCGGCGCTCGGCCCCCACCTCGCTGGCCGAGAACATCGACGGCATGCCGGAGGACGACGACCTCAACCACCCCCTGCTCACCGTGCTGTTGCTCCGTCGCCACGGGCGCGATTTCACCACGGCCGATCTCGCCCGGCTCTGGCTCGCCGAACTCCCGGCGGGCCGCGTCTTCACCGCCGAGCGCATCGCGTACCGCAATCTGCTGGACGGCATCGAGCCGCCGGACACGGCACGTCACCGCAACCCGTTCCGGGAGTGGATCGGCGCCCAGATCCGGGCCGACGCACACGGCTGGACGCACCCGGGCGACCCGGCCGCCGCCGCCGCCCAGGCCCACCGGGACGCGGTCCTCACCCACACCGCCAACGGGGTGTACGGGGCGATGTTCACCGCTGCCGCGCTCGCCGAGGCGGCCGGTGGCGACAGCGATGTGCACGGGTGCCTGGCGGCCGGGCTGCGGGTGGTCCCGCCCCGTTCCCGGTACGCGCGGGCCGTCCGCCTCGGCATCGCGACGGCCCGTGCGGAGGCGGAGTTCGACACGGTGGTGGACCGGCTGCACGCCGTGTACGCGGACACCCACCACTGGGTCCACGTCCTGCCCAACACCGCACTGCTGGCCGCGGCCCTCACCCACGCCGACGGGGACTTCACCCGTTCCGTCGGCTGCGCGGTCTCGGGCGGCTGGGACACCGATTCCAACGGGGCGACGGCCGGTTCGCTCGCGGGCCTGCTGGCCGGCCGGCCCGCCGCGCTGCCCGAGCGCTTCACCGCCCCGCTGAAGAACCGCCTCGCCACCTCCGTCGCCGGTTTCGAATCGACCGGTTTCGACACCCTCGCCGAACTGACCCATCAGGAAGCCACCCGCACATGACCGGCATCGCACGTCTCCCGTGCCCGGGGAGCACGGACGGGCTCATCTCCTCCCCCGTCCGGCCGCTGCCCGGCGCCTCCCCGTCCATGCCGTACCGAAGCGAGAGCGACGCCGCGTGAATCACCCCGCAGAAGGACCCCTGACCGGTCTGAAGGTCCTCGACATCGCCACCCTGTTCGCCGGACCGCTCGCGGCCACGATGCTCGGTGACTTCGGTGCCGAGGTCATCAAGGTCGAGCATCCGCGCCGCCCCGACCCCTCGCGCGGGCACGGCCCCGCCAAGAACGGCATCGGACTGTGGTGGAAGCTGCTCGGCCGCAACAAGCGCACGATGACGCTGGACCTGTCCGCCCCCGGCGGCCGGGACGTCCTGCTGCGGCTGGCGGCGGACAGCGACGTGATCATCGAGAACTTCCGGCCGGGAACCCTGGAGCGCTGGGGCATCGGCTGGGAGGAGCTGCGGGCCGTCAACCCCCGCCTGGTACTGGCCCGGGTCACCGGCTTCGGCCAGTTCGGCCCGTACGCGCACCGCCCCGGATTCGGCACCCTCGCCGAGGCCATGAGCGGCTTCGCGGCGATCACCGGGGAGCCGGACGGGCCGCCCACCCTGCCGCCGTTCGGGCTCGCCGACTCGATCGCGGCGCTCGCCACCGCGTACGCGGTGATGGCCGCACTCGCCGGGCGCGAGCGCACCGGCGAGGGCCAGGTCGTCGACCTGGCGATCATCGAACCGATCCTGACGGTGCTGGGCCCGCAGCCCCTCTGGTACGACCAGCTCGGTCATGTCCAGCCGCGCACCGGGAACCGCTCCCGCAACAACGCCCCGCGCAACACCTACCGCACCGGGGACGGCCACTGGGTCGCCGTGTCCACCTCCGCGCAGTCGGTCGCCGAACGCGTCATGCGGCTGGTCGGCCGCCCGGAACTGATCGACGAGCCGTGGTTCGGCGCGGGCACCACCCGTGCCGAGCACACCGAGGAACTGGACGAGGCCGTCGGCAACTGGATCGCCCGGCACACCCGGGAAGAGGCCCTGACCGCGTTCGAGAAGGCGGAGGCGGCGATCGCGCCGGTCCAGGACGTACGGGAGGTGATGGAGGATCCGCAGTACCGGGCCCTGGACACCCTCACCGAGATCGACGACCCGGAGCTGGGACCCCTGCGGATGCAGAACGTCCTCTTCCGGCTGTCCGGGACACCGGGAGCGATCCGCTGGGCGGGCCGCCCGCACGGCGCGGACACCGAGGAGATCCTCGCCGGGCTCGGCCTGTCGGCTCCCGACATCATGGACCTGCGTGCCCAGGGAGCCCTGTGACCTCCCTGTTCGTCCCCCTGACCTGGCTCTATGTACCCGGGGACCGGCCGGAGGTGGTGCGCAAGGCACTCGGCTCGGGAGCGGACGTGGTGATCGTCGACCTGGAGGACGCGGTCGCACCGGACCGCAAGGAGTACGCGCGGACGGCCACCGCCGAACTCCTCGCCGACCCGGTCACCGCCGCCCCGGGTGCGGTGCCGGTCCATGTCCGGGTGCACGGCGAGGACGACGTACGGGCCCTGGCCGGGCTGCCGGGCCTCTCCGGTCTGCGGCTGCCGAAGATCACGCACGCGGTGTCCGTGCACCATGTGGCGGCGGTGGCCCCCGGTGTGCCGCTGTACCCGCTGCTCGAATCGGCGCTCGCGATCGAGCACGCCTACTCGATCGCGACGGCCCACGCGCAGGTGCGGGGCATCGGACTGGGCGAGGCCGACCTCCGGGCCGATCTGGGGGTACGGGAGGACGCCGGGCTGGACTGGCCGCGCAGCCGTACCGTGGTCGCCGCGCGGGCCGCCGGTCTGCCGCCGCCCGCCCAGTCGGTCTTCCCGGACGTCCGGGACCTGGACGGGCTGTGGACCTCCTGCGGACGGGCGCGGGCGCTGGGGATGCTCGGCCGGGCGGCGATCCACCCCCGGCAGCTGGCGGTGATCGAGCGGGCCTTCCTGCCGACGGCCGAGGAGATCGAGGCAGCCGAGGAGATCGTGGCCGCCTCGGCGGTGGACGCGGGTGCGCTGGCACTGCCGGACGGGAGGTTCGTGGACGCGGCGGTGGTGGCATCGGCGCGCCGGACACTGGCCCTGGGACAGCGGAACGCCGGACGGGTCGGCCATACCGACCCGTCCGGCGTCTGAGCGGAACAGGGTGCGCCCGCGGGCGCGGTCAGAGCTTCTTGGCCGCCTCGGGGGCGCCGTCCTTCTCCGTGTCACCGGTCTCGCCGTCACCGGTTCCGTCCGTGGACCCGGCGTCGGCCTTGGTCTCGGCGTCGGTGCCATCGGCCGTGGCGCCGGGCCCGGCGTCCTTCGCGTCGGCGTCCTTGACGTCGCTGTCCTTGGCGTCGCTGTCCTTGGCGTCGCTGTCCTTGGCGTCGGCGTCGCCTTCGGCGTCGGTGTCCGTCGCGCCCGGCTCGACGATCTCCTCGCGTCCGGGGCGTACCTTCGCCGAGATCACGATGTACGTGACGGCGAGGACGAACACGATGATCGCGGTCCAGACGTTGAGGCGCAGACCCAGCACGTGGTGGGCCTCGTCCACCCGCATGTACTCGATCCAGGCACGGCCCGCGCAGTACGCCGCGACGTAGAGCGCGAAGACCCGTCCGTGGCCGAGCTTGAAGCGGCGGTCCGCCCAGATCACCAGCAGCGCGACGCCGACGCACCACAGCGACTCGTACAGGAAGGTCGGGTGGTAGGTGCCCGCGACCCGGTTCGGGCCCTCGCTGATCTTCAGCGCCCACGGGAGGTCGGTCGGCTTGCCGTACAGCTCCTGGTTGAACCAGTTGCCCCAGCGGCCGATGGCCTGGGCGAGGGCGATGCCGGGGGCCAGGGCGTCGGCCCAGGCGGGGAGCGGAATCCCGCGCCGGCGGCAGCCGATCCAGGCGCCGACCGCGCCGAGCGCGATCGCGCCCCAGATACCGAGGCCGCCTTCCCAGATCTTGAAGGCGTCGACCCAGTTCTCACCCTCGCTGAAGTACAGCTGGTAGTCGGTGATGACGTGGTACAGCCGGCCGCCGACGAGGCCGAAGGGCACGGCCCAGACGGCGATGTCGGCGACGGTGCCGGATCTCCCGCCGCGGGCGACCCAGCGCTTGTTGCCGAACCAGACGGCGACAAAGACACCGATGATGATGCAGAACGCGTAGCCGCGAAGCGGGATCGGGCCGAGATCGATCACGCCGGTCGACGGGCTGGGAATGAAGGCAAGGTTCATGACGGGGTCGACGCTACCTTGCCGGGCGGGAGGTACGGCGGGTCACCCGGCAACGTCTGGGTAACGAGGCGGCCGCCGGCCCGCCGCCCCGCACCCCTGCCAGGAGCCCGGAAGGGCCGGATCAGGAAGCCGGGGCGGCCGGGGTGGCCGTGCCCGGCTTCTTGCCCTTGTTGGCCTCGGCGACCCACTTCTTGATGTTCTCGGCGGAGATCTGTTCGTCGCCCTTCTTCGGGAAGATCGACACACCGTTGAGCAGCGCGGTCGGGGTGCCCTGGAATCCGCCGTTGCGGAACGCGGTGTCGGACTCGGTGACCCAGCTGTCGTGCTTGCCGCTCTCCACACAGCTGCGGAAGCCGGGCGTGTCGAGGCCCTCGACCTTGCCCGCCAGCTCGATCAGCTTGCTGTTCCGGCCGAAGGCGTCATCGGCCTCGGCGGGCTGGTTGCTGTAGAGGACGTCGTGGTACGCGGGGAACTTGCCGACGTCCTGGGCGCAGGCGGCGGCGTTGGCGGCGCGCAGCGAGCCGGTGCCGCCGAGATTCCCGTCGATGATCGTGGCGAGGTGGTACTCCACCTTGATCTGGCCGCTGTCCGCCAGCTCCGCGATCGTGTCCCGGAAGGCGAGCTCGAACTGGGCGCAGACCGGGCAGCGGAAGTCCTCCCAGATCGTGAGCGTGGACGGTGCGTCGCTCGCTCCGACCGGGATGGTGAGCTCGTCCTTCCCGGTCGCGCCCGAGGGGGCGACCACCGGGCCCGCGCCGCTGTCGCCGTCGTCGCCCGCGTTGGCGGCGATCAGTCCGATCACGGCCGCCAGGGCCAGCACTCCGACCACCGCGGCCGAGACGATCAGCGTGCGCCGGCGGCGCTCGCGCGCCTTGTCCCGCTCGCGCTGCTGGGCCAGGCGCTCACGCGCGCTTCTGTTTCCCTCAGGGTTCTTCTCGCTCACACCCGCAGCAACGAACCGGGGAGGCACGCGCGTGCCTCCCCGGTCCGGTTCCACCCGTTCGGATGATGTCTGGTATCAGCGCTTTCGAACACCTTCGGCCAGTTCGCCCGCCAGCGCCCGGACGGCGGCGAGACCCGCCGCCTCGTCGGGGGCGTCCAGCATGCCCTTGACGAAGGCCGAGCCGACGATCACCCCGTCGGCGAACCCGGCGACCTCGGCGGCCTGCTCGGCGTTGGAGACTCCGAGGCCGACGCAGACGGGCAGGTCGGTGGTGGCGCGGGTGCGGCGCACCAGGTTCTGGGCCTCGTCGCCGACCGACTCACGGGTGCCGGTGACCCCCATGAGCGAGGCTGCGTACACGAAGCCGGAGCCCGCCGCCGTGATGGTGGCCAGACGTGCGTCCCGGCTGCTGGGCGCGACGACGAACACGGTCGCGAGGCCGTGCTTGTCCGCGTGTTCGCGCCAGGCCGCGGACTCCTGGACCGGCAGGTCGGGCAGGATGCACCCGGCTCCGCCCGCCTCGGCCAGCTCGGCGGTGAAGCGCTCGACGCCGTACCGGTCGATGGGGTTCCAGTAGGTCATGATCAGGATCGGGGCGCCGGTCGCCTCGTACGCCTCGCGGACCGTACGCATCACGTCGGCGATCCTGACCCCGCCGCGCAGGGCGATGTCGTCGGCGGTCTGGATGACCGGGCCGTCGAGCACCGGGTCGCTGTGCGGCAGTCCCACCTCGACGATGTCCGCGCCGCCCGCGACGACGGCCTTGACCGCCTCGATGCCTCCGTCGACGGTCGGGAACCCGGCCGGGAGGTACGCGATCAGCGCCGCCCGGTCCTCCGCCCGGGCCTTGGCCAGCGTCGAGCTCAGCAGATCCCTGTTCCCGCTGTGCGTGCTCACTTGGCACCTCCGTCGTACAGGCCGAAGTAGCGGGCCGCCGTGTCCATGTCCTTGTCGCCGCGGCCGGACAGGTTGATCAGGATCAGCCCGTCCCCGCCCAGCTCCCGCCCGACCTCCAGTGCGCCTGCCAGCGCGTGCGCGCTCTCGATGGCCGGGATGATCCCCTCGGTACGGGAGAGCAGCCGCAGGGCCTGCATGGCGGCGTCGTCGGTGACCGCCCGGTACTCGCCGCGGCCGATGTCCTTGAGGTAGGAGTGCTCCGGGCCGATGCCCGGGTAGTCCAGCCCCGCCGAGATGGAGTACGGCTCGGTGATCTGGCCCTCGTCGTCCTGGAGGACGTAGGAGCGCGAGCCGTGCAGGATGCCGGGCTCACCCGCGGTCAGGGTGGCCGCGTGCTCACCGGTCTCCACCCCGTGTCCGGCGGGCTCGCAGCCGATCAGCCGGACGTCCGCGTCCGGGATGAACGCGTGGAAGAGCCCGATGGCGTTGGAGCCGCCGCCGACGCAGGCGACCGCGGCGTCCGGCAGCCGGCCGGCCCGCTCCAGGATCTGACGGCGGGCCTCGACGCCGATCACCCGGTGGAAGTCGCGGACCATCGCCGGGAACGGGTGCGGGCCCGCGACCGTGCCGAAGAGGTAGTGGGTGCGGTCCACATTGGCGACCCAGTCGCGGAACGCCTCGTTGATGGCGTCCTTGAGGGTGCGTGAGCCGGACTTCACGGCGATGACCTCGGCGCCGAGCATCCGCATCCGCGCCACGTTCAGCGCCTGCCGCTCGGTGTCGATCTCGCCCATGTAGATGGTGCATTCGAGGCCGAACAGGGCGCAGGCGGTGGCGGTGGCGACGCCGTGCTGGCCCGCGCCGGTCTCGGCGATGACCCGGGTCTTGCCCATGCGCTTGGTGAGGAGTGCCTGGCCCAGCACGTTGTTGATCTTGTGCGAGCCGGTGTGGTTCAGGTCCTCGCGCTTGAGGAAGACCCGGGCCCCGCCCGCGTGCTCGGCGAAGCGCGGGACCTCGGTCAGCGCGCTCGGGCGGCCCGTGTAGTTGACCATGAGCTCGTTGAGCTCGGCGGCGAAGGCCGGGTCGGCCTTGGCCTTGTCGTACTCGACGGCGACCTCGTCCACGGCGGCGACGAGCGCCTCCGGGATGAACTTGCCGCCGTAGGCGCCGAAATACCCTTCGGCGCTGGGAATCAGACCCTCGGGGTCCGGAATGAAGAAGTCAGACGACATCCGACGTGCTCCTTGGCATGGCAACGGGTGGGTTCACCGTATGCGCCGCGGGCGGAGCGCCACCGCGACCGGGATCGGTCGTGGCGGTGCGGTCGTACGTACGTGTGGTGCGGGTACGACGGCCGGGGCTCGCTACAGCGCGGACCCCGTGCGCCATCGCATGCCGTTGACCTGGCCGGGTTCGTCACCGATGACGTACCGCACCCGCCGGCCGTGCACGCGCCGGGCGGGGGCGCGGCAGCCGCGTGGGCGGCAGCCGCGCGCCAGCGGGGCGTGCGGGACCCGGGCGCCCGCCCCGGCGGGGCGCAGGCCCGGCCGGGTGCGGGACACGGAGCGGTGGGCGGACACGGGCCGGGTCAGCCCCGTCCGTGCCGGAGCGCCGGGTGGGCGCCCGCGGCGACCAGATCGGCGACGGCGGCGCGCGGGTCGCGGCCGGTGACCAGGGACTCGCCGACGAGCACGGCGTCCGCGCCCGCGTTGGCGTAGGCGATGAGGTCGTGCGGGCCGCGGACGCCGGACTCGGCGACCTTGACGATGTGGTCCGGGATCTCGGGGGCGACCCGCTCGAAGGTGGAGCGGTCGACCTTGAGGTCCTTCAGATTGCGCGCGTTGACACCGATGATCTTCGCTCCGGCGTCCACGGCGCGCTCCGCCTCCTCCTCGTCGTGCGCCTCGACGAGCGGCGTGAGGCCGATCGACTCGGCACGCTCGATCAGCGAGACCAGGGCCTGCTGGTCGAGGGCGGCGACGATCAGCAGGGCGAGGTCGGCGCCGTAGGCGCGGGCCTCCCACAGCTGGTACGAGGTGACGATGAAGTCCTTGCGCAGGACCGGGATGTCGACCTTGGCGCGGACGGCCTCCAGGTCGGCGAGCGAGCCGCCGAAGCGGCGCTGCTCGGTGAGGACCGAGATGACGGACGCGCCGCCCGCCTCGTAGTCGGCGGCGAGTGCGGCAGGGTCGGCGATCGCGGCAAGCGCCCCCTTGGAGGGGGACGAGCGCTTGACCTCGCAGATGACGGTGACGCCCTCGCCGCGCAGTGCGGCGACCCCGTCCTTGGCCTGGGGAGCGCGGGCCGCGCGCTCCTTCAGCTCGTCGAGGCTGACGCGCGCCTGCCGCTCCGCGAGGTCGGCGCGTACGCCGTCGATGATCTCGTCGAGCACACTCACGCGAGCGGCCCCCTTCCGGAACGGTGATGAGGGAACAGGATCAGCCATACCGATGGTATCCGCAGCAGGGCAAAGGGTTCGCATCCGGCCACGATGCGTCCCACTGGCTGGGCGTTCATGGCGCCAGGGCGGAGCCGAAGGGCAGGTTCCGGACGACGGAGAAGATCAGCAGCAGGGCCCCGATCCCCCACCAGTAGACCGGTGCCAGACCGATCCGCAGGGGCTTACCGCGGCCCGCGCGGACCATCCAGAGCACCCACACGGCGGCGAAGAGGAAGTAGCCGACGACGGCCACGGCGTTGGCGCCGAACGCGGTCCCGATGTCTCCGTGGGCGAAGGCGTAGGCGCTGCGCAGGCCTCCGCAGCCGGGGCAGTACACCCCGGTGAGCCCCAGCAGCGGGCAGACCGGGTAGTGGCCGGGTTCGTTGGGGTCGAACGTGGCGACGTAGCCGAATGCCCCGACGACACCGGCCAGGATGCCCACGGGCGTGGCGAACCGGCGCAGGCGCGAGGCGGGCCCCGGGGGCCGCGCGGGGCCGGGCGCGTACGCCGCCCCGGGGTCGGGGGGCGGGGGTGCGGCGGGAGAAGGCGAGGCGTCCACCCGCCGATTGTCCACGCTCATACGGAAAGGCGCAGCCCGGTCCGGGCTGCGCCTCGCGTCGTGTCTCCGGCCGGGGCCGGATGTCCCCGGTATCAGTGGGAGATCTGCGCCTGCGAAGCGCGGGCCCTGGCCGCCGCCATCTCGGCCGACTCCTTCGGCATGCCGAGGCCCGCGGCCTTCATCGCGAGACCGACGACGCCGCCGACGAAGATGACGGCGATACCGGCCCAGAAGCCGAGCGGGTTGGCCGCGACCATGAAGACGCCTGCGACGCAGAAGCCGATGAACGAGATGATGACACCGGTCCAGGCGGCCGGGGTGTGTCCGTGGCTGCTGCCCGCCATGAGTTGCTCCTCGTTGGTGTTGCGCTGTGGATATCGCCGTGACTGGCGCCACGGGGAAAGCTCACGGCCATTGTCCCGTACGTGCTGGTAGGACGTGAGCTGGGGGGGTCATGCCTCGCGCGTCGGGTCCTCACCGCGGTCCAGGGCCTTCCACAGGTCCTCGGGCCGGTCGGGGTCCGGGGCGGTGCGGGGTGCCTTGCCGGGGCGCGGGGTGCCGTCGCGCTCGTACCGTCCCGACATGGCGGGCCAGCGCCTGCCGTAGCGCAGGGCGAGCAGCCCGGCGAGCAGGATCAGCGCGCCGCCGACGGCCGTGAGGTACGGCCAGGCGGTGTGGGTGAGGGCGCCGACGGTGGCGGAGGTGTCACCCGTGGAGAGGGCGGCCTTCTCGTCGAGGGCGGCGCTGTCGAAGGCTCCGTACCAGGAGCTGAGGGCCGCGCCGAGTCCGCTGAGGGCGAGGAGCCCGGAGACGGCCAGGCGTCCGGCACCGCGTACGGCGAAGACGGCGACGAGAGCGGCCAGGGCGACGACGGCCAGGGCGGCCGGCAGCCCGGTGACGTCCTGGCCGTCGGCGGTCAGCGGCAGGGTGCCGCCGCCCACGGAGGCCTTGCCCTCGGCCCACGTCTGCCCGGAGGCCAGAAGGACGACGGCCGCGCCGATCGCGCCGAGGAACAGACCGGCGGCCAGACTGCGGCGGCTTCCCGCGGAGTCGGGTGCGGAGGCGGGCGCGGAGCCGGACACGGCGGCTCGGGCGCGGGGCTGGGGTACGGGCACGGCACTCACGCCCTCCACTATCCCCTACCGCTCCGGTGCTCGCGGAGGCGGTTGGCCGTATGGACGGCCCGCAGCACGGCGGCCGCCTTGTTGCGGCATTCGGTGTCCTCGGCGACCGGGTCGGAATCGGCGACGATGCCCGCTCCGGCCTGGACGTACGCGGTTCCGTCGCGCAGCAGCGCGGTGCGGATGGCGATGGCGGTGTCGGAGTCCCCGGCGAAGTCGAGGTAGCCGACGCAGCCTCCGTACAGCCCGCGGCGGGTGGGTTCGAGCTCCTCGATGATCTGCATCGCCCGCGGCTTGGGTGCGCCGGAGAGGGTGCCCGCGGGGAAGCAGGCGGTGAGGACGTCGAAGGCGGTGCGGCCCTCGGTGACCCGGCCGGTGACGGTGGAGACGATGTGCATCACGTGCGAGTACCGCTCGACCGACATGAAGTCGACGACCTCGACGCTGCCGGGTTCGCAGACGCGCCCGAGGTCGTTGCGGCCGAGGTCGACGAGCATCAGGTGCTCGGCGCGTTCCTTCGGGTCGGCCAGCAGTTCCTCGGCGAGTGCCTGGTCCTCCTGCGGGGTGGCGCCGCGGTGCCGGGTACCGGCGATCGGGTGGAGCATGGCCCGGCCGTCCTCGACCTTGACCAGGGCCTCGGGGCTGGAGCCGACGACATCGAAGCCGTCGAAGCGGAAGAGGTACATGTACGGCGACGGGTTGGTGGCGCGCAGCACCCGGTAGACGTCCAACGCGCTTGCCGTGCAAGGGGTTTCGAAGCGCTGGGACGGGACGACCTGGAAGGCCTCGCCGGCCCTGATCCGTTCCTTGACGTCCTCGACGGCGTCCTGGAACGCCTCGCCGCCCCACAGCGCGGTGTACGGGGGCAGCTCGGACGGGGGCAGGACGGCGGGGGCGTTCTCGACGGGCCGGCGCAGGTCCTGCTCCATGGCGTCGAGCCGGGCCAGGGCGTCCGTGTACGCCTCGTCGACGCCGGTCGAGAGGTCGTTGTGGTTGATCGCGTTGGCGATCAGCAGGACGGTGCCGTCCCAGTGGTCCAGGACGGCGAGGTCCGAGGTGAGGAGCATGGTCAGTTCGGGGAGCCCCAGGTCGTCGCCGCCGTGCTCGCCGATCTTCTCCAGGCGGCGCACGATGTCGTACCCGAGGTAGCCGACCATGCCGCCGGTGAAGGGCGGCAGCCCCTCGTCGGCGGCCAGGTCGCGCGGGGTGTGCAGGGTCTCGACGGTGGCGCGCAGGGCCTGGAGCGGATCGCCGCCGGCGGGGACCCCGACGGGCGGTGTGCCCAGCCAGTGGGCCTGCCCGTCGCGGGCGGTGAGGGTGGCGTCGCTGCGTACCCCGATGAAGGAGTAGCGGGACCAGGTGCGGCCGTTCTCGGCGGATTCGAGGAGGAAGGTACCGGTCCGCTCGGCCGCGAGCTTGCGGTAGAGCCCGACCGGGGTGTCGCCGTCCGCGAGGAGCCGGCGGCTGACGGGGATGACGCGCCGGTCGACGGCCAGCTTGCGGAAGGTGTCGAGATCCATGGCCGGTGACCTTACTGGGCGAGGGGGAGGACGTCGGCGTCGAAACAGGTGCGGTCCCCCGTGTGGCAGGCGGCACCCGTCTGGTCGACCTTCACCAGAACGGTGTCGGCGTCGCAGTCCAGCGCGACCGACTTCACCCGCTGGACGTGCCCGGAGGTGTCGCCCTTGACCCAGTACTCCTGGCGGCTGCGCGACCAGTAGGTGCAGCGGCCGGTGGTGAGGGTGCGGTGCAGCGCCTCGTCGTCCATCCAGCCGAGCATCAGCACCTCGCCGGTGTCGTACTGCTGGGCGATGGCCGGGACCAGACCGTCGGCGCCGCGCTTGAGGCGGGCGGCGATGGCGGGATCGAGGCTGCTGGCGGGCGGCGGGGTGCCGGGCGTGCTGGTCATACGGTCCATTGTGCCGTGGCGGCGGGGGCCGTCCGGGCGGGCGTCCACTGGGCGGACGGCGTGGCCCGGCCGTACGCTGGCGGGCATGTCGACCCATGCGAAGCGTGAACGTCTGCTGCTTGCCGACCTGTTGGAGGCGGCGGGCCCGGAGGCCCCGACCCTGTGCGACGGCTGGAGGACCCGCGACCTGGCCGCCCATGTGGTGGTGCGCGAGCGCCGCGCGGACGCGGCGGGCGGGCTGCTGCTGGGCGCGCTGCGGACCCGGATGGAGCGGGTGCAGGCCGAGTTCGCGGCGAAGCCGTACGAGGAACTGATCCAGCTCATCCGTACGGGACCGCCGCGCTTTTCCCCGTACTCCCTCAAGCAGCTCGACGAGGTGGCCAACACGATCGAGTTCTACGTCCATACGGAGGACGTGCGCCGGGCGCAGCCGGACTGGACCCGGCGGGAGCTGGACCCGGTCTTCTCCGATGTGCTGTGGTCGCGCACCGAGAAGATGGCCCGGCTGCTGGGCCGCCGGTCCCCGGTGGGCCTGGTGCTGCGCCGCCCGGACGGCCAGACGGCGGTGGCGCACAAGGGCACGCCGGTGGTGACGGTCACCGGGGAGCCGGGCGAGCTGCTGCTGTTCGCGTTCGGCCGGCAGGACGTGGCCTCGGTGGAGCTGGACGGCGACAAGGAGGCGGTGGCCCGGCTGCGGACGGCCCAGCTCGGGATGTAGGCCCCGCCCCGGCCGCGGGCGGAGCGTACGGGCGGGGCGTACGGGCCGGTCGCGGGGCGTACGGGGCCGGGGTCAGACCGGGAGTTCGGCGCGGCGCAGCCGGGTGAAGGCCAGGCCGATGGCACCGCCCGCCGCGCACAGCGCCCCGCTGGCGACGAAGACCGGGCCGGTGCCCCAGGCCGCGACGGCCGCGCCGGTGACCGGGTAGCTGAGCGGTGCGACGGCGTGGGTGAAGAGCGTCGAGACCGAGGTGACCCGGCCCAGATAGGCGGGCTCCGTCGCGGTCTGCACGAGGGCCGCGCACAGGGCACCGCCGAGGCCCATGAGGAGCCCGACGAGGGCGGCGAGGGCGGCGGCCACGGGCACCGAGGGCGCGTACGCGAGGGCACCGACGCCGAACGCGCCGACCAGCACCAGCAGGCACATCACGAGCCCGCCGCGCGGCACCCGGCCGCGCACCGCGAGCAGCAGCGCGGCGGCACCCGCGCCGATGCCGAACGCGGCGACGACCCAGCCCATTCCGGTGGCGCCCCAGCCGCGCTGCCGGGCGAGCAGGATCATGCCGAGGTTGAGCGGGCCGACGAAGCCCAGCTCGCTGACGGCGATGACGAGCATGAGCGGGCCGAGCAGCGGGTGGCGGCGGATGTGGCGCAGCCCGTCGGTCAGCTCCTGCCACGCCGAACCCGTTTCGCCGGCCGTCTCCGGCTGTTCGGGCAGCGGTCGCATCCGTACGAGCAGGAGCAGCGGCAGCGAGAGCGCGAAGAGCACTCCGGCGGCGGCGAAGGCGAGCACGGGCCCGCCGAGGGCCACCGCGAGGCCGCCGAGCGGGGCGCCGACGACATTGGCACCCCGGGCGGCGAGGCCGCGCAGTCCCTGGATCCTGGCGAGCTGCCCGGGGGCGCTGATCCGGGGCGGCAGGGCCCCGACGGCGGGGAGGAACAGGGCGTCCACCGCGCCGAAGACCAGGGCGACGGCGATCAGCATCCAGACGGCGGGCGAGGTGAGCAGCAGGGCCCCGGCCAGGCCCAGGACGACGAGACAGCGCGCGATGTCGCTGCCGATGACGACGCGGCGCGGGCCGAGCCGGTCGGCGAGCACTCCCCCGCCGAGCATCAGCACGGCCCTGGGTATGGAGCCGGCGGCCAGGACGAGCCCGGTCTGGGAGTCGCTGCCGGCACGGGACGCGGCCCAGGCGAGCGCCATGTAGTAGACGCTGTCGCCGATCATCGACGCGGTGTACGCGCCGAGCCAGCGCAGGACGTTGCCGTCGCGGTGGGCGGGCCGTTCGGCCGGAGCGGCCGGGCCGGGGGCGGTGAGGGTGGCGCTGGTCATGGGGTTCGTCCTCTCGGGGCGTGTGCCGTGTCAGGTCCGGAACGGGAATCCGTAGAGGTGCAGGGCGACGTTCTCGCGCCCCTCCGTGTCGCCCGACTCCTCGCGGGCGCGGCCCTCGTCCTCGTAGCGCCTGATCAGGGTGTGCACCTCGCTGCTGAGGGAGGCGAGCTCCTCGGCGGTGAGCCGGGCCAGGAACTCGGAGCTGAAGGAGGCGCTGCGCCACTCGGGTGACCAGTCGCGGTAGGAGTCGAGATAGCGGCGGTAGAGCTCGATGTGCTGGTCGAACGAGAGGCGGCCGATGGCGGAGTGCGTGGCCGCCGCCTCGGGGGCGTCGCGGAAGTCCTCGTCGTGGAAGGTCAGTCCGTGCGACGCGGGCCGCCACCAGCGCTCGCGGCCGTCCGTGCCCTGCTGCTCGGCCTCCTCGATCAGGCCGTGGTCGGCGAGCTTGCGCAGGTGGTAGCTGACCAGGGAGACGGCCTCGTCGACCTGCTCGGCGAGCTGGGAGGCGGTGGCCGAGCGCGCTACGTAGAGCGCCCGGTAGAGCTTCATCCGCAAGGGGTGACCGAACGCCTTGAGGGTGGCGAGGTCGGAGACGCGGCGGGTTTCTTCGCTGGGCATGCCTCCACCGTAGAAAGAAAAGGAAACTTGCGCAATATTTATTGCGCAACAAATCTTGCGGGTTTTCGATGGCTTCCCACCGGGGCAGGTGAGGCTCGGGAAACGTGGGAGGCGTGTGCGGCCCGGGAGCCGGGCCGCCTCGGTCCTGGAGCGGACGCGGGGGTGCGGCGTCGCCGGAGCGGAGGTGCCGCTGCGCGAGGGGGTGCTCCCGGTCGTGGCGGAACCGCACCGCGAGGGGACCGGGAGCCCGTCGTCCAAAGCTCAGGGGTGCGCCGCACGGGTACCGCCGTCGGCCGTCGGCGGTCGTCACCTGTGCGGCGCACCCCTGGGGTACGCGTCGGCGGGATCACCGGCCCCGGCGGCCGGCCCTCCCGCGACGGTGGTCAGCGCACCGGGTGCCCGGCCTCCCGGAGGGCGCCCTTGACCTCGGAGATGCGCAGGTCCCCGAAGTGGAAGACGGACGCGGCGAGCACCGCGTCGGCGCCCGCGTCGATGGCGGGCGCGAAGTCCGCGAGCCGGCCCGCGCCCCCGGAGGCGATGACGGGGACGGTGACATGGGCCCGTACCGCCGCGATCATCTCGGTGTCGTAGCCGTCCTTGGTGCCGTCGGCGTCCATCGAGTTGAGCAGGATCTCGCCCGCGCCCAGCTCGGCGGCCCGGTGAGCCCATTCGACGGCGTCGATGCCGGTGCCCTTCCGGCCGCCGTGGGTGGTGACCTCGAAGGTGCCCGCCGCGGTGCGCCGGGCGTCGACGGAGAGCACGAGCACCTGGCGGCCGAAGCGCTCGGCGATCTCGCGGATCAGGTCGGGGCGGGCGATGGCGGCGGTGTTGACGCCGACCTTGTCCGCGCCCGCGCGCAGCAGCTTGTCGACGTCGTCCGGGGTGCGGACGCCGCCGCCGACGGTGAGCGGGATGAAGACCTGCTCGGCGGTGCGGCGCACCACGTCGTAGGTCGTCTCGCGGTCGCCGCTGGAGGCGGTGATGTCGAGGAAGGTCAGCTCGTCGGCGCCCTCGGCGTCGTACAGCTTGGCCATCTCGACGGGGTCACCGGCGTCGCGCAGGTTCTGGAAGTTGACCCCCTTGACGACCCGGCCGTTGTCGACGTCCAGGCAGGGGATGACGCGTACCGCGAGGCTCACCGCGCACCTGCCCGGTATGCCTCGACCTCGACCTCGACGACCAGGCTCGGGTCGACCAGGCCGGACACGATGATCATGGACGCGGCGGGGCGCACGGCGTCGAACAGCTCCTTGTGGGCGCGGCCGACGTCGTCCACGTCCCGGGCGTGGGTGAGGTACATCCGGGTGCGGACGACGTCCTCGCGGCCCAGGCCCGCCTCCTTCAGCGCCCCGAAGGCGACGTCGAAGGAGGCGATGGTCTGCTCGTACGGGCTGCCCGCCGAGATCTGGCCGTTGACCACGGAGGTGCAGCCGGAGACCAGGACCAGGCCGCCGGGAAGCTCCACGGCGCGGGAGTAGCCGAACTTCTCCTCCCACGGCGCGCCCGTGGAGATGCGGCGTACGGACCCGGTCATGCCGAGACCGCCTTCAGCGCCTCTTCCAGGGTGAACGCCTCGGCGTACAGCGCCTTGCCGACGATGGCGCCCTCGACACCGTCCGGTACGAGCGAGGCGATCGCCCGCAGGTCGTCCAGCGAGGAGACGCCGCCGGAGGCGACGACGGGCTTGTCGGTGGCGGCGCAGACGTTCTTCAGGAGCTCCAGGTTGGGGCCCTGGAGGGTGCCGTCCTTGGCGATGTCGGTGACGACGTAGCGGGCGCAGCCCTCGGAGTCGAGGCGGGCGAGCGTCTCGTAGAGGTCGCCGCCGTCGCGGGTCCAGCCGCGTCCGCGCAGCGTCGTGCCGCGTACGTCCAGGCCGACCGCGATCTTGTCGCCGTGCTCGGCGATGACCTTGGCGACCCACTCGGGGGTCTCCAGCGCGGCGGTGCCGAGGTTGACCCGGCGGCAGCCGGTGGCGAGAGCGGCGGCGAGCGAGGCGTCGTCGCGGATGCCGCCGGACAGCTCGACCTTGATGTCCATGGCGCCGGCCACTTCGGCGATCAGCTCCCGGTTGTCGCCGGTGCCGAAGGCGGCGTCCAGGTCGACGAGGTGCAGCCACTCGGCCCCGGCGCGCTGCCAGGCGAGGGCGGCCTCCAGCGGGGAGCCGTAGGAGGTCTCGGAGCCGGACTCGCCGTGGACGAGGCGGACGGCCTGGCCGTCGCGGACGTCGACGGCGGGGAGCAGTTCAAGCTTCGGCATTACAGCGTCTCGATCCAGTTGGTCAGCAGCTGGGCGCCGGCATCGCCGGACTTCTCGGGGTGGAACTGGGTGGCCCACAGCGCGCCGTTCTCCACGGCCGCCACGAACCGCTCGCCGTGCGTGGCCCAGGTGACCCTGGGAGCACGGATCTTGGCGTTGGTGACTTCGAGGGACCAGTCGTGCGCGGCGTAGGAGTGCACGAAGTAGTAGCGCGCGTCCGCGTCGAGACCGGCGAAGAGCCGGGAGTCCGCGGGGGATTCGACGGTGTTCCAGCCCATGTGCGGGACGACGTCGGCCTTGAGCGGGCCGACGGTGCCGGGCCACTCGTCCAGGCCCTCGGTCTCCACGCCGTGCTCGATGCCGCGCTCGAACAGGATCTGCATGCCGACGCAGATGCCCATGACGGGACGCCCGCCGGAGAGCCTGCGGCCGATGATCCAGTCGCCGCGGGCCCGCTTCAGCCCGTCCATGCAGGCGGAGAAGGCACCGACGCCGGGCACCAGCAGCCCGTCCGCGTTCATCGCCCGGTCGTAGTCACGGGTGATCTCCACGTCCGCGCCGACATGGGCCAGGGCCCGCTCGGCGGAACGGACGTTGCCGAAGCCGTAGTCGAAGACGACGACCTTCTTGTTGTCGCTCACAGCTCGTTCCTCAGTCCCAGAGTCCCTGGATCCGCATGACGCCTGCCACCAGGCACATCACGGAGGCGATCGAGAGCAGGACGATGACGCCCTTGGGCATGCCCTGCTTCGAGAAGGAGTAGACGCCGCCGGCCAGGAAGAGGCCGACGACTATCAGGATGGTGTTGAGGCCGGTCACAGCGCGCCCTTCGTGGAGGGGAGGATTCCGGCGGCGCGCGGATCATGCTCGCAGGCATAGCGCAGTGCGCGGGCGAGCGCCTTGAACTGGCACTCGACGATGTGGTGGGCGTTGCGCCCGTACGGTACGTGGACGTGCAGGGCGATCTGCGCCTGGGCGACGAAGGACTCCAGGATGTGCCGGGTCATCGTCGTGTCGTACTCGCCGATCATCGGCGCCATTTTCTCCGGCTCGGTGTGCACCAGGTACGGGCGGCCGGAGAGGTCGACGGTGACCTGGGCGAGCGACTCGTCCAGCGGGACGGTGCAGTTGCCGAAGCGGTAGATCCCGACCTTGTCGCCGAGGGCCTGCCGGAAGGCGGCGCCGAGGGCGAGGGCGGTGTCCTCGATGGTGTGGTGGCTGTCGATGTGCAGGTCGCCGTCGGTCTTGACCGTCAGGTCGAACAGGCCGTGACGGCCGAGCTGGTCGAGCATGTGGTCGTAGAAACCGACCCCGGTGGCGACATCGACCTTGCCGGTGCCGTCGAGATCGATCTCGACGAGCACGGATGTTTCCTTCGTGGTGCGTTCCACGCGGCCTACGCGGGGGCTCATGCGTCGTGCTCCTTCTTGAGTTCGCGCACCGCAGCGAGGAACGCGTCGTTCTCTGCCGGGGTGCCCGCGGAGACCCGCAGCCATCCCGGTACGCCGTTGTCCCGGACCAGGACGCCCCGGTCGAGGATCTGCTGCCAGGCGATGTGGCTGTCGGCGAAGCGGCCGAACTGGACGAAGTTGGCGTCCGAGTCGGTCACGTCGAACCCGAGCGCGCGCAGCTCGACGACGATCCGGTCACGCTCGTCCTTGAGCCGGCCGACGTACCCGAGCAGCGTATCCGTGTGCTCCAGGGCGGCGAGCGCGGTGGCCTGGGTGACGGAGGACAGGTGGTACGGCAGCCGCACCAGCTGGACGGCGTCCACGACCGCCGGGTCGGCCGCGAGGTAGCCCAGGCGCAGTCCGGCGGCGCCGAACGCCTTGGACATGGTGCGCGAGAGCACCAGATTGCGGCGGCCCTCGATCAGCGGGAGCAGCGAGGGGTGGTGGCTGAACTCGCCGTACGCCTCGTCGACGACGACCATCGAGGGCCCGGCGGCCTGGGCCGCCTCGTACAGCGCGAGGACGGTGCCGGCGTCCACGGCGGTGCCGGTGGGGTTGTTGGGGGAGGTGATGAAGACGACGTCGGGGCGGTGCTCGGCGATGGCCTCGCGGGCCGCCGCGACGTCGATGGTGAAGTCGTCCTTGCGCGGGCCGGAGATCCAGCCGGTGCCGGTGCCGCGCGAGATGAGGGCGTGCATCGAGTACGAGGGCTCGAAGCCGATGGCCGTGCGCCCCGGGCCGCCGAAGGTCTGGAGCAGCTGCTGGAGGACCTCGTTGGAGCCGTTGGCCGCCCAGACGTTGGCGGGGCCGACCTCGTGCCCGGCGGTGCGGGTGAGGTAGCGGGCCAGCTCGGTGCGCAGTTCCACCGCGTCCCGGTCGGGGTAGCGGTTGAGGTCGCGGGCGGCCTCGCGGACGCGTTCGGCGATCCGGTCGACGAGCGCCTCGGGCAGCGGGTAGGGGTTCTCGTTGGTGTTCAGCCGGACGGGCACGTCGAGCTGAGGTGCCCCGTAGGGCGACTGCCCGCGCAGTTCGTCACGGATCGGAAGCTCGTCCCAGGCGTTGCGGGCGGTGCCGGCGTTGCGGGCGGTGCCGCCGGAGCCGTCGGTGCTGTCGGGGCTGCTGGTGCTGTCGGAGCTGTTGTGCGTCACTGCTGCGGAACCTTCCAGCCGAACCTTGCCTTGAGCGCGGCGCCGTGGGCGGGGAGGTCCTCCGCCTCGGCAAGGGTCACGACATGGTGGGTGACCTCGGCGAGGGCGTCGCGGGTGTAGTCGACGATGTGGATGCCGCGCAGGAACGACTGCACGGACAGCCCCGAGGAGTGGCAGGCGCAGCCGCCGGTGGGCAGCACGTGGTTGGAGCCCGCGCAGTAGTCGCCGAGGGAGACCGGGGACCAGGGGCCGACGAAGACCGCACCGGCGTTGCGGACCCGGCCGGCGACGGCCGCGGCGTCGGCGGTCTGGATCTCCAGGTGTTCCGCGCCGTAGGCGTCGACGACCTTGAGGCCCGCGTCGATGCTGTCGACCAGCACGATCGCGGACTGGCGGCCGGCCAGGGCGGGCTCGATCCGGTCGGTGATGTGCTTGGACGCGGCGACCTGCGGGACGAGCTCGGCCTCGGTGGCGGCGGCCAGCTCCGCGGAGTCGGTGACGAGGACGGCGGCGGCCAGCGGGTCGTGCTCGGCCTGGCTGATCAGGTCGGCCGCGACGTGCACCGGGTCGGCGGTGGAGTCCGCGAGGATCGCGATCTCGGTGGGGCCGGCCTCGGCGTCGATGCCGACACGGCCCTTGAGCAGGCGCTTGGCGGCGGCGACGTAGATGTTGCCGGGGCCGGTGACCAGGTTGACGGGGGCGCAGCCGCCCTCTTCCGGGGTGCCGTACGCGAACATCGCGACGGCCTGGGCGCCGCCCGCCGCGTACACCTCCTCGACACCGAGCAGGGCGCAGGCGGCGAGGATGGTGGGGTGCGGCAGACCGCCGAACTCCTTCTGCGGCGGGGAGGCGACGGCGATGCCCTCGACCCCCGCCTCCTGGGCGGGCACGACGTTCATGACGACGGAGGAGGGGTAGACCGAGCGCCCGCCGGGGACGTACAGCCCGACCCGCTCGACGGGCACCCACTTCTCGGTGACGGTGCCGCCGGGGACGACCTGGGTGGTGTGGGTGGTGCGGCGCTGCTCGCGGTGGACGAGGCGGGCGCGGCGGATCGACTCCTCCAGCGCGGCACGGACGGCCGGATCGAGCCCCTCCAGCGCCCCGGTGACCGCGGCGGCCGGGACCCGGATCGAGTCGATCCGCACACCGTCGAACTTCTCTCCCCACTCGATCACTGCCGCGGAGCCACGATGGCGTACGTCCTCGCAGATGGGCCGCACCGTCTCCAGGGCGGCTTCCACGTCGAACTCGGCACGGGGCAGCAGGTCGCGCAGAGCGGCACCCTCGGGGAGGGCCTCGCCGCGCAGATCGATTAGAGAGATCACCCCGCAATTCTCGCAGACCGGCACAGGCGCCGGTCGCCCGTATCACTGGCTGATACCAGCCACGTCCGTCACTGCTGACCATTAGCGTTCACGCCGTCACACAGCGGGAAGAACAGTTGTACGGCATGTGCACAGAGGGGACGGCAGTGACCGAGCCGCATGATGGCGAAATCCCGGACGGCCTCAGCGCAGCGGAGCTGGGTATGTGGCAGTCCTTCCGCAACGGAACCACCTACGATCTGCGCACCCATGACCCGGTGCGCGACGATCCATTCGCACCGCACATCTGGGGACCCGAGCGCAGCGTCGGCGCGCGCACGGTGGCGCGGCTGCTGCTGAGCGGGCCGCCCGCGCGGCCCGGCCGGGTGGCGGCACTGAAGTTACGGGGAGTCCGGATCACCGGGAAGCTGGACCTGGCGGGTGGCCGGGTCGCTCCGTACGTGGAGCTGACGGGCTGCCGGTTCGAACAGGAGGTGGTGCTTCCGGAGTGCCACTTCACCACCCTGAGGATGGTCGGCTGCGCGCTGCCGAGGCTGGAGGCGGCCCGGCTGCACACGGAGGGCGATCTGCATCTGCCGCGCTGCCGGGTGGAGCGCGGCATCCGGCTCACCGATGCCCAGATCGGCACCGATCTGCTGATCAACCAGATCAGCGTCGGCGCCGACCGGAGCGGCCGCGCCCTGGTCGGGGACGGGCTGGGCGTCGCGCAGGACCTCCAGGCCGAGATGGTCGAGGCGCACGGCGAGCTGAGTCTGCGCGGGGCGAAGGTGGGCGGTTCGCTGAGTCTGCGCGGCAGCCGGCTGCGCGCCAAGGACGGGCGGCGGGCGCTGAACGCCCCGCAGCTGACCGTGGAGCGCACGCTCTACATGACCGAGGCGTGGGTGAGCGTCGACACCGGGAACCAGGGCACCACTCCCCCGTACGGCATCGTGTTCGGGCCCACCCCGGCGCGCGGCACCCGGGCCCAGATCTTCGAGTGCCGGGGCGCGGTACGGCTGGACGACGGGCGCTTCGGGGACGCGGTGGACCTGCACAAGGCGCGGTTCGTCCTGGCCCGGCACGAGGAGCTGTCGCTGCGGCGGATCGTCACGCCCGAACTGCGGTTCAACGCGGAGCGCCCGGAGGAGGGCCGGGTCGTCCTGAACGGCGCGAAGGTGGTCACACTGATCGATGTGTCGTCCAGCTGGCCGGGCCCCGGGGGCCTGGCGATGGGCGGCTTCGTCTACGAGAACCTCGTCCCCTACGGGCACTTCCCGCTCTCCCGGCGGCTGGAGTGGGTGCTGGCCGCGACCCCGGAGTACGTCCCGGAGCCGTACGAGCGGCTCGCCGCGGTCCTGCGCAGCTGCGGCGAGGACGCGGACGCCCGTGAGGTGCTGCTCGCCAAGCAGCGGCGCCGCCGCGAGACGCTGCCGACCGCCGCCAAGCTGTGGGGCTTCCTCCAGGACTGGACGGTGGCCTACGGCTACCGGCCGGGCCGGGCCGCCGTGTGGATGGCGGTGCTGTGGGCGGCGGGCGCGCTGGGCTTCGCGCAATACCACCCCGCGGCGATCAAGGGGGACGAGCATCCCCAGTGGAACGCCGCGCTGTACGCGCTCGATCTGCTGATCCCGGTGATCAACCTCGGACAGGACGGTTACTGGCGGACGGAGGGCGGCTGGCAGTGGGCGGCCGCCGCTCTCGTATTCCTGGGGTGGATATTGGCCACGACGGTGGCGGCGGGCGCCTCCCGGCTGCTGCGCCGGGGCTGACGTCCGGGCCGTGCGGGCCGGGGGGAATTCCTTCCGGCACCGCGGTCGAACGGAATGCCGGGGTGCGGCCGGAGTGGCGGGCGGGGCCGACGGGAAAAGGCGGAATCAAGCCAGTGACACCCTTTTCCTTTACCTTATCTTGACTGGGTCCGGTACAACCCATTCACTCGGCACAGAAGCTTCACAGCGCACCTCTGGCGCCGCCCTCACCAGCGCTTTTCAATGGTCTGCACCATGCCATTGCTTCGCGCTCTGCTCAGTACCGCGCGCAGGTTCCGGCACAGCCCCCGGCTGTCCGCCGGACTGCCCGCGGACGACGCGGTGCTGCTCGACGCCCCCGACGAGCGGCTCTCCCCCGCGCTGGTCGCGGCTGCCCTGGGGGACTACGGCCCCGCCGCCAAGCTCCTCGCCACCACCCGTGACGCCACCGACTGGGAGAACCGCGACCGGTATCTCGGCCGGCTCGTCATGTTCGCCCACAACCGGGACGGCTGGCTCATCGACTGGCTGGCCGGCTCGCCGCGCGATCCGGACGCGCTGCTCGTCAAGGCCCAGCTGGCCGTCTTCCGGGCCTGGGAGTCGCCTGCCAGGGCCGAACGGCTGCGCGAGGTCGGCCCGCTGATCACCGCGGCGGCCGACGCCGACCCGCGCGATCCGGTGCCCTGGCGCCTCGCCCTCGACCACGCCCGCGGCACCCACGCCACACACACCGTGTTCGAGGCCCTGTGGGAGCAGGCCGTACGCCGCGCCCCGCACCACTACGGCTGCCACATAGCGGCGCTCCGCTATCTCTCCGCCGCCTGGTACGGCTCGCACCGCGAGTGCTTCGACTTCGCCGAGCGCGCCGCCGAGGACGCCGTGCCCGACTCGCTGGTGCAGGCGCTGCCGGTACGGGCCGCCTTCGCGCTGCTGCTCGACGAGCAGCTCGCCGGACGGACCAGCTCGGTGCTGGAGGAGCGGATCGACCTGGCGGCCGACCTGGCGATCGGGCTCTCGGGCGCGTACCGCCCGAACGATCCGTGGCCCGCCGAGGTCCGCAACCTCCTCGCGTACGTCCTGGTGGCCCGGGGCCGCTGGGAGGAGGCGCTGGAACAGTTCACGCTGATCGGGCCGCACGCGACGTCGTTCCCGTGGTCGTCGGTGTCCGAGGACGCGCTCGGTCTCTTCCTCGAAGCGAGGGACCGCGCACGGCTCCAGGTCGCCTCCTCGACCCCGCTGCGCAACCGGTCCGGTCACGGCCGGCCGCGCGGCCATTACGCTTGACCGTTGTGACCACCGCCCGTCTGCCTCTCTTTCCGCTCAACGCGGTGCTGTTCCCCGGCCTCGTGCTGCCCCTCAACGTCTTCGAGGAGCGTTATCGCGCCATGATGCGCGAGCTGCTGAAGACCGACGAGGACGAACCGCGCCGCTTCGTCGTCGTCGCGATCCGCGACGGCCGCGAGACCGCCCCGACGGCCACCGGCATGCCGGACACGGCCGCCGCGGCACCGGTCATGGAGCGCGGCCCCGCCGACGGCTTCGGCCCCGATCCCGTCCAGGCCTTCCACCGGGTCGGCTGCATCGCGGACGCGGCGACGGTCCGTGAGCGCTCCGACGGCAGCTTCGAGGTCCTGGCCACCGGCACCACCCGGGTCAGGCTGCTCTCCGTCGACGCGAGCGGCCCGTACCTCACGGCCGAGGTGGAGGAGCTGACCGAGGGGACGAAGGACGACGAGGCCGGCGCGCTGGCCGAGGGCGTCCTGCGGGCCTTCCGCGCCTATCAGAAGCGGCTGGCCGGAGCGAGGGAACGGTCACTGACAACGGGCGCGGAGCTGCCGGACGACCCGTCCGTGGTCTCGTACCTCGTCGCGGCGGCGGCCGTGCTGGACGTCCCCTCCAAACAGCGGCTGCTCCAGGCGCCGGACACGGCGACCCGGCTGCGCGAGGAACTGACCCTCCTGCGCAAGGAGACCGCGGTCATCCGGCATCTGCCGTCGCTGCCCGCCGTGGACCTGACCCGCGCCCCCACCCACCCCAACTGATCCCTCAGCGACGGAGGAAACCGCCCGGTGGCGAAGAAGCCGAAGAAGCAGCAGCCGGGCGGTACCCCCGCCACGGTCGCCCTGACGGCGGCGGGCACCGCGTTCACGGTCCACGCCTACGAGCACGACCCGGCCTCCCCCTCGTACGGGGAGGAGGCGGCCGAGGCGCTCGGTGTCTCCCCCGACCGGGTGTTCAAGACCCTGGTGGCCGATGTCGACGGCGCGCTGACCGTCGCGGTCGTCCCGGTCGCCGGCTCCCTGGACCTGAAGGCCCTGGCCTCGGCGGTGGGGGGCAAGCGCGCGGCCATGGCCGACCCCGCGGCCGCCGAGCGCACGACCGGTTACGTCCGGGGCGGCATCTCCCCGCTGGGCCAGCGCAAGCGGCTGCGCACGGTGCTGGACGCCTCGGCACGGACCCATCCCACGATCTGTGTCTCGGCGGGCCGCCGGGGCCTGGAGGTCGAACTCTCCGCGACGGACCTGGCGGCCCTGACCGACGCGGTGTTCGCCCCGATCGGCCGGGGCGCGTAACCCGTCCCCGGCGCCCGCCGGGGAGTACGGGACAGCCCTGCGGGACAAGCCCTGCGGACGGCCTTCACGGCGCCGCCGGCCCCGCCCCGTCCTTCGGCGCGGGCGGCCACTGCGCGGGGCCCCAGTCGGGCTCGATGTCCGACGGCCCGAACATCGCCGTCAGCCCCAGGTGCACGCTCATCGCCGCGATCGGCCACGCCAGCACCGCGCCCACCGCGTGGAGCTCCAGCGGCGCGTCGAAGACCACGCCCTTGCCGACCTCGCGCGCATGGGCGACCACGTCCGAGGTGGGCCCGAACCAGACGCCGACGCGCCACGCCAGCAGCGAGCCGAGCAGCCCGCCGAGCGCCAGCCCCACGACCAGCCAGATGCCCCCGCGGCGGCGGAAGAAGACCACCGCCGCGGCCGTGACCGCACCGAACACGAGTGCCAGCAGCACAAACGTTCCGTCGGCGCCGATGGCCTCCTCGCCCTCGCTGTCCTTGAGGAAGACGGCCGTGTCGTCGGAGATCAGCGGCACTCTCGGTGCCAGCCACAGCCAGAGCAGCCCGAGACCGAGACCGGTCAGGGCCACGAGCACCATGACCACGGCGGCCTGACGGAGCTCCGTGGCCAGATCCGTGGCGTCCGGCGACCCATGGCCGGGCGCGGGATGCGAGCCCGCCGGCGGGGTCTGCCAGGGGTCGTGGGGCGAAGGCTGGTGAGGCGGCGTCAGAGGTGCTGTCACTCAGCCATCGTGCCAGGCTCCCCTGTGCGCCGCCTCACCGGACCGCTTGCCCCGGCTCCCGCGGCCGTACGCGGCCGGTCACCGGCCTCCGGGACACCTTTCAGCGCACCGCGGCGCGGCGGTAGGCCCACGTCGCCACCGCGAGCGACAGCACACCCACGGCCGAGCACACGCCGAGGTCGAGCGTGATCGCGGTCCAGTCCGGCCGGGCGTCGAAGGACCGGGCCAGCGCCTCGACCCCGTACGTGGACGGCAGCAGATCGCGCGCCCACCCCACCGGCTCCGGCATCCGGTCGGCCGGCAGCACACCGAGCAGCAGCGCGGCGGACATGCCCAGCTGCCCGAGCAGCGTGGCCAGCTCCTGGCGCGGCGCGAGCAGGCCGAGGGCGGCCCCCAGACCCGCCAGCGCCGCCCCGGCGAGGGGGATCACGGCGACGAGCACCCACAGATGCGTCATCGGCAGCTGGAAGAGCACACTGCCCGTGACGGCCGTGACGAGCGTGCCGGGCACGGTGAAGGAGGCGTACGCACCGGCCGCCCCCAGCACCACCGAGGCGGGCGGCACCGGCAGCGTGGCGTAGTGGTCGAGCCCGCCGCCGGCCCGCAGCTGGCCGAAGTACTGGGCGAGCAGGTTCAGCGCGACGAACGCCACGACCAGCACACTGGAACCGGCGACGACGGCGCGGGCCTCGGAGCCGCCGTCGACGACCCCGCGCATCAGGATCATGATCCCGACGGACTGGAAGGTCGCCACGAACAGCAGCGGAATCCGGGCGACCCGGGCCCGGGAGAGCTGGGCGCGGTACACCGCGGCCAGTGAGGGCAGCAGCCGGGCGCGCGGCGCGAGCGGGGCCGGCAGGGTGCGGGCGGTGCCGGAAGGCCCGTGCGCCGCCCGGTCCGGGGCGCGCGAGGACACCGCCTCGGCGGGAACGATGCTCGTCACCTGAGGCCGCTCCCCCTCGACACGGCTGCCCGCACGTGTCCCCGCTCCCGTACGTGGAATCTCACGCCTTCACCAGCCCCTTGGTCGCATTGGCCGCATCCCCGCCGAGGGCCAGATAGACATCCTCCAGGCTGGGCGTGGCCAGGGTGAAATCGTCGAGCGCGGCGAAGGCCGCGCCACCGGTCACCGCGGCGACCGCGGCCCGCGCCTCGTCCGGTCCCAGCCGCAGGACCCAGCGCCGTCCGGACTCCTGGGCGACGGCGCGCAGCGCGGCGACCTCCGGGACGTCCAGCGGCGCCCGCTCCCGCCACACCAGCTCGACCCGGACCTCTCCGGCGACCCGCTCCTTCAGCCCGCCGGGGGTGTCGCAGGCGATGACCCGGCCGCGTTCGACGACGGCGACCCGGTCGAGGACGGTCTCGGCCTCGATCACGTTGTGGGTGACGAGCAGGACCGTGACACCGCGCTCGGCCCTGCGCCGGTCGACGGCGGCCCACACGGCGCGCCTGGCGACGGGGTCCATGCCGGTCGTGGGCTCGTCCAGCACCAGGACGGGGCGCTCCCCGACGAGGGTGGCGGCGAAGCAGGCGAGCCTGCGCTCCCCGCCGGAGAGCTTCTTCAGGGGGCGCGCGGCGAGTCCGGTGAGTCCCAGTTCCTCCAGCACGGCGTCGCGCTCGGCGCGGGCCTCCCGTACGGCGAGGCCACGCAGCCGCCCGGTGGTCTCTGCGGCGAGGGACACGGTCAGCTCGTCGAGGGCGGTGGATTCCTGCCCCAGGTAGCCGATGAGGCGGGAGGCCCGTTCGGGGTGGCGCACCAGGTCGTGCCCCAGCACTTCGACACTTCCGGAGTCGGGGCGCATCAGCCCGGTGAGCTGCCGGACCAGGGTGGTCTTGCCCGCCCCGTTGGGGCCGAGCAGCCCGAAGATCTCGCCGCGCCGCACATCGAGGCTGATTCCGTCGGTGGCGCGTACCTCGGGGGTGGCGGGCCGTCCGCGCCGGCCCCGGACGGCGGGGTGGGTCTTGACCAGATCACGCACCGCGCACACGGTTCCGGTGGCCCTCTGTGCCTGTGCTGTGCCCTTGCTCACGAGGTATGAGGGTACGGGGTCGGATGCCCCGGACCGCGTCCGGGGCCGTATCCGGGGCACGGTCCCGCTCCTGGGCCGGGGTGCCCGGTGCGGCCCTCCCCGGCGGCCGGAACGGCCGCCGCAACGGCCGCCGCACCTCCGCTCCACCGGCTACTCCACCGCGGGTACGTGCTCCGCCGCGGCGCGGACGTCGATCTCGCGCCAGAATCCGGCCCGGATCGCATAGCGGTCGTGCTCGTCGATCTGGTCGTCCTTGTGCGCGAGGAGTCCGAAGCGTGCCGCGTACCGCAGCAGTTCACCGTCGATCCGGTGCGGGATGCGCGGGTACATGGTGGACAGCTTCTGCAGGTGCACGGTCTCCGGCAGCCGTTCCATCCAGCGCCGGGCGAAGACCTGGCCGACCTCGAACGGGTCGCCGCCGACGGTGGTGATGTCCTCCTCCCGGTCCGCCCAGCGCTGTTCGGCGCTGGTGAGCTGGGCCAGGGTCGGCAGGGAGGCGGTCTCGGGCGGCTCGCCGAGCGGGCCGCCGCGCTCCACCCACCCCTTGTCGGAGGACCAGCGCAGGGTCGCGTTGGCGGGCGGGGCCGCGGAGGGCCGCTCGGCGTGTGCGCCGGGTGCCCGGAGGGCGGCCAGGTCCTTCGGGGTGGGGACGCCCTTGTGGGCGGGGGCGGGCGGCGCGACGGCGTTGTTCTCGCCGGCCGGCTCCGCGGTGCCGTTGCGGGCGGCGGCGGCCTGGGCCTCGGAGGCGCGCTCGGCGGACGCGGCGAGGGCCGCCTCCGGCAGCGGGGCGGAGAGGATGGCGGCGATCTCGGGGCGCGGGGCGGGCGGCGGGGCGCAGATGCCGCCGGTCTCCTTGGCCCGCACGGCCTTGGTGATCCAGGCCCGGTCGAGCACGCGCCGTTCGTCCGCCTCGGCGACCAGGTCCTCGGACTGGTTGTAGTCGCCGTCGGCGGCCTGAACGGCCCACAGATGGACGGCGACCCCGTGCTCCTTGGCGGACATCAGTCCGGGCAGCAGATCACCGTCGCCGGTCACCAGCACCACATCGGAGCAGGCCCGGTTCCTGGCCAGCTCGGTGAGCTCGGCGTGCATGGCGGCGTCGACGCCCTTCTGCGCCCAGCGCCCGTCACTGCGGGTGAGAGCGCCCAGGCGTACGGTCACACGGGACATCACCCGGAGTCTGCGGTGCTCGGGCTGCGGTACGCGGTCGGGGGCGCCGTCGAACCAGTAGATCCGGAGCAGGGGCTGTTCCGTATCGATCTCGGCACGTTCGCGCAGTCCCTGGATCAGGGCCGCGTGGTCGACGGTGATGCGGGAACGGGCGGGCTCCCCGGCCAGCAGACTCGCGGCTGCGCCCAGCAAGTAGCCGGCGTCCACCAGGACGACGCAACGGTCCACGCGTTCCACCCTCTTCCAGGAATTCGGGAACGGGTTTACTCAGGGTTTCCTTCGAGTCTGCCCGACCGTGAAGGGGTTAACGTCCGGAACTCGATCATCGGCGTGGCGGATCCGGAAAACGGCCGACTGCGGATACTGCTACGCACGGTAATGATCCAACATGCGGCCTTTGCGGTGCTATGTGAGTCTGACAGCGGTCCTGGCCCCACAGGATTCCCCACAGGAGGCATTCACCATGGCCAAGCACAAGAACCGCAAGCAGGGCAGCCAGCAGGATCGCGCGTCCGCCTCGGAGCGCGGCGAGGAGCAGGCGAAGTCCACGGCCTTCGAGTCGCAGAACCAGCCCCAGTCCCAGGCCCAGGGCAGCCCCTCCGATGTCGCGCGCAAGCACCAGCGGCGCTTCGGCCACAACTGACCGGTCATCTCCGGTCCGGCCTCAGGCCCGCAGACCAGGAGGGGCGCCCCGCAGCCGCGGGGCGCCCCTCCCGTCGTGGGTGGCGTCGGTCAGCCGGCCAGGCAGGACGGGCCGAGCAGCACCTTCAGGTCACCGAAGAGCGCGGGGTCGGGCTTCACCCGGTGCCGGTCGAGCCGGAGCACCGTGGTCTTGCGGGGGCCCTGGAGCCTGATCCGTACCTCGGTGTCGCCCCGGTGGCTGCTCAGGACCTCGCCGAGCCTGCTGACCATGGGCGGGGTGATCTTCACCGTGGGGATGGTGAGGACGACCGGCGCGTTGGTCCCGGCGTTGGAGATGTCGGGGACCTGCATCTCCATGGCGACCAGACGCGGCACGTCCTCGCGCTTGTCCAGCCGGCCCTTGACGAAGACGACGGTGTCCTCGACGAGCTGGGTGGAGACCAGCTGGTAGGTGGCCGGGAAGAACATGCACTCGATGGAGCCCGCCAGGTCCTCCACGGTCGCGATGGCCCAGGCGTTGCCCTGCTTGGTCATCTTGCGCTGGAGGCCGGAGATGATGCCGCCGACGGTCACGATGGCACCGTCGCCGTGCTCGCCGCCGGTCAGCTGGGAGATCGACGCGTCGGCCTTGTCGGACAGGACGTGCTCCAGCCCGAAGAGCGGGTGGTCGGAGACGTACAGTCCGAGCATTTCCCGTTCCTGCGCGAGCAGGTAGGACTTCTCCCACTCGATGTCGGAGAACTCCACGTCCAGCCCGAAGCCGGGCTCGTCGCTCTCCTCCTCACCCATGCCGCCGAACAGGTCGAACTGTCCCTCGGCCTCCTTGCGCTTGACCTGCACCACGTTGTCGATCATCGGCTCGTGGTGGGCGACGAGGCCCTTGCGGGTGTGGCCCATCTCGTCGAAGGCACCGGCCTTGATGAGGGACTCGACGGTGCGCTTGTTGCAGACGACCGCTTCGACCTTGTCGAGGAAGTCGGGGAAGGTGCTGTACTTCCCCTTCGCCTTGCGGCTCCGGATGATCGAGTCGACGACGTTCTGACCGACGTTGCGCACGGCGGTCAGGCCGAAGAGGATCACGTCGTCACCCTGGGCGGCGAAGTTGGACAGCGACTCGTTGACGTTGGGCGGCAGCACCTTGATGCCCATGCGGCGGCACTCGTTGAGGTAGACCGCGGACTTGTCCTTGTCGTCCTTGACCGAGGTCAGCAGGGCCGCCATGTACTCGGCGGGGTAGTTCGCCTTGAGGTACGCGGTCCAGTAGGTGACCAGGCCGTACGCGGAGGAGTGCGCCTTGTTGAACGCGTATCCGGCGAACGGCACCAGTACGTCCCACAGCGCCTTGATCGCCGCGTCGGAGAAGCCCTTCTCCTTGGCGCCCGCCTCGAAGAGGACGAAGTTCTTCGCCAGCTCGTCGGGCTTCTTCTTGCCCATCACGCGGCGCAGGATGTCGGCCTCGCCGAGCGAGTACCCGGCGACGATCTGGGCGGCCTTCTGCACCTGCTCCTGGTAGACGATCAGGCCGTAGGTGAGGCCGAGGACCTCCTTGAGAGGCTCCTCCAGCTCCGGGTGGATCGGGGTGATCTCCTGGCGGGCGTTCTTGCGCTCCGCGTAGTTCGTGTGGGAGTTCATTCCCATCGGGCCCGGCCGGTAGAGGGCCGAGACGGCGGAAATGTCCTCGAAGTTGTCGGGCTGCATCTGGCGCAGCAGGGAGCGCATCGGACCGCCGTCGAACTGGAAGACGCCGAGCGTGTCACCGCGGCAGAGCAGTTCGTACGTCTTGGGGTCGTCCAGCGGCAGGGAGAGCATCTCCAGGTCGATGCCCTTGTTGGACTTCACCATCTTGATGGCGTCGTCCATGATCGTCAGGTTGCGCAGGCCCAGGAAGTCCATCTTCAGCAGGCCGAGCGACTCGCACTGCGGGTAGTCCCACTGCGTGATGGTGACGCCGTCGGTGTGCCGCACCCAGACGGGGGCGTGGTCGACGATGGGTTCGCTGGACATGATGACGCCCGCGGCGTGCACGCCCATCTGCCGCACCAGGCCCTCGACGCCCTTCGCGGTGTCGATGACCTTCCGTACGTCCGGCTCGTTCTCGTACATCCCCCGGATCTCGCCCGCCTCGCTGTAGCGCGGGTGCTTGGGGTCGGTGATGCCGTTGAGGTCGATGCCCTTGCCCAGGACGTCGGCGGGCATCGCCTTGGTGAGCCGGTCGCCCATGGCGTACGGGTAGCCCAGGACCCGGGCGGAGTCCTTGATGGCGTTCTTGGCCTTGATCTTGCCGTACGTACCGATCATGGCGACCTTGTCGGCGCCGTACTTCTCGGTCACGTACCGGATCACTTCGACGCGCCGGCGCTCGTCGAAGTCGATGTCGACGTCGGGCATGGAGACACGCTCGGGGTTCAGGAACCGCTCGAAGATCAGCCCGTGCTCGATCGGGTCGAGGTCGGTGATGCCCATCGCGTACGCCACGATCGAACCGGCGGCGCTGCCTCGTCCGGGACCGACCGCGATGCCGTTGTTCTTGGCCCACATGATGAAGTCGGCGACGACCAGGAAGTACCCCGGGAACCCCATCTGGATGATGATGTCCATCTCGTACTCGACCTGCTTCTGCCGGTCGTCGGGGACCCCGCCCGGGAAGCGGCGCTGCATGCCGACCCGGACCTCTTCCTGGAACCAGGTGATCTCGGTGAAGCCGTCCGGGATGTCGAACTTCGGCATGAGGTTCTTCGCCTCGAACATGCCGCCCGTGTCGATCTGTTCCGCGACCAGCAGGGTGTTGGCGCAGCCCTCCTGCCAGGCGTCGGAGGAGTCGACGCCGTACATCTCCTCCGTGGTCTTGAGGTAGTAGCCGGTGCCGTCGAAGCGGAAGCGGTCCGGGTCGGAGAGGTTCTTGCCGGTCTGGATGCACAGCAGGGCGTCGTGCGCCGTGGCCTCGCTCGCGTAGGTGTAGTGCGAGTCGTTCGTCACCAGCGGCGGGATGTCCAGCTTCCTGCCGATTTCGAGGAGCCCGTCGCGGACGCGGCGCTCGATCTCGATGCCGTGGTCCATCAGCTCCAGGAAGTACTTGCCCCTGCCGAAGATGTCCTTGTAGTCGGAGGCCGCCTGGACCGCCTCGTCGAACTGTCCGAGCCGCAGCCGGGTCTGTACCTCGCCCGAGGGGCACCCGGTGGACGCGATCAGACCCTCGGACCACTTGGCGATGGTCTCCTTGTCCATCCGCGGCCACTTCTGCAGCCAGCCCTCGGCGTACGCGTCCGAGGAGAGCCGGAAGAGGTTGTGGAGGCCGGTCTTGTTCGACGCCCAGATCGTCTTGTGGGTGTAACCACCGGATCCGGACACATCGTCGCGCTTCTGGTGCGGCTGTCCCCACTGCACCTTGCGCTTGTGCTTGCGCGACTCCGGGGCGACGTACGCCTCGATGCCGATGATCGGCGTCACACCCGCCTTGGTGGCGCTGTGGAAGAAGTCGTACGCCCCGTGCAGGTTGCCGTGGTCCGTCATCGCGATGTGCGACATGCCCATCTCGTTGCACGCCTCGAACATGTCCTTGAGCCGCGCGGCACCGTCCAGGAGCGAGTACTGCGTGTGGACGTGAAGGTGCGTGAAGGGCGGCTTGGTCACGGCGTCGGGCCTCCGGGAGAACTGGGGATGACGGACAGGGGGGACAGCGGGGAAGTCTACGTCTTGGAGGTGACGGACGAAGGGCACTCCCGGGTACGGTCGCGCGTTGTAGAGGCTGAGGAACGTGTCCTTTTTGTCATGTCCTCAGTCACGTCATGGGGCACGTCCCACGTCATGCACGTCCGGTACCAGGAGGCACCAAGAAATGTCGGAAACGCAGACCGGCGCGGCGCAGCGCGGGGAGCAGATCCTCGCCGTTTTCGACACCGCTTTCGGTGAGCTGCTGGCCGCCGATCCCGCGGCCTTCCGGGTCAAGTTCCGCAAGATGGCGGGCTCGGCCTTCGCCTTCTACCGCGGCACGGCGTGCCTGTTCTACGGCGATGTGGAGCGGGAGCGGCACGGCGGGGACTATCTGGACGAGCGCACCGGACGGGTGTGGATCCACGGCGATCTGCACGCGGAGAACTTCGGCACGTACATGGACGCCAACGGCCGGCTGATCTTCAATGTGAACGACTTCGACGAGGCCTATGTGGGCCCGTTCACCTGGGACCTCAAGCGCTTCGCCGCCTCCGTGGCCCTGATCGGCTACGCGAAGGCGCTGAGCGACGGCCAGATCAGCGAGCTGGTGCGGATCTACGCCGCCGCCTACCGGGAGCGGATCCACGCCCTGGCGGCCGGCGCGAAGAACGACGAGCTGCCGCCGTTCACGCTGGACACCGCCCAGGGTCCGCTGCTGGACGCGCTGCGTGACGCCCGCTCGCTGACCCGGTTCTCGCTGCTGGACTCGATGACGGAGATACGGGACTTCGAGCGCCGGTTCGCCGCCGGCGGCGGGGCGATCGACCTGGACGCGGCGACCCGCTACAAGGTGCTGTCCGCGTTCGACGGCTATCTGGAGACGCTGCCCGAGTCGAGCCTGACCCGCCCCGACTCGTACCGGGTGAAGGACGTGGTGGGCCGGCGGGGCATCGGCATAGGCTCGGCCGGGCTGCCGTCGTACAACATCCTCCTGGAGGGCAACAGCGACGCCCTGGAGAACGATGTGGTGATCTATCTCAAGCAGGCGCAGACCCCGGCGGTCTCCCGGCACATCACCGACGCCGCCGTGCGGGACTACTTCCAGCACGAGGGGCACCGCACCGTGATCTCGCAGCGCGCGCTGCAGGCCCACGCCGACCCGTGGCTCGGCTGGACCGAGCTGGACGGCGCGGGCCAGCTGGTGGCGGAGGTGTCGCCGTACGCCGTCGACCTGGACTGGTCCGACATCGACGAGCCGGAGGAGATCGCGGCAGTCGTCGCCGATCTCGGCCGGGCGACGGCGACGATGCACTCGGCGGCGGACGACGAGAGCGGGCACTCGCTGGTGCCGTTCTCCACGGAGCGGGCGATCGACGCGGCCATCGCGGCCGACGAGGAGGGCTTCGCGGAGCTGCTGGTCGACTTCGCCCACAGCTACGGGGCCCGTGCCCGCGCCGACCACCAGATCTTCGTGGACCTCTTCCGCAACGACCGTATTCCCGGCCTGTAGGGCGGTCCCGGACCCCCGGATCCCGCGGGTCCGGGGGTTTTAGGGGTCGTTTACAGGTACACATGACACACTCTCCGGCGATGGACATCTCAGGGACGCAGCTCAGGGTGGTGCGCGCGGCGCTTTTCACAGCGCTCGTCGTCACCCTGTCCACTGCTTCCCATGTGCTGCTCTCCCAGGTCCCGCTGCCGCTGACCGCGGTCGCGATGCTGGCCTGCGCCGTCTTCGCGACGGCGTACGCGCTGGCGGGCCGCGAGCGCGGCTTCGGGGCGATCGCGGGCCTGCTCGTCCCGCTGGAGCTGGCCGCCGACACGGTCTTCACCACGGGGCAGCATCTCTGTTACGGGGCGGCCGGCGGCCCGATCGCGGGGCCGCTGCGGTCCGTGGGCGTCGATGTGCTGTGCGGCGGGAGCGGCGGCGGTGCCGCGCATCTCGCGGGTGTCGGCACGGTGGGCACCCCGCTGGCCGGGGTGACCGGAGCCGGTGACCGGGCCGCCGCCCTGCTGGCGCAGCCGGGGCCCGCGGTGCCGTGGCTGCTGCTCGCCGCCCATGTGACCGTCGGGCTGCTCGCCGCGGCCTGGCTGAGGCGCGGGGAGTCCGCGCTCGCGGGGCTGCTGCGCGCGGTGGCCGCCGTGGCGTTCCGCCCGCTGCTGACCGCCGTCGCCGTGGTGGGCCACTCCCGCCGCCGGACGGCCCGCGCCCCGCGCCCGGCCGGCCGGCCGCACCCGCTCTTCCCGGCCCGCCTGCTGGGGCACTCCGTGGGACGAAGGGGTCCGCCGCTGACGGTCCGTGCCGCGCTCTGAGCACGCGGCACGCCGGGCCCCGGGAACGGCGGCCCCGCCCGTACAGCACCCCCACACCCAGCTTTCGCACCCACGGAGAACGATCATGAGCAACCGCAACACCCAGGCCAACAAGGCAGCGGCCCGCGAGCGGCTGCGCGCCGAGCGCGAGCGCCAGGCGAAGAAGGACAAGGCCCGCAAGCAGGTCGTCGTCGGTGTCTCGGTCGTCGCCGCGCTGGCGGTCATCGGCGGCATCAGCTACGGCGTGATGCAGCTGAACAAGCCGGACGCCTGGACGGCCGCCGCGGACGCGAAGAACGTGACCGCCCCGAAGAACACCTCGGGCAAGGACGGCACGACCGTGGTCATCGGCAAGTCGACCGCCAAGAAGACCCTTGAGCTGTACGAGGACTCGCGCTGCCCGATCTGCGGCACGTTCGAGCAGGCGGTCGGCGAGACCGTCGAGAAGGACGTCGAGGCGGGCAAGTACAAGATCAAGTACGTCGGTGCGACCTTCATCGACAACTCCGACAGCGGAGAGGGCTCCAAGAACGCCCTCAGCGCGCTGGGCGCGGCTCTCGATGTGAGCCCCGAAGCGTTCCTGGACTACAAGGCCGCGCTCTACTCCGCGAAGTACCACCCGGAGGAGAGCGACGACAAGTTCGCCAAGGACAGCTTCCTGCTCGAGGTGGCGGACTCCGTGGACGCGCTGAAGGGCAACAAGGAGTTCCGCGAGAACGTGGAGGACGGCACGTACGACGCCTGGGCGATGAAGATGTCCAAGGCGTTCGAAAAGAGCGGGGTGAGGGGCACGCCGTCGCTGAGGATGGACGGCAAGCCGGTCACCGCCGAGGGCAGCGAGAACGCCCCGATGTCGGTGGCCGACTTCAACGCCGCGGTCGACAAGGCGCTGAAGGCGTAACGTCCGCCCGTCCGCTCACGGCCGTACGGCGCGGCGGGGTCCGGCACCGGAAGGTGCGGGACCCCGCCGCGGGTTTTCCGGCCCGGTCACAGCGTGGCGAGGAACCCCAGGGCGACCTTCCAGGTCTGCTCGGCGGCCCGCTCGTCGTAGTCGTGCAGCTCCGGGTCGGTGAACAGGTGCCCGGCGCCCGGATAGCGGTAGACCTCCACATCGGCTCCGGTCCGCCGCATCTGGAGGTACCAGCTGTTGAGCCAGTCGGGCGACTCGAACGGGTCGGGGTCGGCGACATGCAGCTGTACGGGGAGTTCGTCCACCGAGGCGTTCTCCGCGATGTCCGAGGTGCCGTGCAGGAGCAGCAGCCCGCGCGCCTTCTCGTCGCCGAGGGCCAGGGTCTGCGCGGTGGAGGCGCCGAAGGAGAAGCCCGCGTACACCAGTCCCTGGTCGGAGTAGGGCGCCGCGGCCAGCACGGCGCGCCTGAGCAGCTCGTCCTTGCCCACCTGCTCCTTGAAGGCCATGCCCTCCTCCACCGTGTCGAAGGTGTGCCCCTCGAACAGATCGGGCACCCGCACCTCATGGCCGGCGGCCCGGAGCCGGTCGGCCGCGGCGTGCACGGCGGGCCGCAGCCCATAGGTCGAGTGGAAAAGCATGATGTTCATGACGCCCATGGTGCCAGCGAGCCCGGCCCGATCCGAACGACAGGGCCCCGGGGCCCGCCGGACGGCGGCCACAGGGGCGGCCACGGCAGTGGCCACGGCGGCGACAGCAAGGCCCCGCGGACGGGACGCGGCTGACCCCGCGCCGGGCACGTCCGTCCTCTCCGCCTCCCCCGTCCGGTCCGTCCCGCCGCCTCAGAGCCTGTCGGGTGACCTCTGATCGGGCGGCCACGCCCTGGCACGCACGCTTCCGGCGCCTGGGAATCGCACGCACCATGCCACGTCCGCTTCCCGATCGAAGGTCACCCGACAGGCTCTCAGCGCAGGCTGCGTACGTCCAGGTAGCGCAGCACCCGGTCGACGACCTCGGGGTCGGCGCCCGGCTCGCTGCGGGCGGAGAGCACCGCGTGACGGGCGGCCGACATCATCTCCCGCTGAATACGGTTGACCGCCCGGAACCGTTCCGCCCGCTGCGCGTACGCCTCGCGCCGCTCGTCGTCGACCATGTCGGGGCTGATCCGTGCCCCGATGTCGTACGCCGCGCGCTGGAGCCGCTCGACGACGTCCTCCGGGAAGTCCTCGACCTCCTGGATCTCCTTGAGCCGGTGCTTCGCCGCCTTGGCCGCCCGGATCGCGAGCTCCCGTTCCAGGGCCTGTTCGGCGTCGGTGTCGGCACGCACCCCGAGCTTGCGCACCAGCCACGGCAGTGTGAGCCCCTGGAAGACGAGGGTCGCCATGATGACGGTGAACGCGATGAAGATGATCTCGTCACGGCCGGGGAACGGCTTCCCGTCGTCCGTCTCCAGCGGGATCGCCAGCGCCAGCGCGACCGAGGCCACCCCTCGCATCCCGGCCCACCACATGACGACGGTCTCCCGCCAGCTGGTGGGGATCTCCTCGCTCACATCGCGCCGGGTGTGCAGCCGTTTGGCCAGCCAGGTCGCGGGCAGTAGCCACAGCAGTCGTACGCCGACGACGACCACGACGATCGCCAGGCCCCAGCCCACCATCTGCGGTACGCGCCCGTCGGCCGTGCCGAAGACACTGTGGAGTTCGAGGCCGATCAGCCCGAAGGCGACCCCGGTGACGAGCGTGTCGACGATCTCCCAGAAGCTGCGTCCGGTCAGACGTCCGAGGACATCGTCTGCGTCCGCGGTGTGCTCGGCGAGGAAGAGCGCGGTGGTGAGGACGGCCAGCACGCCCGACCCCATGAGCTCCTCGGCGAGGACGTAGCTCACGAACGGTACGAGCAGGGAGAGGCCGACCTGAAGGGTGGCATCACCCAGGATGTTCATCAGCTTGATGGTGAGCCAGCCCAGCGCCAGCCCGACCACCACCGCGACGACGGCGGACAGGATCAGCAGGCCGAACGCCTCGGGCAGCGAGAAGGTGCCGCTCACGGCGGCGGCGATCGCCACGTGGTAGAGCACGATCGCGGTCACGTCGTTGAACAGCCCCTCGCCCTCCAGGATCGAGACGAGCCGGCGCGGCAGTCCGACCGAGCCCGCGACAGCGGTCGCGGCGACCGGGTCGGGCGGGGCGACGAGCGCGCCGAGGGCGACCGCGGCGGCGATGGGCAGCCCCGGGACGATCGCGTTGGCGACCGCGGCGACGGCCGCCGTGGTGACGAAGACCAGCGCCACGGCCAGCAGGAAGATCGGCCGTCTGTTGGCCGCGAACTGCCGCCAGGAGGTGCGCTGCACCGATGCGTACAGCAGCGGCGGCAGCAGCGCGGGGAGGATGATCTCCGGCGGGATGTCGACATTCGGCACGAAGCTGGTGAACGCCATCGCGACCCCGGCGAGCGTCATCAGCACCGGCGCCGGAAGACCCAGACGCTCCCCGAGGGGCACCGTGACCACGGCTCCCAGCAGAAGCAGGAGCAGCAGTGCCATTTGGTCCACGATGTGCCTTCCGGGCGTGCGGGGTCAGGCCGTGAGCTCGGCCGATAGGGGCTTCCACCCTGCCACGCAATCCCCGCAATTCAGACAACACCCCCCTCCGGCCGCCCCCTTGGCCCCTCGGTCCTCCGATGTATCGGCCGCCGCCGCACCGCTGCGGGCGATCCGGGGGGGGGTGACGTCAGAGCGAACGGCGCATGGCCCGGTGGGCGATGCCCGCGTCCGGGAATTCGGGGCCGTACGCCACGTACCCGAGCCGCTCGTAGAAACCGAGGGCGTGGGTCTGGGCGTGCAGATCGACGGCGGCCAGGCCCAGGGTGCGCGCCTCGTCCTCGATGGCGCGCACCAGTGCGGTGCCGGCGCCGAGGCCGCGCGCCTCCCGGGTCACCGCGAGCCTGCCGAGCGAGCCGGCCGTGAGGTCGCCGCCCGCCCGGTCCGCCACTGCGGGACCGTGCAGCAGCCGCCCCGTGCCGAGCGCCGAGCCGTCCGCCGCGAGCGCCAGGACATGCACCGCGTCCGCGTCGTGCGCGTCGTACTCGATCTCCTCGGGCACCCGCTGCTCACCGACGAAGACGTCCTTGCGGACCTGGAAGCAGGCCGCGAGATCGCTGTCGCCGAGGGCCCTGCGGGTGGTGTACGGGGCGGGCCCAGCGGTCATTCGCTCTCCGCCGCGATCTTGTCGAGGGCCTGCTGGAGGTCGTCCGGGTAGCTGCTGGCGAACTCGACCCAGCTGCCGTCGGAGGGGTGCTCGAAGCCGAGGCGCACGGCGTGCAGCCACTGCCGGGTCAGCCCCAGCCGCTTGGCCAGGGTCGGGTCGGCGCCGTAGGTGAGGTCGCCGACGCACGGGTGGCGGTGGGCCGACATGTGCACCCGGATCTGGTGCGTGCGGCCCGTCTCCAGCTTGATGTCGAGGAGGCTCGCGGCGCGGTAGGCCTCGATCAGGTCGTAGTGCGTCACCGACGGCTTGCCCTCGGCCGTGACCGCCCACTTGTAGTCGTGGTTGGGGTGCCGGCCGATGGGGGCGTCGATGGTGCCGCTCATCGGGTCCGGGTGGCCCTGGACGAGCGCGTGGTACTTCTTCTCGACGACCCGGTCGCGGAACTGTGCCTTGAGCAGGGTGTAGGCGCGCTCCGACTTGGCGACGACCATCAGCCCGGAGGTGCCGACGTCCAGGCGGTGCACGATGCCCTGGCGCTCGGCGGCACCGGACGTGGAGATCCGGTACCCGGCGGCCGCGAGCCCGCCGATGACCGTGGTCCCGGTCCAGCCGGGGCTCGGGTGGGCCGCGACGCCCACCGGCTTCACGATGACGACGATGTCGTCGTCGTCGTGCACGATCTCCATGCCCTCGACGGGCTCGGCGACGATCTGGACCGGAGCGGCCGCCTGCGGCATCTCCACCTCCAGCCAGGCGCCACCGTGCACCCGCTCGGACTTCCCGGCCACCGAACCGTCCACCTGGACCTTCCCGGCAGCGGCCAGCTCTGCGGCCTTGGTGCGGGAGAAACCGAACATCCGGGAGATGGCGGCGTCGACGCGCTCGCCTTCCAGGCCATCGGGTACGGGCAGGGTGCGGATCTCGGGATGCGTACTCACCTGTCGAGTATGCCTTGCGCCCGCTAGTCCTTGTGCACGGTGCCGTCGGGGTCCAGGCCCTTGAAGGAAAGGATCACGATGAGGATTCCGCCGCAGACGATCGCGGAGTCGGCGAGGTTGAAGACGGCGAAGTGCGCGGGGGCGATGAAGTCCACCACCGCGCCCTCGAACACGCCGGGCGCGCGGAAGATGCGGTCGGTGAGGTTGCCGAGCGCACCGCCGAGCAGCAGCCCCAGCGCGATGGCCCACGGCAGGCTGTAGAGCTTGCGGGCCAGCCGGGCGATGACCACGATCACACCGGCGGCGATCACGGTGAAGATCACCGTGAAGGCCTCGCCGATCCCGAACGCGGCACCCGCGTTGCGGATCGCGCTGAGCTTCAGCCAGTCGCCGAAGATCTCGATGGGCTCCTGGTGCTCCAGCTTGGCGACCACGAGCATCTTGCTGCTCAGGTCGAGCAGATAGGCGACCACGGCCACGACGAAGAGCGCGAGGATCTTCCGGTGGCCCTTGCCCCCGGCCGCCGCCCCGCCCGCGTCCGTGCTTCCGGTCTCGCCCGCGTCCGGGCCCTTGGCCCCGGCCTCGGCGGTCTGCGGGGTCTCGTCCCCGGCCGCCCCCTCGGCATCAGGGATATCCGGCGTACCGATGATGCGCTCCGCCTCTGCCACGTGAGTCCCTCAACCTAGGTGCCTGACTGAGGACGAGGGTACGACACACCCGGGCTCTTTCGTTCGGGTCGGGCCGGGCCGGTGGGGTCCGGCGCCCGCGGCCGCTGTCCGGTCCGGACGAAAGCCGCGTCCGGTCCGGACGACAGGTCCGCCCGGACCGGACGAAGGCCGTTTCGCGGGTCCGGGCGCGGCCCCGCCGGATCAGCCGCGCCGCTCCTGCTTCTGTTTGTCCTCCACACACAGCGTGGCCCGGGGGAAGGCCTGCATCCGCGCCTTGCCGATCGGCTTGCCGCAGATCTCACAGAGTCCGTAGGTCCCCGCCTCCAGCCGGGCCAGGGCGCGCTCGGTCTGCTCCAGCATCTCCTGCGCGTTGGCGGCCAGCGACAGCTCGTGCTCGCGGGTGATGTTCTTCGTTCCGGTGTCCGCCTCGTCGTGCCCGGCGCCGTCCCCGGAGTCCCGCATCAGTCCGGCGAGGGCGGCGCCCGAGGCCTCCAGCTCGCTCCGCAGCCGCAGAACCTCACTGGTCAGGACCGTGCGCGCCTCGGCGACCTCCTCCGGCGTCCAGGGGTCCTCCCCGGGCCGTACCGCCAGCTCTCCGGGCGCTGTCGCAGCGGCCGCGCGGGCCTGCGGCACCGCGGCCGCGGCCTTCCCGGCGGCTGTGGTCCGACCCGCGCTCTTCTTGGCTACCACCGTGTGGGCTCCCGTCTGCTCGGCGGCCTGGGCCGCCCCCGTGGCCGTCGCTGCGGCCTTCTTCGAAGCCTTCTTGGCTGCGCTCTTCCTCGCCGGCGCCTTCTTTGCCGCCGTCTTCTCCACCGCGGTCGCGGCCGCGGTCCTCTTCGCCGGGGCCTTCTTGGCAGCCGTCTTCTTGGCAGCCGTCTTCTTCGCCACCGTCTTCCTGGCAGCCGTCCCGGCCGGTGGCTTTCCGTCGGCCCCGGTGCCGGCCACGGTCTCCACGGTCTCTTTCGCCGTCTTCTTCGCCACCATGGCCGCGGCCCCTTCACATATTGTGATCTTGCACGCGAATCGTGCTGGGACGATAAATCGACCCCAGCTCCGCGGCAACGGGGCACGCCGCCGTCACGCCCCTCCCCGTACCCGGGTCGTGGCGCGCCTGCCTCCGTTGTGCCCAGCTCCCCGCCCGGTAATCCGCTCCCGCCCCCGGCCGGGAAGTCCGTCCGCTCCCCTGTGGCCATTCGGGTCACGCCCGCGCCGCCGGGTAAACCGGTCGGCCGTCGCCCGTACGGGCCCGTACACTTGCCTCAGCGAGAGGCGTGGATGGGACGAGTAGCGTCGTACGCGGCCATGAGCGACCCGGGGACGGTGGAAGCCCGGGGGCGAGCGCGTCGTGAAGATCACCCGGAGCCGTCGGAAGAACGCCGCAAGGCCAGTAGACCCGGCATCGCGACCCAATGAGGGGGCCAAGGGCGCACGCCCGGGGCCAAGGAGGGTGGTACCGCGGGAGCGAGATGCTCTCGTCCCTCCGACGGAAGTGGAAAACGTCCGCCGGAGGAAGCCGCACATGACATCGCCTCAGTACCGCCCGGTACCCGCCCAGGTCGACCTGCCCGCGCTCGAACACGCCGTGCTCGACTTCTGGCGCGACAGCAAGGTCTTCGCCAAGAGCCTCGAACAGTCCGAGGGCCGCCCGGAATGGGTCTTCTACGAGGGCCCGCCCACCGCCAACGGCATGCCCGGCGCGCACCACATCGAGGCCCGCGTCTTCAAGGACGTCTTTCCCCGCTTCCGCACCATGCAGGGCTACCACGTCGGCCGCAAGGCCGGCTGGGACTGCCACGGCCTGCCGGTCGAGCTCGCGGTCGAGAAGGAGCTGGGCTTCAACGGCAAGAAGGACATCGAGGCGTTCGGCATCGCCGAGTTCAACGCCAAGTGCCGCGAGTCCGTCACCCGGCACACCGACGCCTTCACCGAGCTGACCACCCGCATGGGCTACTGGGTCGACCTGGACGACGCGTACCGCACGATGGACCCGGAGTACGTCGACTCCGTGTGGTGGTCGCTGAAGGAAATCTTCAACAAGGACCTGCTGGTCCAGGACCACCGGGTGGCTCCCTGGTGCCCGCGCTGCGGCACCGGGCTCTCCGACCACGAGCTGGCACAGGGCTACGAGACGGTCGTCGACCCCTCGGTCTTCGTGCGCTTCCCGCTGACCAGCGGCCCGCTGGCCGGCGAGGCCGCACTCCTGGTCTGGACGACCACCCCCTGGACCCTGGTCTCCAACACCGCCGTCGCCGCACACCCCGAGGTCACCTACGTCGTCGCGACGAACGGCGAGGAGAAGCTCGTCGTCGCGCAGCCGCTGCTGGAGAAGGCGCTCGGCGAGGGCTGGGAGACCACCGGCGAGAGCTTCACCGGCCGTGAGATGGAGCGCTGGACCTACGAGCGCCCGTTCACCCTGGTCGACTTCCCGAGCGTCGAGGGCAGCGACGGATCCGCTGCGGCCCACTACGTCGTGAACGCCGAGTACGTCACGACCGAGGACGGTACGGGTCTGGTCCACCAGTCCCCCGCCTTCGGCGCCGACGACCTCGTCGTCTGCCGCGCCTACGGCCTCCCGGTCGTCAACCCGGTCCGCCCCGACGGGACCTTCGAGGAAGGGCTGCCGCTGATCGGCGGCGTCTTCTTCAAGAAGGCCGACGAGGCGCTCACCGAGGACCTGGCCGCCCGCGGCAAGCTCTTCCGCCACGTCCCGTACGAGCACAGCTACCCGCACTGCTGGCGCTGCCACACCGCGCTGCTCTACTACGCGCAGCCGTCCTGGTACATCCGCACGACCGCGATCAAGAACCGGCTCCTCGAAGAGAACGAGAAGACCAACTGGTTCCCCGATTCGGTCAAGAACGGACGCTTCGGCGACTGGCTCAACAACAACGTCGACTGGGCGCTGTCCCGCAACCGCTACTGGGGCACGCCGCTGCCCATCTGGCGCTGCGAGGACAACCACCTCACCTGCGTCGGCTCGCGCGCCGAACTCGGTGAGCTGACGGGTACCGACCAGTCGGAGCTGGACCCGCACCGTCCGTTCATCGACGAGATCACGTTCACCTGCTCGCAGCAGAACTGCCAGCTGGAGGCGTACCGCGTCCCCGAGGTCATCGACGCCTGGTACGACTCGGGTTCGATGCCGTTCGCGCAGTGGGGCTACCCGTACAAGAACAAGGAGATCTTCGAGAGCCGCTACCCGGCGCAGTTCATCTCGGAGGCCATCGACCAGACCCGTGGCTGGTTCTACACCCTGATGGCCGTCGGCACGCTGGTGTTCGACAAGTCGTCGTACGAGAACGTGGTGTGCCTCGGCCACATCCTCGCCGAGGACGGCCGGAAGATGTCCAAGCACCTGGGCAACATCCTCCAGCCCATCCCGCTGATGGACCAGCACGGCGCCGACGCGGTGCGCTGGTTCATGGCGGCGGGCGGCTCCCCGTGGGCGGCGCGGCGCGTCGGCCACGGCACCATCCAGGAGGTCGTCCGCAAGACGCTCCTGACGTACTGGAACACGGTCGCCTTCCAGGCCCTGTACGCCCGCACGTCCGACTGGGCGCCGTCCGCGGCCGACCCGGCACCGGCGGACCGCACGGTCCTGGACCGCTGGCTCCTCAGCGAGCTCAACGCGCTGGTCGACCAGGTCACGCAGGCGCTGGAGGGTTACGACACCCAGCGTGCCGGAAAGCTGCTCTCCGCCTTCGTGGACGACCTGTCCAACTGGTACGTACGCCGCTCGCGCCGCCGCTTCTGGCAGGGCGACAAGGCGGCGCTGCGCACACTGCACGAGGCCATCGAGACGGTGACCCGGCTGATGGCCCCGCTGACCCCGTTCATCACCGAGCGGGTCTGGCAGGACCTGGTCGTCCCCGTCGTCCCGGAGGCCCCGGAGTCGGTCCACCTCTCCAGCTGGCCGAAGGCGGACCTGGCGGCGATCGACCCCGCGCTGTCCACGCAGATGGCGCTGGTGCGCCGCCTGGTGGAGCTGGGCCGGGCCACGCGGGCCGAGTCGGGCGTCAAGACGCGCCAGCCGCTGTCCCGTGCCCTGGTGGGCGCGGCCGGCTTCGAGTCCCTCTCCCCCGAGCTCCACGCCCAGATCACCGAGGAGCTGAACGTCTCCTCGCTGGCCTCGCTCTCGGACGTCGGCGGCTCGCTCGTCGACACCACGGCGAAGGCCAACTTCCGTGCCCTGGGCAAGCGGTTCGGCAAGGGCGTCCAGGCGGTGGCCAAGGCCGTCGCCGACGCGGACGCGGCCGCGCTCTCGCTTGCTCTGCGCGAGGGTACGGCGTCGGTCGAGGTGGACGGCGAGACGGTCTTGCTCTCCCCCGACGAGGTGATCATCACCGAAACGCCGCGCGAGGGCTGGTCGGTGGCCTCCGACTCGGGCGCGACGGTCGCCCTGGATCTGGAGATCACCCCGGAACTGCGGCGGGCCGGCCTGGCGCGTGACGCGATCCGCCTGATCCAGGAGGCCCGCAAGAACAGCGGCCTGGACGTGGCGGACCGGATCGCGGTGCGCTGGACGTCCACTTCCCCCGCGACGGTGGAGGCCCTGACCGAGCACGCGCCGCTGATCCAGGACGAGGTGCTGGCCCTGGACTACGCGCAGGCCGAGGCGGACGAGACGTACGGCGCCCCGTTCGAGGACGAGGGCCTGGCCCTCACCTTCCGCCTGCGCCGCACGGAGCGCTGACCCGGAGCCACCCGCGGAACGGACGGCCCGACCGGAGAGTCTCCGGTCGGGCCGTCCGCTTTCCCGGAGCCTTTTGGCAGCCGCGCCGGGCGCCGCCTCATCGCTCACCGCCCACGGCAAAGGGCCGGGCCCCGGGGAGAATCCCGGGGCCCGGCCCTCTGTCTGCCGACGGCTACGCGCTCAGCGAGCGCGAACCTGTCAGTTGTCGTCCTCGTCGATCAGGAACCCGCGCATCGGCGAGGGTGCCTGCTGCATCGGCTGCGGCGCCTGCGGCCGCACCGGTGCCATCGGCTGCGTCATCGCGGGCGACATCTGCTGCTGGCCACCGTACGAAGGCGCACCGCCCATGGACGCGTTGGCGCCCATCTGCTGGCTGCTGTGACCGCCGTGGCTGCCACCGCCCATGCTGTGGCCCATGGCACCCGCACCGGCCGGAGCCAGCGAGGGCGACGGCGGCAGCGAAGCGGCCGCCGGGGTCCGCGGCGGAGCCAGCGAGTCGTCGGCCTGGGTCTCCAGCTGACGCAGCTGGCTCTCCAGGTAGGACTTCAGACGGGTCCGGTACTCGCGCTCGAAGCCACGCAGGTCCTCGACCTTGCGCTCCAGCGTCGCGCGGGCCGACTCCAGGGAGCCCATCGCCACGCGGTGCTTCTCCTGCGCGTCCCGCTCCAGGGCGTCGGCCTTGGCACGCGCGTCGCGCTCCAGGCCCTCGGCACGGCTGCGCGCCTCGCCGACGATCTTGTTGGCCTCGGAACGGGCCTCCGCGATCGCCTGGTCGGCGGTCTGCTGTGCGAGCGAGAGGACACGGGCGGCGCTGTCGCCGCCGGGGCCCTGACCGGGCTGCTGCATCTGCGGCGGCTGCTGCATCTGCTGCATCTGCTGCTGCGGGGCGTGACCGCCCATGGGGCCGCCCATCGGGCCACCCATGGGACCGCCCTGCATCGGTCCGGGGCCGTGCGGGCCCTGCGGACCGGGACCGTGGCCACCCTGAGGGCCATGGCCACTGGGACCTGCGGGCAACTGCGGCGCGCCACCGGGCAGCTGGGGCGGACCCATCTGCGGCTGCTGCTGCTGCACCGGAGGTCCGGATATGGCGGCGGGAACGGGCGCACCCGGGCGGTCCTGCGGCTCCGGCTTGCGCATGCCCTGCTGCTGCTGGTTCTGCGCGGCGGCTCGCGTCGCGGCGGCCAGCTTGGCGCGCAGGTCCTCGTTCTCGCGGAGCAGACGGGTCAGCTCCGATTCGACCTCGTCGAGGAAGGCATCGACCTCGTCCTCGTCATAGCCTTCTCGGAGGCGGACGGTCGTGAACTGCTTGTTCCGCACGTCCTCGGGGGTCAGCGGCATCTCTTCTTCACCTCTACGTAGTCGTCGGCAGTCGGCAAGACCGTATCGCTCACAACCTGACCACAACGCTGATCAGGATGTAGACGATGATCATCAGAACGAAGAAGGACAGGTCGAGTGCCACGCCCCCGAGACGCAACGGCGGAATGAACCGCCGCAGAAGCTTGAGCGGTGGATCGGTGACAGTGTAGGTGGCCTCGAGAACGACCACCATCGCCTTGCCGGGCTGCCATGAACGTGCGAACTGGAAGACATAGTCCATGACCAGCCGGAAGATCAGCACGATGAGGAAACACATCAGCGCGATATAGACCACATCCAGTGCGACGCCCATTCCCGCGCTTCCCTCTCCCCTGGCTCTCGTAGCTCCGGCCTCGCGGCCGGCACCGGCCTCTCGGCCGGGTTGTTCCCGGTGTCGTGTTCTCAGCTCTGGTTGAAGAATCCGCCCTCTGCGATACGGGCCTTGTCCTCCGCCGTGACATCGACGTTAGCAGGCGACAACAGGAACACCTTCTGCGTCACACGCTCAATGCTGCCATGGAGACCGAAGACAAGTCCTGCGGCAAAGTCGACAAGTCGCTTTGCGTCCGTGTCGTCCATCTCCGTGAGATTCATGATCACCGGAGTGCCCTCACGGAAGTGTTCCCCGATGGTACGGGCCTCGTTGTAGGTCCGGGGGTGAAGCGTGGTGATGCGGTAGGGCTCCCGCTCGGACACGACCTTGGGCATGATCACGGGTGCGTTCTTCTCCATGTTCGGACGTTCAGGTGTGATGGATGCCACGGGGGCGATTCGGGCGGGTCGTCCGCTTTCCGCAGGGAGCTGAACCGGCTCGCGCTGCGCGGGTGGTTGCACGACTCGTACCGGTTCGTCCCGTTCGCGCTCCCGCTCCACCTGATGCGCGGGCTGGTGCCGCCGCCGGTCCCGCTCGGGCTCCGGCTCGGGTTCGAATTCATCGTCGGGGTCGAACCCCGGACCGTCGTACCCATCGTCCTCCACGAGGCCGAGGTAGACCGCCATCTTGCGCATCGCGCCGGCCATGCTCTGAGTCCTCCGCTCTGTGGTGGATCGGCATTCGTCACCAAGTGCCCGCGATCCACTGTGGTCTTTGCCCGCTACAAGTGGGAATGACCATATTTTCTGCTGTGGTCCGACCTGCTTCGCGACGTTACCCGAGCCGGGGTCGGACTCCGAGTACCGCCGTACCGACGCGTACATGTGTCGCTCCGGCCGCAACGGCGTCCTCAAGGTCCGCACTCATCCCCGCGGAGACCATGTTCGCAGCCGGACGGCCGGAGCGCAGGCGGGATGCGATTTCCATCAGCCGGTCGAATGCCGCCCGTTGCCGCCCCGCGTACGGTCCGGCCAGCGGCGCGACCGTCATCAGGCCGTCGAGCCGGAGCCCCGGCGCCGCGTCCACCGCGGCGGCCAACTCCTCGATCGCGTCCGGCGCGACACCGCCGCGCTCACCGCGCCCGCCGCTGTCCGCGTCCAGGGCGACCTGGATGAGACAGCCCAGTTCACGCTCACCGCGCACCGCGGCCGCGGAGAGCGCGGTGACCAGCTTGACCCGGTCCACCGACTGCACGACATCGGCATAACTCGCCACAGAACGAACCTTGTTCGTCTGCAATTGTCCGACAAAGTGCCATGTCAGTGACAGATCCGCACATGCGGCGGCTTTCGGTGCCGCGTCCTGGTCGCGATTCTCCGCGACATGACGCACACCGAGTTGGTGCAAGATCCGCACATCGCTCGCTGGATAAGTCTTCGTGACCACAATCAGGGTCACTTCTTCCCTTTTACGACCGGCTGTTGCACAAGCGGAAGCAATACGTTCCTCCACCTGTGCCAGATTTTCGGCGAGTTGAGTCCTACGGTCCGTCATGCCCTATCAGTCCAACCAGACATATCCGGCGAGCCGCCCTGTCGTGCGGTCGCGGCGGTAGGAGAAATGGTCGCCCGATTCCAGGGTGCAGAACGGCGAGCGGTGCCGGTCGCCGATGCCGAGGGCGTCGAGCTGCGCGTGCACTCCGGCGGTGACGTCCACGGCCGGCGTTCCCCAGCTCGTCTCGGACCAGGAGGCGGGAACGGTCCGAGCCACCTCCGCCCGCATCGGCTCCGGGACTTCGTAGCACCGTCCACAGACGGCGGGCCCGGTGTGCGCGATGATCCGGGAGGGTTCGGCGCCGAGGCCGGTCATGGCCTCGACCGCGGCCGGTACGACTCCGGCGACCAGACCGGGCCGTCCCGCGTGCGCCGCCGCGACGACTCCGGCGACCGGGTCGGCGAGCAGTACGGGCGTGCAGTCCGCGGTGAGCACGGCGAGCGGGACTCCGCGCCGGGCGGTCACCACCGCGTCCACCGCCGGAATGTCCGGGGCCTCGCCCCAGGGTCCGTCGACGACGGCCACGTCCCGCCCGTGCACCTGGTTCATCCAGACGACCCGCGCCGGATCGAGACCGAGGTGGCGGGCGGCGCGGGAGCGGTTCGCGCGCACGGCGGCGGGGTCGTCTCCGACCGCGCCGCCGAGGTTGAGCTGCTCATACGGAGCGGCGCTCACCCCGCCCCACCTGTCGGTGAAGGCGAAGTGCGCGCCGCCCGTCGAGTCCTCCACGTGAAACGCGGGGCTCTTGTGATGCCGACCTATCACTTCAAGAAGTCCGGTACATCCAGCTCTTCGGCCTGGGTGTCCTGGTAGGGACGGGCTGGCGGGACGTGCGGCGGCGAGACCGGCGGAAGCGGGCTCTCGTTCACCACCGGAGCGGGTTCGGCCGGGGCCTTGGGCTCATCGCGCAGAGGCACCGAGCCCAGTCCACCGCCCTGGCGGGCGGGTTCGGCGGCCCGTACCGGCGCGGCCGGCTCCTCGCGCTTGCCGGCGCCCGCGCCCAGGACGTTCTCACGACGGGCCGGCGGCTGTCCGCCGTCGAAGCCCGCGGCGATCACGGTGACCCGTACCTCGTCACCCAGGGCGTCGTCGATGACGGCGCCGAAGATGATGTTCGCCTCGGGGTGTGCCGCCTCACTCACCAGCTGGGCGGCCTCGTTGATCTCGAAGAGACCGAGGTCGCTGCCGCCGGAGATGGAGAGCAGGACACCGCGGGCGCCGTCGATGGACGCCTCCAGGAGCGGCGAGGAGATCGCCATCTCCGCGGCGGCCACCGCGCGGTCGTCCCCGCGGGCCGAGCCGATCCCCATGAGCGCCGATCCGGCCTCGGACATGACCGACTTGACGTCGGCGAAGTCGAGGTTGATCAGACCCGGGGTGGTGATGAGGTCGGTGATGCCCTGGACACCCGAGAGCAGTACCTGGTCGGCCGACTTGAACGCGTCGAGCACACTGACCTGGCGGTCCGAGATGGACAGCAGTCGGTCATTGGGAATGACGATGAGGGTGTCGACCTCTTCGCGGAGTTCGGCGATGCCGTCCTCCGCCTGGTTCGCGCGTCGCCGGCCCTCGAAGGTGAACGGGCGGGTGACCACACCGATCGTCAGGGCGCCGAGCGAGCGCGCGATGTTGGCGACGACGGGTGCGCCGCCGGTGCCGGTGCCGCCGCCTTCTCCGGCGGTGACGAAGACCATGTCGGCCCCCTTGAGGACCTCCTCGATCTCCTCACGGTGGTCCTCTGCCGCCTTGCGACCGACGGCCGGGTTCGCCCCGGCGCCGAGGCCGCGGGTGAGTTCACGGCCGACGTCGAGCTTGACGTCGGCGTCGCTCATCAACAGGGCTTGCGCATCAGTGTTGATCGCGATGAACTCGACGCCCTTGAGGCCGACCTCGATCATTCGGTTGATGGCATTGACACCACCGCCGCCGACACCGATGACCTTGATGACTGCGAGGTAGTTCTGCGGTGCTGCCACGTCGAAGGCCTCTCGCCTCGAGTTACGTGTCGTCGCTTCACGGGTTTCCCGTGGCGACGACGGATGCCGATTGGGACGGTCCGGACGCCGACCCAAACCCTAACGTTGAAGTTTAGGGTTACCAGTGTGTCTGCTTCTTGGACTCTTCCGAACAGGACACTAAGTCGACAAGTGGCGCACGTTCAACGAACACGCCGAACCTCCCGTTTTTCTTTTCACCCTATGTGATCACCCGTAGCGATGACCAACCAGGGTCCTGGCCAGGCCAAATGTGCGTCAACTTCCCGAAACCGCAGGGGCGGTGGGTGCACTCACGTCGAAGTGCCCCGCTTTGGGAGCGGCTTTCATGAGAGCGGTGAGGACTCTCGCCTTCACCGGCCCCTCCTCGCCGCTGCCCCAGGTCACCGCACGACCCCGGGTCAGTTCCAGGGAGATCGAGTCGTACGAGGTGACCCGTACGGCCTCGGTGTCCTTGGCGATGTTCCCCGGAAGACCGCCCGCGACCCGGACCGCTTCCCGCAACAGACGGTCACTGCCGAAGCGGCGCAAACTCGCTGACTGATCGGGTTTCAGTTCCAGCAGAGGTACGCCCCGGGGCGCTTTGTCCACGGTCGCGAAGCGCACGCCTTTCGCGTCCACTTCAATGAACTTTGCGCCCTTTTCCACCAACAGGACCGGCTTTCGTTCGGTCACTTTAAGGCCGATCCCGTGCGGCCATGACCGTACGACATCCACTGTGTCGATACGAGACAACTTCTGGCGCAACCTGTTCTCCATGGCGCCCGTGTCCACGGAGATCAGCGGCGCCCCGAGCGGAACCTCCGCCGCGGCCTCCACCTCGGCCGGGGTCAGCACATCGGTGCCGGTGGCACCGACCCGCTCCACCCGCAGCCAGGACGACCCGTAGAGCACCCAGACCGCGCCGGCGGTGACCAGGGCCACCGCGACGGCGATCAGGATGAGCAGTGTACGGCGGCTCAGCCGACGCCCCTCGGGCCCGGTGCGCGGCGGACGGGCGGGGGTGTCCGCCCGCTTGCCCGCACCGCGCTGGGCGGTCGTCCCTCCGGCCACGCTCGCTCCTTCACCGGACCCGGGGCGCGCGCCCCGGGTCCGCACCGCCTCACGCCTGGCGGCGTGCGGCAATCGCCTCGTACACCATGCCGACGAGCAGGTCGTCGGCGTCGCGCCGGCCGAACTCCGCGGCGGCACGGGACATCTCGTACAGCCGGTGCGGATCGGACAGCACCGGAAGGACGTTGCCCTGCACCCACTCCGGGGTCAGCGCCGCGTCGTCCACCAGCAGACCGCCGCCCGCGTTGACCACCGGCTGGGCGTTGAGCCGCTGTTCGCCGTTGCCGATGGGCAGCGGGACATAGGCGGCGGGAAGCCCGACGGCGGAGAGTTCGGCGACGGTCATCGCGCCCGCGCGGCAGAGCATCATGTCGGCCGCGGCGTACGCGAGGTCCATCCGGTCCACGTACGGTACCGGGATGTAGGGCGGCATCCCGGGCATGTTGTCGATGCGCGGCAATTCGTTCTTCGGACCGACCGCATGGAGGATCTGGATTCCGGAGCGCTGGAGCAGCGGCGCGACGCGCTGGACCACCTCGTTCAGGCGGCGGGCGCCCTGCGAGCCGCCGGAGACCAGCAGCGTCGGCAGGTTGGGATCCAGACCGAAGGCGGCGCGCGCCTCGGGGCGCACCCGGGCGCGGTCCAGGGTCGCGATGGTGCGGCGCAGCGGGATGCCGATGTAGCGGGCGCCGCGCAGCTTGCTGTCCGGGGTGGAGACGGCGACGCCGTGCGCGTACCGCGAACCGATCTTGTTGGCCAGTCCCGGACGGGCGTTGGCCTCATGGACGACGATCGGCACTCCGGCCCGTTTGGCGGCCAGGTAGCCGGGCAGGGCGACGTAGCCGCCGAAGCCGACCACGCAGTCCGCCTTGGTGCGCTCCAGGATCTGCTCGGCGGCCTTGATCGTGCCGCGCAGCCGTCCCGGGACGGTGATCAGCTCGGGGGTGGGCTTGCGCGGCAGCGGTACGGCAGGGATGAGCGCCAGTTCGTACCCCCGCTCGGGTACGAGCCTGGTCTCAAGTCCGCGTTCCGTGCCGAGGGCAGTGATTCCCACGGCCGGGTCCTGCCTGCGCAGGGCGTCTGCGAGGGCAAGCGCGGGCTCGATGTGGCCGGCGGTCCCCCCGCCGGCGAGTACGACATGCACCGAAATTCACCGCTCTCCGGACGGACGCTTCTTGACGCGCCGTCTCATCGTCTTCCATCTCACCCCGGGCCTCCGCATGGCCAGGGCCGCTCTCGCGGCGGGATCATCTCGCGCGAAGGCGATCATCAGCCCGACAGCGAACATGGTCGGCAGCAGAGCCGACCCTCCGTAGGAGAACAGCGGGAGCGGGACCCCGGCGATCGGCAGCAGACCGAGCACCGCACCGACGTTGATCACGGCCTGCGCCGTGATCCAGGTGGTCACACCTCCCGCGGCATACCTCACGAAGGGGTCCTCCGTGCGTCCGGCCACGCGGATACCCGCATAGCCTAGAGCCGCGAACAGGGCGAGCACCGACAGCGTCCCTGCCAGACCCAGTTCCTCACCGGTGATCGCGAAGATGAAGTCGGTGTGTGGTTCAGGCAGTTGACCCCATTTTTCCACACTCGCGCCCAGCCCGGAACCGAACCATCCGCCGGACGCCAGAGCGTAGATACCATGTACGGCCTGCCAGCAGGAGGCCTCCGGGCCGGGGTTGCTGAACGCCGTGCATTCGAGCCTGGCCATGCGGTTCGGGCTGGTCTTGATCAGCAGGAATCCGATGACGGCGGCGAAGCCGAGCACCCCGGCGAACAGCCGGGTGGGCGCGCCGGCCAGCCAGAGCAGCCCGAACAGGATCGCGGTGAGAATGATCGCAGTTCCCATGTCGCCGCCGAGCATGATCAGCCCGAGCAGCATGAAGGCGACCGGGACGACCGGGACGAGCATGTGTTTCCACTGCGTCAGCAGGCGTTTGTCCTGTTTGCGGGCCAGCAGGTCGGCGCCCCACAGGATCAGCGCGAGTTTGCCGAACTCGCTGGGCTGGAGCTGGAAGGGGCCGCCCAGATAGATCCAGTTCTGGTTGCCGTTGACCGACATCCCTATCCCCGGCACCTGGACCAGCACCATGAGGAAGACGGTGCCCATCAGCAGCGGGTAGGCGAGCGCCCGGTGGAGCTTGACGGGCATCCTGGCGGCGAGCAGCATCAGCGCGGCGCCGATGACGGCGGCGAGGAACTGCTTGCGGAAGAAGTACGTGGCGGGCCTGTCGATGTCCAGCGCCTTGATCATCGAGGCGGAGTAGACCATCACGAGCCCGAGCACGGTGATCAGCAGGCTGGAGCCCAGGATCAGGTAGTACGCGGTCAGCGGCCGGTCCCAGGCCCGGCGCGCCTGTTCGTAGAGCCTGCGCGGGCCTCGGAAGAGACCGCCGGAGCCACTGGGGCCGCCGGAGCCACGGCCGCCGCCACGGGGCGCCGGGGGCCGTCGTGAGGCCGTTGTGGGCCGGCCGCGCAGCATGAGGCCCACGGGCGGCACAGGGCCCGCCGGGGCGGGGCGGGCCAGGAGGCGCGGGATGAGCGCCCGGCTGACCGCCGCGGTCGCGCGTGCGCGGTCCGGCAGGCGCGCGGCGGAGCTCTCGTCGGCCGGCATTGTCGCTGTCCCCTCCACTGTTCGTGCCCGGGACCGGTGCCGGGCCCGGGGCCCGTGGCGACGGTGGCCGGGCCCGTCAGTCGCGCTCGTCGGCGAGTGCGCGGACCGCGTCCGCGAACGCCTCGCCCCGCTTGTTGTAGTTGGTGAACATGTCCATCGAGGCGCAGGCCGGTGCCAGCAGTACGGTGTCGCCCGGCCGGGCGAGCCGTGCCGCTTCCCCGACCGCCTCGGACATCGCCCCAGTGTCGGTCCGGTCGAGGTCGACCACCGGTACCTCGGGGGCGTGTCGCGCCAGGGCTTCGCGGATCAGCGCCCGGTCGGCGCCCATCAGCACGGCACCCCTCAGGTGCTTGGCCGCACCGGCCACCAGCCCGTCGAACGTGGCGCCCTTGGCGAGCCCCCCGGCGATCCAGACCACCGGGTCGTACGCCGCGAGGGAGGCTTCGGCGGCGTGGGTGTTGGTGGCCTTGGAGTCGTCGATGTACGCGACTTCGCCGACGTCCGCCACATGTTCGATGCGGTGGGCGTCCGGGCGGAAGGCCCGCAGCCCGTCGCGTACCGCCGCGGGCCCGACCCCGAAGGCGCGGGCCAGCGCGGCGGCCGCGAGCGCGTTGGCGATGTTGTGCGGGGCGGGCGGGTCGATGTCGCCGACCTCCGCGAGCTCCTGCGCCTGCTTCTGCCGGTTCGCCACGAAGGCCCGGTCGACGAGGATGCCGTCGACCACTCCGAGCTGCGAGGGGCCGGGGGCGCCCAGGGTGAAGCCGATGGCACGGCAGCCCTCCTCGACATCGGCCTCGCGCACCAGGTGCTCGGTGGCCGGGTCGGCGGCGTTGTAGACGCAGGCGACGGTGTTGCCCTCGTAGATCCGGCCCTTGTCGGCGGTGTACGCCTCCATGGAGCCGTGCCAGTCGAGGTGGTCCGGGGCCAGGTTGAGCACGGCCGCGGAGTGGGCGCGCAGCGAAGGCGCCCAGTGCAGCTGGTAGCTGGAGAGCTCGACGGCGAGCACGTCGTACGTCTCGTCGCCGAGCACCGCGTCCAGCAGCGAGACCCCGATGTTGCCGACGGCCTCGGTGCGCAGCCCCGCGGCGCCGAGGATCGAGGCGAGCATCCGTACGGTGGTGGTCTTGCCGTTGGTGCCGGTGACCGCGAGCCAGGGGGCGGGCTCCCTGCCGTTCAGCCCGCGCAGCCGCCAGGCGAGTTCGACGTCGCCCCATACGGGGACGCCCGCCTCGGCGGCTGCCAGGAAGAGCGGCTTGTCCGGCTTCCAGCCGGGGGCGGTCACGATGAGCTCGGTGGACTCGGGCAGGGTCGCGCCGTCGCCGAGGCGCACGGTGATGCCGTGCGCCTCCAGCTCGGCCGCCTGGATACGGCTGCGCTCGTCGTCCCCGTCGTTGACGACGGTGACGAGCGCCCCGAGTCCGTGCAGGACACGGGCGGCGGGGATTCCGCTGACGCCGAGTCCGGCCACCGTGACGCGCTTGCCCTGCCAGTCCACGTTGCTCACTTCTTGGCTGCCCATCCCGCGTAGAAGAGGCCGAGGCCGACGATCACGCACATGCCCTGGATGATCCAGAAGCGGACCACGACAAGGACTTCGGACCACCCCTTGAGTTCGAAGTGGTGCTGGAGCGGTGCCATCCGGAAGACCCGCTTGCCGGTCATCTTGAACGAACCGACCTGGATGACCACGGACATGGTGATCATCACGAAGAGGCCGCCGAGGATGGCGAGCAGGAACTCCGTACGGGAGCAGATCGCGAGCCCGGCCAGCGCGCCGCCGAGGGCGAGCGAACCGGTGTCACCCATGAAGATCTTGGCGGGCGAGGTGTTCCACCACAGGAAGCCGAAGCAGGCACCCATGAGGGCGGAGGCCACCACGGCCAGGTCGAGCGGGTCGCGTACCTGGAAGCAGGCGCTGGGGTTGGTCAGGGTGTCCGCGTTGGCGCAGGACTCCTGGAACTGCCAGAGACCGATGAAGGTGTAGGCGCCGAAGACCATCACGGAGGCACCGGTGGCCAGGCCGTCCAGACCGTCCGTCAGGTTCACGCCGTTGGACATCGCGAGGATCATGAACAGCGCCCAGACGCAGAACATCACCGGGCCGATCGACCAGCCGAAGTCCTCGACGAACGAGAGCCGGGTGGAGGCGGGGGTGTTGCCGCTGGAGTCGGCGAACTGGAGCGAGAGCACCGCGAAGGCGATGCCGACGATCAGCTGGCCGGCCATCTTCGCTTTGGCCCGCAGGCCCAGCGAACGCTGCTTGACGATCTTGATGTAGTCGTCGAGGAAGCCGACGAGCCCCATCCCGGCCATCAGGAACAGGACGAGGACACCGGAGAAGCGCATCTCCTCGCCGGTGATCACCTTCGCCAGGATGTACGCGATGATCGTCGCCAGGATGAAGGCGATGCCGCCCATGGTGGGCGTGCCCTTCTTGCTGCCGTGGCTGCGCGGGCCGTCGTCGCGGATGAACTGCCCGTATCCCTTGCGGGCCAGGAGCTTGATCAGCAGCGGGGTACCGACCAGGGTCAGAAAGAGCCCTATGGCCCCCGCGAAGAGGATCTGCCTCATCGGCCGGCGACCTCGCCCTCGGTCGAGTTCTCCAGCAGTGCCAGGGCGACCTTCTCCAGGCCGACCGACCGGGACGCCTTCACCAGCACGACGTCTCCCGGGCGCAGTTCACTGCGCAACAGGTCGACGGCCGCCTGTGCGTCGGACACGTGCACCGACTCCTCACCCCACGAACCCTCGTTATATGCGCCCAGTTGCAGCCAGGAGGCTTCTCTTCCTCCGACTGCGACGAGCTTGCTGACGTTGAGCCGGACGGCGAGCCGTCCGACCGCGTCGTGCTCGGCGAGCGACGCCTCGCCGAGCTCGGCCATCGGACCGAGCACCGCCCAGGTGCGTCCCCCGCCGGCCCGGGGGGCCTTGCCCATGGCGGCCAGCGCACGCAGTGCGGCTCTCATGGATTCGGGGTTCGCGTTGTAGGCGTCATTGACGACCGTCACACCGTCCGGACGCTCGGTGACCTCCATGCGCCAGCGGGAGAGGGTGCCCGCTCCGGAGAGCGCCTCGGCGATCTCAGTCACGGACATGCCCAACTCATGGGCGACGGCGGCCGCGGCGAGCGCGTTCGACACGTGGTGCTCACCGTACAGGCGCAAGGTCACGTCGCTGCACCCGGTGGGTGTGTGGAGCTCGAAAGCGGGGCGGCCGTCCTCGGTGAGCCGGACCTTCTCGCCCCGTACGTCCGCATCCGCGGCCTCTCCGAAGAGGAGTACCCGGGCCTTCGTGCGGGAGGCCATGGCGCGTACGAGGGGGTCGTCGGCGTTGAGGACGGCGGCGCCGTCCTCGGGGAGGACCTCGACCAGTTCGCCCTTGGCCTGCGCGATGGCCTCCCGGCTGCCGAACTCGCCGATGTGGGCGGTGCCGACGTTGAGCACCAGCCCGATGCGCGGCGGGGTGAGACCGGCGAGGTAGCGGATGTGGCCGACGCCGCGGGCACCCATCTCCAGGACCAGGTGCCGGGTCTCCCGCGTGGCGCGCAGCGCGGTGAGCGGTAGGCCGATCTCGTTGTTGAAGGAGCCCGGCGTCCAGACGGTGGGGGCCCGGTGCTGGAGGATCTGGGCGATCAGGTCCTTGGTGGAGGTCTTGCCCGCGGAGCCGGTGAGGGCGACGACGGTGGCGTCGAGGCGCTCCACGACGGCGCGTGCGAGCGTGCCGAGCGCGGTTTCGACGTCGTCCACGACGATCGCCGGAACACCGACGGGGCGGGCGGCGAGCACTGCTGCCGCGCCCGCCTCGACGGCGCGCTGCGCGTGGTCGTGGCCGTCGGTCCGCTCACCGCTGAACGCGGCGAACAGGCTGCCTTGCGCCACTTCTCGGGAGTCGATGACGACGGGCCCGTCGACGACGACTGCCTGATCCGGTATGTCGTGCGGCTGCCCGCCGACGATTTCGGCGATCTCGGCGAGGGAAAGGGCGATCACTGGGTCATCCCTGACTGTTGTTCTCGTGGTGAGGGGCGTGGTCCGTGACGCTCGGGGACGCGTCATCGGCTCTGTGGCGCCCCAGGGACCGTGCGATGGCTGCGTGCAGAACGAGGCGGTCGTCGAAGGGCCGCACCACCCCGTGGATGTCCTGGCCCTGCTCGTGCCCCTTGCCCGCGACGAGGACGGTGTCGCCGGGCTCGGCACGGGCGACCGCGGCGGCGATGGCCGCGGCCCGGTCGGCGTCGACCAGGACGTCACCGCGCTCGTGGACGGGCACCTCGGCGGCGCCCGAGAGCATCCCGGCGAGGATCGCCAGGGGGTCCTCGGAGCGGGGGTTGTCGGAGGTCAGTACGGCGGTGTCGGCGAGGCGGGCCGCGGCGGCGCCCATCGGGCCGCGCTTGGTCGTGTCACGGTCGCCGCCGCAGCCGAGCACGATGTGCACCCGGCCCTCGGTGACCTTGCGCAGCGAGCGCAGCACCGATTCGACGGCGTCGGTCTTGTGTGCGTAGTCGACGACCGCCAGATAGGGCTGTCCGGCGTCCACGCGCTCCAGCCGGCCGGGAACGCCGGGGACATCCGCGACGCCGTCGGCGGCGGTCTGCGGGTCGATGCCCGCGACGGCCAGCGTGACGATGGCGGCGAGGGTGTTGGCGACGTTGAACGGGCCGGGCAGCGGGGCCCTGGCCGTGATCCGCTCGCCCTGGGGGCCCACAGCCGTGAAGGTGCTGTCCCGCGGGCCGACTTCGACGTCCTCGGCGTGCCAGTCGGCGTCCGGGTGGCCCTCGGCGGAGAAGCTGACGACGGGGACGGAGGCCTCCTTGATCAGCCTGCGGCCGTACTCGTCGTCGAAGTTCACGACTCCCAGCCGGCTGCGCAGCGGGGTGAACAGCTGCGCCTTGGCCTGGAAGTAGTCCTCCATGCCGGTGTGGAACTCCATGTGTTCCGGGCTGAGGTTGTTGAAGACCGCGACGTCGAAGACACAGCCGTCGACCCGGCCGAGCACCAGCGCGTGGCTGGAGACCTCCATCGCGACCGCCTCGACGCCGCGTTCGCGCATGACGGCGAACAGTGCCTGGAGGTCGGTGGCTTCGGGGGTGGTGCGCTCGGACTTGATGCGCTCGTCGCCGATCCGCATCTCCACGGTGCCGATCAGCCCGGTGCTGCGGCCGGCGCCGCGCAGCCCGCCCTCGACGAGGTACGCGGTGGTGGTCTTGCCGGAGGTTCCGGTGATGCCGATCTGGAGCAGGCCGGCGCCCGGCCGCCCGTAGATCTCGGTGGCGAGCTCGCCCATCCGGCCGCGCGGGTCCTCGGTGACCAGCACCGGGAGTCCGGTGGCGGCGGCCCGTTCGGCGCCCGCCGGGTCGGTGAGGACCGCGGCGGCGCCGAGACCGGCGGCCTGGGCGGCGAAGTCGGCGCCGTGGAGGCGGGCCCCGGGCAGGGCCGCGTACACGTCGCCGGGCCGTACCGCCCGTGAGTCGTGGGTGATTCCCGTGACCTCGCCGGTCCGCGGTGCTTCGAGGCCGAGCCGGGCTGCCAGCTCGCCGAGGGAAGTCGGCCGGAGCCGGTCCGGTCGGGGCGCTCCCGGATAAGTCACAGGCGCGTCCTTCTGGGTGGTTTGAGACTGATCAGCGTGGGGCACGGCGGTGAGCGTACCGGGCTGACCCGGCCTCTCGCGAAGCGAGGGACCCGGGTTGCGGTGGATCTCGTTCCGGTTCCCGGGATCGGGGGTGATGGTTGTCACTGGGTCTTCCCTCGGGGGCGTGCTCGCGCACCCCCCTTGTCACTCGCCGGGCTTGAAGGACACCGGCAGCCGGGCGGGCTCGCTGCCGGACGGTGCGGTCTGGAGCGTCTTCAGCGCGAACTCCATGACCTGTTTGTAGATCGGCCCGCAGATCTGGCCGCCGAAGTAGCTGCCCCGGGTGGGGTTCTGGATCGCGCAGTAGACGGTGATCTGCGGATTGTCGGCGGGCGCGAAGCCCGCGAAGGAGGCGGTGTAGCCCTTGTAGACGCCGCGTACCGGGTCGACGCGGTTGGCGGTGCCGGTCTTTCCCGCGACCCGGTAGCCGGGGATCCTGGCCTTGGTCCCGGTGCCCTCCTCGTCGCCGACGACGGACTCCAGCATGGCCGCCAGCGTGTTGGCGGTCTTCTCGCTGACCACCCGGTTCTGCTCGGGCTCCGGGGACGCGGTGTAGCGTCCGTCGGAGCCCTTGGTCCCGCGTACGAGGGTGGGGGCGACCCGTACCCCGCCATTGGCGATCGTGGAGTAGACCGACGCGGCCTGTACGGCGTTGAGCGAGAGGCCCTGGCCGAACGGGATCGTGTACTGCTGCGAGGTCGACCAGTCCTCCGGCTCGGCCAGAATGCCGGGCGACTCGCCCGGGTAGTTCAGCCCGGTCTCGCTGCCGAGTCCGAACTTGCGCAGATAGGAGTGGAGGACCTTGTTGGCCTCGGCCTGGGTCTTGCCGAGCTGTCCGGTGGCCAGGATGGTGCCGATGTTGCTGGACTTGGCCAGTACGCCGTTGAGCGTCAGGTACCAGGTGGGGTGGTCGATGTCGTCCTTGAAGAGCCGGTCGCCGCGGTGCAGCCGGTTGGGGACGGTGACATGTGTGCCGGGCGTGGCGACGCCTTCCTCCAGCACTGCCGCCATGGACATGACCTTGCTGGTGGAGCCGGGTTCGTACACGTCCTGGAGCGCCGCGTTGCCCAGGGCGGCCCCGTTGACCTGCGAGAGGTCGTTCGGGTCGTAGCCGGGGGCATTGGCCATGGCCAGCAGTTCGCCGGTCTTCGTGTTCTGGACGACCACATAGCCGCGGTCGGCCTTGGACTTCTTCACCTGGTCGGCGATGGCCCGCTGCGCGGCCCACTGGATGTCCCGGTCGATGGTGAGCTCGATGTCGGAGCCGGAGACGGCGGGGATCTCCCGGGCACCCGCGGTGGGCACCCTGCGGCCGCCCGACTGGGCGTACCTGATCGTGCCGTCCTCGCCCGCCAGCTGCTTGTCCAGCTGCGATTCGAGCCCGCCGCCGCCCTTGCCGTCGGCACTGACGAATCCCAGTATCCCGGCGGCGAGGTCGCCGTTGGGATAGACCCGCTTGGTGGTCGGCACCTGGAGGACGCCGGCGAGCACATTGACCCCCGGGCCGCCGTTGGCCCGGTCCCTGGCCGCCTTCTCCGCGAAGACCGACTTGAGGTCCTTGATCTGCTTCCAGACCTGCGGGGTCTGCCGCTGGGCCAGCACGGTGTAGCGGCTCCCGGGCGTCGACAGCTTCTTGGTCAGCTCCTCGGCGTCCTTGCCGAGGATCGGCGCGAGCAGGGCTGCGGCCTGCTGCGGTGCGTCGGGGGCCTTGCTGTCCTCGGGGGTGAACATCTTGGGGTCCGCGGTGATGTCGTGCGCGTCGACACTGGTGGCCAGGGCGATGCCCCTGCGGTCGGTGATCTCGCCCCGCTCCGCGGCCACCGTGTACTCCTGGTAGCGGTTCTTGTCGGCCTTGGCCGCGTACGCGCCGGCGTCGACGGCCTGGACCTGGAACAGCCGGGCCACGAAGACCAGCATGACGGCCGTCAGGCCGAGGCCCACCAGGCGCAGCCGGGGGCGGGGGCTGCCCAGGCGCAGCGAGCGCGGGGTGCGGCCGCGGGCCGTCGCGCTGCCGGGCCGCCGGGCGGACGGGCGCGGACGCCTGCCCCCGGGGTGCGCGGTGGACCGGGGGCGGCCGGAGCCGCCCGCTCCGTTGCCGCTTCCGCGCGGGCGCGCGGGGCCGGGTACGCGGCGGTGCGGCGGTTCCTTGGGCGGCACTGCGTCACCTGCCGGGGCTCGTCGGGGTCGGGGTCGCCGCGGTGGGCGGCGCGTTCTCTGCTGCGGGCTCCGGTCCGGCGGGCGTGGGCGGGCCGGGCTGCGCGGAACCGGTGGGTGCGGGCGTGGCGCCCGGCGAGGCGCTGTCCGAGGGGTCGGCCGGGGTGCCGGTCCCGGGGGGCGGTGACGGCTCGGCGGTGGCTTCCGCGGGGACGCCCCGGACGGTGCCGTCCGGGTCGAGGAAGGCGGGACTGCCGCCCGGGACCATGCCCAGTTCCCGGGCGCGCCGTTCCAGTGCGTCGGGCTGGGAATAGGCGTCGACGTCGCGCTGGAGGGCCTGCTGCTCGTCGGTGAGTTCGGTGGTCTCGCGCTTGAGCTCGCTCAGCCTGAACGAGCCCTCGTTCAGCGCGGAGTTCAGCAGGAGAAGCGTGATGAGCCCGCCGCCCAGGAGCAGGACCACCAGCAGGACGAAGGGGGTGCGGGCCGCGTTGCTGGGCCCCGACGGCATCAGCCGGGCGAGCCGTCCGGCCCGCCCTTTCAACTGCGCGGCCGACTTGCTCACCCCGTTCCCCCCGGACCTCCGCCGGCCGGTGCGCCGGCCGATGCGTCTGCCTCTGCGGCCGACACCGCTGCCCGAGCGCTCATCGCTCCTCCTCGCGGATGCGCTGGGCACCGCGCAGCCGGGCGGGGGCGGCGCGCCGATTCTCGGCGACCTCCTCCTCCGTGGGCAGCTCCGCGCCCCGGGTGAGCAGCTTCAGCCGGGGCTGGTAGCGCTCGGGGACGACGGGCAGCCCGGGGGGCGCGGTGTTGGCGGCACCGGCGGCGAAGACCTGCTTGACCAGCCGGTCCTCCAGCGAGTGGTAGGACAGCACGGCGATACGGCCGCCGACCGCGAGGCTCCCCACAGCGGCCGGGACGGCCCGCTCCAGGACACTCAGTTCGCCGTTGACCTCGATGCGCAGGGCCTGGAAGGTGCGCTTGGCCGGGTTGCCGCCGGTCCGCTTGGCGGCCTGCGGCAGCGAGTCGCGGATCAGCTCGACGAGCCGGGCGCTGTTGCTGAAGGGCTCCTTCTCGCGCTCGCGCACGATGGCGGAGACGATCCGCTTGGCCTGCTTCTCCTCGCCGTACGCACGCAGGATCCGGACCAGCTCGCCCGGCGGGTAGGTGTTGAGGACCTCGGCGGCGCCCATGCCGGTCGTCTGGTCCATGCGCATGTCGAGCGGGGCGTCCTGGGCGTACGCGAACCCTCGGTCGGCCTCGTCCAACTGCATGGAGGAGACGCCCAGGTCGAACAGCACGCCCTGGACCTTGGGGATGCCCAGCCGGGCCAGCACCTCCGGGAGCTCGTCGTAGACGGCGTGCACCAGGGTGGCCCGGTCGCCGTACGGGGCGAGCCGCTCGCCGGAGAGCCGCAGCGCCTCCTTGTCCCGGTCCAGGGCGATCAGCCGGACGGCGGGGAAGGCGGAGAGCAGTGCCTCGCTGTGGCCGCCGAGGCCGAGGGTGCAGTCGACGACCACCGGTGTCTGGGGACTCGGGCTGTCCAGAGCCGGGGCCAACAGGTCCAGGCACCGCTGGAGCATCACCGGGACGTGTCGGGTCTGGCTCAATGCGCCCTCTCAGGCTCAGTCCCGCGTGGCTGTACGTGCGCCCTGGTCCCCGCCCGCTCGGAAGGGGAGGTCGGCCGACGCCGGGGAAGTGGCGTCGGACGACCGGAGCGGGAGAGGGCCGGGCCGCACGTACACCGCACGATACGGGGGGAAATGCGGAAAATGCGGAACGTACGGAACACGCAGAAATCTACGGAGTGCGCAGAATGTGCGGGCTGTGTCGGTAACTTCGCGTCACTTTAGTCCACCCTGCCATTCGATCGATTCCCGATCAACGAACCGGGCAGCGCGTCGCACCGTCCGCCGGGAGCCCCCGGACTCACCCGGAAGGGCGCATCCATGTGAGGCTTGTGGGGTACCTCACAACAAGCCTCATTGACGTTCTTTGTCCGCTCCCACAGCAGGCTCCGGCCCGCCATCAGTACTAACGTCATCTCCATGTCGACTTCCGCGCACTCCCCCGCCGAGCCCCTGACGACCCTCCCGGGCACGGCCCGCGCCGACGGCACGGTCACCGACCGCCTGGTCGCGGCGAACGCCCGGTACGCCGACGAGTTCACCGACCCCGGCATGGACGCCCGTCCGGTACTGCACGTGGCCGTGGTCGCCTGCATGGACGCCCGCCTCGACCTGCACGACGCGCTCGGCCTCGAACTCGGCGACTGCCACACCATCCGCAACGCGGGCGGCGTGGTCACCGACGATGTGATCCGTTCGCTCACCATCAGCCAGCGGGCACTCGGCACCCGCAGCGTCATACTGATCCACCACACCAACTGCGGCCTCGAATCGCTCACCGAGGGCTTCCGGCAGGAGCTGGAGCACGAGGTCGGCCAGCGGCCGGTCTGGGCGGTGGAGGCCTACTCGGACGCCGACCAGGACGTTCGCCAGTCGATGCAGCGCGTCCGCACCTCGCCGTTCCTGCTGCACACCGACGACATCCGCGGCTTCGTCTTCGATGTCACCACCGGCCTGCTGCGCGAGATCCTCCCCACCGCCTGACCTGCCCCCGCGCTCCGTTCCGGCCCGGCACCCGGAGCACCGAAACCCCGGCAACACCCGACATATCGCACTCACTTATCCACAGGCGAGTGACACGAAGCGGTAACGGCAACAAGAATGCGGGGTGACATCTCCCCGGGTCTTCCGGTGCGATGCGCGTATTTCGGGGTGGGCCGGGGCGGAAACGCGCACCGGCCCGTGCACAAAGGGCCGAGGAGGGCCGGGTGACGACCTATGACGATCGAGCGAGCCTTACGGATCTGACCACCACAGCGGAGCGGGTGCGCAGGTCGGTGGAGAGTGTGATCGAGGGCAAGCCTGAGGTCGTACGGCTTTCGCTGACCGTGCTGCTCGCCGAAGGACATCTCCTCATCGAGGACGTCCCCGGGGTCGGCAAGACGATGCTGGCCAAGGCGCTGGCGCGGTCCGTCGACTGCTCGGTGCGGCGCATCCAGTTCACACCGGACCTGCTGCCCTCGGACATCACCGGTGTGTCCATCTTCGATCAGCAGCGGCGGGAGTTCGAGTTCAAACCGGGCGCCATCTTCGCCCAGATCGTGATCGGCGACGAGATCAACCGCGCGTCGCCGAAGACCCAGTCAGCGCTGCTGGAGTCGATGGAGGAACGCCAGGTCACCATCGACGGGCAGACATACGAGCTGCCCGACCCGTTCATGGTGGTGGCCACCCAGAACCCCGTGGAGATGGAGGGCACCTACCCGCTGCCCGAGGCCCAGCGCGACCGCTTCATGGCCCGGGTCTCGATCGGCTACCCGAGTCCGGAGGCCGAGCTGCAGATGCTCGACGTGCACGGCGGCATCTCGCCGCTGGACGACCTCCAGCCGGTGGCGCACGCCCACGACATCGTGAAGCTGATCGACGCGGTGCGCACGGTCCACGTCGCGGATGCCGTACGGCGCTACGCGGTGGAGCTGGTGGGGGCCACCCGTCACCACCCGGACCTCAGACTCGGGGCCTCTCCGCGCGCCACCCTGCATCTGCTGCGCGCCGCGAAGGCCTCCGCCGCGCTGAGCGGGCGCGACTACGCGCTGCCGGACGATGTGCAGGCGCTCGCGGCGCCGGTGCTCTCGCACCGTCTGCTGCCCACCGCACAGGCCCAGCTGAACCGCCGCACGGCGGAACAGGTGGTGCTGGAGATCCTCCAGCGCACCCCCGTGCCGACATCGGCCGCCGGCGCGGGGGGCCCGGTGCTGCAGCCCCAGCAGGGCCGCCCGGTGTACGGCCAGCAGCAGCCCGGCGCCCGGCGGCTGTGATGGCCGCCGGGCAGCCCGGTGCCGCGGACGACGGCGAGGACCGGGGCGGTCTGCGGGCGGCCCTGAGCGGGCTGACCACCCGGGGGCGGTCCTTCCTCGCCGCCGGGGTGGCCGCCGCGGTCTGCGCCTATGTGCTGGGCCAGGGCGACCTGCTGCGGGTCGGACTGCTGCTCGCCGTGCTGCCGCTGGTCTCCGTGGCGGTGCTCCACCGCACCCGCTACCGGGTCGCGGGCAGCCGGCGGCTGTCGCCGTCCCGGGTGACCGCCGGTTCCGAGGCGCGGGTGCATCTGCGGATGGACAACGTGTCCCGGGTCCCCACCGGGCTCCTGATGCTCCAGGACCGGGTGCCCTACGTACTGGGCCCCCGGCCCCGTTTCGTACTGGACCGGGTGGAGGCGGGCGGCATCCGCGAGGTGTCCTACAAGGTCAGGTCCGACCTGCGCGGGCGCTATCCGCTGGGACCGCTGCAGCTGCGGCTCAGCGACCCCTTCGGCATGTGCGAGCTGACCCGGTCGTTCAGCGCCTACGACACCCTGATCGTGATCCCCCGTACCGAACCGCTGCCCACGCTGCGGCTCGCCGGTGAGGCCTCGGGGTACGGCGACGGGCGGCAGCGCTCACTGGCCCTGGCCGGTGAGGACGATGTCATCCCGCGCGGCTACCGGCACGGCGACGATCTGCGCCGGGTCCACTGGCGGTCCACCGCGCGCTACGGCGAGCTGATGGTCAGGCGCGAGGAACAGCCGCAGCGGGCCAGATGCACGGTGCTGCTGGACACCCGGCGGAGCGCCTATCAGGGGGCCGGGCCCGACTCGGCGTTCGAGTGGGCGGTCTCGGGTGCGGCGTCCGCGATGGTGCACATGCTGGAGCGGGGCTTCGCGGTACGGCTGCTGACGGACACCGGGGATTCGGTACCCGGCGCGGGCCCCGACGGCTTCGCCGGTTCGACCCAGGAGTCCGCGGACTCGGCGGGCCTGATGCTGGACACCCTCGCGGTCATCGGCCAGTCCGACGGCGAGGGGCTCTCGCCCGCGTACGACGTACTGCGCGGCGGCAACGAAGGACTGCTGATCGCCTTCTTCGGCGATATCGACGAGGAGCAGGCCGCGGTGGCGGCCCGGATGCGCCGGCGCAGCGGCGCGGCCGTCGCGTTCGTCCTGGACAGCGGGGACTGGGGGCACGGCGGGGACGGGCCGGGGAGCGCGGGCACGGAGGAGCGGCTGCGGCCGCTGCGCGAGGCCGGCTGGATCGCGGTGCCGGTACCGCCCCGCACGGACCTCGCCCGGCTCTGGCAGCAGGCGGGGCAGCTGCGCGCCGGCACCCAGTCCGCCGGAAGCGGCGGTCCGACAGGTTTCTCAGGGGGATGGTCATGAGCGGGCGGACCCGGCTGACGCTGTGCGCCTTCGCGGCGACGCTGACGGCGGCGGGCGCCCTGCTGCCGCTGGTGGGTGCGAAGGGATGGCTGCCGCAGGCGGCGCTGCTGCTCGCGGTCCAGAGCGGGGCGGGCGCGCTCGCCCGCCGGGTGCCGCTGGCCAGGTCGCTGACGGTCGCCGTTCAGGCGCTGGTCACCCTGCTGCTGCTGACCGTGGTGTTCGTCAGGGATCACGCGCTGTTCGGTGTCCTGCCGGGCCCGCAGGCCGTCCAGCGGCTCGGGGAGCTGCTGACGGCGGGCGCCGACGACGTCGGTACGTACGCGATTCCGGCGCCGATGACCGACGGAATCCGGCTGCTGCTGGTCGGCGGAGTCCTGCTGATCGGGCTCGCGGTGGACGCCCTCGCGGTGACCTTCCGCAGCGCCGCCCCGGCCGGGCTGCCCCTGCTCGCGCTGTACTCGGTCGCCGCTGGGCTGGCCGAGGGCGGGGCGAGCTGGCTGTGGTTCCTGCTCGCCGCCTGCGGCTATCTGCTGCTCCTGCTGGCCGAGGGCCGGGACCGGCTCTCCCGGTGGGGGCGGGTCTTCGGCGGCACCGCCCGGTCCGCCGACGGTCTCGCCGGGCTCACCGGCCCGGGTGGCGGGGCCACGGCTCCGGTCCGCACGGGACGGCGCATCGGCGCCGTGGCACTGGGCATCGCCCTGGTCGTCCCCGCCACGCTGCCCGCACTCGACGGCGGTCTGCTGGGCGGCACGGGCAACGGGAACGGCAAGGGCAGCGGCGGAGGCACCATCTCCGCGGTGAACCCGCTGGTCTCGCTCCAGAACAACCTCAACCAGCCGGAGAACCGGGAGGTGATGACGTACCGCACCAACGCACGGAACCCGCAGGACCTCTATCTGCGGATCCTGGCCCTGGACGAGTTCAACGGGACCGAGTGGCGCTCGTCCACCCGCCGGCTGAAGGACGTGCCGGAGCGTCTGCCGGAACCCACCGGACTCAGCCCCGATGTGGCAGTCACCGAGATCAGGACGAACATCTCGGCGTCCCGTTCGTACCAGCAGACCTATCTGCCGCTCCCCTACCCGGCGACCGAGGTCGAGGTCGGCGGGCGATGGCGGTACGAGCCCGAGGGCCGCACGCTCGTCGGTGACGCCGGTCAGACGACGGGCGGCGCGCGGTACGAGACCGGCAGCCTGATCATCGAGCCGACAGCGGCACAGCTCGCCGCCGCGGGCCCGCCGCCGAAGGCGCTGGCGCGGGAGTACACCCGGCTGCCCGGTTCGCTGCCGGACGTGGTGGACGCGACCGCCCGTCAGGTCACCGAGGGCGCGGCCAGCGACTACGAACGAGCTGTGAAGCTGCAGGACTGGTTCTCCTCCTCGGGCGGCTTCACCTACGACACGACGGTCAGCTCGGGGACCGGCTCGACCGCGATAGCCCGCTTCCTCAGGGACAAGCAGGGCTTCTGCGTCCACTTCTCGTTCTCGATGGCCGCGATGGCCCGGACACTGGGCATCCCGGCCCGGGTCGCGGTGGGCTTCACCCCGGGCACGTTCCAGGCGGACGGCGCGTCCTCGGTCGGGCTGCGGGACGCGCACGCCTGGCCCGAGCTGTATTTCGAGGGTGTGGGCTGGACCCGGTTCGAGCCGACCCCGACCCGGGGCAGCGCCCCGGCGTACACCCGGCCCGACACCCCTTCCGGCGACACGGACGATCCGGCACAGCCGTCCGCGAGCGACTCGGCCGCCCCGACGGCCGCGCCGTCCGCATCGGAGAGCTGCCCGGCGCAGCTGCGCCGCCAGGGTGAGTGCGGTGCCTCGGCGGCCCCCGGCGCGGCGGGTCCCGCCGATCCGGGGACCCCCGCGGGCATGGTGGCCCTGGTGATTCTCGCGGCGGTGCTGGTGCTGGTGGTGCCCCTGCTGCCGCTGCTCTGGCGGATCCGGGCCCGTAGCCGGAGGCTGGGTTCGTCCGGCGGCCGGACGGCCGCGGACGCGACGGCCAGGATCCTGGCGGCCTGGCGGGAGATCATCGATTCGGCCTGGGACCACGGCATCGTGCCGGACGAGTCGCTGACCCCGCGCAAGGCCGCGGCGCGGATCGTGCGCCTGGGCCGTCTCGACCCCGCCGCCGCGGCCGCGGTGCACCGGGTGGCGGGTTCGGTGGAGCAGGCGCTCTACGCGCCGCGGCCCCGGCCGGTCACCGGGCTCGCCGAGGATGCGACGGCGGTACGGGCGGGCCTGCGGGCGGCGGCGGGCCGCGCCGCACGGCTCCGTGCGACGCTCGCGCCGCGCTCGGCCGTCCGGGTGGTGTGGGCGGTGGCGGACCGCCGGGCGGCGCTCCGCGACCGCTGGACGAACCGTCCGGGCCGTGGCCGCTGGACCGGCAGGCCGCGCAGGCCGACACGGCAGCACGGCTGACCCCGGTCGGCTCTCCTGGCCGGTGCGCCTGACCGGGAGAGCAGGCCGGGCGGGCCGACCGGGTGCCGTCCGTGCCCACGACGGGTGGGGGGTGGCTCCCGCTGCGGCTCCCGCGCCTACTCCCACTGCGGCTGCGGGAGCACAAGCGGGAGCGGCTTCGGGCTCGCGGACTGCGGACTGCGGACTGCGGACTGCGGCCCATGGCTGCGCACAAGTGAAGGGCGGCCGCAGAAATGCGGCCGCCCCTCACCCATCAGAGTGCGCGTTAAGTTCTCAGCCCGATCCCGGAAACGACTTCCGGAAGTCGGGAGCTTCTATTGGCCCTGTTCGTCGCGGCGGCGCTGCCACCGCTGCTCGATGCGGTTCATCATCGACCGGCGCTGCCGGGGCTGTCGGCGTGCGCCGCTGCCCCCGCTCCCTGCGGCTTCCTGCTGTTGTTCGCCGGGTTTGGGCGCTTTGCGCCACCCGGTGACCGCGAGCACGGCACAGCCGAGCATGACGAGGAACCCCACCACGCTGATCCAGATCTGCTGCGCGACCATTCCGGCCATGAGGAGCGCGATACCCACCAGAAAGCCAGCGACCGCCTGGTAGACCCGTCGCCGGGTGTACGTACGCAGCCCGCTTCCCTCAAGCGCTGTAGCGAACTTGGGATCTTCGGCGTACAGCGCTCGCTCCATCTGCTCGAGCATTCGCTGCTCGTGCTCCGAGAGCGGCACGGAGTCCTCCTCGTCGTCGGCCGCGGGGGCGACCGGTATGCGGCCCTTCCAGGATAGGCAGGGATTCGCCCCCGTGAAACCCGCCCTCTAGCGTTTAGCCACTCCGGACCGCCATGTCGGCTCGGCTGCTGAGGCGTAGATTCCCCGACATCCGATCCGTCATGCCGGATGGTGTCACCCGATCATACGGGGCGCGGGCGCCGTACGGGGGTCCTGGGCGGTACTCCGTCTGCGGCTGCGTTGCTGATCAGCCGCGCTCCGGTGGGTCCGCGGCCGTGCTCCGGCCACGTCCCCGCCACCCTCAGGCGCGCTTCTCGCCCAGAACGTGCAGCTGGGTCGCGACCGAGTGGAAGGCGGGCAGCTCGGCCACCGCCGCCTCCAGCCTGAGGAGAGCGTCCACGGCACCCGGCTCGGTGTCCACCAGGACGCCCGGTACGAGGTCCGCGAAGACCCGCACACCGTGGACGGCCCCGACCTCCAGGCCCGCGCCGGAGACCAGGCCGGAGAGCTGCTCGGCGGTGAACCGGCGCGGCACCGGGTCGCCCTCGCCCCAGCGGCCCGCCGGGTCCGTGAGCGCGTGCCGGGCCTCGGTGAAGTGCCCGGCGAGGGCCCTGGCCAGAACGGCCCCGCCGAGCCCGGCGGCGAGCAGGCTGAGCGCACCGGACGGGCGGAGCGCGTCGACCGCTTTCCGTACGCCCTCGGCGGGCTCGTCCACGTACTCCAGGACGCCGTGGCAGAGCACCGCGTCGAAGCCGCCGCGCTCCACCACGTCGAACAGCCCGAGGATGTCGCCCTGGACTCCCCGGACCCGGTCGGCGACCCCGGCCTCGGCGGCGCGGCGCTCCAGCGCGAAGAGCGCGTTGGGGCTGGGGTCGACGACCGTGACCCGGTGGCCGAGCCGGGCGGCGGGCACCGCGAAGTTCCCGGTGCCGCCGCCGGTGTCCAGGACATCCAGGGCGTCCCTGCCGCTCGCCTCGGCCTGGCGGTCAAGAGCGTCCTTGAGCACCTCCCAGACCACGGCGGTACGGAGGGAGGCGCGGGGGCGCAGCTGGTCCGACACGGCAGATGACTCCTCGGCACGGTGCCGCCACTGACGGCGGAGCGTGAACAGTGCAGGTGACTACAGGTGCTCTCCACCCTATTGCCTCGCACCGCCGCCCCGGTCACCCCGCGTCGGGCCGCTCCCTTCTCGGCTGCGGGAGGACCGGCTGGAGCACCAGCAGGCGTTCGACCAGGCGCAGGAACATCGCCGCGTCGCGCAGCAGATCGTCGGCGTCACGGCTGCCGGCCGCACCCGGCATCCCCGCTTCGGCACGGGCCCGGCGGGCGGCTCCGGAGGCGAACAGGGCGCTCCACTCCGTGAGCTCGGGCGCTATTTCCGGGAGGACCTCCCAGGCGCTGCGGATGCGCTCACGGCGGCGCTTGTTCGTTTCGGGCCGGCCCCGGGCCGCGAGGACGGCGGCGGCGGCGCGCAGGGCGGCGAGGTGGGCGGTGGCGTACCGCTCGTTCGGAACGTCGAGAACGGCGGCCTCCTCCAGGCCGGTGCGGGCTTTGGCGAGCAGATCGAGAGCGGCCGGCGGTGCCGTGGTGCGGCGCGGCACGGGGTGGACATCGCTTGGCGGACCGGTCAGTGAGGGTGCAGGGCTGACTGTGCGGCGCCGCGGGGCGGCGGCTGCGGACGAGCTGGCCATGACGAACCTCCTGCTGTCGTCGTGTGACGGCTCCGTGGCCGTATGTATCCATCGTGACGGCCCCCACTGACAATGCCGCCGAAGCCACACCTGACCTGGTCTTTTGCATTCGAGTACAAGTTCAGGCTAGTTTTTTGCACTGACCAGTCAGTCTAAAAGAATCGTCCGAGCACCAGAGGATCAGGGGAGAATCTGTGGACAGCCCGCACGGCGCGGCCGTCGGCGCCGAGGACTTCGGACTCAAGGGGCCGCGTGGCTGGGCGTTCCGGGGGGTGGCGTTCGACGCCGAGCCCGGATCGCTCGTCGCGATCGAGGGGCCCTCCGGCTCGGGCCGCACCTGCCTGCTGCTCGCGCTCACCGGCCGGATGCGCCCCTCCGAGGGCCACGCGGAGACCGGCGGCCTGCGCCTGCCGGGCAAGGCGGCCGCCGTCCGCAGGATCAGCGCCCTGGGCCCGGTCCCCGGGGTCAGCGAGCTCGATCCCGCCTTCACCGTCGCCGAGCACCTGCGGGAGCGGGCCCTGCTCCAGCGCCGCTACGACGGTTCCCTGCGCGCCCTGTTCCGCCCGCGCGCCGAACGCGCCGCCTCGGCGCGGGCCCGGATCGACGAGGCGCTGGAGCGCGCCGGACTCGACCCCGCCGCCCTGCCCAAGGCCGACCGGACCTCCGTACGGGATCTGGAGCGGCTGGAGGCGCTGCGGCTGTCCGTCGCGCTGGCCCTGATCGGCAGGCCCCGGCTGCTCGCCGTCGACGACACCGATCTCAAGCTCTCCGACGCCGCGCGCGCCGAGGCCTGGGACCTGCTGCGTTCGGTCGCGGACGCGGGAACGACGGTGCTCGCCGTGTGCAGCGAAGCCCCGGAGGACGCACTCGTCGTGCGTGCCGGCACCATGGAAGAGAGGACGGCCGATGCGTTCGCCGAGACTGGCCGCGCTTGAGCTGAAGCGGTTCGGCAGGGGGAAGCTGCCGATGGCCGCGCTGGTGGCGATCCTGCTGCTGCCCCTGCTGTACGGCGCCCTGTACCTGTGTTCGTTCTGGGACCCCTACGGCCGCCTCGACAAGCTGCCCGTGGCCCTGGTCAACGACGACAAGGGAGCGAGCGTCTCGGGCGAGCGCATCGCGGCCGGTGACGAGATCACCGGCAAGCTGCGGGACTCCGAGGTCTTCGAGTGGCACGAGGTGAGTTCCGCCGAGGCCCTCAAGGGCGTCGAGGACGGCACGTACTACCTCTCGCTGACCATGCCGTCCGACTTCAGCGAGCGGATCGCGTCCAGCGGCGGGGACTCCCCCGAGACCGGCGCCCTCCAGGTGCGGACGAACGACGCCAACAACTACATCGTCGGGCAGATCTCCCGCTCGGTGTTCTCCGAGGTACGCACGGCGGCGTCCACGAACGCCTCCCGGGGCTTCCTGGACCGGATCTTCATCAACTTCTCCGACCTCCACGGCGAGACCGCCAAGGCGGCCAAGGGCGCCGACGACCTCAAGGGCGGCATCTCCCAGGCCAAGAAGGGCTCGAAGGACCTCGCGGACGGCCTCAAGGACTCCAAGGCGGGCAGCAAGCGGCTGTCCGACGGCATCGTCACGCTCAACCAGGGCGCGAGCGATCTCGAAGCGGGTTCCCGGCAGGTCGCCGAGGGCACCCAGGCGCTCGCCGACAAGGTCAACGGCATCGCCACCGACGTACGGCCGTTCCTCAAGGACAACGGGAAGGCGATCGGCGACACGGCCCGGCTGGTCGCCGACTCCTCGCAGACCGTGCGCGACAACCTCGGCCTGCTCGTGGAGGCCGCCCCCACCGCGGCGAGCACCGCCGACGCGGCCTCCGACGACCTCGCCGAGATCTACCGCACCCGGTGCGAGGAGCAGCCGCTCCCCGACGACCCGACGGTCTGCCCCCCGCTGAAGCGGGCCAGGACCGCGGCGGCCGATGTCGCGAAGGTCGCGGACGACGTGAACGCCCTGGTCACGAGCCAGAACGGCGACCTGAAGAAGCTGCGCGGACAGCTGGCCACCCTGCAGGAGCAGGCCGACGCGCTCGCCGAGCGCTCCCCGACGCTGGACACCGACCTGAAGTCCGCCGTCGCGAAGATCAACACGCTCAACACCGGTGCCCACAAGGTCGCCAAGGGCGCCGACGACCTGCACACCGGACTCGGGACGGCCAAGACCGGATCCGCCGATCTGGACACCGGGGTCGGCAAGCTCAAGACGGGCGCGGACAACCTGGACGGCGGGCTGTACCGGCTCGGCGACGGGTCGGCCACGCTCGCCCAGGGGCTGAACGACGGCGCCGGCAAGATCCCCGACTACGACGAGAAGGACCGCGACACGCGTACGGGCGTGATGGCCGACCCCGTACAGCTGGCGTCCGAATCACTGCACGCGGCCCCGAACTACGGCACCGGCTTCGCCCCCTACTTCATCCCGCTCTCCCTCTGGGTCGGCGCGATGGTGGCGTACATGCTGATCCAGCCGCTCAACCGGCGGGCGCTCGCCGCCGGGGCCTCCGCCTGGCGGATCGCCTTCGCCGGCTGGCTGCCGGTCGCCTCGATCGGCCTGCTCCAGGTCGCCACGCTGATGTCGGTCCTGCACTGGGGCCTCGGCCTGCAGATGGCCCACGCGGCCGGGACGATCGGCTTCCTGGCCCTGGTCACCTGCTGCTTCGCCGCGATCATCCAGTGGCTGAACGCCCGCTTCGGAGCGGCCGGACGGATCCTGGTCCTGGCGGTGCTGATGCTCCAGCTGACCTCGGCCGGAGGGACCTACCCCGTCGAGACCAGCCCCGGATTCTTCGGCGCGGTCAACCCCTATCTGCCGATGAGCTACGTCGTCGACGCGCTGCGCAGGCTGATCACGGGCGGCGGCCTCGGCCCGGTGTGGCAGGGCTGCGCCGTGCTGGTCTTCTTCACCGCGGGCGCGCTGGTCCTGACCGCGCTCTCCGCGCGCCGCAAGCAGGTGTGGACGCTGGACCGGCTGCATCCGGAGCTGAGCCTGTGAGCACCCCGGGACCTGTGAGAATCGACCGTATGGAAAGCAGTAGCACCACGCGCCGCCAGGCCACCCGGCAGAAGCTCTACGAGGCGGCGGTGACTCTCATCGCCGAGAAGGGCTTCTCCGCGACCACGGTGGACGAGATCGCGGAGCGTGCCGGGGTCGCCAAGGGCACGGTCTACTACAACTTCAAGAGCAAGACCGAACTCTTCGAGGAGTTGCTGCGGCACGGCGTCGGACTGCTCACGGCCTCCCTGCGGGCGGCCGCCGAGGGGACCGAGGAGCGGGGCGGCACCAGGGTCGAGGCGCTGGACGCCATGATCCGGGCCGGGCTGGCCTTCATCGACCGCTATCCGGCCTTCACCCAGCTGTACGTCGCCGAGCTCTGGCGCACCAACCGGGCCTGGCAGGCGACCCTTCTGGTGGTGCGGCAGGAGGCCGTGGCCGTGGTCGAGGACGTACTGCGGGAGGCCGTGAAGAACGGCGAGCTGAGCAAGGAGATCGACATTCCGCTGACGGCGGCCGCGCTCGTCGGAATGGTGCTGGTCGCGGCCCTCGACTGGCAGGCGTTCCAGCCGGAGCGGTCGATCGACGAGGTGCACTCGGCACTGTCCCTGCTGCTGCACGGGCGGGTCAGCGGGCACTGATCCGGGGCGCCGCGGACCCGTGCCGCACGCGAAGACGCCGGCCCGGTGGAGTTCGATCCCCCTCGAACTCCACCGGACCGGCGTCTTCCGTGCTGCCGGAGAACCTTTCCCCCGTGACCCCGTGACTTCGTGTCCCCCGTGGTCCCCCGGGCCCTCCGTCGCGCACCCCCGTGTCGTCGGGGGTGCCGCGCCGTTCCGCCGCCCCGTGCCGGCGGTCCTGGCGCCGCGCCCCTTCCGTGGCCACCACTCTGCCGTCCGCGCAGGTGGAGGCCCATCCGCACATCTACTCATCTCGGTCCCTAGGTACGGGTACTCAGAGCTGCGCACCCGGGCCCATCCCGGCCGGCCCCGCGCTGGTTACGATCGCGTCCGTGTCCGTACTCCCTCTGGTGTTCACAAGTGGCTGGGCGAGCGGGATCAACGCCTACGCGGTGGTCCTGCTGCTCGGCGTCTTCGGCGCGACCGGGGTGAGCGACGAGGTGCCCGCGTCATTGCAGCGCACCGATGTCCTCGTCGTGGCCGCCGTGCTGTTCCTGTGCGAGGCGGTGGCCGACAAGATCCCGTACGTGGACTCGGTCTGGGACACCGCGCACACCGTGATCCGGCCGCTGTCCGGCGCGGTCGTGGCGGCGCTGCTGGCCGGCGGGAGCGGTTCGCTGCCGGAGCTGGCGGCCGGGGCCCTCGGCGGTTCCACGGCGCTGCTGAGCCATCTGGTGAAGGCGGGCACCAGGATGGCGGTCAACACCTCCCCCGAGCCGTTCAGCAATATCGGGGTGAGCACGGCCGAGGACCTGGGTGTCGCGGGGATCATCACCTTCGCGATATTCCATCCGCTGGCGGCCGCCGTCATCGCCGCGACGCTGCTGGTGCTCGGGCTGGTGACAGTGGCCTTCCTGGCCTCGCGCATCCGCCGGTTCCTGCGTCGCAGGGCCCGGCGGCGCGAGGAGAGACACCTGGCCGGGGCGGGCGGGCACCGGCCTCACGGGTGAGGTGCCGGAGGCGGTCGATAAAGTCACCCGCATGGCACGAATTGCGGTGATCGGCGCCGGGACGGGCGCGATGGCGGCGGCCGCCCGGCTCGCCGTGGCAGGCCACCGGGTGACGGTGTACGAGCGGTCGGCGACGTACGGCGGCTCGGTGGGCCGGTACGCCCACGACGGCTTCGTCTTCGACACGGGGCCGGGGCTGCTGCATCTGCCCGCGGTCCAGCGGGACCTGTTCGTCAAGACCGGCAAGGAGTCCCTGGAGCAGAGCGTCACGCTGTGCCAGGTCGACCCGGCCGGCCGCCACCTCTTCGCGGACGGCACCGCGGTCTCCCTGCCCAATGCCTCCCGGTCCAAGGTGGCCGCCGCGCTGGACGGAGCGCTCGGGGCGGGCTCGGGCGCCCGCTGGAGCGGATTCCTGGACCGGGCGCGGGACGCCTGGGACCGGTCGCGGCGCCCGTTGCTGGAGGAGCCGCTGACCACCGGACGGCAGGCGCTCGGCCGCGATCCCTACCCCGCGCTGCGGCAGCGCCGGCTGCTGCGCGGCGCCCGGCAGGCGGGAACGGTCTCGGAGATCGGCGCCTGGGAGCTGGCGGACCCCCGGCTGGCCGCCCTGCTCGACGGGTACGCCCTGGCGTACGGGCTCGATCCCCGCCGCGCCCCGGCCGCCGCCGCGCTCCTGCCGTACATGGAGGAGACCTTCGGCAGCTGGTACGTCGCCGGAGGGATGCGGGAGCTGGCCCGTGCGGTGTACGAGCGGTGCCTGGCCCGCCGGGTGGAGTTCGTCTTCGGCGCCGAGGTGGTCCGGATCGTCGAGAAGGACGGCCGGGCCGCGGGCGTGGAACTGGCGGGCGGTCAGGTGGCCGAGGCCGACCGGGTGGTGCTCGGCGTCCAGCCTCGCCCCGGTCTGGTGCCGGGTCAGGAGCCGTGGGCGGACGGGGACATGGCAACGCGGCCGCGTCCGGGGACGGGTGACGCGCCCGGCCGGTTCGTGGTGCTGCTGTCCCTGCGCGGTGCCCGGGAGGCCGGTGCCGTGCACCGTACGGTGGTGCATCCGGCGGACGGGGCCGCGGAGTCGGCGGCGGTGTTCGGGGGCGGGATCGCCGAGAGCCCCACGGTGACGGTGCTGCGGCCAGACGATCCCTCGACCCGCCCGGACGAGGCCCATGAGGCGGTGACCCTGACCGCCACGGTGGCCCCGCAGGGGCCGGTCGACTGGACGGACGCGGAGCTGCGCGACCGGTACGCCGGAACGCTGGTCTCGCTGGCCGCCGCGGCCGTTCCCGGGCTGCGGGAGCGGATCCTGCACACCGAGGTGCGGACCCCGGCCGAGACCGCCGCGGAGACGGGCGCCGAGGGCGGTGCGGTGCCCGCGCCCGCGCTGGCCGGGGCGGGCGGCGCGTATCTGCATCCGGCGAACCTCACCCGGCTGCCGGGCCTGTATCTGGCGGGCGGCTGGTCCCATCCGGGCGGCGGCCTCGCGCACGCAGGGATGTCGGGGACGCTGGTCGCCGGACTCATCGTGGAGGGCGACGACTTCCGCGGCTCCCGCTGAGCGCGGGGACGGCGGCGTTCGGGGGACAGCCGTTGCGGCTGTCCCCCTGCTCAGTGGCGGAACGGGGTGCTCGGCGGCGGGACGGGGCTCAGTAGCGGTACTGCTCGTTCTGGCCGGTGTCGTAGCCGTTGCCGTAGGGGGCGGGCCGCACCGGCTGCTCCTGGGGCGTCGGCGGGTACTGCTCGGTGTCGCGCTGCTGCGGGACCCAGACGCCCCCGGGCGGGGTGTCCACGCCGTACTGCTGGGCGTACGGGTCGGCGAACGGCTGCTGGCCCCCGTAGCCGTCGAAGCCGCTGCCCTGGCTGTCGTACGGGGCGTAGGGCGCCGGTCCGCCGGTGGTGCCGGTGCCGATGTAGGGGTCGGAGTAGGCCGCGTAGCTCTGCTGGCCCGTGCCGTAGTCGTACTGCCCCGCGTAGGTGTCCTGGGCCGGGCCGCCGTAGTCGCCGTACTGCGGCTGCGCTCCGGTCCCGGGCTGCTCCGGACTGCCGGAGCCGAAGGCGGGGCCGCCGCCGAATCCGAGGTCGCCGCCGGGGCCGGTGGCGCCGGCGGACTGCGTGTCACGGGTGTAGACGCCGTACTGCCCGGTGTCGTCGGGCATCGGCTGCGGCTCGTAGACCGATGCGGCCGGTGCCGCGGCGGTCTCCTGGAGCGGCTGCCCGAACTCCAGGTCCGAGACCTCCAGGGTGGGCTCCTTGGTGGCCGCCCGCCCGCCGCCCCGGCGGCGCCGGCTCTCGCCGGGGCTGCCCCCGATGGCCCAGCCGGTCGAGAAGCCCCGCCGGAAGGAGAGCGTCACATAGGTCTGGCCGGTGGCGAAGGCGATCGCCCCCACGACAATGACCAGTACGGAGGGGATCAGCACGCCGATCACCACTCCGAGGAACCCGCCGAAGGCGAGGAGCCGCCAGCGCAGCCGCGCCTTGTACTGCAGCAGCACCTCGCCCAGCAGCCACAACGCCACAAAGCCGAATGCGATGTAGAGGACCGTCCAGCCCACGCCCGCCCCCTCCTACGGCCACCGCCCCGGTTGGTGGCGGGTACGGCCGGTCACGACTGCTTGTGCAGTCCGAGATTCTCGTAGATTTCGAGCGTTGCCGTCGAGTTGTTGAGCGTGATGAAGTGAAGTCCGGGCACACCTTCGGACTGCAGCTTCGCGCAGAACTCCGTTGCGAACTCGATGCCAATGGAGCGTACAGCGGCCGGCTCGTCCTTGACGGCGAGGATGCGCTCTTTCAACACTGCGGGGAGGGTCGCGTTGCTGAGCTGCGCAAACCTTTCCAGCTGTTTCACGCTGGTGAGCGGCATGACCTCGGGAATGACGGGAGTTCCGCAACCCGCCGCAACCACTCGGTCACGCATACGGAGATAGTCATCCGGATTGAAGAACATCTGAGTGATCGCATAATCGGCACCGGCGCGGCACTTGTCCACGAAATGCCCGATGTCGGTCTCCCAGTCGCTCGACCGCGGGTGCATTTCGGGAAATGCGGCGACGCCCACACAGAAGTCGCCGGACTCCTTGATGAGCCGGACGAGGTCGGCGGCGTACCGCACGCCCTGCGGGTGCTCGACCCACTCGCCCATCGGGTCGCCGGGCGGGTCGCCCCGCACCGCGAGGATGTTCCGGATCCCGGCGTCGGCGTACTGCCCGATCATGTTGCGCAGTTCCGCGACGGAGTGGTTGACCGCGGTGAGGTGGGCGACCGGGGTGAGCGTGGAGTCGGCGGCGATCTGCTGGGTCGCCTTGACCGTCCCCGCGCGCGTGGAGCCTCCGGCGCCGTACGTCACCGAGACGAAGCTCGGGCGCACCGCCTCGACCCGCCGCAGCGCATTCCAGAGGTTCCGCTCGCCCTTCTCGGTCTTGGGCGCCCAGAACTCGAAGGAATACGAGGTTTTGCCGGTCGCGAGCAGGTCCCGCACGGTGCGCGCACGGTCTGTCCTGGTGGAAGGTGTGCCAAGGGCCATACTGGGAGGTTAACCAGGGCGGGGCGGTCCCCCAACCAGGCCTCCACTTTTTGCCTGAATTGGCCTGATTGTTGTCCACCCCTCGGACACCGCCGTCCCGGGCCGCCCGGAGGTGTCCCTGACCGCCCGGACGGCCCGCGGACCTCAGAGCTCGTGCGCCCTGACGCGCCGCGCGAGGGCGGCGGCGGCTCCGGCCGGATCGTCCGCCTCGGTGATCGCCCGGACGACGACAACCCGGCGGGCGCCCGCCTCCAGCACCTCGTCCAGATTGCCCGCGCCGATCCCGCCGATGGCGAACCAGGGGCGCGGCTGCCGGAGCGAGGCGGCGTAGCGCACGAGGCCGAGCCCGGGGGCGTACCGGCCGGGCTTGGTCGGGGTGGGCCAGCAGGGGCCGGTGCAGAAGTAGTCCACGCCCGGCGCGGCGACGGCCGCGTCGACCTCGGACTCGGCGTGCGTGGAGCGGCCGGTCACCACGTCCTGGCCGATGATCGCGCGGGCGGCCGGCACCGGCAGGTCGCCCTGGCCCAGGTGCAGCACATCCGCGCCGATGGCGTGGGCGACATCGGCGCGGTCGTTCACGGCGAGGAGCTTGCCGTGGCGCAGGCAGGCGTCGGCGAACACTTCGAGGTGTTCCAGCTCCTCGGCCGCCTCCATGCCCTTGTCCCGCAGTTGGACGATGTCGACGCCGCCGGAGAGCACGGCGTCGAGGAACGCGGGAAGGTCACCCTGTCGCCTGCGGGCGTCCGTGCAGAGGTACAGCCGGGCGTCGGACAGCAGCTCGCGAGGCGTGGGCATGGCGGAATCCCCCCGGGGTTACCGCGGGGTACGGGCCGTGCGGCACGGCCCGTACCCCGCGTGCGGTTGTCTCGGTCAGACGGCGAGCGCCTGGGCGCGGCGCTTCACCTCCGTCCCGCGATTCTCGCTCAGGGCCTGCGCGGGAGTGCCGGGCAGGGTCGGGTCGGGGGTGAAGAGCCAGTCCACCATCTCTTCGTCGGAGAAGCCGTCGTCCCTCAGGAGCGTCAGGGTCCCCGAGAGGCCCTTGACCACCTTGTCGCCGTCGATGAAGGCGGCAGGCACCTGGAGTGTCCGGTTCTCACCACGGCGTACGGCGATGAGCTGGCCTTCCTTGACCAGCTGCCGCACCCGCGTCACCTCGATATCGAGCATTTCCGCGATGTCGGGAAGGTGGAGCCAGGCAGGGACTAGAGCATCGATCTTTGCGTCAATCTCGGTCACGAGGACAAGCGTGCCATCTGGGACCGACAGTCGGAAGCCGGGCCGACCGTACGGGGGTCGGCCCGCGCCGTCACAGGACCGCCGACTTCAGCGGTACGGAGGGGTCCGCGGCCCGCGCCGGGTCGATGGGCGCCCCCGATTCGATGAGCTTGCGGCCCTGCGCCAGGTCGCGCGGCCGGCCGACGGCGAGGACGGCGGTCAGCGCGCCGCCGCGGAGCCAGCACACCGACCAGGCGGGGTCGGCGGGGTCGCCGCGCCACAGCAGGGTGTCGGCCCCCGCGTGGTGGCCCGCGTACTGCACGAAGCGGCCGAACTGCTCGGACCAGAAGTACGGCACGGGGTCGTACACCCCGGGCCGCCCTTCCCCGTCGAGGGCGGCGATGTCCGCGGCGACGGTACGGGGGCCCTGGAGGGCGTTGTCCCAGTGGTGGACCAGCAGGCGTTCGCCGTAGCGGGCGGAGGGGAAGGAGGCGCAGTCGCCGACCGCGTACACATCGGGCAGCGAGGTGCGCAGCGCGCTGTCGGCGGTGACGGAGCCGTCCGGGCCGAGCGCGACGCCGGAGCCGGTCAGCCAGCCGGTGGCGGGCCGGGCGCCGATCCCGACGACCACCGCACCGGCCGGGAGGACCCTGCCGTCCGCGAGGACCACGGTGCCCTCCTCGACGCGGGCGACCCGGGCACCGGTGAGGAGTTCGGCACCGCTCTCGGCGTACCAGTCGGCCATCGGGGCGGCGGCCTCCGCGGGCAGGGCGCCGGCGAGCGGGCGGTCGGCGGCTTCGACGACGGTGACCGCGCAGCCCGCGGCGCGGGCGGCGGTGGCGAACTCGGCGCCGATCCAGCCCGCCCCCACGACCACCACGTCGTGCTGCCGCTCCAGGACGGGGCGCAGCCGGGCGGCGTCGTCGAGGGTGCGCAGCAGATGGACCCCGGGCACCCCCTCGGAGCCGGGCAGCAGCACGGGTTCGGCGCCGGTGGCGATGACCAGGACGTCGTACGGAACGGGACCGTCCGGTGTGTCCAGTTCATGTGCGCCGGAGCGCAGGGCGCTCACGTCCACGCCCAGGCGCAGGGTGATGTCCAGCGCCTCGAAGTCGATGTCGAACGCGGAGTCCTCCGCCTTGCCGAGCAGGACCGCCTTGGACAGCGGTGGCCGGTCGTAGGGCTGGTGCGGTTCGGCGCCGATCAGGGTCACCGGTCCGGTGAAGCCCCTTTCGCGCAGGGCCACGGCGGTCTGCACGCCCGCCATGCCCGCTCCGACGATCACGACGCGGCGCGTCCGCTGCCGTGCTGCCTGCTGTTCCGTCTGCTCGCTCACCCGTCCACCATAAACACCTGACGGACCGTCAGGAAGTGGGCTGCCCCTCCACGCCCGTCCCGCCGCCCTTCCGGTGCCCCCCTCCCGCGTCCCGCGTCAGCTGGGCGCGGGGGGCGTCTCCCGGGGCGACCGGGTTTAGGGTGGCAGACGGAAAACACTCGCGGGAGTCCGGGCGTACCGGACTGAGAGGGAGGCTGGACGGCCTCCGACCGTACGAACCTGATCCGGGTCATGCCGGCGAAGGGAGGGGCTGGACGCCCATGCGTTCTTCTCGTAACGGAAACGGATCCGACGTCCTCGTCATCGGGGGCGGAATCATCGGTCTGGTGACCGCCTGGCGGGCGGCGCAGCGCGGGCTGCGGACCACGGTCGCCGATCCCGGCCCCGGCGGCGGGGCCGCGCGGGTCGCGGCCGGAATGCTGGCCGCCGTCACCGAACTCCACTACGGCGAACAGCTGCTGCTCGGCCTCAATGTCGCCTCCGCGGCCCGTTATCCGGCGTTCGCCGAGGAGCTGACGGCGGCGAGCGGACAGGACATCGGCTTTCGCGCCTGCGGCACGCTCGCCGTGGCGCTGGACTCCGACGACCGCGCCCATCTGCGCGAACTGCACGCCCTGCAACAGCGTTCGGGGCTGCGGTCCGAGTGGCTCACCGGCCGTGAGTGCCGCCGGCTGGAGCCGATGCTGGCGCCCGCGGTACGCGGCGGACTGCGGGTCGACGGCGACCATCAGGTGGACCCCCGGCGGCTGGCCGCCGCGCTCCTGACCGCCTGCGAGCGGGCCGGGGTGGTCCTTCACCGGGACCGGGCCGAGCGGCTCACGGTCTCGGGCGGCCGGGCCGCCGGTGCCGTACTCGCCGACGGCACGGAGCTCGCCGCCGACCAGGTGGTGCTCGCCGCGGGCAGTCTCAGCGGCCGGCTCGCCGGGCTGCCGGACGAGGCCGTTCCGCCGGTACGCCCGGTCAAGGGCCAGGTGCTGCGGCTGACCGTGCCGCCCGCGTACGCCCCCTTCCTGAGCCGGACCGTGCGCGCCGTGGTCCGCGGCAGCCACCTCTATCTCGTCCCGCGCGAGAACGGCGAGCTGGTCGTCGGAGCCACCAGCGAGGAGCTGGGCTGGGACACCACCGTCACGGCCGGCGGGGTGTACGAGCTGCTCCGCGACGCGCACGAGCTGGTGCCCGGCATCACCGAACTGCCCCTCACCGAGACCCGGGCGGGACTGCGCCCCGCCTCCCCCGACAACGCCCCGCTGCTCGGCCCCACCGCCCTGCCCGGTCTCCTCCTCGCCACCGGCCACCACCGCAACGGGGTGCTGCTGACCCCCGTCACGGGTGACGTGATGGCGGAGGTGCTGACCTCCGGCGAGCTGCCCGAGGTGGCCCGCCCCTTCGCGCCGGGCCGTTTCGCGCCCGCCGCCGCCCGTGTACCCGCCGCCCCCGTATCCCAGGAGCAGCCCGCATGACCCGGCCCGATCCGGCCCGCGCCGCCGCGCCCGCCCCCGTATCCGCGCCCTCCGCCGTGCCCTTCGCCGTGCCCGTCGCAGCCCCGGCTCCCGTTCCGGCCCCCGCTCCCCGTCCGGCACCCGGCGCGTCCGTCGCGGTCACCGTGAACGGCGAGGACCGCGACCTGCCCGCCGGCACCGCGCTGGACGCCCTCGTCGCGACGCTGACCTCCGCGCACCGCGGAGTCGCCGCCGCCGTCAACGAGAGCGTCGTCCCGCACGGCCGGTGGTCCGCCACCACGCTCGGCGACGGCGACCGGGTCGAGATCCTCACCGCCGTGCAGGGGGGCTGACCGTGTCCGGCGATCTCTTCACCCTCGGCGGCACCGCCTTCACCTCCCGGCTGATCATGGGCACCGGCGGGGCCCCGAGCCTCGACGTGCTCGAACGCTCCCTGGCCGCCTCCGGCACCGAGCTGACCACCGTCGCGATGCGCCGTCTCGACCCGACCGTCCAGGGCTCGGTGCTCTCCGTCCTGGAACGGCTCGCGATCAGGGTCCTGCCGAACACGGCGGGCTGCTTCACGGCGGGCGAGGCCGTACTGACTGCCCGGCTGGCCCGGGAGGCGCTCGGTACCGACTGGGTAAAGCTGGAGGTGGTGGCCGACGAACGGACGCTGCTGCCCGACCCGATCGAGCTGCTGGACGCGGCCGAGACCCTGGTCGACGACGGGTTCACGGTGCTGCCGTACACCAACGACGACCCCGTGCTGGCCCGGAAGCTGGAGGACGTGGGGTGCGCGGCGATCATGCCGCTCGGCTCCCCCATCGGCTCCGGCCTCGGCATCCGCAATCCGCACAACTTCCAGCTGATCGTCGAACGGGCCGGGGTGCCGGTGATCCTGGACGCGGGGGCCGGAACCGCCTCGGACGCCGCACAGGCGATGGAGCTCGGGTGCGCGGCGGTGATGCTGGCCTCCGCCGTGACCCGGGCGCAGGAGCCCGAGCTGATGGCGGCGGCGATGCGGCACGCGGTGGACGGCGGACGGCTGGCCCACCGGGCGGGCCGGATCCCGCGCCGCCACTTCGCCGAGGCCTCGTCGCCGGTGGCGGGGCGGGCGGTGCTGGACCCGGAGCGCCCGGCGTTCTGACGGCCCGGGGCGCGTGGTTCCGGCGCACGCACAGCACCTTCACCGTGTGCGTGTCCCTGTCACGGATCGGCTGCAGTACGGCCCCGGGACCGCCCCGGCCCGTCCGGCCCGTCCGTGGTGACTCGTAGACTCATCAGGTGGATACGACCCTCCAGGACCCTCTCGTCGGGCAGCTGCTCGACGGCCGGTATCGCGTAGAGGCGCGCATCGCCGTCGGCGGCATGGCCACGGTCTACCGGGCCGTGGACACCCGCCTCGACCGGGTGCTCGCCCTCAAGGTGATGCACCCGGCGCTCGCGACCGACGTCTCCTTCGTCGAGCGCTTCATCCGCGAGGCCAAGTCGGTGGCCCGGCTCGCGCACCCCAATGTCGTCGCGGTCTTCGACCAGGGGGCGCAGGGGGCGTACGTCTATCTCGCGATGGAGTACGTCGCGGGGTGCACCCTGCGCGACGTCCTGCGCGAGCGCGGTGCCCTCCAGCCCCGGGCCGCGCTGGACATCCTGGAGCCGGTCCTGGCCGCGCTCGGCGCGGCGCACCGGGCGGGCTTCGTGCACCGCGACATGAAGCCGGAGAACGTCCTGATCGGGGACGACGGCCGGGTGAAGGTCGCCGACTTCGGTCTCGTACGGGCCGTGGGCACCGTCACCGACAGCACCGGCTCGCTCCTGGGCACCGTGTCGTATCTCGCCCCCGAGCAGATCGAGCACGGCACGGCGGACACCCGCGCCGATGTGTACGCCTGCGGGGTCGTGCTGTACGAGATGCTGACCGGCGGCAAGCCGCACACCGGCGAGACCCCGGCCCAGGTCATCTACCAGCACCTCAACGAGGACGTCCCGGCTCCCTCGGCCGTGGTTCCCGGCCTTCCGGTCGCGCTGGACAGCCTGGTGGCGAGCGCGACGGCCCGGAACGCGGAGATCCGCCCGCACGACGCGGTGGTGCTGCTCGCCGAGGCCCGGGAGGCCCGTGCCGGGCTCACCGACGAGGAGCTGGACGCCGTACCGCCGCAGGCCCTGACCACGGACCACGACGGCGGTGAGGACCGTACGAGCGTGATCCCGCGGGTCCTGCCCGTGGACCAGGGCACGGCCCATCACACGAGCCGGCTGGAGATGCCACCGTCCGGTCCGCCGGAGCCGGCCCGGAGCCGGCGGCGCGGACCGTTCGGGGGCCCGCGCCGGGGGCTGTACGCGGCCCTCACCGCTCTGGTGCTGGTGCTGGGGATCGGCACGGGCGTCTGGTACATCAACTCCGGGCAGTTCACCCGGGTCCCCTCCCTCCTGGGCCAGACCCAGAAGACGGCCGAGCAGCGGCTCTCGGACGCCGGTCTGGATCTGGGGGGCGTCGACCGCGCCTACAGCGACACGGTCGACCGCGGCGCGGTGATCAGCAGTGACCCCGCGTCCGGCGAGCGGATCCGGGGCAACGGCTCGGTCGCGCTGGTCGTCTCGCGCGGCCCGGAGATCGTGAAGGTCCCCGACGCCGAGGGCCTCTCGCTCGGCGACGCCCGGCGCGAGCTGAAGAAGGCGGGCCTGGTTCCCGGGATGGTGACCAGGGAGTTCAGCGAGGACATCGTCCGGGGCGATGTGATCCGTACGGACCCCGAGGCCGGCACGGAGCGCCACCCCGACTCGGCCGTCGCGCTGGTCGTCAGCAAGGGCAGCCCGGTCGACGTGCCCGATGTCACGGGGCTCTCCGTCGTGGACGCCACCGCCGCGCTGGACGAGGAGGGGCTCAAGGCCGAGGTGCTGCCCGACCGGGTCAACTCCCCCGAGGTCGCGGGCGACATCGCCCACCAGACGCCGGGCGAGGGCGCGGAGGCGGCGGAGGGCGACACGGTCCAGCTCACGGTCTCCAAGGGGCCGCGGATGCTGGACGTCCCCGATGTCACCGGCAAGGACGCCGACGAGGCACGGAGCACACTGGAGGACGCGGGCTTCGAGGTCGAGGTCGACCGGCCGTTCCTCTCCTTCAGCGACACCGTCGCGAGCCAGTCCGTGGAAGGCGGCGAACAGGCCGCCGAGGGCTCCACGATCACCATCAGGACCAAGGGACTGTAGAACATGCGCAATCCGGTGGGCGGCCACGTTCCGGTGGCCGGCGGCCTCGCCAGGGTCGGTCTCGGCCATGCGCGCGAGCTGGCCGCGGAGACCGTGCAGGTCTTCGTCGCCAATCCGCGCGGATGGGCGACGCCCGCCGGGAACCCGGCGCAGGACGACCTGTTCCGCTCCGAGTGCGCCGCCGCGTCGATCCCCGCGTACGTCCACGCCCCGTATCTGATCAACTTCGGCTCGCACACCGAGGCCACCGTCGAGAAGTCCGTGGAGTCACTGCGCCACTCGCTGCGCCGGGCCAGGGAGATCGGCGCGCGGGGAGTCGTGGTGCACACGGGTTCGGCGACCGGGGGACGGCCCCGCGCCCTGGCTCTGGCGCAGGTGCGCACGCACATGCGGCCGCTGCTGGACGAGCTGACGCACGACGACGATCCGGATCTGCTGCTGGAGTCGACCGCCGGCCAGGGGTTCTCGCTCTGCTCACGGACCTGGGACTTCGGCCCGTACTTCGAGGCGCTGGACTCCCACCCCAAGCTGGGCGTCTGCCTCGACACCTGTCACATCTACGCCGCGGGCCACGATCTGACCGGTCCGGCGGGCATGCGGCAGACCCTCGACCTGCTGGTGGACACCGTCGGCGAGGGCCGGCTGAAGCTGATCCACGCCAATGACTCCAAGGACGTCGTGGGCGCGCACAAGGACCGGCACGAGAACATCGGCGCGGGCCACATCGGCGCGGAGCCGTTCCGGGAGCTGTTCTCGCACCCGGCGACCGAGGGCGTACCGCTGATCATCGAGACGCCCGGCGGCACGGCGGGACATATCGCGGACGTGGCGCGGCTGAAGGAGCTGCGCGCTTCGGCGACCGCCCAGGAGTACCCCACAGGGGTCTCCACGCGGCTCACCGGACACGCCGTGGCCCACCGGTAGCACCGCTGACGGGGAGCACCACCACCCGGCCGGCTCAGAGTTCGGGGCCGTCCCCGGGCTCCTCCTGGTAGGAGTAGCGCTGCTCGCTCCAGGGGTCACCGATGTTGTGGTAGCCGCGCTCCTCCCAGAAACCGCGCCGGTCGGCCGTCATGTACTCGATGCCCCGGACCCACTTCGGGCCCTTCCAGGCGTACAGATGGGGAACGACCAGGCGCAGCGGGAAGCCGTGCTCGGCGGTGAGGAGTTCGCCGTCCTTGTGGGTGGCGAACAGCGTGCGGTCCGAGACGAAGTCGGCGAGCCGCAGATTCGAGGAGAAGCCGTACTCCGCCCAGACCATCACATGGGTGACGTCGGGCGCGGGCGGCGCGAGTTCGACGACGTTCCTGGCGAGCACCCCGCCCCATTCGGCGCCGAGCATGCTGAATTTCGTCACGCAGTGCAGGTCGGCGACGACCGAGGAGAACGGCAGCGCCGAGAAATCCTGGTGATTCCAGCAGTGTTTGTCGCCGTCCGCCGTGGCCCCGAAGACCCGGAATTCCCAGCGGTCGGGTTTGAACTTGGGAACGGGTCCGTAATGGGTTACCGGCCAGCCGCGCTGCAGCCGCTGACCCGGCGGAAGCTCGGACTGCTCTGATTCGCGGTATTCCCGGCTTTCCGGCTGACCCATGGCTCCATGGTGACAGACAGGCAGGGGTGGTCATGACCAGAGCAGAGGCGATTCGGGCAACTCGTACTAAGCATGCACTTACTGGACGGCCGGAAGGTGTGGTGCAAGGATGCGGCCAACTTGCCCAGTTCACCGGTTGGAAGGAGCCTCTGCGATGCAGGGCGACCCGGAAGTCATCGAGTATCTCAACGAACAGCTCACGGGCGAGCTGACTGCCATCAACCAGTACTGGTTGCACTACCGAATCCAGGAAAACAACGGCTGGACAAAGCTTGCGAAGTACACGCGGGCGGAGTCCATGGACGAGATGAAGCACGCGGACCGGCTCACGGAACGCATTCTGTTCCTGGACGCGCTGCCCAACTATCAGCGGTTGTTCCATGTGCGGGTGGGACAGACGGTCACCGAGATGTTCCAGGCGGACCGGCAGGTCGAGGTGGAGGCGATCGACCGCCTCAAGCGCGGCATCGAGGTCATGCGCGGCAAGGGCGACATCACCTCGGCGCGGATCTTCGAGGAGATCCTGGAGGACGAGGAGCACCACATCGACTACCTCGACACGCAGCTGGAACTCATCGAGAAGCTCGGGGAGCCGCTCTACATCGCGCAGCTCATCGAGCAGCCGGACAGCTGACCCGCGCGGGAACGGCCCCCGAGAAAGAGGCTCAGGCGGCGTCGGAGAGCCGGACGTCCGGCAGCGGCGCCCTGGTCACCGGTGCGGCGAGCGGACCGGCGGCCGGCTCCCGGCGCTGTTCCAGCAGGTCCCGGCGCGGGCATTCGCCGCGTCCGAGAAGCGCCTGGATCCTGCGGACGCAGCCGCCGCAGTCGGTGCCGGCCTTGCAGGCGGAGGCTATCTGGCGGGGCGTGCAGGCCCCGGCATCCGCATGCTGCTTGACCTGCTGCTCCGTAACGCCGAAACACGAGCAGACGTACATGCGGTTCACCTCCCGGCGGGGTCGGTCGCTGGCGCCGTCCCGATCTATTCGGTGAGGCTAACCTAACCTTACCCGTCGCTCAAGGTGCGTAAAAGCCCTGGAACGCCCGGTGGGGCACGGATCACATCGATCCGTGCCCCACCGGTAGGACCGCCCGGGATTCCTACTGGTCGCGGTACATCTCGGCGACGAGGAACGCCAGGTCGAGGGACTGGCTGCGGTTCAGGCGCGGGTCGCAGGCCGTCTCGTAGCGCTGGTGCAGGTCGTCCACGAAGATCTCGTGGCCGCCGCCGACGCACTCGGTGACATCGTCACCGGTCAGCTCGACATGGATGCCGCCCGGGTGCGTGCCCAGGCCCTTGTGCACCTCGAAGAAGCCCTTGACCTCGTCCAGCACGTCGTCGAAACGGCGCGTCTTGTGGCCGGAGGCGGCCTCGAAGGTGTTGCCGTGCATCGGGTCGGTCACCCACACCACGGTGGCGCCGGAGGCGGTGACCTTCTCGACGAGCTGCGGGAGCTTGTCGCGGACCTTGTCGGCGCCCATCCGCACGATGAAGGTCAGCCGGCCGGGCTCCCGGTCGGGGTCCAGCCGGTCGATGTAGCCGAGGGCCTCGTCGACGGTGGTCGTCGGGCCGAGCTTGACCCCGATGGGGTTGCGGATCTTCGAGGCGAACTCGATGTGCGCGCCGTCCATCTGGCGGGTGCGCTCACCGATCCAGACCATGTGGCCGGAGGTGTCGTACAGCTCGCCGGTGCGCGAGTCGGTACGGGTGAGGGCCGACTCGTAGTCCAGCAGCAGCCCCTCGTGCGAGGAGTAGAACTCGACCGCCTTGAACTCGGCCGGGTCCGTGCCGCACGCCTTCATGAAGTTCAGCGCGTTGTCGATCTCGCGGGCCAGGGCCTCGTAGCGCTGGCCGGAGGGCGAGGACTTCACGAAGTCCTGGTTCCAGGCGTGCACCTGGCGCAGGTCGGCGTAACCACCGGTGGTGAAGGCGCGGACCAGGTTCAGCGTGGAAGCGGATGCGTGGTACATCTGCTTCAGCCGTTCCGGGTCCGGGATCCGGGCCTTCTCGGTGAAGGCGAAGCCGTTGACGGAGTCGCCCCGGTAGGTCGGCAGCGTCACCCCGTCGCGGGTCTCGGTCGGCTTGGAGCGCGGCTTGGAGTACTGGCCCGCGATCCGGCCCACCTTCACCACGGGCACGGAGGCCGCGTAGGTCAGGACGGCGCTCATCTGGAGCAGCGTCTTCAGCTTGGCCCGGATGTGCTCGGCGGACACGGCGTCGAAGGCCTCGGCGCAGTCGCCGCCCTGCAGCAGGAACGCCTCGCCCTTGGCGACGGCACCCAGGCGGGCGCGCAGCTGGTCGCACTCGCCGGCGAAGACGAGCGGCGGATACGACGCGAGGTCCGCGAGTACATCGCGCAGCGCCTCGGAGTCGGGGTACTCGGGCTGCTGCGCCGCGGGAAGGTCTCGCCAGGTGTGGCCACCGGCGACGGAGGTATTGGCGTTCACGGTCACACGGACAACATTACGGGGTCGCGGCGTGCGTCCATTCGAACGCTCAATAATTGAGACACATGCTCCGGCGCCCCCAACGTCCGCTAGGGTTCGGGGCATGTTCGCGCAGCAGACCCGTATCTCCATCCAGAACTGGTGGTGGACCGCTCATCCGGCGGCCCGCTGACTCGACGCGCGTAACAGACTTCGCGAAGGCCGCCCCGAGGGCGGCCTTTCTTTGTGTTCCGGGCCGTTCCTCCACCTCCATCCGGAAGGAACGACCATGTCCGACCGTGTCACCGACCTCGTCCGCCGACTGCTCCAGGACGACTGCCCGCCGTTCGCGCTGCTGCGCCGCCGTACTCCCGGCCATGACCACGACATCGTCGAGCTGCTGATCGGCGGGGTGCGGGAGGCGGAGCGGCTGGCCGACCTGCCGGTGGGCGAGGCGCCCTCGCTCGCCCTGGTGCCGTTCCGGCAGATCGCCGAGCGCGGTTTCGACGTCCGCGACGACGGGACCCCGCTGTCCGTGCTGGTCGCGGACGAGACGTACGAGCTGCCGCTGGACGAGGTCCTCGCCCGGCTGCCCGGCCATGAGGTGCGGGTCGAGAACGGGGGCTTCGACGTCCCCGACGAGGAGTACGCGGGGATCGTCCGGCGGGTCATCGAGGACGAGATCGGGCAGGGCGAGGGCGCGAACTTCGTGATCCGGCGGAACTTCCTGGGCGAGATCCCGGGATTCGGGCGGGCGGACGCGCTGGCGCTGTTCCGGCGGCTGCTGGCCGGGGAGCGGGGGGCGTACTGGACGTTCGTCGTCCACACCGGGGAGCGGACACTGGTCGGCGCCAGCCCCGAGGTGCATGTCCGGATGTCCGGCGGCACGGTCGTGATGAACCCGATCAGCGGGACGTACCGGTACCCGGCCGAGGGCCCCACCCCCGAGAGCCTGCTGGCCTTCCTCGGCGACCGCAAGGAGACCGAGGAGCTCTCCATGGTGGTCGACGAGGAACTGAAGATGATGTGCACCGTCGGTGACATGGGCGGGGTGGTGATCGGCCCCCGGCTGAAGGAGATGGCCCACCTCGCGCACACCGAGTACGAGCTGCGGGGCAAGTCCTCCCTGGACGTCCGGGAGGTGCTGCGGGAGACCATGTTCGCGGCGACGGTCACGGGCTCGCCCGTGCAGAACGCCTGCCGTGTCATCGAACGGTACGAGCCCGGCGGCCGGGGCTACTACGCGGGCGCCCTGGCCCTGCTGCGCCGGGACGCGGGCGGGACGCAGACCCTGGACTCGCCGATCCTGATCAGGACCGCGGACATCTCGGCCGGCGGACAGCTGAAGGTGCCGGTCGGTGCCACGCTCGTACGTCACTCGGACCCGCGGAGCGAGGTCGCCGAGACGCACGCGAAGGCGGCCGGGGTACTGACGGCGCTGGGGGTACGGCCGGGGCGGCCTCGGGAAGAGGCGGCCCGGCCGCGGCTGGCGTCCGATCCGCGGGTGCAGTCGGCGCTGGACGGCCGGCGCGGCGGGCTCGCGCCCTTCTGGCTGCGGATGCAGGAGCGCACGCGGGAGCTGACCGGCCACGCGCTGGTGGTGGACGGCGAGGACACCTTCACCGCGATGCTGGCCCATCTGCTGCGCTCCGCGGGGCTGGAGGTTTCGGTGCGCCGGTACGACGAGCCGGGGCTGCGGGAGGACGTACGGGCGCACCGCGGGCCGGTCGTGCTGGGCCCCGGTCCCGGCAACCCGGGCGATCTCACGGACCCGAAGATGCGGCTGCTGCGCGGGCTCGCGGCCGAGCTGGTGCGCGATCACCGGCACGGGCTGCTGGGCGTCTGCCTGGGCCATGAGCTGATCGCGGCCGAGCTGGGGATGGACGTCGTGCGCAAGGCCGTGCCGTACCAGGGCGCGCAGACCCGGATCGAGCTGTTCGGCCGGCCGGAGACGGTCGGCTTCTACAACAGCTTCACCGCGCGCTGCGACGGGGCGAGCGCCGCCGAACTGGCCGCGCACGGCATCGAGGTGAGCCGGGACGAGGCCACCGGCGAGCTGCACGCGCTGCGCGGGGAGGGCTTCGCCTCGGTGCAGTTCCACCCGGAGTCGGTCCTCACGATCCGCGGGGCCGCGATCGTGTCCGAGCTGCTGGCGGGGCTGCCGGTCCTCAGCTGAGAACGGCGGCCGGAGAGCTGACGGGCCGTCCGGCCGGCGGGTCCGTCAGCTCTTCGGCGGTGCCGGGACGAGGACGTTCTCGCTGCCGCGGCGGGCCAGGTAGTCGGCGACGTTCCGTACGGTGGCGTCGATGATCTGGCCCACCGCGTCCTCGGTGTAGTACGCCTGGTGCGAGGTCACGATGACGTTCGGGAAGGTGACCAGCCGGGCCAGGGTGTCGTCGTCGACGCCCTCCAGGGACTTGTCCAGGAAGAAGAGACCGGCCTCGGCCTCGTACACATCCAGTCCGACGCCCAGGAAGCGGCCCGCGCGCAGCTCACCGACCAGGGCGGTGGTGTCGATCAGGCCGCCCCTGCTGGAGTTGATGAGGATCGCGTCGTCCTTCATCGCGGCCAGGGCGGCCTTGCCGATGAGGTGATGGGTGGAGGGGAGCAGCGGTACGTGCAGGCTGATCAGGTCGGCCTCGGCGAACAGCTGCTCCTTCTCCACGTAGCGCATGCCGAGTTCGGTACAGGCCGGGTTCTCGGCGACGTCCCAGCCCAGCAGCTTCATGCCGAAGCCGTGGGCGATCCGGGTGAACGCCTCGCCGATCTTCCCGGTGCCGACCACGCCGACGGTGCGGCCCCGCATGTCCCGGCCGAGCAGCCCGTCGAGACGGAAGTCGAAGTCCCGGGTGCGGCTCGCGGCGCGGATGATGCGCCGGTTGACCGCCATGGCGAGCGTCCAGGCGAATTCCGCGACGGAGTACGGGGAGTAGGAGGAGACCCGGGCGACGCGCAGGGCGAGCCGCTCGGCAACGTCCAGGTCGATGTTGTTGAAGCCCGTGGAGCGCTGGGCGATCATCTGGGTGCCGCCCGCGGCGAGGGTCTGGAGGACCTTGCCGCCGAGGTCGGCGTTGACGCTGGTGGAGATGATCTCGTAGCCCGCCGCGATGGGAGCGGTGTCCCGGTTCAGGAAGACGTCCAGGCAGCGGACCTCGTGCTGTCCGGCGAACGCCTTCTCGATCAGGGGCTTCTCGTCGGACTGCACGCCGAATGCCAGGATCTCCACTGCTTCTCCCGCTCTGTACGCATACCAGGGTGATGGGCCGGATATCGCGAATATACGGCCCGCCGGGTCAGGCGTCGTCGAGCCCGCGCTCAATGGCGTACCGCACGAGCTCCACCCGGTTGTGCAGCTGGAGCTTGCCGAGGGTGTTCTGGACGTGGTTCTGCACGGTGCGGTGCGAGATGACCAGCCGTTCGGCGATCTGCTTGTACGAGAGTCCCTTGGCGACCAGCCGCAGCACCTCCGTCTCGCGCTCGGTCAGCCGCGGGGCCTTGGGTTCGTCGGAGGCGACGGGGGCGGGGTCGGAGGCCAGCCTGCGGTACTCGCCGAGGACGAGCCCGGCGAGGCCGGGGGTGAAGACCGGGTCGCCCACGGCGGTGGAGCGGACCGCTTCGGTCAGCTCCTGGGTGGAGGCGGACTTCAGCAGATAGCCGGTGGCGCCGGACTTCACGGCCTCCAGCACGTCGGCGTGCTCACCGCTCGCGGAGAGCACCAGGACACGCAGCCCGGGGTGCGAGCCGACCAGTTCCTTGCAGACCTGGACACCGGGCATCCCTGGCAGGTTCAGATCCAGGACGAGGACATCGGGATCCGCGGCCCTGGCACGGCGCACGGCCTGCGGGCCGTCCCCGGCGGTCGCCACGACCTCGAAGCCGGACTCGGCGAGATCGCGGGCCACCGCGTCGCGCCACATCGGGTGGTCGTCGACCACCATCACCTTGATGGGCCGCTCCGCGGCACCCCGCTCGTCGTGCGTACTCATCCGGCCGATCCTGCCTTCCCCCGGGAAACCTTCGGAACCTTCAACTCGACCTCGGTGCCCTGTCCCGGCACCGAGATCAGCTCTGCCGTGCCGCCGAGATCACGCAGCCGGCCGCGGATGGACAGGGCGACCCCGAGCCGCCCCTCGCCCTCCGCCTGGGCCAGGCGCCCCTCCGGAATCCCGGGGCCGTCGTCCCGGACCGTGACGATCACCTCGTCCGGCTCGTCCTCGACCAGGATCCAGGCGTGCGCGTCCTGACCCGCGTGCACCCGCACATTGTCCAGCGCGGCACTGACAGCGGCGGCGAGCTCCCGCGCGGCCCCGGGCGGCAGCAGCACCGGAGCGCCCGGCTCCGCGAAGCTGGTCCGGGAACCCGCGTGCGGGGCGAGCAGAGCACGCAGATCGCACACCCCGGCCCGGCCGGACCGCTCCGCCTCGCCGTCGTCGTCGACCTCGACCGTACGTACGACGGCGCCCTCGGCGGCGTCCTCGGAGAGCCGGGAGGTGGGCACCAGACCGCTGGAGACGAGCGTGCGCAGGGCGATCTCCTGCTCCCCCGCCATCCGGCCGAGCTCGGCGGCCTCGCCGCCGATGGCCGAGCCCCGGCGCTGCACCATGGCGAGGACCTGGAGCACGCTGTCGTGGATGTCGCGGGCCAGGCGCTCCCGCTCGCGGGTGGCGGCCTCGATCTCCAGGGCGCGGGCCAGCGTGCGTTCACTGGCGCGGGCGACCTCGACGACGTACCCGATGGCGATGGAGGCGACCCAGACCAGCAGGACGTTGTGGAAGGTGTCCCGGCTGGGATGGCCGCGCTCGATGATGTTGGCGACGGCGACGAAGGTGGAGGCGAAGGCCGCCCAGCGCCAGCCGCCCTTGATCGCGAAGGCCAGCACCGAACCGGCCGTCCAGATCGACGGGAGCGTCGGGCCGTCGACGTGCTGGGCGTCGAAGTCGGCGAGCGGGGTGAGCAGGATCCCGGAGAGGGCGACGACGAGGTCCACGCCCAGGAAGCGTTTGGTGCAGCTCACCGCGCCCGCGACCTTGGGCAGCGTGAACAGCGTCCACAGCACCATGACCACCAGGAAGGCGACGGCCACCCAGGGCCGTTCGTACTTGTCCCGGCCGAACACCGAGAGCAGCACCGCGTAGATCATCGTCAGTACGCGGTACGCGGTCAGCGCACGCCACAGCGGCTGCTCGACCGACATCCGTACGACCCGCTCGCGCCTGGCCATCACTTCACACCCCCCGGGACGGACAACGACGCGGCTAGTCGCCGGACCGTTCCGTTCCGCCCTCGTCCGCCCCGTGCCCCTGCTTGTGCGCGCGCTTCTCGTCCTCGGCCCGCCGTTTGGCCTCCTCGGCGATCCGGCGCTTGGCGGCGGTGGCGTAGATGTCCACGTACTCCTGGCCGGAGAGCTTCATGATCTCGTACATGACCTCGTCGGTCACCGAGCGCAGGATGAACCGGTCGCCGTCCATGCCCTGGTAGCGGCTGAAGTCGAGCGGCTTGCCGATCCTGATGCCCGGCCGCATCAGCTTGGGCATCACCTGGCCGGGCGGCTGGATCTTCTCCGTGTCGATCATCGCGACCGGGATGACGGGCGCTCCGGTGGCCAGCGCCACCCGGGCCAGACCGCCGGGCTTGCCCCGGTAGAGCCGTCCGTCGGGCGAACGGGTGCCCTCGGGGTAGATCCCGAAGAGGCCACCGCTCTCGACGACCTGGATGCCCGCCCTGATCGCCGCCTCACCGGCGCCCCGGGCACCGGAGCGGTCGACCGGGAGCTGGCCGACGCCCTTGAAGAAGGCGGCGGTGAGCCTGCCCTTCACCCCGGGCGAGGTGAAGTACTCGGCCTTCGCGATGAAGGTGACCTTGCGGTCCAGGACGGCCGGCAGGAAGAACGAGTCGGAGAACGACAGATGGTTGCTCGCGAGGATCGCCGGCCCGTGCTCGGGAATGTTCTCCAGGCCCTCCACCCACGGCCTGAAAGCGAGCTTCAGAGAGCCGCCGATGGAGAACTTCATTGCGCCGTAGATCAACTCGGGTGCCTCCTGTGTGCTGTCGGTCAGACCTTAGCCTGTGCCCCCGCCCGCGCTTCCGCCCGGCACGGGGCACCCGGTACCGGCCGGTGCCGGCGGTACGGACGGTGACGGCCCTGGTCGGTGTCAGCCCGGTCGCGTACGGTGAAGTCATCCTTCTCGCACTCCCCTTGCACGCCCGCCAGCCTCACGAACAGGAGACCTTGGTGCCGGTCCTCCCTGGAGCCGAGCCGTTCCGCCACGAGGGCGGAGAGGTCGGCGTCCTCCTCTGTCATGGATTCACCGGATCGCCGCAGTCGCTGCGCCCCTGGGCCGACTATCTGGCCGGGCGCGGGCTGACCGTCTCGCTGCCGCTGCTGCCCGGACACGGCACCCGCTGGGAGGACATGGCCGTCACCGGCTGGCAGGACTGGTACGCCGAGGTGGACCGGGAGCTGCGGGCGCTTCGTGAGCGGTGCGAGCAGGTCTTCGTCTTCGGTCTGTCGATGGGCGGCGCGCTGACCCTGCGGCTGGCGGCGAAGCACGGGGACGCGATCAGCGGTCTGGTGCTCGTCAACCCGGCGAACAAGGTGCACGGCCTCTCGGCGTACGCCCTGCCGGTCGCCCGTCATCTGGTGCGTACGACCAAGGGGCTGGCCAGCGATATCGCGCTGGAGGGCGCCGAGGAGGTCGGCTACGGCCGGGTGCCGCTGCACGCGGCCCACTCGGTGCGGAAGTTCTTCCGGCTGGTCGACGCCGAGCTGCCCCAGGTCACCCAGCCGATCGTGCTGCTGCACAGCCCGCAGGACCATGTGGTGCCGCCCGCCGACTCGGCCCGGATCCTCAGCCGGGTGTCCTCGACGGATGTCGAGGAGATCCTGCTGGAACAGAGCTACCACGTGGCGACGTTGGACCACGATGCGGAGCGGATCTTCGATGAGAGCTACCGGTTCATCGGCCGCCTCGCACCCAGCGTCGGGAAGAAGGGGAGCACATCCGGTGGCTGAGCACGACGCGGAGCGCACAGGCAGCGACGAGGAGCGCGAACCACGCCCCATGGAGGGCGCGGCCGCTCCCGGGGGGACCGGGAGTGCCGAGGGGGCACCGGGCAGCGGGCCGGTCGACGAGGACGCCGCCTGGCAGGCGATCGTCGCAGGGTACGGCGAGGAGCCGCCGGACCCGCCGGGCGCCAAGCCGTTCAAGTCGATCGAGGATCTCGCCCTGCTGGAGGACGGCCGGCTGAACGTCCTGGGGCCGGACACGGGTCCGGGCGACTCCGTGGACAAGGGGACCAAGCAGGCTCCCCCGAAGCCGCCGGAGAAGAAGGCGCTCGGCAGTTCGGTGGTCTTCGCCCCCGGTGTCGGCGGTCCCCGTGACTACGACGTGGCGGAGCCCGCGAACGGCGACACCGACGATCCGGACGACAGCGAGGAGGGCCACTTCGTGCCCCCCGTGCCCCCCGAGCTCCCGGAGGCCGATGTCACCGCGAAGTTCGCGTGGCTCGCGGTCGTCGGCGGCCCGGTCCTGATGCTGCTCGCGGTGCTGCTCCAGTGGGAGATGACGTGGTGGCTCACCACGATCTGCATCGGCGGGTTCCTGGGCGGCTTCGCGACGCTGGTGGCCCGGATGCCCCATGACGACGACGATGCCGACGGCTACGACGATCCGGGGCGCGGCGCGGTGGTCTGAGCCCCGGGGACCGGCCGGACCGCGGGCACCCGGAGCACCGCCAGCACGGGCAGGTGGTCCGTGGCCGCCCGCAGGTCGGCCTCGTCGACGCCGGGCAGTCCCGCCGGGACGCCGCAGCCGAGAACCTCGATGCCGTGCGTCGCGAAGACCGCGTCGATACGGCGTCGCGGGTCCTGCGGGGTGAAGGTGAGCTCGCCGCCCCACGGTGCCACGGCCCAGCAGTCCTGGAGCCGCCCGGCCAGGTGCCGGAACGCCTTCCCGGTCGGTACGTCGTTGAGGTCGCCCGCCGCCACGGCGTGCGGCACGTCCAACTCCTCCAGCCGCCGGAGCAGCAGCGCGCTCTGGGCCAGGCGCTCCTCGCGCTGGAGGCTCAGATGGCAGCTCAGTACGCCGATCCGGGTGCCGGCGATCCGTACCACCGCCGTGGCGAAGCCCCTGCGGTGCAGCCCGGGGGTGCGGGGCAGCAGGATGTCCTCGGTGCGCTCGACCGTGGCCCGCAGCGAGCACAGCAGCATCGGCCCGGCCGCGGTGGCGCCGCCGCCCAGGACCACGAGACCGCTGCGCTTGGCGAGCCGGGCGGCCGCCTTGCGCCAGCGGAAGAAGCGCGGGGCCTCCTGGACGAAGACCAGGTCGGGGGCGCAGGCGCGGATGACCCGGGCCAGCGCCGCGGTGTCGTCGCGCATCGAGCGGACGTTGTAGCTGAGCACCCGGACGACGGCCGAACCGTCCGGCTCGGTGCGGGAGTCGGGCAACGGCGTCATGACCATGCGGGCCACGATACGACGGACGCCCGCCGCTGCCCCGAAGGGCGCGACGGGCGTCCGGTCGGTCCTGGGCCGCCGTCGGCTCTCGCCCGCGGCGGCCCGCCGTCAGCCCTGGCGGGCCAGGTCGGCCGCGCCCACCAGTCCGGCCTTGCCGCCCAGTTGGGCGGCGAGCACCTGTGCGTGCGGGCGCCACTGGCCGCCGATCAGCCAGCGCCGGAACGACTTGCGGATCGGGTCGAGGACGAGTTCGCCCTCGTCCGAGACACCGCCGCCGACGATGAACGCGGACGGGTCGAAGAGCGAGGCGAGGTCGGCCAGTCCGGCGCCGGCCCAGCGGGCCAGCTCACGGAACGAGTCGACGGCCACCGGGTCGCCCTGGCGGGCGGCCTGGCTGATGTGCTTGCCCTCGATGCCCTCCACGGTGCCGTCGCCGAGCGCGAGCAGGGCGGCGGCGTTCTCCGGGGTGGCGTTGGCGCGCTGCTTGGCGTACCGGACGAGCGCGCGGCCGGAGGCGTACTGCTCCCAGCAACCCTGGCTGCCGCAGCCGCAGAGCAGACCGTCCGGGACGACCCGGATGTGGCCGAACTCGGCGGCCACGCCGAAGCGGCCGCGGCGCAGCTTGTTGCCGATGATGATGCCGCCGCCGAGGCCGGTGCCGAGCGTGATGCAGATGACGTCGTCGTGGCCCTGGCCGGCACCGAAGCGGTATTCGCCCCAGGCGGCCGCGTTGGCGTCGTTCTCGACGACGACGGGCAGGCCGACGCGCTGCTCGACCTTGTCCTTGAGCGGCTCGTGGCGCCAGTTGATGTTCGGCGCGAAGAGTACGGTGGCGCGCTTGTCGTCGACGTATCCGGCGGCACCGATGCCGACGGCCTCGATGTCGTGTCCCTCGCTCGCGCCGGCCACGGCCGAGCAGATGGCGTCGACGATGCCTTCGGCCGTCGGAGGGGTCGGTACCTTGAACGTCGAGAGGATCCGGCCCTCTTCGTCGACCACTCCAGCCGCGATCTTCGTGCCGCCGATATCGACGCCGATGGTGAGTCCCATGAGTCCCTCAGTTCCGGTCGAGCCCCGCTAGGGCCAACCGTACCCGAGGCAGGGCACCGCCCGGTCCGTCCGTCCGCCCCGGCGGACCCGTTCCGCGCGGGTCAGTCCAGGTCGATGTGCTCGCTCCCGGCGGGGCCCTCGTCCCTCGGGTCGGAGGGGTCCTCGGCCGCCTTCTTCTGCGTACCGGCGGGACCGCCGCTGCCTCCGGCACCCTCCGTCGTCCGGGTCCAGCGGCCCTCCTGGCCCTCGACGGCCGAGCGGTAGGCGGCCAGGAGTTCATTGCCCGCCGCCGCGAGATGATCGAAGAGGTCGGGATTGCGCTCGATGACGGGTTCGACGGCCGTCTTCGCCTGCTGGATGACCTGCTGCACGGCTCCCTGCGCGGCCACGCCGAGCAGCGGCGACTGGAAGGAGGCGACCTTGTCGGCCACGGCGTCGACCAGCTTGCGCAGTTCTTCGGCTGCGGAGCCGGGCTGCGGGCCGTACTCGGCGCGGCGGCGGGCCTTCTCGGCCTTGAGGTCCTCGGCGCAGGCCTCGGCCCACGCGTCGCCGTCGACGGGACGATCGGTGGCTTCACTCATGGCTGACTCCTGCGACGCGGGTTGCCGGCGACGGGCCGTACGGAACACGTACTACCGACGTTACCCGAACGGTGGTGTCCCGTTCAGGGGGTGCGCGGCCAGAGCGCCGGGTCCGGGGTGAACCGGACGCGCAGCACACCTTCGTGGAGTGCCGCGCCCGAGACGGTACAGCGCCGCAGCCCGGATTCGAGCCGCACGATCCGGTGGAACGGGCCCACGGTGAGCATCAGTTCGTCGCCGCGGCGGACGAGCCGGAGGTCGGACTTGGCGGCTCCGGGCAGCGGCAGGCACCAGACGAGCGCCCGCTCGCGGCCTTCCTCGGCGGGGGCCTCCTCGATCCACCAGGGGTCGTCCGCCCGCCCCGGAGCCCGCTCGTCCGGCACGGCGGGGGCGAGGGCGCCGAGGTCGTCGAGGCCCCGCGGGTCGCGCCCGAGGTGGGGCACCTCGCACAGGGGGGTGCCGGGGGCCCGGTCCGCGCGCCAGTGGTCCAGGCACTTCTCCTGCTGGGCCGCGAGCCCGGCGAACCAGGGGTCGGACGAGTGCCGGGGAAGCACCCGGCCGGCCACCAGGGTGTCGACGCGCAGCCCGTGCAGGGCGAGGCCGGTGCGGGCGGTGCGCAGCGCGTCCTCGGCGGCGGGTCCCGGTTCGGCGACCAGGCGGACGGTGGTCGCGCGGTCCTCGATCAGCGCCTGGACGGCGGCCAGCTCGGCGTCCTTGCGGGCGGCCGCCTCGTACAGCCACTGGGCGGGCATCGGGACCCCGGCGAGCTGGGCGAGCATCGGGCGCAGCGCGCGGGCGGCCTGCCGTTCCTGGGGGAGCAGCCGGCGCAGATAGCGGCGCAGCTGTTCGGGCAGGGCGAGGAGGGCGAGGGCTTCGCGCAGCGGTGGCAGGTCGACGACGAGGACCTCGTAGCCGGCTTCGGGCGAGGCCCAGTCGCCCTCGGCCGCGCGGCGCAGGGTGTGCAGCAGCGCGAGCGGGGTGCTGCCGGGCAGCTCGGTGAGCTCCTCGCCGTCCAGCCGGTTGGCGCCGAGGAGTTCGAGGGCGCCCGCGGCCCGGTTCTGGAGTTCGAGGAGTTCGCCGCGGAAGTGGGCACCGGAGTCGACGCGGGCGCTGTACAGGTGGCCGGTGACCTCGGCGGGTTCCGGGCCGTCGGGGAAGCCGGGGACGGTGTCGGCGGAGATCAGGAGGGTGCGGCGGCCGCTGCGGGCGGCCGCCAGCGCGGTCGCCGCCGCGACGGTGGTACGGCCTGCGCCGCCGGGACCGGTGACCAGGACCGTACGCACCGGGTCAGGCCTGCGGGACGGACTCGACGCGCTTCTTCAGGCCGGCCAGGGCGCGGTCGATGATGACCTTCTCCGCCTTGCGCTTGATCATGCCGAGGAGCGGGATCTTGACGTCGACCGCGAGCCGGTAGGTGACCTCGGTGCGGTCGCCGCCGCCGACGGGCGCCAGGGCGTAGGTGCCGTCGAGGGCGCGCAGCATCTGGGACTTCACCAGGCTCCAGCTGACCTCGTTCTCACCGGTCCAGGTGTAGGCGAGGACGTGGTCGTCCTTGATCGCTCCGGCGTCCAGGACGAGCCGGACCTGCTCGGCGCGGCCGCGGTCGTCGGTGGCCAGGACCTCGGCCTCCTTCACCTCGCCGGTCCACTCCGGGTAGCGGGCGAAGTCGGCGATCACGCCCATGACGTCGGCCGGTGCCGCCTCGATCGTGATGCTCGAGCTGGTGTGTTCAGCCATCGCCGTGGCCCTCCAGTGCGGTGTACCGGTCGCGTTCGGCAGGAGCCTGCCGGTTGCAGGCTATCGCGTGCCCGGCCTCGCCCCGTTCACCAGGTGAGGGCCCAGGGCACCCCGGTCGAGGCGAAGTGCCCGACGTTGACGCACTCGGTGGTCCCTATCCGCATCCTGCGGACCAGTGGCTGATGGACATGGCCGAACAGCGCGTACCGGGGGCGGGTCCTGCGAATGGCGTCGAGGAGGGCCCGGCTGCCGCGTTCGAAACGGCGGGCGACGGTGTCGTACGTCAGCTCCGGCACCTCGGGCGGGATGTGCGAGCAGAGCACGTCGACCGGACCGAGCGCCTCGACCTTGGCCGCGTACTCCTCGTCACTGATCTCGTACGGGGTGTTCATCGGGGTCTTCAGCCCGCCGCCGACGAAGCCGAAGACCCGGCCGCCGATCTCCACGCGCTCACCGTCCAGGACGGTGGTGCCGGGGCCCGCGTACTCGGGCCACAGGACGGGGACGTCGACATTGCCGTAGGTGGCGTACGTCGGGGTGGGGAAGGCCGCGAACAGCTCGGCGTACTGCTTGCGCACCGCACCGAGGATCGCGGCGTTGCGGTCCCTCCCCGCCCAGAGCGAGCGGCCGAACTCACGCGCCTCCTCGAAGCGGCGTTCGGTGCGCAGCGCGACGATGCGGTCCGCGTTCCGCTCGCCGAAGAGCTCGGGGAAGATGCCGCGCGAATGGTCGGCGTAGTCGAGGAAGAGCACCAGGTCACCCAGGCAGACGAGGGCGTCCGCACCGTCCCCGGCGCGGGCCAGCGCTTCGGTGTTGCCGTGCACATCGCTCACCACATGGACACGTGTGGGGCGGCGCGCGGCCGCGTCCCGGCCGTGCCGAACGTCCTGTTCGCTGCCTCGCATGCCGTTCACCCTAGGGGCTGTCCGGCACGCGGCGCCGCCCGTCCGGAGAACGGGCCGGCGGGGTCAGGAGCAAGGGGCGGCCGGACCTGCGGTTACTTCCGGGTCGTCACAGGCGTGGACTACTGTGCGCGAAAGGACCACCCATGTGTGTGATGCATAAGACATCTGGCCGGAACCCCCTATCGGGAACCATGTACCGGTGGGTAACGTCCGGGCAGTCCAGTCGTGCTCACCCCACGGAGCACCTGCCAATCTTGGACCGCAGCCGGTGCGCCACACAGAGCCGTGGCACCGGAGCCCGATGAGGAGCAGCAGTCTTGCGCGAGTTCAGCCTTCCGGCCCTTTACGAGGTCCCGACGGACGGCAACCTGACGGATCTCATCCGCCGCAATGCCGCTCAGCATCCTGAGGTCGCGGTGATGAGCCGCAAGGTGGGCGGTGTCTGGACGGATGTCACCGCCACCCGGTTCCTGGCCGAGGTGAGAGCCGCCGCCAAAGGGCTGATCGCCTCGGGCGTGCAGCCCGGCGACCGGATCGCCCTGATGTCCCGCACGCGCTTCGAGTGGGTTCTGCTGGACTTCGCGATCTGGAGTGCGGGCGCGGTGACCGTGCCGGTCTACGAGACCAGCTCCGCCGAGCAGATCCAGTGGATCCTCGGTGACTCCGGCGCGGTCGCGGTGCTCGTGGAGAGCGACGGGCACGTCGGCGCGGTCACCTCGGTACGGGACCGGCTGCCGGAGCTGTCGCACGTGTGGCAGATCGACAAGGGCGCGGTCGACGAGCTGACCGCGGCCGGCGGCGAGGTCTCGGACGAGACCCTGGACCTGCGCATGGTGAGCGCGAGGGCGGACGACCCGGCCACCATCGTCTACACCTCCGGCACCACGGGCCGCCCCAAGGGCTGTGTGCTGACGCACCGCAGCTTCTTCGCGGAGTGCGGCAACGTGGTGGAGCGGCTGAAGCCCCTCTTCCGTACCGGCGAGTGCTCGGTGCTGCTCTTCCTGCCCGCCGCGCACGTCTTCGGACGGCTGGTCGAGGTGGCCGCCGTGATGGCCCCGATCAGGCTCGGCTGTGTGCCGGACATCAAGAACCTCACCGATGAACTGGCCACGTTCCGGCCGACGCTGATCCTCGGTGTGCCGCGGGTCTTCGAGAAGGTCTACAACGCGGCGCGCGCCAAGGCGCAGGCCGACGGCAAGGGCAGGATCTTCGACCGGGCGGCCGACACCGCGATCGCCTACAGCCGCGCGCTGGGCACCGCGCAGGGCCCCTCGCTCGGTCTGCGGCTCAAGCACAGGCTCTTCGACAAGCTGGTCTTCGGCAAGCTCCGCGCGGTGCTCGGCGGGCGCGGCGAGTTCGCGATCTCCGGCGGCGCCCCGCTGGGCGAGCGGCTCGGGCACTTCTACCGGGGCATCGGCTTCACGGTGCTGGAGGGCTACGGCCTCACCGAGACGTGTGCGGCGACCGCGTTCAACCCGTGGGACCGGCAGAAGATCGGTACGGTCGGCCAGCCGCTGCCCGGTTCGGTCGTCCGGATCGCCGACGACGGCGAGGTCCTGCTGCACGGTGAGCACCTGTTCACCGGTTACTGGAACAACGAGGCGGCGACGGCCGAGGCGCTGGCCGACGGCTGGTTCCACACGGGTGACATCGGCACACTCGACGAGGACGGCTATCTCGCGATCACCGGCCGCAAGAAGGAGATCATCGTCACGGCGGGCGGCAAGAACGTCGCCCCCGCCGTCATCGAGGACCGGATCCGCGCGCACGCCCTGGTCGCCGAGTGCATGGTGGTCGGCGACGGGCGGCCGTTCATCGGCGCGCTGATCACCATCGACGAGGAGTTCCTGGTCCGCTGGGCCGAGGACCACGGCAAGCCGGCCGGCTCCACGGCGGTGTCGCTGCGCGAGGACGCCGATCTGCTGGCCGCGGTGCAGCGGGCGGTGGACGACGGCAACGCCGCGGTGTCCAAGGCGGAGTCCGTACGCAAGTTCCGCATCCTGCCGACGCAGTTCACCGAGGAGGCGGGCCACATCACGCCGTCGCTGAAGCTGAAGCGCAATGTGGTGGCGAAGGACTTCGCGGACGAGGTCGAGTCGATCTACCGCGCCTGACGCACGTACGCGAAAGGGGGCCCGCACGGTGTGCGCGGCCCCCTTTCGCATGTCCGGCCGGAGCCTTGCAAGCAGCCCGCCCGGTGGCCCTGGGGCCTCGGACGCCCTGATGCCGCGCGCCCGGCTCAGAGCAGTGTCCTCAGCTCTTCGGCGAGCAGGTCCCAGCGCCACTTCTCCTCGACCCAGGCCCGGCCCCGCTCCCCCATGCTCCGCCGCAGCTCCGGGTCGCCGAGCAGCGTGACGATCCGGTCGGCCGACTCCTCGGCGTTCCCGCCGCGCACCACCCACCCGGTCTCCCCGTCGAGCACCGCGTCGGGGGCACCGCCCGAGTCGCCCGCCACCACCGGCAGTCCGGTGGCGGAGGCCTCCAGGTAGACGATGCCCAGGCCCTCGACGTCGAGCCCGCCGCGCCGGGTGCGGCACGGCATGGCGAAGACGTCCCCCGCGCCGTAGTGGGCGGGCAGCTCCGCCCACGGCACCGGGCCGGTGAAGCGCACCGAGTCCAGCACGCCCGTCTCGGCGGCCAGCCGCTTCAGCTCCTTGGCGTACGGGCCGCCGCCGACGATCAGGAGCACGGCGTCCGGCACCTGCGCCAGGATCGCGGGCATGGCGAGGATCAGCGTGTCCTGGCCCTTGCGCGGCACGAGCCGCGACACACAGACGACGACGGGCCGGTCGGTGAGGCCCAGGCGGGCCCTGACCCGGTCCCCGCCGGACGCCGGGTGGAAGGTCTTCTCGTCGACCCCGGGCGGCAGCCGGACCATCCGGCCGGCCGCCTCGGGGGTGAGCGCGGCGGCGATGCGGGAGCGGGTGTACTCGCCGAGGTAGGTGATGGTGTCCGTGCCCTCGCCGATCCGGCGCAGCAGCTGCCGGGACGCGGGCAGCTGGGCCCAGCCCGCCTCGTGCCCGTGGGTGGTGGCCACGATGCGGCGGGCGCCGGCCCTGCGCAGGGCCGGCGCCATCAGACCGAGCGGGGCGGCGGCGCCGAACCAGACGGAGGTGCAGCCGTGTTCGCGCAGCAGCCCCACGGCCCGCCGGGTGACCCGCGGGGTCGGCAGCAGCATGGTCGTGCGGTCGCGCACGACGGTGAACGGCTGCTCCGCGTCGAAGGCGGCGGTGGCCGCGACACCCTCGGCACTCCGCTTCCAGGTCGAGGCGTAGACGACGAGCTGTCCGGGGTCCAGGCGCAGCGCCATGTTGTGCAGGAACGCCTGGATACCGCCGGGGCGGGGCGGGAAGTCGTTCGTCACGATCAAGGTCTTGTCCATCGCCGCCGACAGTACCCAACGGCCGCGCTTCATGGATCACGCACGGCCCCGACGGCATCATGGCTCCCCCGGAACACGGGACGGACACGCGGCGGGACGGCGACGAGCGGGACGGACGGGGCGGCGGATGGGGCCGGTGAAGGGTGCGGCGACGGGAGCCTTTGGCGCGCGGCTGCTGCCGCTCGCGGTGTGGGCACTGACCAGGGCCGCGCTGCTGCTGTGCGTGTTCAAGGTGTTCACGGTGCCAGGCCCGGACGTCACGGTGGATGTCTCGGTGATCTACCGGGGCTGGTACGACGTCCTGCGCACCGGCACGTACCCGCTGGACGACATCACCTGGCAGTACCCGCCCGCCGCCGCGCTGGCCATGCTGTCCCCGGCGCTGCTGCCGTTCCTGGAGTACGCGGCGGCGTTCTTCGTGCTGGTGCTGCTGTGCGACGCGCTGGTCCTGGGGCTGCTGCTGTACGCCGGGCGGCGCCCCGGGATACGGGACGCGGGCGCGTGGGTCTGGGTGGCGGGGGTGCCGCTGCTGGGTCCGACCGCGTACGCCCGGTACGACCTGATGGTGACGGCGCTCGCCGTGGCGGCGCTGCTGGCCGGGCTTCGCCGCCCCCGGGCGCTGGGGGTGCTGGCCGGGTTCGGGGCGCTGCTGAAGGTGTGGCCGGTGCTGCTGCTGGTGGGCACCCGGCGCGGGCGGGCGACGCGCGGAGCATGGGTCTCTGCGGCGGTGACGGGTGCGGTGGTGGCCGCGGGGTGCGCCCTGGCCATGCCGGGCGCGTTCGCGTTCCTGGAGTTCCAGCGGGAGCGGGGCACCGAGATCGAGTCGCTGGGGGCGCTGTTCTTCCACGTGGCCCGGCACTTCGGCTGGGAGGGACGGGTGGAGCTGCACTACGGCTCGCTGGAGTTCCTCGGACCCCATGTGCCGCTGGTCTCGGCGCTGGCGCTGGGGCTGAGCCTGCCGGCGTTCGGCTGGCTGCTGGTGTGGCGGCTGCGGGCCCGTGAGTTCTCGGTCCGTACTCCGGCGGAGGCGGCGTTCACCGCGGTGCTGCTGTTCACCACGACCAGCCGTGTGATCAGCCCGCAGTACCTGGTGTGGCTGGTCGGGCTCGCGGCGGTCTGTCTGGTGTTCCGGGACGGCCGGACGGTGCTGCCCGCCTGTCTGGTGCTGCTGGCGGCCGGCGCCACGCTGCTGGAGTTCCCGCTCGGGTTCGGGCATGTGGTGGCCAGTGACGCGACGGGGGTGGGTCTGCTGGTGGTCCGCAACGGTCTGCTGGTGGCGGCCTCCGTCATCGCCGGGCGGCGGCTGTGGCGGGAGACGGTGCCGGGGCGCGGGCGGCCCGCGGGGCGACCGGCCGGGGGCGCGGCGGACACCGTGCCCGGGGCGGCCGCTCAGCCCAGCCGGGCGCTGAGGTAGTCGCGCCAGGACGCCGTGAGGTCCTGGGGCGTCGTGTCGAGGACGGTGCGCAGCGCGTGCTCGACGGACCCCTCCCGGCCCGGGTGGCGCCCCACGGCCTCGTAGAAGGCGATCAGCTTCTCCTCGCCCCACCGCTCGGCGATCAGCGCGCAGGCCAGCCAGCCGCCCTCGTAGGCCCTGGCGAGCTGCCCGGCGTCCCCGGTGAAGGCGAAGTCCTTGTCCGCGGGCAGTCCGGCGGGCCGCTCGCCGCGCCGTACGGCCTGGGCCAGTTCGGGCGCGATCTGCTCCGCCGGGCGGGACTCCGCGCGGTAGGCCGCCCAGTCGGCGAAGCCCTCGGAGAGCCACATCGGGGTGGCCGCGGACGTCCCGGGCCGGGACGCGACGTGGGTGGTCTCATGGGTCAGGACGACCCGTTGGCCGAAGGTGCCGAGCATCGCGTACGCCTGCGGGTTGACGATCACCCGGTCGGCCAGGGCCGGGCGCCGGCCGGTGCCGCCGACCTCGCCGGTGGTGACGGCGGCTATGCCCCGGTAGCTCGCCTCCGGTGAGCCCAGCAGCTTCGCCATGTCCTCGACGGAGTCCGGTACGAGCACCACCACCCGGCGCGCCCAGGACCGGGGCCAGGCTCCGGAGACGGCCACAACGGCGAGGTCGGCGGTGTCCGCGACCCGGCGCAGCTCCCCCGGGTCCCGGCCGACGCCCAGGACGAGGCTGTGCGCGCCGCGCACGGCCTGGACGTCGCCCTGCTGCCAGAGCTGGTCCGCGGCGTCCTTGCCCGGCCGGTCGGCGGCGATGTACCAGCGCTCCCCGGCCCCGGCGCGGGTCAGCTCCAGGGTGCGGCGGGTGGCCATCGGGGCGCTGTCGTATCCGGCGATCCGGTAGCGCAGCTCGACATCGGCGGTGGCCCTGCGCTCGCCGTGCCCGCTGACGCCCTTCAGCTCGTACGTCCAGGACTTCAGGGGTACGTCGGCGAGGTTGGCCAGTTCGGTGCGCTGGGCGGCCCGCAGCCGCGTGGCCCGGGGGTCGATCACGGACAGGAAGGCGGCGGTGTCGTGGGCCAGGACGGCGGCGGCCCGGTCGTCCAGGACGGCACCGACCTCCCGGGCCGTGGGACCGGTGGCGGGGGCGTCGGGACCGGCGCAGGCGGACGTCAGCAGCAGACCGGCGAGCACGGCACCCGCCGTACGCCGTCCGCGGGGTCTGCCCCGCCGCGCGTCACCCCTGAGAACAGCCACCCTGCCGATCGTACGGTCAGATACGGGTGACCGAGGAGACGGGCATCATGCCGACGGGGTCGTAGCGCACCCTGGCCCCGGGGTAGGGGGCGTGGATGACCTGGCCGTTTCCCACGTACATCCCGATGTGGCCGGCGTCCGCGCGGTAGGCCACCAGGTCTCCCGGCCGCGCCTGGGAGAGCGGCACCATCCGGCCCGCGTACCGCTGGGCCTGCGAGGTGCGCGGCAGGCCGACCCCGGCCTGGGCGTACGCCCAGCGCATCAGCCCGGAGCAGTCGAATCCCGAGGGCCCCTCGGCCCCCCACACATACGGACGGCCGAGCGCCCGCGTGGCCGCCGCCACGGCGGCCGTCCCCCTCGCCGAACCGGGGAGGACGCCGGTGAGGTCCACCGCCCCGTCGCGGCCGGAGCGCGAGGCCCGGTCGAAGGACGCGCGCTCCCCGGCGGGCAGCGCCTCCAGCAGTTGGCGGGCGCGGGCGAGCTTGGCCTCGACGGTGCGCTTGTGGCGGATGACGGCGTTCCGGCCGGCTTCGAGGCCGGCCAGCGATCCGGCGGCCTCCGCGCGGGTCTGCGCGACCTTGCGCTGGGCCCGGCGGAGCCTGTCCAGGACCAGTGACTGGCGGGTGTTCACCCGTTCCAGGGTGGCGGCCCGGTCGAGATAGGTGTCGGGGTCCGAGGAGAACAGCAGGGCCAGCGAGGGGTCGATGGAGCCGGAGCGGTACTGCGCGCCGGCGAGCGAACCGAGCGCCGTACGCATCCGGTTGATGCCTTCCTGGCCGCGCGCCGCGCGGTCCTGGGCGCGGTCCACCTCGCCGCGCAGCCGGTCGACCAGCTCCCCGGCCTCGTTGAACTCCTCGGTGGCCCGCTCCGCCTCGCGGTACAGCCGGTCGACCTCGGCCCTGGCCGCCTCGGGGCTGTCCTGCGGGTCGGCGCTCGCCGGGGCCCCCGTGAGCGTCGCGGCCGCGGTGGCCGCGGCGGCCGTGAGGACAGTGGCCCGGACGCTCCGGCCGAGGCCGGACTGAGTGGAACGGTGATGGGACACCACAGGAAGCCGCACTTCCTTCCGCTGACGCAGAGGTGCGCAGCCCCTGCCGCCCGGGGCGGGCGGACCGACGACCGGGAGCTGCACAGCAGCCAGACAGTAATCGGACGGCTACGCGGCGGCCAAGGACCGCGCCGGGCGCGCGCGGGGGTGTCATACGGCTCCGCCCCGCCGGTGACCTCGGTCTCCGGCGGGGCGGGGCGTCAGTGGAGCGGGGCGTAATTCGCCCGTTCGGGCGTCAGCCGACGCGGACGCCGAACTGGAAGGTGCCCATGTAGTTCATCGACTCGTACCGGACGAAGGCGCCCGGCTTCGGGGCGTGCAGGATCTGGTTGTTGCCCGCGTACAGGCCCACGTGCGACGTGTTGTTGAAGAACACCAGGTCGCCGGGCTTCAGCGCGCTGCGCCCGATCCGCTGGCCGTCGTTGACCTGGGTGTAGGTGACGCGGGAGATCTGGACGTTGGCCTGGGCGTAGGCCCACTGGGTCAGCCCGGAGCAGTCGAAGGAGCCGGGGCCGGTGCCGCCGGGGTAGTACGGCTTGCCGATCTGGGTCGCGGCGGCCTGGAGGGCGGCGGCGCCGCGGGCGGAGGCGGGAACCTCGTTGCCCAGCTCGACCCGGTCGCCCGCGGCGCGGCTGGCGCGCTGCTCGTCCGCGTCCATCTTGGCGCGCTCGGCGACGGTCAGGGTGTTGAGCAGTCGCCGGGCCTCGGCGAGCTTGGCCGAGGACTTCTTCTTGTTCTCGCCGAGCGTCTTGCGGACCTCGGCGAGGTCGCCCAGCTTCGCCTGCGCTTCCTTGCGCTGCTGCGCGAGGGTGCGCTGCTTGGACTGGATCTTCTGGAGCGACTCGGTCTGCTTGGCCGTCAGCTGGTCCAGCGCGGAGGCCTGGTCGAGGAAGTCGTCCGGGTCCGAGGCGAGGAAGAGCTGGACGGACGGGTCGATACCGCCGGAGCGGTACTGCGCGGTGGCGATCGAACCCAGCTCGCCGCGCAGGGTGTTGAGCTCCTCCTGGCCGCGGGCGACCTTGTCCTGGAGCGCGTCGACCTGCTTCTTGAGCTTGTCCTGCTGCTCCTTGGCCCCGTTGAACTTCTCGGTGGCCGCCTCCGCCTCGTGGTAGAGCTTGTCGACCTCCGCCTTGACGTCGGCCTTGCTCGGCTTGGGGTCGGCGTGGGCGGCCTGGGAGGACAGGGCCACTGCCGCAGCGGCGGCCGCGGTGAGCACGTTCACGCGGGCGCGGCTCGGCTGCTTGGGACGACGGTGGGACGCCACGAAGGCGAGCTCCTTCTTCCTCGAGCCGCCTACCGGGCTGTGGGGGACGTGGATCCCCGGCTCCGTGCATGTCACGGACTCGGCGGTGCCTTCGCCGTCACCCCGAATGGGTGATCAACCGTGCGAAGGTTCGAGGCCTGACCTTAGTGACCATCTTGTGATCAGTTCAAATCCTCACAAGAAAAAACTCACCACTTCAGGTACTTCTTTACACACATCGCACCGCGTGTAGCGACGACTTGACGGTACGTTCCGGAAATCCCGGCATGCTGCACATGTCACGCATGCCGAACTAGCCGGTCATCTCCCGCCATGCCCCCTCAGACACGGGAGAGCCGTTTCAACAGCAGGGCGGACGCGACCGGCCTGGCCCCGGCCTTGGCCACCCCGTCCGCCACCTCACGGTCGGTGGAGACCACCACGACGGGCCGGCCGGGCGGTTCCGCGCGGGCCAGTTGACGGATCAGCTCGTCCGCCGTGACCCCGGCCTTGCTGAACAGCACCCGGACCCCGCGCGGCGGGGCGAGCAGCACCGGCGCGGCCAGTTCGGCCCCGTCGAACACACAGGTCATCTCGGCGCCGGTCTGCGCCGCGAGCACCGAGAGGCCGCCCAGCAGCCGCAACCGCTGCTTCTCCAACGGCATCTGCGGATATCCGGTCTTGGTGACGTTGTAGCCGTCCACGATCAGATGCGCCTGCGGCAGCGCGAGCAGCTGGTCCAGGAGCGCCGGGTCCGTCTCCGAAAGGGCCCTGGCGGCAATGTCCTTGGGCGACATCCGGCCCGGCTCCACCGCCTCGACACTGTCGGCGGGACGGATCGTCGAGGGCGGCAGCGCCAGTTCGCGGCGCAGCCCGCGGGCCGCGTCCAGCACCGTGTCGAGCAGCAGCCTCAGGCGCATGTCCTCGACGGAGCGCCCCTCCCTGGCCGCTCTGCGGCTCGCCTCGACGGACGACTCCGCCTCGCCGAGCCGTGCCTTGAGCCGCCGCGACTCGCTCTCGGCCGCGGAGACCTGCGCGGCCGCCTCGGCCCGCAGCGCGTCGGCCTCGGCCGCGCTCCGGCGCAGCGCCGCCTCGCTGCGCTTCACCTCGCTCTGCGCGCTGCGCAGTTTGCGGTGGAGGGACTCGGCTTCCTTGCGGGCCGCGTCCAGCTCGCTGCGCAGCCGCTCCGTCTCGCTCCGCGTCAGCGCCCGCGCCTGGGCCAGCTCCTCGCGCAGCCGTTCCAGCTCACGCCGGGTCTCCTCGTCGGCCCGTTCCGCGTCGGCGCGCTGGACCTCCTCGCCGGCGGCCCCGACCAGCTTGACCCAGCCGGCCGGGCGCAGCACATAGGCGGCCGCGGCCACATCGACGGGATCGGCGGCGGCGGGCGGCGCGCCCGCCTCCAGCGCGCCGGCCAGCTCGGGCTGGGACTGGGCGATCCGCTCGCCGATGCGCTGCCGGAACAGCGGATCGCTCGCCAGGGCAGCCGCCATCGCGTTCCCGGCGAACTTGGCACGCCGGGACGGGGTGAAACGGGCATACTGCCGCAGCTGGGCGGGCAGTTCGCTGACCGTCAGGCCGCCGAAGGCCTCCGCGACCAGCGCGACGACCCGCCGCCGTACGCCCTCGGGCAGCGGGCGGTCGAGCACCTCGACGGCACCGTCGGCCGCATCGGCCGGTTCGGCGCCGTTAGTCGGCTGCTCCACCATCCGTCACCCCAAATTGTCTGTCCGGGCGGCCCCCTCAGGAGTCGGCACCAGGCCTGTCCACCAGTTCGATCTGGTCCACCGCGTTGCACCAACGACACCGGACCGACTCGATGGTCTCACTGACCACCTCGCGCTCCTCGACACTCGACTCCCCGGCCAGGTCGAGATGAACGTATTCGACGACCTTGGAGGACCTCGTCACATCGAAGCGAGTGAGATTGCCGCAGAGCGTGCAGCGCCAGCGAGTAGCGTCGGTCGGCTGGGGAACCGTCGTCATCGTTGCGTCCTCTTTCGTCGTTCGTCCGTCCACCGGGCCTCAGCCACGCGCGGCCGGGTCCCGTGCTGTCCTGTTTCCAAGGATCTCGCGGTGCGCCGTCGAACTGCGGAAGTCCTGGCGCAACCCTACGGCCTCGCGTATACCCATCGATACGGCGAGGCGCTCTGTCCGCTTCTCCACCGGTGCGTCATGCTCTGTGCATGATCGATTGGCGGGACGCCGGTTGGCGGGACAGGGCCGGAAGAATCCGGGCCGCGGCCGCGGCGGGCGGCGCTCCGGTCACCTACGGACTGATCGCGCTGAGCTGCGCCGTCTTCCTGGTCGGCCCGCTGTCCGGGTTCAGCCCCGGCTACGGCACCGGCGACACCCTGCTCGCCGCACAGGCCGCGTACTTCGAGCGGTGGGGCGTCATCCCCGCCGAGCTCTGGGACGGCTCCGCGCACGCGGCGCTCACCCCGCTCACCGCCCTGTTCGTGCACGGGAGCTGGCTGCACCTGCTGGGCAACCTGCTCTTTCTGTACGTGTTCGGCGCGATGACCGAGGAACGGATGGGCCGCGCGGAGTTCACGTTCTTCTATCTCGGCTGCGGCTACCTGGCCCTGGTCTGCTACGCGGCGACCCACGCCGGGTCCGGCCAGACCCTGGTCGGCGCGTCGGGGGCGATCTCCGCCGTGCTCGGCGCGTTCCTCCGCCTCTTCCCCAGGGCCCGGGTCACCAGCCTCTTCCCGTTCCTCTTCTTCCTGCCGCTGCGTTTCCCCGCCTGGATCGTGCTGATCTTCTGGTTCGTCCTCCAATGGCTGGCTGCCCGCGCCGCGGGCAGCGGTCCCGGGGTCGCCTATCTGGCGCATGTGGCGGGGTTCGCCGCCGGGTTCCTCTACGCCTGGGGGCGCTGTCGGGGTGGGGCTAGAGTGAAGAGTCCCACCACGGCCACCGAGGGAGAAAGCCAGCCGTGATCACCGCGATCGTGCTCATCAAGACCAGCGTGGACCGGATTCCCGAGATCGCCGAGGCCGTCGCCGCGCTGGACAGTGTCAGCGAGGTCTTCTCCGTCACCGGTACGTACGACCTCATCGCCATGGTCCGGGTGGCCAAGCACGACGATCTCGCCGATGTCATCCCCGGCCGGATCAGCAAGATCCCGGGCGTCGAGGGGACCGACACCCATGTGGCGTTCCGTACGTACTCGCAGCATGACCTGGAGGCGGCCTTCGCCATCGGCCTGGACGCGTAGCGGCGGGTACGGCTTCGGCCGGGTACGGGGCGGCTGCCCCGTACCCGGCCGAAGCCGTTTCCCGTACCCGTGTCCACGGGTCAGACCTGTGCGGCACCCCGGTCCGGGACGCAGCGGCCGCCCTCGGTGCGGTACTGCCACCGGGCACCCTCGCGGACCAGTTCCCCGACCGCCCGCACGAAGCGCTCGATGTGCTCGTCCGGCGTACCCGCGCCGAAGCTGACCCGGATGGCGTTCAGCGAGCGCTCGCCCGGCTCGGCCTCGGGTGCGCCGCACTCCCCCGGGTCCTGCGGGTCGCTGCCCAGCAGGGTGCGGACCAGCGGGTGGGCGCAGAACAGACCGTCGCGCACACCGATGCCGTACTCCGCGGAGAGCGCGGCGGCGAAGTGCGAGCTGTTCCAGCCCTCCACCACGAACGAGATGACGCCGACCCGCGGGGCGTCGTCGCCGAACAGCGAGAGCACCTTGACCTCGGGGACCTCGGCGAGTCCCGCGCGGACCCGGGCGACGAGCCGCTGCTCACGGGCGACCAGGCTCTCGAAGCCGGCCTCGGTCAGCGCCTTGCAGGCGGAGGCGATGGAGTAGACGCCGATGACATTGGGCGAACCGGCCTCGTGGCGGGCCGCGGTGGTGTGCCAGTCCACGTCCACGCCGCCGTCGGCGCGCCGGGCGACCTTGCGGGAGGCGCCGCCGCCGGCCAGGTAGGGCTCGGCCTCCTGGAGCCAGTCGGCGCGGCCCGCGAGGACACCGGAGCCGAACGGCGCGTACAGCTTGTGTCCGGAGAAGGCGACCCAGTCGACGTCCAGCGCGGCGATGTCCACGGGGTGGTGCGGGGCGAGCTGGGCGGCGTCCAGGACGATCCGGGCACCGTGCGCGTGGGCGGCGGCGGCCAGTTCCTTCACGGGCCACAGCTCACCGGTGACGTTGGAGGCGCCGGTGACGCAGACCAGGGCCGGGCCGTAGGGGTCGCGGTCGGCGAGCGCCCGCTCCAGGGTCTCGACCGCCTGGGCCGGGGTGCGCGGCGCGTTGAGGTAGGTGACCCGGGCGTCGCGCCAGGGCAGCAGGGAGGCGTGGTGCTCGGTCTCGTACACGAACACCTGGCAGTCGGCGGGGACTACGGCGGCCAGCAGGTTGAGCGAGTCCGTGGTCGAGCGGGTGAAGATCACCTGGTCCTCGGCCCGGCAGCCGAGGAACTCCGCGACGGCCGCGCGGCTGTTCTCGAACAGGTCGGTGGACAGCTGCGAAAGGTATCCGGCGCCGCGGTGGACGCTGCCGTAGTACGGGGCGTACGCGGCGACGTCGTCCCACACCCGCTGGAGCGCCGGGGCACTCGCCGCGTAGTCGAGCGCCGCGTAGGTGACCTCTCCACCCGTGACCAGCGGAACAGTGACGTTCTCCCCCAGAACCGGCAGAGGGGCACAAAGGGAACGGTCGGTGGCAGCGGTGGAGACAGACATGGCGAACTCCCGTAACAGGCAGGCGAAATCCATGCGCCGGCGGATACGCGGCAGCGCAGGAGAGGGAAAAGAGGTGCGCGGAGAAGGGCGTCGAGCCCTATCGCATTCGCTTGCTCACAAGAGGCTCCCTAGGGACCAGGACCCCGGGGGTTGGCATGCATCGATGCCGAGGGGCCCGCGCTTGCCGCAGACCTCGCTGCCTACGGCCTGGTCTTCACCCGGGGCACCCCGCCACGGACGGAGGGTTGCCGGACAGCGGGCCGGGGCCGTAGTCGCTGTCACTCATGACCTGCGCAGCATCTTGCCATACGTACCGGCATGCGCGAGGGCGCAGTCCGTCATCCGGACTGCGCCCTCGGCCACACCGCGCGCGTTCAGGCGTTGCTGACCGCCACCCAGCGCTCCAGGGCCCGCTTGGCCGCACCGGAGTCGACCGACTCGGCGGCCTCGGAAGTCTTCGCCGCGATCCGCTCGTTCAGCGTGCCCCCGCCCCCGTCCAGCGCGACCAGGGCCGCGGCCGCGTTGAGCAGCACGGCATCGCGTACGGGTCCCCGCTCACCGTCCAGCAGGCGGCGGGCGACATCGGCGTTGTACGAGGCGTCGGCCCCCCGCAGGGCCTCGACCGGCACCAGTTCCAGGCCCACGTCGCGCGGGTCGAAGGCCTCCTCGCGCACCCGGCCGTCGCGGACCACCCAGACCCGTGAGGTGGCCGTGGTCGTCAGCTCGTCGAGGCCGTCGTCGCCGCGGAAGACCAGCGCCGAGTTGCCCCGGTCGGCGAGCACGCCCGCGACGATGGGCGCCATCCGCGCGTCGGCGACACCGACGGCCTGGGCCCGCACCCGGGCCGGGTTGGTCAGCGGCCCCAGGATGTTGAAGGTGGTCTGCGCGCCCAGCTCCTTGCGGGCCTTGGCCGCGTACCGCAGGGCGGGGTGGAACTTCACGGCGAAGCAGAAGGTGATGCCCGCCTCCTCCGCCACCGCGACGACCCGCTGCGGGGAGAGGTCGAGGTTGACGCCCAGTTTCTCCAGTACGTCGGAGGAACCGCTGGCCGAGGAGGCGGCACGGTTGCCGTGCTTGACCACCTTGGCACCGGTGCCCGCGATGACGATCGCCGCCATCGTGGAGATGTTGACCGTCCTGGCCAGGTCCCCGCCGGTGCCGACGATGTCGACCGTGCGGCCCGGTACGTGAATGGTGTTGGCGTGCTCGTACATCGCCCGGACGAGTCCGGAGACCTCGTCGACCGTCTCGCCCTTGGCGCGCAGCGCGACCGCGAAGCCGGCGATCTGCGCGTCGGTCGCCTCGCCGCTCATGATGCGGTCCATGGCCCAGGCGGTGTCGTCCGACGTGAGGTCCTCGCGGCGCAGCAGCGGGTTCAGCACGCCGGGCCAGGAACGGTCCGCCACGCTGTCGCCGCCGTTCGGGGTCACAACGTTCATGGTCCGCTCCAGGGTCCACAGCCGGTAAAGGGAATGGCTCCACCCTATCCAGCGCCGGGGACAGCGAAGAGCCCCGTCCATCGAATGGACGGGGCTCCCGCTGTGGCGATCAGTTCAGGCGATCAGTGGTGACCGTGGCCGCTGGTGATCTCCTTGTACTCCTCGGCGGTGGGCTTGGCGATCTGGTTGCCCTCGCCGTAGAGGCCCTTGCTGAGCTTGACGCGCAGCTTCTCCAGCAGGGAGACCTTCCGCTTGACGCCGTTCTCGTCGACCGCGGGGCCGATCTCGGCCGGCTTGTACTGCTCGTGCGCCGTGAGCGTGTGCAGCTGGCCCTGGCTGAGCGGCTCGTGGATCTCGACGAACTCACCGTGCGGCAGGCGCTTGATGATGCCGGACTCACGTCCGTGCAGCACCTTCTCCTTGTCGCGGCGCTGGAGGCCGAGGCAGATCCGCTTGGTGACGATGAACGCGATGACCGGTCCGGCGAAGAAGAAGATCCGGACGAACCACGAGATGGCGTTCAGCGACAGGTGGAAGTGCGTGGCCCACAGGTCGTTGCCACCACCGACGAGGGCGATGAAGTACGCCGTGATCCAGGCGACGCCGAAGGCCGTACGGGTCGGGGCGTTGCGCGGGCGGTCCAGGATGTGGTGCTCGCGCTTGTCCCCGGTGATCCAGGACTCGAGGAACGGCCAGAGCGCGATCGCGCCGAGCATGACACCGAAGCCCACCAGAGGGATGAGCACACCCAGGACCAGCGTGTGGCCCCAGAGGTTGATCTCCCAGCCCGGCATCACGCGCACCAGACCCTCGGTGAAGCCCATGTACCAGTCGGGCTGGGCACCAGTGGAGACCTGGTCGATGCGGTACGGGCCGATGGCCCAGATCGGGTTGATCGAGGCGATGCCCCCGATCAGGGCGATGATGCCGAAGACCAGGAAGAAGAACCCTCCGGCCTTCGCCATGTACACCGGCAGCAGGGGCATGCCGACGACGTTCTTGTTGGTCCGGCCCGGACCCGCGAACTGCGTGTGCTTGTGGTAGAAGACCAGGATCAGGTGAGCGACCAGCAGACCGAGCATGATGCCCGGCAGCAGCAGGATGTGGACCGAGTAGAACCGGGCGACGAAGTCGCCGCCGGGGAACTCTCCACCGAACAGGAACATCGAGATGTACGTGCCCACGATCGGCATGGACAGGATCGCGCCCTGGGTGAAGCGGACACCCGTACCGGAGAGCAGGTCGTCCGGCAGGGAGTAGCCGGTGAAGCCGGTGAACATGCCCAGCACGAACAGCAGGAAGCCGAACAGCCAGTTGATCTCACGCGGCTTGCGGAACGCACCCGTGAAGAAGACGCGCATCATGTGCACGAACATGGCGGCGAGGAAGATCAGCGCGGCCCAGTGGTGGATCTGCCGCATGAGCAGACCACCGCGGACGTCGAAGCTGATGTCCAGCGTCGAGGCGTAGGCCTCGGACATCCGGATGCCCTGCATCGGCTCGTACGAGCCGTGGTACACGACCTCGTTCATGCTCGGGTGGAAGAACAGCGTCAGATACACACCCGTGAGGATGATGATGATGAAGCTGTAGAGCGCGACCTCACCGAGCATGAAGGACCAGTGGTCCGGGAAGATCTTGCGCATGTTGGCCTTGGCCAGGCTGTAGATGCCCAGCCGGCCGTCCGCCCAGTCGGCCACCCGCTCACCGGCGGGCGCCTTGCGCGCGCTCGCCGCGTCAGCGGTCGCTGTGTTGGTCGTCGAAGTACTCATCCGCGCTCCCAGAAGGCAGCACCGACGGGCTCATCGAAGTCGCCGAGCGCCTGAAGGTTGCCCTCAGTGTTCACGCCGATCCGCAGCTGCGGGAGAGGGTGACCGGCCGGACCGAAGATGACGCGAGCGCCGTCGGAAAGGTCGAAGGTGGACTGGTGGCACGGGCAGAGCACGTGGTGCGTCTGCTGCTCGTACAGGCTGATCGGGCAGCCGACGTGGGTGCAGATCTTCGAGAAGGCCACGATGCCCTCGTGGGCCCAGTCGCGCTGCTGCTTGTCCTTGATGTCGTCCGGCTCGATGCGGACGATCATCAGGGCCGCCTTGCCCATCTGCGTCTGGAAGTCGTGCGCCTCCGGGTCCAGCCCCTCGGGCATGGCGAAGGTCAGCGAACCGACGACGATGTCCTCGGGACGCAGCGGCTCCATCGTGTTCATGTTGATGAGCTGCTTGCCCCTGGCCCACAGGGTGTGGCGGAGCTTCTTCTCCGGCAGCGGACCGAGGTCGCGCAGCAGGACCACGCCGGAGAGCGGCACCAAGGCCAGCGCGCCGAACATGGTGTTACGGATCAGCTTGCGCCGTCCGAAGGCGGACTCCTCGGCACCGGCCTTGAAGTCGGCGAGAACCTTCGCCTTGACCTCGGGCTCCGCCTCGATGGGGTGCCGTTCGTCGGCGACCTCCACGTCGGACATCAGGGTGCGCGCCCAGTGGACGGCCCCCGCGCCGATGAAGAAGAGCGCCACACCGAGGGTCACACCCAGGGAGAAGTTGAGCGCGCTCACATGGCCGAAGGGCCAGATGTAGACGATCTTGTCCACCGGGAAGATGACGTAGGAGGCGATGAAGCCCACCGTCGCCAGCATCGACAGGGTGAACATGAACGCGACGGCCCGCTCGGAGCGCTTCGCGGCACGTTCGTCGATGTCCTGGATGCGCGGCTTGTGGGCCGGCAGCCCCGGGTCGGCGAACGGGTCGTCCGTACCCTCTACCGCGCCGTGCGCGGTCTCCTGCTCTGCGGGCAGGGTCTCTTCTGGAATCTCTTGGCTACTCATGACTTCTTGGCCTTAGCGGTGTGGGCCGCGACCCAAACGGCAACTGCGATCAGTGCGCCCAGCCCGAAGATCCACGCGAACAGACCCTCGCTGACCGGTCCGAGTCCGCCGAGGGAGAGTCCTCCGGGGTTCTCGGACTCGGAACCGTTGACGGTCTTGATGTACGCGATGATGTCCTTCTTCTCCTGCTCCGGCATCGTGGTGTCGGGGAAGGAGGGCATGCTCTGCGGGCCGGTCTGCATGGCCTCGTAGATGTGCTTCGGGCTCACACCTTCGAGGGTCGGGGCATACTTGCCGTGTGTCAGCGCGCCGCCCTCACCGGTGAAGTTGTGGCACTGGGCACAGTTGGTGCGGAACAGGTCGCCGCCGTTGGCGACGTCTGCCCCCGCCGGGTCGACCTGCTTCTCGGTCGGCGTGATCGGACCGGCGCCGAGCGACGCCACGTACGCCGCGAGCTGGTCGATCTCGGCCTGGGTGTAGATGACCTTCTTCTTCGGTACCTGGGCGCCCGGCTGCTGTGCCGGCATACGGCCCGTACCGACCTGGAAGTCGACGGCGGCGGAGCCCACGCCGACAAGCTGCGGCCCGTCGGTGGTGCCCTGACCGCCGGCTCCGTGGCAGCTGGCGCAGCCGACGGAGTAGAGCTTCTTGCCCTCCTCGATGGCGAGGGACTGGGCGGTTTCATCGGCCTGCGCCTTGCCCGCAGGCGCAAACGCGGCGTACAGCCCCCCGGTAGCCGCCAGCGCGAGGAGTAGTACGACGATCGCCGCCAGTGGATGGCGTCGTCGTGCGGAGAGCTTTTTCACGGATTACCCCGGTGTCAGGATCTTCTGCGTCGATGGTGGGTGGGTGCGAGCCCGGTTACTTGATCATGTAGATCGTGGCGAAGAGGCCGATCCACACGACATCGACGAAGTGCCAGTAGTAGGACACGACGATGGCGGCGGTTGCCTGTTCGTGGGTGAACCTCTTGGCCGCGTATGTTCTGCCGAGAACCAGCAGGAAGGCGATGAGACCGCCTGTCACATGCAGACCGTGGAAGCCGGTGGTCAGGTAGAACACCGAGCCGTACGGGTCGGACGACAGGGAGAGCCCCGCGTCCTTGACCAGCTCGGTGTACTCCAGGACCTGGCCGCCGATGAAGATCGCACCCATCACGAAGGTGATGATGAACCAGGTGCGGAGCTTCTTCACATCGCCCCGCTCCGCGGCGAAAACGCCGAGCTGGCAGGTGAGTGAGGAAAGCACCAGGATCGTGGTGTTCGTCGCCGAGAACGGGAAGTTCAGATGATGAGCCATCTCCTTCCAGTGATCCGGTCCCATCACCGATCGCAGGGTGAAGTACATCGCGAAGAGGGCCGCGAAGAACATCAGCTCGGAACTCAACCAGATGATGGTTCCGACGCTGGTGAGGTTCGGTCGATTGACCGACGGGTGCGCGTGCCCGGTTTCTACTGTCGTTGCTGTCGCCACGACCGACATTATGTCGGTCGCTTATCCCGCCCTCACTCCGGGGGGTGCCGTTCGGTGTGTCAGCGGGGTGTGTCCTCCCCGAACGGCCCATCGAATCGGTGTCATTACCGGTGCTGACAGGCTGTCGGTCGGAGTACGATCCGCGCATCGGTTCATGCCCCGAGAGCCCCGAAGACACAGATGTCACGGAGGAACAATGCAGCCGACCGCCACGGTCCTGGTCTACAGCGACGACGCCAACATCCGCGAGCAGGTGAGGCTGGCAGCCGGTCGCAGGCCTGCGGCGGACGTGCCACCGGTGGAGTTCCTGGAGTGCGCCACCCTGCCCGCCGTCCTGTCCGCGCTGGACGGCGGCGGCATCGACATCTGCGTGCTGGACGGGGAAACGGCTCCCGCGGGCGGCATGGGCGTCTGCCGGCAGATCAAGGACGAGATCTTCGGCTGCCCGCCGGTGCTCGTGCTGATCGGCCGCCCGCAGGACGCCTGGCTGGCCACCTGGAGCCGCGCGGACGCCGCGGTGACCCTGCCGGTCGAACCGGTCGAGTTCGCGGACGCCCTGGCCGCCCTGCTGCGCTCCCGGCTCTCCGTGGGGGCCTGAGGGCCCCGCAGGGCCCTGGGGAGGCCCTCAGGAGGGCAGTGCACTCCACTGCCGGGTCAGACCTGGGGGCGCAGGCGCGCGGCCTGGACGGTGTTCGCGCTGTCCGGCGCCCCGCTGTGCAGGGCACTGCCCTTCTGCCACTTCTCCCAGGTCAGGTTCCAGTCGCCGAAGCCGTTGTCGAACGGGGTCATCGTCTCGCCCTCGCTGCCGACGACCTTGACGATGTCGCCCTCGCGGACGGTGTCGAAGAACCATTCGGCGTCGCCGGTGCTCATGCCCGTACAGCCGTGGCTGACGTTCGCGCTGCCCTGCGAGCCGGTGGACCAGGGGGCGGCGTGGACGTACTCGCCGCTCCAGGTGACCCGGGTCGCGTAGTAGACCGGCAGGTCGTACGACTCGGAGGAGCCGGCCGCGATGCCGACGCTCTCCCCGCGCATGCGTACGTAGTACTCCTTGCCGAGCACCACCTTGACACCGTTGCGGGTGGAGAATCCCGGCTTGCCGGTGGTGACCGGAATGGTGTTGATCACTTCTCCGTTGCGCAGCACCGTCATCGAGTGGTCCGCGGCGTCGGTCACGGCTTCGATGCGGTCCCCGGTGGTGAGCTTCAGCGGCTTGGCGGCGGCCCCGTAGAGGGCGTTGGTCACCTTGATGCCCGTGAGGTTGCTGCGGACCTCGATGGTGGCCCTGGCGGGCCAGTAGTCCTGCGGGCGGTAGTGCAGGGTCTTGTCGTCCACCCAGTACCAGGAGCCGGTCACCGCGGGCGTGGAGCGGACCTTCAGGGCGCGCTCCACGGTGGCCCGTGAGGCCTTGTCCGCGACCGGAGCGCTCAGTTCCGCGGTGATGGGCTGTCCGACGCCGTAGGTGCCCGCCCGGGGGCCGAAGGAGACGCTCAGCAGCTTCTTGGGCGAGGCGGTGTCGAACGTGAGCGTACGGCTGCCCGGAGCGCCGTCATCGTCCTCGGTGGAGACCCTGACGGTGTATCCCGTGCCGGCCGCCAGCGGGGCCGTGGAGTGCCAGCGCCTGCCGTCGGCGGTGAGCTCGCCCGCCAGATGGCGGCCGCCCTTGTCCACCGCCGACACATCCGTGATCCGGGTGCCGTCATCCGTGACGGTGACTTCGAGGGGCTTGTCCGGGTCGGCCTTGTGGCCCTCGGACGGACCGTTGAAGGAGACCTGGTCGCCCGCGTCGTACGGCTTCTCCGCGAGCGGATGGCCATCGGGTCCACCACAGGCTGTCGCCCCTGCGACCAGGGTCACGACCAGCAGAGTGCAGTTCACTACGGTGCGGATACGGGGCGTCTGGTTCATGAACCCACGCTAAGAAGATTCATCCGATCCAGCGCGTTCAGTGCCTGCAAACGAGCGAGGGGCCCGGACCGCTCGGCTGAGCGGTCCGGGCCCCTCGCGGGGTACTGCGGGTGTTACGGGTGGTGCGGTGTCACTGGGTGCGGTTCTCGCCGCGGTAGTACTCGAAGACCCAGCCGAAGAGTCCGATCAGCAGCATCGGGGCCGAGAAGTAGAGCAGCCACCAGCCGAAGATGACGCCCATGAAGGCGAGGGCTCCGCCGACCGCCAGGGAGAGCGGCTGCCAGCTGTGCGGGGAGAAGAACCCCACCTCGCCGGCCTCGTCCGCGACATCGGCTTCCTTGTTGTCCTGGGCCATCTCGTCGACCCGGTTGGCCGTGAAGGCCAGGTAGAAGCCGATCATGATGCTCAGGCCGAAGCCCAGGACGAGCGCGGTGGTGCCCACCGGCTCCTTGGACCAGACGCCGTACGTGACGGCCATGGCCAGCATGAAGACGCTCAGCCAGATGAACATCTTGCCTTGGATCTTCACTTGCCTGCCTCCTTGCCACCGGCGAGGGCCGTGCCGGCCTCGGAGTGGTGCTCCAGCTGTTCGAGCGCCGAGATCTCCGGGTGGTGCAGGTCGAACGCCGGGGATTCGGAACGGATCCGCGGCAGCGTGAGGAAGTTGTGCCGCGGCGGCGGGCAGGAGGTCGCCCACTCCAGGGAGCGGCCGTAACCCCACGGGTCGTCGACCTCGATCTTCTTGCCGTACTTGGCCGTCTTCCAGACGTTGTAGAAGAACGGCAGCATCGACAGGCCGAGCAGGAACGAGGAGATCGTGGAGATCGTGTTCAGCGCGGTGAAGCCGTCGGCGGCGAGGTAGTCCGCGTAACGACGCGGCATGCCCTCGGCACCGAGCCAGTGCTGCACCAGGAACGTGCCGTGGAAGCCCACGAACAGCGTCCAGAACGTGATCTTGCCGAGCCGCTCGTCCAGCATCTTGCCCGTGAACTTCGGCCACCAGAAGTGGAATCCGGAGAACATCGCGAAGACCACGGTGCCGAAGATGACGTAGTGGAAGTGCGCGACGACGAAGTACGAGTCGGAGACGTGGAAGTCCAGCGGGGGCGAGGCCAGGATGACGCCGGTCAGACCACCGAAGGTGAAGGTGATCAGGAAGCCGACGGCCCAGAGCATCGGTGTCTCGAAGGACAACGACCCCTTCCACATCGTGCCGATCCAGTTGAAGAACTTCACACCGGTCGGTACCGCGATCAGGAAGGTCATGAACGAGAAGAACGGCAACAGCACACCGCCGGTGACGTACATGTGGTGTGCCCACACGGTCACCGAGAGGCCCGCGATGGCGATCGTCGCGCTGATCAGGCCGATGTAGCCGAACATCGGCTTGCGGCTGAACACCGGAATCACTTCGGAAATGATTCCGAAGAACGGCAGGGCGATGATGTACACCTCTGGATGGCCGAAGAACCAGAAGAGGTGCTGCCAGAGCAATGCGCCGCCATTGGCCGCGTCGAAGATATGCGCACCGAACTTGCGGTCCGCCTCCAGCGCGAAGAGCGCGGCGGCGAGGACCGGGAAGGCCAGCAGGACCAGCACACCGGTCAGCAGGACGTTCCAGACGAAGATCGGCATGCGGAACATCGTCATGCCGGGAGCGCGCATGCAGATGATCGTGGTGATGAAGTTGACCGAACCGAGGATCGTGCCGAATCCGGAGAACGCCAGACCCATGATCCACATATCGGCGCCGATGCCCGGCGAGCGGACGGCGTCCGACAGCGGGGAGTAGGCGAACCAGCCGAAGTCGGCGGCACCCTGCGGGGTGAGGAAGCCGGCCACCGCGATGATCGAACCGAAGAGGTACAGCCAGTACGCGAACATGTTCAGCCGCGGGAACGCCACGTCGGGCGCACCGATCTGCAGCGGCATGATCCAGTTCGCGAATCCGGCGAACAGCGGCGTCGCGAACATCAGCAGCATGATCGTGCCGTGCATCGTGAACGCCTGGTTGAACTGCTCGTTCGACATGATCTGCGTGCCGGGACGGGCCAGCTCGGCGCGCATGAAGAGCGCCATCAGTCCGCCGATGCAGAAGAACACGAACGACGTGACCAGGTAGAGCGTGCCGATCGTCTTGTGGTCAGTGGTGGTCAGCCACTTGATGACGACGTTTCCCGGCTGCTTGCGCCGTACCGGCAGCTCGTCCTCGTACGAGTCGTCTGCTGCCTCGGCACCCTGAGGTTCGTTGAGGATGCTCACAGTTTGTTCGTCTCCGCATTCCTGGCCGGGTCCGTCTGCTCGATGCCTGCCGGCACGTAGCCCGTCTGACCCTTCTCCGCCAGCTCCTTGAGGTGCTGCTGGTAACGCTCGGGGGAGACGATCTTGACGTTGAAGAGCATCCGGGAGTGGTCGGCGCCGCAGAGCTCGGCGCACTTGCCCATGTAGGTGCCCTCCCGTTTGGGAGTGACCTCGAACGCGTTGGTGTGGCCCGGAATGACGTCCTGCTTCATGAGGAACGGCACCACCCAGAAGGAGTGGATGACGTCACGCGAAGTAAGGACGAAACGGACCTTCTCACCCTTCGGCAGCCACAGGGTCGGACCCGGGTTGCCGTTCTGCGGGTTGCGCGTACCGGGGATGCCCACGTCGTAGACGCCGCCGGCGTCCGTGGGGAAGTCCTTGCGGTACCGGTCGGGAATGGCGTCGAGTTCCTTGGGGATCTCGCCGCCGGCGGAAGGCTGGCCTTCCACCTTCTCGATGTAGTTGAAGCCCCAGCTCCACTGGTAGCCGACCACATTGATGGTGTGGGCCGGCTTGTCGGAGAGCTCCAGGAGCTTCGATTCATCGCGTGCGGTGAAGTAGAAGAGCACCGAGACGATGATGAGGGGAACCACTGTGTACAACGCCTCGATGGGCATGTTGTACCTGGTCTGCGGAGGTACCTCCACCTTGGATCGGCTGCGCCGGTGGAAGATGACGCTCCAGATGATCAGCCCCCAGACAAGGACACCCGTGACGAGCGCTGCCGCCCACGAGCCTTGCCAGAGGGAGAGGATCCGAGGGGCCTCTTCCGTTACCGGGGTGGGCATACCAAGGCGGGGGAAATCCTCCCAGTTGTATGAACAACCGGAGGCCGTCGCCAGGACCAGGCCCGCAGTCAGCACCTGCGGCAGCTTCCGCCGCATCGGGCGCCGCGACGAGCGGTCGGAGCCGTTGGGACTCACGTAGCGCCTTCCCGAGAGTCTCGCCCGCACGGTCGGCGCGCCCGTCTCGCTGGTCGGTCGCCGGCCCTGACGCGGGCAGGGGTTTGGATGTTTATGCGGACCAAACCCTACTGGACGCTATTTGGGGTCGCGCGGGGAGGGTGCCCAACGCGCCGCCCGACTCCCCGAAGGGGTGGAATCCGGGCCTCCGGCCACCATCTGACGCTCCCTCTCCCGCCGCGGCGGCCGGTCGGCTCCGGGGTGGGGACGGGGGCGGGCTAGCGTGGCGGTGTGCCCTACTTCGACGCCGCCTCCGCCGCACCCCTGCACCCCGTCGCCCGCCAGGCGCTGCTCGCCTCCCTGGACGAGGGCTGGGCCGATCCCGCCAGGCTCTACCGGGAGGGGCGGCGCGCCCGGCTGCTGCTGGACGCGGCCCGGGAGGCGGCGGCGGACGCGGCCGGCTGCCGTCCGGACGAGCTGGTGTTCACCTCTTCGGGGACGACGGCGGTGCACGCCGGGATCGCCGGGGCGCTCGCCGGGCGCCGGCGTGTCGGACGTCATCTGGTCCACTCCGCGGTCGAACATTCGTCGGTGCTCCATTCGGCCGCGGCCCATGAGGCCGCGGGCGGGTCGTGCTCCGAGGTGCCGGCCGGCCGGTCGGGGGCGGTGAGCCCGGAGGGGTACGCCGGGGCCCTGCGCGCCGACACCGCGCTGGCCTGCCTCCAGTCGGCCAACCACGAGGTGGGCACCGAGCAGCCGGTGGCCGAGGTGGCCGGGATCTGCGCCGCCGCCGGGGTACCGCTGCTGGTGGACGCGGCCCAGTCGCTGGGATGGGGGCCGGTGCCCGGCGGCTGGTCGCTGCTGACCGCCTCCGCCCACAAGTGGGGCGGACCCGCGGGGGTCGGGCTGCTGGCCGTGCGCAAGGGGGTCCGCTTCTCCCCCCAAGGCCCCTTCGGGGAACGGGAGTCGGGGCGGGCGGCCGGGTTCGAGAACATCCCGGCGATCGTGGCGGCGGCGGCCTCGCTGCGGGCGGTACGCGCCGAGGCGGCGGCCGAATCGGTACGGCTGCGGGCCCTGGTGGAGCTGATCCGGACCTCGGTGGCCGCGCGGGTGCCGGATGTGGAGGTGGTGGGCGACCCGGAGCGGCGGCTGCCGCATCTGGTCACCTTCTCCTGTCTCTATGTCGACGGGGAGACGCTGCTGGATGAACTGAACCGGGAGGGATTTTCCGTATCGTCCGGTTCGTCCTGCACCAGCAGCACACTGACACCGAGCCATGTGCTCAAGGCGATGGGCGTGCTGTCCGAGGGAAACGTCCGGATCTCGCTCCCCGCCGGCACCACCCGGGCCGATGTCGACCGCTTCCTCGAGGTCCTGCCGGGCGTGGTGGCCGGGGTCCGGGAGAAGCTGGGCGCCCCGGTGGCCGCCCCCGTCTCCCCCGCCCCCGCGCGGTCCCTCGTCGTCGACGCGGTGGGCAGGCGCTGCCCGATTCCGGTGATCGAACTCGCAAAGGTGATCGGAGAGGTACCCGTGGGCGGCACGGTGACGGTCCTGGCCGACGACGAGGCGGCACGCCTGGACATCCCGGCCTGGTGCGAGATGCGCGGTCAGGAGTACGTGGGAGAGGAGCCGGCGGACCGGGGCTCGGCCTATGTGGTCCGCCGGCTCGGCTGACTACACCAGGTGGACGCGCACCTCGGCGGCGGCCTCGTCGCCGTACGCCTTGGTGAAGCGGTCCATGAAGTCGGTGCGGCGCAGCGTGTACTCCTGGGTGCCGACCGTCTCGATGACCAGGGTGGCCAGCATGCAGCCGACCTGGGCCGCGCGCTCCAGGGAGACTCCCCAGGCCAGACCGGAGAGGAATCCGGCCCGGAAGGCGTCACCGACGCCGGTCGGGTCGGCCTTGGCCTCCTCGTCCGGGCAGCCGACCTCGATCGTCTCCTCGCCGACCCGCTCGATCCGGACCCCGCGGGCGCCGAGCGTGGTGACCCGGTGGCCGACCTTGGCCAGGATCTCCTCGTCGCTCCAGCCGGTCTTGGACTCGATGAGCCCCTTCTCGTACTCGTTGGAGAAGAGGTACGTGGCTCCGTCCAGCAGGATCCGGATCTCCTCCCCGTCCATGCGCGCGATCTGCTGGGAGAAGTCCGCGGCGAACGGGATGCCCCGGGTGCGGCACTCCTCGGTGTGCCGGAGCATCGCCTCGGGGTCGTCGGCGCCGATCGAGACCAGGTCGAGGCCGCCGAACCGGTCGGCGACGCTCTTCAGCTCGATCAGCCGGGCCTCGCTCATCGCGCCCGTGTAGAAGGAGCCGATCTGGTTGTGGTCGGCGTCGGTGGTGCAGACGAAGCGGGCGGTGTGCAGGACCTCGGAGATCCGTACGGAGCCGGTTTCGACGCCGTGCCGGTCGAGCCAGGCACGGTACTCGTCGAAGTCGGCGCCGGCGGCGCCGACGAGGACCGGGCTGGTGCCGAGCAGGCCCATGCCGAAGCAGATGTTCGCGGCGACACCGCCCCGGCGCACATCGAGGTTGTCGACGAGGAAGGAGAGGGAGACCGTATGCAGCTGATCCGCGACCAGCTGGTCGGCGAAACGGCCGGGGAAGGTCATGAGGTGATCGGTGGCGATGGAGCCGGTGACTGCAATACGCACGGGGAGAATGCTCCTGCGGAAGGCGAAGGGAACGCGGAGCGCGCCCTCCGGGACGGCGTGACAGTTCACGCTACCGGGTGATCGCGTCCCGACCGAGAGGGGAAAACTACCCGATAGTAGGGCTTTCTACCCGAGCCCGACCGTGCATACGGTGCGGATATGTCGAAGCACATCGCACCGCGTGAGTCCGAGATGAGCCTTGCCGAGCTGCGCGGCGACTGCGCGCGAATGGCGCCGCACTGGGTGGTACCGGCGAAGGCGGCCGCGGCACCGGTGGCACCGTCCCTGATCCACGGGGTATCGGTGCCTCCCGCCTCCGCCCGGCTGATCGACTCGATGTCCGAGTACGGCGACTGAGCCCCGGAACCGGCTGCGGCAAACAGCTTTTTCCGGCCGGTTCCCGCTCCTCCGGACGAGGCTCCGATCGGCGGGCGCGGACTCCCCCGCGCCCGCCGGTGGAACCGCGCGCTCCCCTGCTCCGTCCCACCGTTGTCCGCCACCCGGGGGACACACGGCAGACACCGTGACGGCGATGCAGTCGAAGGAGCGATCCGGTGAGCACCGAGCGACCCGACAACGACGTGACCGGTCCCCGGCGGCGACGTCCGCCGCTCGCGGTGGTCTCGGTGGCGGCAGCGGTGCTGCTGGCCGGCGGCGGCGGCGCGTACTGGGCCTCGACGGCCTCGGACGGCAGCGGCGGCAGTACGGACGGTGGCAACGCGGCCCGGAGCGACAGCGCGGCCCCCCTGCTGTCCCTGGACGCGTCCGGGGGGACCCCCGCGCCGCCCCGGGGCATCGCCCCGGGTGAACCGGACCCGGGGGGCTCCGGGATCGTCTACCGCGCCTCCGGCGAACTGCCCGACGGCCCGGACTCGGCGGCCGTCCACCGTGCGACGGGCACCGTTACCGCGGCCGAGGTCACCCGGCTGGCGAAGGCCCTCGGCCTCACGGGCACCCCGCACACCGAGGGCACCTCCTGGGCGGTGGGCGCGGGCAAGGACGGGCCCTCCCTCAAGGTCACGAAGCAGGCCCCGGGCACCTGGACGTTCGCCCGGTACGGCTCCGGGGGCCCGGCCCCGTGCGAGCCCGGCAGGATGTGCGCGAACGAGGACGGGGGGCCGGGCGGGGCCGGCCCGGTGAGCGACAAGGCGGCCAAGGCGGCCGCGGCACCCGTGCTCAGGGCGGCCGGCCAGGACGGCGCGGCCCTCGACGCGGGCCAGCTGATGGGCGCCGTACGGGTGGTGAACGCCGACCCGGTGGTCGACGGGCTGCCCACGTACGGCTGGCAGACCGGGATCCAGGTGGGCCCCGGCGGCGATGTGGTCGGCGGCAGCGGGCGCCTGAAGGCCCTGGAGAAGGGCGACACCTATCCGGCGGTCGGCGCGGACGAGGCGCTGAAGCAGCTGAATGCCCTGAGCCGGAACAGCGGCCCGCCGGACGTCGGCGGCTGCGCCGTCCCCGTACCGCTGCAGGACGGGCAGAAGCCCGTGAAGCCCTCCCAGCCGCAGTGCGTGCCGTCGAACGGCAAGCCGGCACCGGTCACGCGGACGGTCCACAAGGCGGTGTTCGGGCTGGCCCTGAACCATGTGGACGGGCGGCAGACCCTCGTACCGTCCTGGCTCTTCTCGGTACGGTCGGCGCCCGGCGGCCCGGAGAGCACGGTCACCCAGGTGGCCGTGGCCCCCGACTTCCTGGCGAAGCCGGATGCCCCGCGGCAGTCGGGCGACCGGAAGGTCACCTCGTACGGCGTGGACGGCCGGATGCTGGAGGTGGCGTTCTGGGGCGGCGCGTGCAGCACGTACACGGCGAGCGCCGAGGAGAGCGCGGGTCAGGTGCGGGTGTCGGTGACCGAGGCGAAGCAGGACGGCGGCAAGGTCTGCATCATGATCGCCAAGGAGCTGAAGCGGACGGTGACGCTGGACGCGCCGCTGGGCGAGCGCAGGGTCGTCGACGCGGAGTCGGGCAGTGCGGTGCCGCGCGGCTGAACAGGGTCCGGGCACACACGACGGCGGCGGCACCCGGGATCACTCCGGGGGCCGCCGCCGTCGTGCGTGGCGCCTAGTTGAAGGAGTCGCCGCAGGCGCAGGAACCCGTGGCGTTCGGGTTGTCGATCGTGAAGCCCTGCTTCTCGATGGTGTCGACGAAGTCGATGGAGGCGCCGCCCAGGTACGGGGCGCTCATCCGGTCGGTGACGACCTTGACGCCGTCGAAGTCCTTCACGACGTCGCCGTCGAGCGAACGCTCGTCGAAGAAGAGCTGGTAGCGCAGGCCCGAGCAACCGCCGGGCTGAACGGCGACGCGCAGCGCCAGGTCCTCGCGGCCCTCCTGCTCCAGCAGGCCCTTGACCTTGGCTGCGGCGGCGTCCGAAAGGAGGATGCCGTCGTTCACGGTGGTGGTCTCGTCCGATACGGACATCTGCTTCTCTCCCGGGTTGTACGGACTGCTTGCCGACGTTTCAACCGTCGGGGCCGCGGATTCATTCCGGGCCAGGCGCCTGTCTGTTCCTTTTCATGCTCGCACACCACCCGGGCAGCCGGATGCGTCACATCGACGCTATCGGCATCGTCAACGTGACGCGAAGCGGTTATGATAGATAATGTCAAATAGACGAAAAGGCTAGTCCGCAGAGAAGAGAGGGTGCGTGACGTGACCACCGCCCAGCCCCTGGATGTACAGCCGTCGCCCCTCGCGCTGCTGCTGCTCGGCCGTGAGGCCGACCCGAAGAGCGAGCGCGGCGTCGAGTGCCCCGGCGACCTCCCCTCCCCGTCCGACCCGGACCTGGTGGAGCGCGCCCGTGCCGCGAAGGAGAAGCTCGGGGACAAGGTCTTCGTCCTCGGCCACCACTACCAGCGCGACGAGGTCATCCAGTTCGCGGACGTCACCGGCGACTCGTTCAAGCTCGCCCGGGACGCGGCGGCTCGCCCGGAGGCCGAGTACATCGTCTTCTGCGGCGTGCACTTCATGGCCGAGTCGGCGGACATCCTGACCACGGACGACCAGAAGGTCGTGCTGCCGGACCTGGCGGCGGGCTGCTCGATGGCCGACATGGCCACCGCCGAGCAGGTCGCCGAGTGCTGGGACGTCCTGACCGAGGCCGGTGTCGCCGGACAGGTCGTGCCCGTCTCGTACATGAACTCCTCCGCCGACATCAAGGCCTTCACCGGCAGGCACGGCGGCACGATCTGCACCTCGTCCAATGCGCGGACGGCCCTGGAGTGGGCCTTCGAGCAGGGCGAGAAGGTGCTCTTCCTCCCCGACCAGCACCTCGGCCGGAACACCGCCGTGCGGGACATGGGAATGACGCTGGAGGACTGCGTCCTCTACAACCCGCACAAGCCGGGCGGCGGCCTGACCACCGAGGAGCTGCGCGCCGCGAAGATGATCCTGTGGCGCGGGCACTGCTCGGTGCACGGGCGCTTCTCGGTCGAGTCCGTCAACGACGTGCGCGCCCGCATACCCGGCGTCAATGTGCTGGTGCACCCGGAGTGCAAGCACGAGGTCGTGGCGGCCGCGGACTACGTCGGTTCGACCGAATACATCATCAAGGCCCTGGAAGCGGCCCCGGCCGGCTCGAAGTGGGCGATCGGCACGGAGCTGAACCTGGTCCGCCGGCTCGCCGACCGCTTCGCGGCCGAGGACAAGGAGATCGTCTTCCTCGACCGGACGGTGTGCTTCTGCTCGACGATGAACCGGATCGACCTGCCCCACCTCGTCTGGACGCTGGAGTCCCTGGCCGAGGGCAATCTGGTCAACCGGATCGAGGTCGACCCGGAGACGGAGAAGTACGCGAAGCTCGCGCTGGAGCGGATGCTCGCGCTGGCGTAGCCGCGCGTCCCGCGCGGCCACAGTGAACAACGAAGGGGCCTGTCCCACGCGGTGGACGCGTGGGACAGGCCCCTTCGTTGTCAGCCGTCCGTCATGGAGCGGGCCGGCGGATCACACGCCCGAGGGCTCCGTCTCGCGGGCCTCGTCCGTGGCCCGCGCGGCCGGGGCAGCGGACTTCCCGGCCCGCTTGGCCGCCTTCTTGCCGGCCCGGCGCTCCTTGCGCAGCTCGACCATCGCGTACAGCGTCGGCACGAGCAGCAGCGTCAGCAGCGTGGAGGTGATCAGACCGCCGATCACCACGACCGCCAGCGGCTGCGAGATGAAGCCGCCCTCGCCGGTGACGCCGAGCGCCATCGGGAGCAGCGCGAAGATCGTCGCCAGTGCGGTCATCAGGATCGGGCGGAGCCGGTGACGGCCGCCCTCGACGACCGCCTCGACGATGCCCATGCCCTGCGACCGGTACTGGTTGATCAGGTCGATCAGCACGATCGCGTTGGTCACCACGATGCCGATCAGCATCAGCATGCCGATCATCGCGGGAACGCCCATCGGGGTGCCGGTGATGATGAGCAGCCCCAGCGCGCCGGTGGCCGCGAACGGGATGGAGATCAGCAGGATCAGCGGCTGGACCAGGGACCGGAAGGTCGCCACCAGCAGCATGAAGACGATCGCGATGGCCGCCAGCATGGCCAGGCCCAGCTTCATGAAGGCGTCGTTCTGGTCCTCGGAGACTCCGCCGATGGTGGCGGTGGCACCCTCCGGGAGGTCCAGGGCGTCGATCTTCGACTGGAGCGAGGCGGAGACCGCGCCGGTGTTGTCGCCGATGGGCTTGGCGGTGATCGTCGCGGCGCGCTGGCCGTCGATCCGGGTCATCGAGACCGGGCCGGGGACCAGCTTCACATCGGCGATCGTGCCGAGCTTGACCGGGCCGAGCGGCAGGTCCTTGAGCTCGGCCATCGTGGTGGCCGGGTGGGAGGACCGGACGATGACGTCACGCTCGGTGTCGTCCAGGATCGCCTTGCCGGACGGGGTGCCGCGCACCGCACCGGCGACGGCCGCGCCGAGCGTGGCCTGGTCGAATCCGGCGGCGGCCGCCTTGTCGTTGGCCTTGACCGAGATCCGGGGGATGCTCTGCGCCAGGTCGCTCTGGACGTCGGTGACGTCCTTGATCCCGCCGACCTCGGTGCGTACCGCTTCGGACGCCTTCTTCAGGACGTCGGCGTCGGAGGCCTTGACCACCACGCTGAGGTCCTGGCTGCCGAAGCCGTCGCCCGCGGCGATGGTGGTGTCCCCGATGCCGTCGAGCTTGCCGAGGGCCTCGTCGATGCGGTCCTGAGCGGCTTCGAATTCGGCCGCGTCCTTCAGGGTGACCTGGTAGGAGGCCTGGTTGGCGCCCGTACCGCCGCCGAAGGCCGCCATGAAGCCGGAGGAGCCGACGGTGACCTGGTAGTCCTTGACGCCCTTGTCGTCGTCGAGGACCTTCTCGACCTTCCGGGCCGCCTTGTCGGCGGCTTCCAGGCTGGTGCCGGGGGTCAGCTCCTGCTTGATGGAGAGGACTTCCTGCTCACCCTGGTCGAAGAAGTTCGTCTTGAGCAGCGGCACCATGCCGAAGGTGCCGAAGAGCACCGCGACGGCGATGACGATGCTGGTGATACGGCGCCGGGTCGCGAACTGCAGCACCGGGACGTAGAGCCGCTGGAGCTTGCTGGCCGCTTCCTTCTCCTCCGCCTTCCGGCGTGCCTCGGCCGGGTTCTCCTCCGTGCCCTTGGGGGCGCGCAGGAACCAGAACGAGAGGACCGGGACGACGGTCAGCGAGACCAGCAGGGAGGCCAGCAGGGCCGCGGTGACGGTGAGCGAGAACGAGCCGAAGAGCTGCCCGACCATGCCGCCGACCAGACCGATCGGGAGGAAGACGGCGACCGTCGTCAGGGTGGAGGCGGTGACGGCTCCGGCCACTTCCTTGACGGCCGCGATGATCGCCGGCTGGCGCTCCTCGCCGTAGCCGAGGTGCCGCTTGATGTTCTCCAGGACCACGATCGAGTCGTCGACGACACGGCCGATGGCGATCGTCAGGGCGCCGAGCGTGAGCATGTTCAGCGAGAGGTCGCGGGTCCAGAGAACGATCAGCGCGAGGACCACGGAGAGCGGGATGGAGACCGCGGTGACCAGGGTCGAGCGCAGCGAGGCGAGGAAGACCAGGATCACGATGACCGCGAAGACGAGGCCGAGCGCGCCCTCGGTGGTCAGACCGGAGATCGCCTTGGAGACGGCGGGGCCCTGGTCGGAGACGACGGTCAGTTCGGCGCCGGCGCCGAGGTCCTTGCGCAGGTCCGGGAGCTTCTCCTTGACGGCGTCCGAGATGGCGACGGCGCTGCCGTCCTTGTCCATCGTCGCCATGACGGCGAGGCTCGGCTTGCCGTTCGTCCGGGTGATGGAGACCGCGGTGGAGGGCTCCTGCTTCACCTCGGCGACGTCACCGAGGCGGACCGGCTTCCCGGGCTGACCGGTCGCCGGGTCCTTGGCGGCGACCTGGAGGTCCTGGATCTGCTTCAGCGAGGTGAAGCCGCCGCCGACCTGGATGGTGCGGCTCTTGCCCGCCTCGGAGAACGAACCGGCCGGGACGGTGGCGCCGCCCGCCTGGAGCGCCTGGGCCAGCGATCCGGCGTTCAGTCCGGCCCCGGCGAGCTTCTTGTCGTCGGGGACGACGGAGATCTGGAGTTCCTGGACCCCGTCGACCGCGACCTGGCCGACACCCTCGATGTCCTCCAGGGCGGGGACGACCGTGCGGTCCAGCTGGTCGGCGAGCGCCTGCTGGTCCTTGTCGGCGGTGACGGCGAGGACCACGGTCGGGATGTCGTCGGTGGAACCGGCGATGACCTGGGGGTCCACGTCGTCGGGGAGCTGGATGCGGGCCCGGTTCACGGCCTGCTGGATGTCGGCGACGAGCTGCTTGGTGCCCTCGTCACCGAAGTCGAACGTCGCCATGATGACGGCGTTGCCCTCGCTGGCGGTCGAGGTTATGCCCTCGATGCCGTCGACGGCCTTGATGGAGTTCTCCAGGGGTTCGACGACCTGCTTCTCGACCACATCGGGAGACGCACCCGGATAGGGGGCCAGCACCGACACCATCGGGAGTTCGATGGTGGGCAGCAGTTGCTGCTTGAGCTGCGGGATCGCGATCGCTCCGAATACGAGCGCGACGATCGAGATCAGCCCGATCAGGGCCCGTTGCGCGAGGCTGAATCTGGACAGCCAGGACATGGGTGGGTCTCTCTTCTGTGGCTTGCGCGGCAGATGGGCAGGAGGTGGAACGGGGGAAGCCTCCCGCCGCTCGTACCGACCGGCACATGGAGGTTGGGGGAAGGAGCGGGGCCGGGCGTGCGCCTCCGGCGGGACTGAGGATCGGTGGATGGCCGAGCCGTGGTGAGTGGCGGCGACGCCGCAGATGTGCGTCCCCCGCCCCGCGACCCCGCCCCCAGGTACTGGTCGTTCTCATACGATCGCCGATCCGGGTTGCCGGGACGTCGGCCCCCGGGTTGCTTTCTTATGTCGCGCATACCGCAGGTGGAGTACGCCGGATCTCCACCTGTAGCCGCACCCGCCGCTCCACCCCTCCTCCACCAGGCGGCTCCGCGGTCACTCCAGACGGGCCCGTACCAGCCCCGACTCATAGGCGATGACGACGAGTTGGGCCCGGTCACGGGCACCGAGCTTCGCCATGGCCCGGTTCACATGGGTCTTGACGGTGAGCGGGCTGACGGCGAGCCGCTCGGCGATCTCGTCGTTGGAATGCCCCCCCGCGACCAGCACGAGCACCTCGCGTTCGCGCACGGTGAGCGCGGCGAGCCGGCCGGAGTACGCGGCGGAGTCCGGCCCCTCCCCCGAGCTTCCGCCCTGTGCGAGGAAGGTGGCGATGAGCCCCTTCGTCGCCGCAGGGGAGAGCAGCGCCTCCCCGCCCGCGGCGACACGGATGGCGTTGAGGAGTTCATCCGGTTCCGCGCCTTTTCCGAGGAAGCCCGAGGCTCCGGCGCGCAGTGACTGCACGACGTACTCGTCCACCTCGAAGGTGGTGAGCATGACGACGCGCACCTCCGCCAGATCCGGGTCGGCGCTGATCATGCGGGTGGCGGCGAGCCCGTCCGTGCCCGGCATCCGGATGTCCATCAGCACCACGTCGGCGCGCGTCGAGCGGGCCAGCTCCACGGCCTGCGCGCCGTCCGCCGCCTCCCCGACGACCTCCATGTCGGGCTCCGAGTCCACCAGCACCCGGAACGCGCTGCGCAGCAGCGCCTGGTCGTCGGCGAGCAGCACCTTGATCGGTGTCATCCGCGTCCCCCCGTCCTGCCCGCCGTGCCCGGCCGCTCCGGTTCACCCGTGCGGGTTCTGACCGGCAGGATCGCATGCACCCGGAATCCGCCTCCGTACCGAGGTCCCGCGGTGAGGGTGCCGCCGAGTGCGGTGACGCGTTCACGCATGCCGACGAGGCCGTGGCCGCCGCCGTGGCGGTCCTCGTCCTCGGCGGCGGGGCGGGCGTCACCGCCGCGGCCGTTGTCGAGCACCGTGACCTCGGCCGTGACCCCGACCCGTATGACGCTCACCTCGGCCCTGGCACCGGATCCCGCGTGTTTGCGGACATTGGTCAGCGCTTCCTGGATGACCCGGTAGGCGGCCAGGTCGACGGCCGCGGGCAGCGGGGGCTCGCTGTCGGCACAGGCCACCTCGACGGGGAGCCCGGCGTTGCGGAAGGTGTCCACGAGCCCACCGAGGACGGCGAGCCCGGGAGCGGGTTCGGTGGGGGCCTCGGGGTCGCCGGACTGCCGGAGCAGCCCGACCGTGGCCCGGAGTTCGTTGAGCGCCGAGCGGCTGGCGTCCCGGACGTGGGCGAGCGCCTCCTTGGCCTGGTCCGGGCGCCTGTCCATGACATGGGCGGCCACCCCGGCCTGGACGTTGACCAGGGCGATGTGGTGGGCGACGACGTCGTGCAGGTCCCGGGCGATCCGCAGCCGCTCCTCGGCGACCCGGCGGCGGGCCTCCTCCTCGCGGGTGCGCTCGGCACGCTCGGCGCGTTCCCTGATCGCGTCGACGAACGCGCGCCTGCTGCGGACCGCGTCCCCCGCGGCGCCCGCCATCCCGGTCCAGGCGAAGACGCCGAGGTTCTCCTGCGCGTACCAGGGGGACGAGCCGAAGACCATCGCGGCCACGGTCAGCACCGCCATGGTGACCAGGCCGACCCGCCAGGTGGTGGGCCGGTCGGTGCGCGAGGCGACGGTGTAGAGCGCGATGACGACCCCCATGACGACCGGGGCCGGCGGGTCCGTCACCACGAACTCCGCGGCCGACAGGGCACCGGTGAACGCGAGCACCGCCATGGGGCGCCTGCGGCGCAGCACGAGGGCTCCGGCACTGAGCACCATCATGAACACGCTGAAGACCCCGGGGCTGCGGGTGCCGAAGCTCGGCCTCCCGGCGTTCGCCGCGCCCGGGTCGGCGAACGACGCGCAGATCATGCTCAGGAACACGATGAGGGCGAGGGCCCCGTCGAACGCCAGGGGATGGTCCCGCAGCCAGCGGCGGGCACGCACGAGCCCGGTCGAGAGGGTGGTCACATCGGGCAACGGTACGGCGTGTCGTACACGGATCCGTCCGCACGGTGTGCGAATACGACCACAGAACCGCCACCGCCCCGCAGTCCGGGCCCGGAACCCGCGGCGGACAGCACGGTGCCCCGCGGCCGGCGGACCGGGCGGGGCACTGTGTCGAGCGGGTGCTGCCGGAGTGTGGAGCGGGGGTCGTGTGCGGCGGCTGTCAGCCGGGGATCAGCCCGTCGTCGCGGAGCATGGCGCGCACCTCTTCGAGGGTCGCGTCCGGCGACGGCAGGATCAGCCCGGACGGCTCCAGGGAGTCGTCCGGCAGGGGTGTACCGAGCTCGCGCACCTTGTCCAGGAGCGCGTGGAGCGTGGTGCGAAAGCCGGGGCCGTCGCCGCTCTCCATTTCCGCGAGCAGTACGTCGTCGAGCTTGTTGAGCTCGGCGACATGACTGTCGGCCAGTCTGACCTGGCCCTCCCCCATGATCCGTACGATCATGACGTTGCCCTTACTGCTTGTCGAACCTGTGCGGGGACTGCTGCGACTGCGGTGCGGCGTCCTGGACACCGCCCTCGATGGCCTGCTGCGAGGAGGAGCCGCCGGCCAGTTCGGCCTTCATGCGCTGCAGCTCCAGCTCCACATCCGTACCACCGGAGATCCGGTCCAGCTCGGCGGCGATGTCGTCCTTCGCCGTCCCGGTCGGGTCGTCCAGGGCTCCGGAGGCGAGCAGTTCGTCGATGGCGCCGGCCCGCGCCTGGAGCTGCTGGGTCTTGTCCTCGGCCCGCTGGATCGCCAGACCGACGTCGCCCATCTCCTCGGAGATCCCGGAGAAGGCCTCGCCGATCCGGGTCTGCGCCTGGGCTGCCGTGTAGGTCGCCTTGATCGTTTCCTTCTTCGTGCGGAAGGCGTCGACCTTGGCCTGAAGACGCTGGGCCGCGAGAGTGAGCTTCTCCTCCTCGCCCTGCAGCGTGGTGTGCTGCGTCTCCAGGTCCGTGACCTGCTGCTGGAGGGCGGCGCGCCGGGACAGCGCCTCGCGGGCCAGGTCCTCGCGGCCGAGCGCGAGCGCCTTGCGGCCCTGGTCCTCCAGCTTGGACGACTGTCCCTGCAGCTGGTTCAGCTGCAGCTCCAGCCGCTTGCGCGAGGTCGCCACATCGGCGACGCCGCGGCGCACCTTCTGAAGCAGCTCCAGCTGCTTCTGGTACGAGTAATCGAGGGTCTCGCGCGGATCCTCGGCCCGGTCAAGGGCCTTGTTTGCCTTCGCGCGGAAGATCATCCCCATACGCTTCATGACACCGCTCATGGGCTTCGCGCGCCCCCTTCTGACGGACTGAGCTCCAGCACTCCAACAGAACCCACAGTACGGGCCCTGTCTCTATTACCGCACTGTTCGGACGCGGATGTGCTCCTCCCAAAGGACGACTGCACCCGGTGAACGCTCCAGCCCAGGGAGTAGGTGGTGGTCAGGGAGGCGGGTGACAAACGCCCGTTCTGCCCCTGTCAGGACCGTCTCGGGGGGCGGGCCGTTGCCGGATCGTTCCCGCCCGGTCCGCCCGTGCCGCGGCCGACCCCGTACCCTTGGGTTTTGTGTTCCGTAGCCGTGCCAAGGAAGAGAAGGTCCCCACCGACAAGGTGACGACGGACCTCTCCAGGCAGTCCCGCGACCCGCAGGCCCCCAAGGGCCGCCCGACCCCCAAGCGCAGCGAGGCCCAGACGCAGCGCCGGCGTGCCTCCAGCACGCCGACCGACCGCAAGGCGGCCATGAAGCGCCAGCGCGAAGCGCGCCGCGTCGACATGGCCAAGCAGCGTGAGGCGCTCGCCACTGGCGACGAGCGCTACCTCCCCGTGCGCGACAAGGGGCCGGTCCGGCGCTTCGTCCGTGATTTCGTGGACTCGCGCTTCTGCGTGGCCGAGTACTTCCTGCCGCTCGCAGTGATCATCCTGATCCTCAGCGTGATCCAGATCCAGAACATCCAGAACATCTCGCTGCTGCTCTGGCTCGGCGTGATCGTGCTGATCGTGGTCGACTCGATCGGTCTCGCGTTCCGGCTCAAGAAGCAGCTGCGGGAGCGTTTCCCGGACACCCCGAAGCGCGGCGCCGTCGCGTACGGCCTGATGCGCACGCTCCAGATGCGCCGCCTGCGGCTTCCCAAGCCCCAGGTCAAGCGCGGAGAGCGGCCCTGAGTACGGAGACCTCCGGATTCACGGGGGTCTCATCGGCGTGGCTGGACGGTCTCGGCGGCCTGCGCAACACGGTCCGCCAGGAACTCGTCGCCCGGCAGCTGGACGAGCAGATAGCCGCGCGCTTCCCGGTGGGGCAGCGGCTGCGGGTGCTCGACGTCGGCATGGGCCAGGGCACCCAGGCCCTGCGGCTGGCGCGGGCCGGGCACTCGGTGACCGGTCTGGAGTCCGACGCGGCCATGCTGCGGGCGGCCCGTGAGTCGCTGTCGGTGGAGCCCGAGGGCATCCGGGAGCGGGTCAGGCTGATCGAGGGCGACGGCCGGGACACCGGGGTGCACTTTCTGCCCGGCAGCTTCGACGTGGTCCTCTGCCACGGCGTGCTGATGTACGTACCGGAGCCGGACCCGATGCTCGCGGGCCTGGCCCGGATGCTGGCCCCCGGCGGGCTGCTCTCGCTGCTCGTACGGAACGCGGACGCGCTGGCGATGCGCCCCGGGTACGCCGGGGACTTCGCGGGCGCGCTGGCGGCCTTCGACACCGCCACGTACACCAACCGGCTCGGCCTCACGGTGCGGGCCGACCGGCTCGACGCCCTGACGGCCACCCTCGCCGGGATCGCGGCGCCGCTGCACGCCTGGTACGGGGTCCGGGTCTTCACGGACAACGTGGGCAACGATGTGGAGCTGCCCGCCGCCACGGAGCTGGAGCAGCTGCTGGCCGCGGAGGACCGGGCCGCGCGGACGGATCCCTACCGCCGGGTGGCGGCGCTGCTGCATCTGTGCGGCGTACGCGGCTGACGCTGCGGGAAGCGGGCCGCGGGTGCGGCCGCGGGTGGGCGGCGCGGGCGGCGGCGCTGCCCCGTTCGGCCCATCAGCGCAGGCCGCGCGGGGGTCGGTGCCATGAGACTCCGGACATGGACTCATCACACTCCCGACACTCCCGCAGCCGGGTGCGACGGCTGCTGATGCCGCTGGCCGCGGGTGTCTGCGCGATCACCCTGGTGGGCGGCTGCTCCGATTCCGGCTCCGGCTCCGTGGAGCCCGGCTCCAGTCCGTCGGGCGCGGCACAGGGTTCGGCCTCCCGCGCCACCAATGACCTCCAGGACGACTACCAGGCCGTCATCAAGGACGTACTGCCGTCGGTCGTGCAGATCGACGCCTCCGACAGCCTGGGCTCCGGCATCGTCTACGACGGCAAGGGGCATATCGTCACGAACGCCCACGTCGTCGGCGAGGAGAAGTCCTTCAAGGTCAGCGTCGCCACCGGGGGCAAGGTCCTCGGCGCCTCGCTCGTCGCCTCGTATCCGGAACAGGATCTGGCCGTCATCAAGCTCGACGCGGTCCCCGACGGGCTGAAGGCGGCGAAGTTCGGCGACTCGGAGAAGGTCGAGGTGGGGCAGATCGTGATGGCGATGGGCTCGCCGCTCGGCCTGTCCAGCAGCGTCACACAGGGCATCGTCTCGGCCCTCGGCCGGACCGTGAGCGAGAGCCGTTCGGGCGGCGGTACCGGGGCGACCATCGGCGACATGGTGCAGACCTCCGCGGCGATCAACCCGGGCAACAGCGGTGGCGCGCTGGTGAACCTCAACAGCGAGGTGATCGGCATTCCGACGCTGGCGGCGACCGACCCCCAGATGGGTGACAGCGCGGCGCCCGGGATCGGGTTCGCGATCCCGGTCTCGATGGTGAAGACGGTCGCCGACCAGATCATCAAGTACGGCAGGGTCACCGACTCGGGGCGGGCGGCGCTGAACATCACCGGCCGCACGGTCGTCGACGACAGCTACCGGCCGGCCGGGGTGGCGCTGGTCAGCGTGACCAAGGGCGGCGCCGCCGACAAGGCGGGGCTGCGGGTCGGCGACATCATCACCAAGGTGGGCGACGCCCCGGTCACGACGATCACGTCGCTCTCGGAGGCCCTGGCGGGCAAGAAGCCCGGCCAGAAGGTCGCGGTGACCTACACGCGCGGCGGCTCGGAGCGCACGGCCGAGGTCACGCTGGGCGAGATCTGACCGGTCCGGGGCCGCGGACCGCACACGCGGGCAGCCGGTACGGACCTACGCGGCGGAACCGGAAACGGAATCCGGAGCGGAATCCGGAGCGGAATCCGGAGCGGAGCCGATAGGGACGTCCGTACGGGCAGTCGGTACGGGAGCCGGTACGGGAGCGAAAAGGGCGGGCGGTACAGGAGTCCGTACGGACAGCCGGTACGGGAGCGAAAAGGGCGGGCGGTACAGGGGGAAATCCCCGTACCGCCCGCCCGTCCCGTTCTCCGACGTCCCGCCGTACGGGACCGCGCGGTCCTCCCGGCGTCAGGCCTGGTCGGACGCGTCGGCCCTGTCCGCCGCGTCGGCGCCGTCGGCCCCGTCCGCGCGCAGGCTCATCGGGCCGTAGATCCTGGCCGAGTCCTCGAACAGCGTCGCCTGCTCCGCCCCGCCCGCCAGGAGCTCCTTCCAGAACTCACCGATCCAGGACTCCGCGTCCCCCTGCGTCGTGAACTCCTCCGGCTGCAGCGCCGGCTCCGTCTCCGTACCGTCGGACTTCTCGAACCGCCACGTCCACGCCATGTCCGCCTCCTGGGTCACGTTGCTGCCCGAAGCCTAGCCGGGCGCGCACCCCGAGCGGGGACGCGGGAGGATCATCGTGTGGAACTGACTCTGCTCGGCACCGGAGCCTCCGGCGGGCTGCCCCGGCCCGACTGCCCCTGCGCCGTCTGCGCGACGGCCCACGGCCCGCGGGCACGGGCCGCGACCGCCCTGCTGGTCGATGACGCGCTGCTTCTCGACCTCACCCCCGGGGCCGTGCTCGCGGCCGCCCGCGCGGGGCGTTCGCTGACCGGGGTGCGCCAGGTGCTGCTGACCCATCCCCACGACGGGCCCGCCGTCGAACTGCCCGCCGTGCTGCCGCCTGCCGGGCGGGTGCCGGACGGCCAGGTACTGACGCTGATCAGCGGACACCGGGTGCGGGCGGTGCCGATGGACGCCCCGGGGACCGGTTACGAGGTGACCTCACCGGAGGGCGAACGGCTGCTGTACCTCCCGCCGGGAGCGGCGCCCGCCGGGCTCACCGACCGGGCGACGGCGCCGTACGACATGGTGGCCGGCGATGTGATCGCCCGGCCCGACGCCGTGGCCCGGCTGCGGGCCGTCGACGCGATCGGCCCGACCACCGAGGTCATCGCCGTCCATCTGGACCACGACGCACCGCCGGGCGCCGCGCTGGACCGGCAGCTCGCGGCCGCCGGGGCGCGGGCCGTGCCGGACGGCACGACGCTGGTGGTGGGCGAATACCACGCGGTACCGGACGTGCCCCGGCGCACGCTGGTGACCGGTGGCGCGCGGTCCGGGAAGTCGCTGGAGGCCGAGCAACGCCTGGAGACCTTTCCCGCGGTGGTGTACGTGGCGACCGGTGGCCGCCGCGACGGCGACGCCGAGTGGGCGGCGCGGGTGGGACTGCACCGGGAGCGCCGGCCCGCCGCGTGGCAGACCGAGGAGACCTGCGAGCTGGCGGAGCTGCTGTCGGCGGACGGGCCCCCGCTGTTGATCGACTGCCTGTCGCTGTGGCTGACGGACGCGATGGACCGGGTGGGTGCCTGGGACGACGCGCGGTGGGCGGACGGTGGCGAGGAGGCGCTGCGGGAGCGGGTCGCGGAGCTGGTCGGCGCGGTGCGCGCGACCCGGCGGAAGGTGGTGGCGGTGACCAATGAGGTGGGCGCGGGAGTGGTACCGGCGACGGCCGCGGGGCGGCGGTTCCGGGACGAGCTGGGGCGGCTGAACGCGGCGGTCGCGGCCGAGTGCGAGGAAGTGCTGCTGGTGGTGGCGGGACAGGTGCTGGTACTGCGGGGGTGAGCCCGCCCCGGGCGGAGCGAGCCCCCTCCGGGGAGAGCCCGCCTCCGGCCGTACTCGTGGGGAAGCGGCACCGGTACTGTTCCCGGCAGGAGCCCGCCGCCGGGTTCCCGGACCCCGACGTGACGACCCGCGAGGCAGACCTCCGTGAATCTGGACGACTTCTCCGACCTGATCGAACGCCCCGACGGCGGTGTACGGCGCGATGCCGAGGAACGCCGGGAGCGGCTGACCGTTCCCCCGGGTGCGCTCGGCCGCCTCGACGAGCTGGCCGAGTGGCTCTCCGCCGCGCAGCAGTCCGTGCCGGTCAAGCCGGTCGAGCAGCCGCGCGTGGTGCTCTTCGCCGGTGACCACGGGGTCGCGGAGCTGGGGGTGTCCGGCCGCGCGGCGGGGGGTGCCCACGAGCTGGTCCGGGCCGCGCTGGACGGCGCGAGCCCCGTATCGGTGCTGGCCCGCCGCTTCTCCGTGCCCCTGCGGATCATCGACGCGGGGGTGGACTGCGACCCGGAACTGCTGCCCGAGTCCGTCGTACGGCACCGGGTGCGGCGCGGCAGCGGGCGGATCGACATCGAGGACGCGCTGACGGCGGATGAGGCCGAGCAGGCGGTACGCCTGGGCATGGCGATCGCCGACGAGGAGGCCGACTCCGGCACCGACCTGGTGGTGCTCGGCGATCTGAGTGTCGGCGGCACCACGGCCGCGGCCACGCTGATCGCCGCGCTGTGCGGCACGGACGCCTCCGTGGTCACCGGGCGCGGCGGTGCGGGCATCGACGATCTGGCGTGGATGCGCAAGTGCGCGGCTATCCGGGACGCGCTGCGCCGGGCCCGGCCGGTCCTCGGTGACCAGTTGGAGCTGCTGGCCACGGTCGGCGGCGCGGATCTGGCCGCGACGACGGGCTTCCTGCTCCAGAGCGCGGTGCGCCGGATGCCGGTGATCCTGGACGGCGTCGTCTCGGCGGCCTGTGCGCTGGTGGCGCAGCGGGCGGCGTTCCGGGCTCCGGACTGGTGGCTGGCGGGTCAGGTCAGCGGTGAGCCCGCGCAGACGAAGGCGCTGGACCGGATGGCCCTGACGCCGCTGCTCGACCACGGTGTCACGGTCGGCGAGGGCAGCGGAGCTCTGCTCGCCCTGCCGCTCGTCCAGGCCGCGGCGGCGCTGGCGGCCGAACTCCCCGAGCGCGCGCCGGAAGCGGACACGGAGGCGGAGGCGGAAGCGGACGACGGCGCGGAGGCGGAAGCGGACGACGGCGCGGACTCCGACGCTCCTCCCGCCGACGCCGACAACGCCGGCCCCGTGAAGAGCGACGCGAAGAGCGGCGGCTGACCGCACCGCTCCCGGACACCCGCGGGCTGCGCAGACCGGCCGCAGCCCGCGTCACCACGATCCGCGACGCCCCATATGATCGCGTTTCATGGGAGAGGTCCGATTGTCCAGTGAGGAGGCCGGACGCAGTACCGTCCGGTCACGGCGCAGCGCGGCGTTCGCCATCTGGTACCTGCGTGTCGTCTCGTTCATCAATTTCCTGAGCGCCGTCTGGGTCACCCTCGGCCAGGACCTGCGGCGCCACAACACCGAGAACTTCTTCACGCCCTATCTGCTCACCGCGGGCTTCTCGTCCGGGGTGGTCGCGCTCTTCCTGGCGGTCACGATGCGCCGGCGCAAGCGGGCCGCCTGGATCCTCAATGTGGTGGCGGGCGGGCTTCTGCTGCTGCTCCTGGCTCTCGCGTTCTTCTTCCCGGAGATCAGGCAGCACGCGCAGAACTGGATCTCACTGGCCCTCACCGCGGGGTTCGTCCTGGCGCTGCTGCTGGGACGGCGGGAGTTCTACGCGAAGGGCGACCGCTCCAACCCCAGGCTGGCGGCCGTCGTGGCGGCCGTCGGGCTGCTGGTCACCTCGCTGCTCGCCGCGGGGCTGGTCACCCTCACCAACACCGCGCACGACGACTACCGCTCGACGTTCCTGGACCGCTGGCGCTACGGGGCGCTGCGGCTGGTCTCGGTCGCGGCGGACGACTCACGGTTCCCCGGCATCACCACGCCGAGCTGGGTCGATGTCGTGATCAACATCCTGTCCACGCTGCTGCTGATCGCCGTGGTGTACGTGGCGTTCCGGGCCCGCCGGGCCGTCGACGCGCTCACCCCCGGGGACGAGGCGAAGCTCCGCGGGCTCCTGGACAAGTACGGCGACCGCGACTCGCTCGGCTACTTCGCGCTGCGCCGCGAGAAGAGCGTCGTCTGGTCACCGACCGGGAAGGCGGCCGTGGTCTACCGGGTGGTCGGCGGGGTCTCCCTCGCCTCCGGGGACCCGATCGGCGACCCCGAGGCCTGGCCCGGCGCGATCACGCCGTGGCTGGCCGAGGCCCGGGAGCACGGCTGGATCCCGGCGGTCATGGGCGCGAGCGAGGAGGCGGGCACCGTCTACGCCCGGCACGGTCTCGACGCGCTGGAACTGGGCGACGAGGCGATCGTGGAGACGGCCGACTTCACCCTCGAAGGGCGCGCGATGCGCACCGTGCGCCAGGCGTACAACCGGGTCCGGCGGGCCGGTTACGAGGTGACCGTCCGGCGGCACGCGGACATTCCCGCCGACGAGATGGCCGAGTTGCTGCGCCGCGCCGACGACTGGCGCGACGGGGCCACCGAACGCGGCTTCTCCATGGCTCTCGGGCGCCTGGGCGACCCGGCGGACGGGCAGTGCGTGATGCTGGAGTGCCGCGACGCCCCCGTGGCGAGCGCCGCCCCCGGCGACGGCGACACCGCGGACGGCAGCGGGGCGGACCGGAAGCCGGGCGAGCTGCGGGCCGTCCTGAGCTTCGTCCCCTGGGGCCCGCACGGCCTCTCGCTGGACCTGATGCGCCGCGACCGGGACGCGGAGAACGGCCTGATGGAGTTCATGGTCATCGAGCTCCTCCAGCGTTCCGGGGAGATCGGGATCACGCAGGTCTCGCTCAACTTCGCGATGTTCCGGTCCGTCTTCGAGAGGGGATCGCGGCTGGGTGCCGGACCGGTGCTGCGGCTGTGGCGCTCCCTGCTGAGCTTCTTCTCGCGCTGGTGGCAGATCGAGTCGCTCTACCGTGCCAACGCCAAGTACCGACCGATCTGGGAGCCCCGCTTCATGCTCTTCGAGAAGAGCGCCGACCTGTTGCGCATCGGCGTCGCGGCGGGCCGCGCCGAAGGGTTCCTGGAGGCTCCCGGGCTGCCCAAGTGGATGCACCGCACACATCTGGAAACCCATAGATGACCGTCCGTACGGGCGCCCTGCGCTCGGCGGCCCGCCGGGAGTGGGGGCCGCTGCTGGGAACCGTACGGCGGGCGCTGGCGGCACACGGGGCGCGGGCCGTCCCGCTGACACTCACGGCCGTGTTCCTGACGGCGCTGATACAGGTGGCGCAGAACCAGACCTGGGGATTGCGGACCGTGCGGAACCTCGGCGCGGTGCAGGCCGAGGACCCGTTGTGGCTCGCTCTGCTGCGTACCCCGTTGTCGCTGTTCGTCCCCGCGCTCGACCTGCCGGTGTGGGGTGCGCTGGCGCAGCTGCTCCTGGTGTTCGGCATCGCCGAGATCACGCTGGGGCGCGGGCGCACGCTGGGTATCGCGTATCTGGCGACACTGGCCGGAACCCTGTACGCGCGGATCGGCGTGGCGGTCGGCCCGGCGGGGTTCCTCGGACTGCCGGCCTCCGACGCCCAGGTCGTGGACACGGGGCCGTCGGCGGCGGTGGTGGGGCTCGCGGTGTACGTCTGCTGCGCCTACCGGGCCTGGTTCACCGGGGCGCTCGTGATCGTGGCGATGGTGGTGGAGATCGTCTTCAAGGACAACCTGGCGGGCAAGGAGCATCTCGCCGCGATCGCCGCCGTGCTGGTGCTGTGCGCCGTGGCGGAGTGGCGCCGGCGCACGCGCGGGCACGGTCAGGACCGGGGTGCGGGCGGCAGCGGCACCCGGTCCGGGGCCCCGCCGATGAGGTCCTGAAACCTGCGGCGCGGTCCCGCCCACCGCACATCGTGGTGGTAGGCGCGCAGCACCGCCCGGGCGCGGGCCCGGTGTCTGTTCCGGTAGAAACGCCTCGCCCACAGCGAGGTCGGCCGGGCCAGCCGGATCGCGCCGATCAGCGCGACGAACGGGACGAGCGTGCCGACCACCGCCATCCGCGCCTTGCCCTTGAACAGGGCGATCAGCACGAAGCAGAAATTGATCATGACGGACAGGATGACGCTCAGCCGGCTCTGCTGTTCGTCGCCGCTGACGTCGTCCACCCCCAGCGGTGAGAAGCCCGCGAGGACCAGCAGGACGAGCGAGGCCGTCAGGACGACGACCTCCACACTGCGGCGGCCCTCCTCGGTCCAGTACACGTCGTCGAGGTGGAGGATCAGCGCGAACTCGTCGAGCACGAGCCCCGCTCCCACCCCGAAGATCACCGCGAAGACCCCGGCGGTCACCCCCTGACGGCCGCTCGCGACCGCGCCGAAGCCGCCGACCACGGACAGCACGACCCCGGGCACCACGTGGTGGATGTGCACCCCGCCCGGGGTGATGTTGCGGAACGGCCCCTTCCCCGCCCGGATCATGCGGGTGATCGTGCGGGTGACCGCGAAGGTCAGCACGAAGGCGCTCAACGCCAGGAGCAGCGGGAGTTTGCCCGGCTCGGTGATGTTGGTGTACCACCAGTGACCCATGCCACCCACTCCCGATACGTCACATTGCTCCACTCCGGAGGCATTTGCCCAATCTATCGGCGAGATGAACCGGCTAGCCTGCCCGCGGTGACCTCCCTGAACAGCCACGGCGTACGTTTCGCCTTCGGCACGCTGACCGTGCTCCCCGTCCGCGTCACCCGCTGGGACCGCGGGAGCGCCCGCGCCGGAATGCTCTGCGCCCCGCTCGCCGGTCTCGTCGTGGGCCTGCTCGCCGCCGCGCTCGGCTCCCTGCTGCTGCTGTCCGGGGCGGGGCCGCTGCTCGCGGCGGTCGCCTCCGTCGCGGCGCCCGCGGCCCTCACCCGGGGACTGCACCTGGACGGCCTGGCGGACACCGCGGACGGCCTCGGCAGCGCCAAACCGGCCGAGGACGCCCTGCGGATCATGAAGCAGTCGGACATTGGGCCGTTCGGTGTCATCACGCTGCTCCTGGTCCTGCTGGCCCAGGTCGCGGTCCTCTTCCAGCTGTACGGGCAGGGCTGGGCGCACGGCGCGCTGGGGGCGGCCGTCGCCGCCGTCGCGGCCCGGCTCGCGCTCACTCTGGCATCGCGTCAGGGAGTGCCCGCGGCCCGCCCGGAGGGACTGGGCGCGGTGGTCGCGTCCACGGTTCCGGTGGGGCGCGCGGTGGCGGCCGGGATCCTCACGGTGGCGGGCTGCGCGGCGGCGGGGGCGCTGCTGGGCCCGTACGGGGCACTGCGCCACGCTCTCGCCGTACTGGGCGCCCTCGTGGCCGCCGAGCTGCTGCTCAGGCACTGTGTGCGGCGCTTCGGCGGAGTGACCGGAGATGTCTTCGGCGGGCTGGAGGAGACGGCGGCGACAGCGGCCCTGGTGATCCTGGCGCTGGGGGCGTGAGCTGCCGGGCCGACCCGACCGCACCCGCCCTGGAACAGCGACCGGACAAGGAACCGCGAGCGGAACCGGATACGGAGGCAGAACCGGAACCGGAAGCGGAACCCCCGCCCCGGGCTCCGGTCAGCAGGCCTGCCGCCAGACGCCGAGCTCGTACTTCTTCAGCAGGGAGCTCAGCCCCAGCCGCCGGGAGTCCGGGCAGAACCGGGCCACCGGAAGCTCGTACTCGACGTGGAAGACGGCTTTCCCCGCCTCGATGAACGGGGTGAGATCCCCGCATTCCCCGTACTGGGCGCACTGTTCGTTGACCGCGAAGTCGAAGTCCCCCACCAGCTGCGGGATCTGGTCCAGGTCGTTCTTCAGTCCCACGGCGAGCCCGTGCCGGTGGGCGATGCGGGCGATGAGGCGGTTGTAGCGCAGCTGGTCGGCGGCGGTGAGCGGAAAGCCGGTGCGATTGCGGTAGCCGTCCATGTTGTCCGGCTCCACGGCGTCGAATCCCTTCTTCGCGCACATGGCGATCCGGGCCTCCATCAGCGGTTCCAGGATGTCGACGGCGCGGATGTCGAACCAGCGCTCGCCCTCCCAGCCGTTGCCCCGGCCGAGCACCGCGGCGGGGAACTCTCCGGCGTCCGGGCGGAAGTCCTCCCAGGCGCCGGTGGAGAGGTAGCAGATCACCTTGCGGTCCCGGCGGTGCAGACCGGCCACCGCCGCCGCGTCGTGATCGAAGCCGTCGATGTCGTACACCGGGACGTCGACCGTCGGATCGAGCCGGCCGGACAACTGCCACTGCCAGTCCAGACCCGGCTCCGGACGCCAGTGGGACCCGGTGTCCGGACCGGCGGAACCCGGGCGCTCCGAAGGGCCGGATTCCGGCCGCCCCGGGGTACAGCCGGAGAGCAGGACCAGCAGAATCAGTACGGTGACGGGCACCGGCGACCACCGCCGCGTACCCTCTGCCCCACCCCTGCCCCGCACCGTTCCCCCGCTTCTCCAGGTTTCTCCCGGCTTCCCGGCCTGCCCGGCACCGGCCGGAACAACGACCCTACTGCGGGGCCGCGTTCCCTCCGGCCCCGCCCTGCGGGGAGGACCGCCGGAGCGCTGCGGGAGCAGCGCCGGAGCACCGCGGCGGGGCCGGGCGGGACCGGGAACGGCCCGCCGCCGTGATCCAACAGGAAAGGCGCGCGTAGGCTCATTCCCGGCACATTGCGGCGGCGTCTACGATGCGCCGGGCACGGTCGGCCCACCCCTCGACCGACACAGAACTCAACGGAAGCGAGATTTCACCACCGTGACTGCTCTCACTCTCAGCACCTCAGGCGCGGCGACGCTGCGCGCCGACGCACTCGTCGTCGGCGTCGCGAAGGGTGCCAAGGGCCCGGTCCTCGCACCGGGCGCCGAGGCCGTGGACAAGGCGTTCGACGGAAAGCTCGCCACCGTCCTGGAGACCCTGGGTGCCACCGGTGCCGAGGGCGAAGTGACCAAGCTGCCCGCGCCGTCCGGCCTCAAGGCCCCGGTCGTCATCGCGGTCGGTCTCGGTCCGGTCCCGGACAAGGACGACGCGTACGACTCCGAGGCGCTGCGCCGCGCCGCGGGCAGCGCCGCCCGCGCGCTGACCGGTTCGAAGAAGGCCGGCTTCGCCCTGCCGGCCGAGTCCGTCGAGGACGCCGGGGCCGTCGCCGAGGGCGCGCTGCTCGGCGCGTACGCCTTCACCGCCTACCAGGGCGGCGAGAACAAGCTCGCCCCCAAGGGCAAGAAGGACAGCGGTCCCAAGCAGCCGCTCGCCGAGGTGGCCCTGCTCGGCGCCAAGCCGCGCGACAAGGCGTTCAAGGCCGTCGCCGAGCGCGCCGTCGCCCTCGCCGAGGAGATCAACCGCGCCCGCGACCTGATCAACACCCCGCCGAACGACCTGTACCCCGAGTCCTTCGCCGCCGTGGCCACCGCCGCCGGCAAGGAGCACGGCGTCAAGGTGCAGATCCTCGACGAGAAGGCGCTCGTCAAGGGCGGCTTCGGCGGTCTGCTGGGTGTCGGCCAGGGCTCGTCCCACGGCCCCCGCCTGGTGAAGCTCGCCTACACCCACCCGAAGGCGGAGAAGACCCTGGCCCTCGTGGGCAAGGGCATCACCTACGACTCGGGCGGCATCTCGCTGAAGCCGGCCGGCCACAACGAGACGATGAAGTGCGACATGAGCGGCGCCGCCGCCGTGTTCGCCGCCGTCGTCGCGGCCGCCCGTATCGGCCTCCAGGTCAACGTCACCGGCTGGCTGGCGCTCGCCGAGAACATGCCGTCCGGCAACGCCACCCGCCCGGGTGACGTGCTGCGCATGTACAGCGGCAAGACCGTCGAGGTGCTCAACACGGACGCCGAGGGCCGTCTCGTGCTCGCCGACGCGCTGACCCGCGCCTCGGAGGAGAAGCCGGACGCGATCGTCGACGTGGCGACCCTGACCGGCGCGATGGTGCTGGCGCTCGGCAACCGCACGTTCGGCATCATGGCGAACGACGACGCCTTCCGTACCTCCATCCACGAGATCGCCGAGGAGGTCGGCGAGGCCTCCTGGCCGATGCCGCTCCCCGCCGACCTGCGCAAGGGCATGGACTCCCCGACCGCCGACATCGCCAACATGGGCGAGCGGATGGGCGGCGGCCTGGTGGCCGGTCTGTTCCTCCAGGAGTTCGTGGGCGAGGGCATCGCCTGGGCGCACCTGGACATCGCGGGCCCGGCCTTCCACGAGGGCGCGCCGTACGGTTACACGCCCAAGGGCGGCACCGGTTCCGCGGTCCGCACCCTGGTGCGGCTGGCGGAGCGCACCGCCGCCGGAGACCTCGGCTGAGTCAGCCGGTGTCGTACGGCCCCGGGCATATGTCCGGGGCCGTATGTGTTCTTCCGTCGGTATCGCCGCACGGTCCGGGCGGGTTTCGCTCTCGACGAAATCCGTACGTCTCCACGCAGCGGTAACCGTCCGGGACGGACGATCATCCGTCCCAGACCCGGGCCCCGCGTCCCGCCCACCGTCAACAAGTGCGAAGATGGGTTCTCGGCAGGACAGGGCCCCCACCACAGGGCCGAACAACAAAGCGGCCGAACACCAGCCGACCGGCCGGTCACACCCCAGCGACGGGGCCCGGCGTACGGCGCACATGCATGGAGGACGTGACGTGGCGAACGACGCCAGCACCGTTTTCGACCTAGTGATCCTCGGCGGTGGCAGCGGCGGGTACGCCGCGGCCCTGCGCGGAGCGCAGCTGGGCCTGGACGTCGCCCTGATCGAGAAGGGCAAGGTCGGCGGCACCTGCCTGCACAACGGCTGCATTCCCACGAAGGCGCTGCTGCACGCCGGCGAGATCGCCGACCAGGCACGCGAGGCCGGCCAGTTCGGCGTCAAGGCGACCTTCGAGGGCATCGACATCGAGGCCGTCCACGCGTACAAGGACGAGGTGATCTCCGGCCTGTACAAGGGCCTGCAGGGTCTCATCGCCTCGCGCAAGGTCCACTACATCGAGGGTGAGGGCCGGCTCTCGTCGCCCACCTCGGTGGACGTGAACGGCCAGCGCATCCAGGGCCGCCACGTGCTGCTGGCGACCGGCTCCGTGCCGAAGTCGCTGCCGGGCCTGGAGATCGACGGCAACCGGATCATCTCCTCGGACCACGCGCTGAAGCTGGACCGGGTCCCGAAGTCCGCGATCGTGCTGGGAGGCGGCGTCATCGGCGTCGAGTTCGCCTCCGCGTGGAAGTCCTTCGGCACCGAGATCACCATCGTCGAGGGCCTGAAGCACCTCGTCCCGGTCGAGGACGAGAACAGCTCGAAGCTTCTTGAGCGCGCGTTCCGCAAGCGCGGCATCAAGTTCAACCTCGGTACGTTCTTCGAGAAGGCCGAGTACACGCAGGACGGCGTCCGCGTGACCCTGGCCGACGGCAAGACCTTCGAGGCCGAGCTGCTTCTGGTCGCCATCGGCCGCGGCCCGGTCTCGCAGGGCCTGGGCTACGAGGAGGCCGGCGTCGCGATGGACCGCGGCTATGTCCTCGTCGACGAGTACATGCAGACCAACGTCCCGACCATCTCGGCCGTGGGCGACCTGGCCCCGACCCTCCAGCTCGCGCACGTCGGCTTCGCCGAGGGCATCCTGGTGGCGGAGCGGCTGGCCGGTCTCAAGACCGTCCCGATCGACTACGACGGCGTGCCGAAGGTGACGTACTGCCACCCCGAGGTCGCCTCCGTCGGTATCACCGAGGCCAAGGCCAAGGAAATCTACGGTGCGGACAAGGTCGTCGCCCTCAAGTACAACCTCGCGGGCAACGGCAAGAGCAAGATCCTGAAGACCGCGGGCGAGATCAAGCTCGTCCAGGTCAAGGACGGTGCCGTGGTCGGCGTCCACATGGTCGGTGACCGTATGGGCGAGCAGGTCGGCGAAGCGCAGCTGATCTACAACTGGGAGGCGCTGCCCGCCGAGGTCGCGCAGCTCATCCACGCCCACCCGACGCAGAACGAGGCCATGGGCGAGGCCCACCTGGCTCTGGCCGGCAAGCCTCTCCACTCCCACGACTGATCCTCAGTCCCGGGCGCGACGACCGACCACTTCCGCATTTTCGTAAGGAGCAACTGAAACCATGTCGGTTTCCGTAACCCTTCCGGCGCTCGGCGAGAGCGTCACCGAGGGCACTGTCACCCGCTGGCTGAAGGCCGAGGGCGAGCGCGTCGAGGCCGACGAGCCGTTGCTCGAGGTCTCGACCGACAAGGTCGACACCGAGATCCCGGCGCCCGCGTCCGGGATCCTCGCCGCCATCAAGGTCGCCGAGGACGAGACCGTCGAGGTCGGCGCCGAGCTGGCCATCATCGACGACGGCACCGGAGCCCCGGCCCCGGCCGCCGCTCCGGCAGCCGAGGCCCCCGCGGCTCCGGCCCCCGCCGCCGAGGCTCCGGCCCCCGCGGCCGAGGCACCCGCCGCTCCGGCCCCCGCGGCCGAGGCACCCGCCGCCGCCCCGGCCGGTGGCGCCGCCGGTACCGACGTCACCCTCCCCGCGCTCGGCGAGAGCGTCACAGAGGGCACCGTCACCCGCTGGCTGAAGGAGGTCGGCGAGGAGGTCGCGGAGGACGAGCCCCTCCTGGAGGTCTCCACGGACAAGGTCGACACCGAGATCCCGGCCCCCGTCGCGGGTGTGCTGCTGGAGATCGTGGTCGCCGAGGACGAGACCGCCGAGGTCGGCGCCAAGCTCGCCGTCATCGGTGCCGCGGGTTCGGCTCCGGCCGCCGCCCCGGCTCCGGCCGCTCCGGCACCCGCCGCCGCCCCGGCTCCGGCCGCCGCTCCGGCACCGGCTCCGGCCGCACCGGCCGCTCCGGCACCGGCTCCGGCCGCACCGGCCGCTCCGGCACCGGCTCCCGTGGCCGCTCCGGCCCCGGTGGCTCCCGCCGCTCCGGCCCCGGTCGCCGCTCCGGCGCCCGCTGCCGTCCCGGCACCCGCCCCCGTCGCCCCGGCCCCGGTGGCTCCGGCCGCACCCTCGGGTGACGACGGCGCGTACGTCACGCCGCTGGTCCGCAAGCTCGCCTCCGAGAACGGTGTCGACCTGGGCGCGGTCAAGGGCACCGGCGTCGGTGGCCGTATCCGCAAGCAGGACGTCGTCGCCGCCGCGGAGGCCGCCAGGGCCGCCGCTGCCGCTCCGGCGCCCGCCGCTCCGGCCGCCGCCAAGGCGCCGAAGCTGGAGGCCTCCCCGCTGCGCGGTCAGACGGTCAAGATGACCCGTATGCGCAAGGTCATCGGCGACAACATGATGAAGGCGCTGCACTCGCAGGCTCAGCTGACCACGGTTGTCGAGGTCGACATCACGAAGCTGATGAGGCTGCGCAACCAGGCGAAGGCCGCCTTCGCCGCCCGTGAGGGCGTCAAGCTGTCCCCGATGCCGTTCTTCGTGAAGGCGGCGGCCCAGGCGCTGAAGGCCCACCCGGTCGTCAACGCCCGGATCAACGAGGACGAGGGCACCATCACGTACTTCGACTCGGAGAACATCGGCATCGCCGTGGACGCCGAGAAGGGTCTGATGACCCCGGTCATCAAGGGTGCGGGCGACCTGAACATCGCCGGTATCTCGAAGAAGACCGCCGAGCTGGCCGGCAAGGCCCGCGGTGGCGGCCTGACCCCGGACGACATGTCCGGTGCCAGCTTCACGATCAGCAACACCGGTTCGCGCGGTGCGCTGTTCGACACCGTCATCGTGCCCCCGAACCAGGCAGCCATCCTGGGCATCGGTGCCACGGTCCGCCGTCCGGTGGTCATCGACCACCCGGACCTCGGCGAGACGATCGCGGTGCGCGACATGACGTACCTCGCGCTCTCCTACGACCACCGTCTGGTGGACGGCGCGGACGCCGCCCGTTACCTGACCACGGTCAAGGCGATCCTGGAGGCCGGTGAGTTCGAGGTCGAGCTCGGCCTCTGAACGACCCGCCTGTAACCAGCCTCACCAGCGGCGCCCCTGTCCGGAACACCTCCGGACGGGGGCGCCGCCGTATTGTCTAAGACCGACCGGCACTGTCCGGGACCGACCGGCACCGGCCAGGACCCGCCGGTGAACGGCGTCCACCGGCCGCCGGTCTCCCCACCGCCGGTCACCCCTGCCGACGTGCTGGTGTAGGCAGCACCGGTTTGCCCAGAAGGAGCACCCCATGACCCCGCCAGTCGTCCACTCGCTGCGCGAACAGATCCGCGAGCACATCGTGGACGGGATCGTCAGCGGGCGCTGGAAGCCGGGAGAGCGGATCGTGGAGCGGCGCATCGCCACCGAGCTGGAGGTCAGCCAGACACCCGTGCGCGAGGCGCTGCGGGAACTGGAGACACTGCGGCTGATCGAGTCGGCGCCCAACAAGGGCGTCCGGGTCCGCAATCTCACCGCCGCCGACCTGGAGGAGAGCTACCCCGTACGGGCCGGGCTGGAGCAGATCGCGGCGGAGCTGGCGGCCGGGGTGCTGGGCGAGGACTGCTCGGCGCTGACGCCCCATGTGGCGGCCCTGTACGAGGCGGACCGGCTGGCCGACGGGGAGGCCCAGGTGCGGCACACGGTGGCCTTCCACCGGGAGATGGTGCGGGCCGCCGGGAACGCCGTGCTGCTGCACACCTGGGAGGGGCTGGGCATCGAGGTGTTCACGGCCCTGTCCATCCGCTGGCTGGGCACGGTGCAGAAGTCCTACGCGGAGGAGCACGAGGCGCTCGTCGAGGCGTTCCTGCGGCAGGACCCGCAGATCGGGCTGCTGGCGAAGGCGCACGTCCTGGGCTGCGCGCCGCGCGCCTGAGCCCCCGATCATCTGCGGCGAGGGGCGCTCGACCGTGCGGCCGACCACCCCTTATGCGCATTTTGCTCCGTCACTCCGTGCCCTGTTTCGCGGCACCCCATGCCACTTTTCTTCAGATCGAGAAGTTTTGCCTTCAATCCTTTGATCGATCATCGATCAACGACTTAGAGTTCACTGCGCGGGCCCACCGGCCCCATTCGCCCTGTCCTGCCAGCCAGGGCCTTTTCTCCACCCCCCTCCTCTCCGGAAGGCGGCGATCATGACCGACCCCGTAGGAAAGCTTCCGAGCGAGCTCGACCAGCTCCCGGACCGTGACCCCGAGGAGACCGCCGAATGGGCGGCCTCCCTGGACGCCGTCACCAAGGCCGCGGGCCCGCACCGCGCCGCATACCTGATGCGCCGTTCGCTCCAGCACGCCGAGGGCGCCGGTCTCGCGCTGCCCAAGCTGCTGGAGACCGATTACGTCAACACCATCCCGACCGCCGCCGAGCCCGCGTTCGACGGCGACCTGGAGATGGAATCCCGGATCACCGCCTGGAACCGCTGGAACGCGGCCGCGATGGTCACCCGGGGCGCCCGCTTCGGCGTCGGCGGCCATATCGCCACCTTCGCCTCGGCGGCCTGGCTGTACGAGACCGGCTTCAACCACTTCTTCCGCGGCAAGGAGGGGGACGGCTCCGGCGACCAGCTCTACATCCAGGGCCACGCCTCCCCCGGCATCTACGCCCGCGCCTTCCTCGACGGCCGGCTCAGCGAGGCGCAGCTGGACAACTTCCGCCAGGAGACGGGCGGCGACGGCCTGCCGTCCTACCCGCACCCGCGGCGGCTGCCCTGGCTGTGGGAGTTCCCCACCGTGTCGATGGGCCTCGGCCCGCTCTCGGCCATCTACCAGGCACGCTTCAACCGCTACCTGGCCAACCGCGGCATCAAGGACACGTCGAACTCGCACGTCTGGGCCTTCCTGGGCGACGGCGAGATGGACGAGCCCGAGGCGACCGCGGCCCTCGCCCTCGCGGCGCGGGAGCAGCTGGACAACCTGACCTTCGTCATCAACTGCAACCTCCAGCGCCTCGACGGTCCGGTCCGCGCCAACTTCCGCGTGGTCCAGGAGCTGGAGGGCGCGTTCCGCGGGGCCGGCTGGAACGTCGTCAAGACGCTCTGGGGCAACGCGTGGGACGAGCTGTTCCGGCTGGACACCACGGGTGCGCTGATCCGCCGTCTCCGCGAGGTCCCGGACGCGCAGTTCCAGACGTACGCCACCCGCGACGTCGCGTACATCCGTGAGCACTTCTTCGGCGCCGAGCCCGCGCTCGCCGAGCTGGCGAAGCTGCTGACCGACGCGAAGATCGCCGAGTGTTTCTACACCTCCCGCGGTGGCCACGAGGCCCGCAAGGTGTACGCGGCCTACCGCGCGGCTCTCGCGCACAAGGGCGCGCCGACCGTGATCCTCGCGCAGACGGTGAAGGGCTACACGCTCGGCAAGGGCTTCGAGTCCAAGAACGCCAACCACCAGATGAAGAAGCTGTCCGTCGACGAGTTCAAGGACATGCGCGAGCTGCTCGGACTCCCGATCCCGGACAGCGCCTTCGCGGACGGCCTGGTGCCCTACGGCCACCCCGGCGCCGACTCCCCCGAGGTCCGTTACCTCCAGGAGCGGCGTGCCGGGCTCGGCGGCCCCGCCCCGGCCCGCCGGACGCACGCGGTGTCCCTGCCGCAGCCCGAGGAGCGCGCCTTCAAGGCGCTGTACAAGGGTTCCGGCAAGCAGGAGATGGCCACCACCATGGCGTTCGTGCGCCTGGTGAAGGACCTGATGCGGGACAAGGAGACCGGCAGGCGCTGGGTGCCGATCGTCCCGGACGAGGCCCGTACCTTCGGTATGGAGTCGCTGTTCCCGTCCGCCGGCATCTACTCCCCGCTGGGCCAGACGTACGACCCGGTCGACCGCGACCAGCTGATGTACTACAAGGAAGCCAAGGACGGCCAGATCCTCAACGAGGGGATCACCGAGGCCGGGGCCATGGCCGACTTCATCGCCGCCTCCACGTCGTACGCGACGCACGGCGAGACGATGATCCCCTTCTACATCTTCTACTCGATGTTCGGCTGGCAGCGGACCGGCGACCAGATGTGGCAGCTCGCCGACCAGCTCGGCAAGGGCTTCATCGTCGGCGCCACCGCGGGCCGCACGACGCTCACCGGTGAGGGTCTCCAGCACGCGGACGGCCACTCGCACCTGATCGCGTCCACGAACCCGGCGTCGCTCAACTACGACCCGGCGTTCGCGTACGAGATCGCGGTGATCGTCAAGGACGGTCTGCGCCGGATGTTCGGCCCCGCGCCGGAGGACGTCTTCTACTACCTGACGGTCTACAACGAGCCGAAGGCCCAGCCCGCGATGCCGGAAGGCGTCGAGGAGGGCATCCTCAAGGGCCTGTACCGCTTCAAGGAGGGCATGCCCGTCACGGCGGACGCGCCGCGCCTCCAGCTGCTCGCCTCCGGTACGGCCATCCACTGGGCCCTGAAGGCCCAGGAGCTGCTGTCCGCCGACTGGGGTGTCACGGCCGACGTCTGGTCCGCCACCTCGTGGGGCGAGCTGCGCCGCGACGCGATGGCGTCCGACGAGGCGCTGCTCCGCGGCGAGCAGCAGGTGCCGTACGTGACCCAGGCGCTCTCCGGTGCGCCGGGCCCGGTGCTCGCGGTCAGCGACTGGATGCGCCAGGTCCCGGACCAGATCAGCCAGTGGGTGGAGCAGGACTGGTCCTCGCTCGGCACGGACGGCTTCGGCCTCTCCGACACCCGTGACGCGGCCCGCCGCCACTTCGGTGTCGACGCCGAGTCGATCACGGTCGCGGCCCTGGCCCAGCTGGCCCGCCGCGGCGAGGTCACCGCGTCCGCGGTCAAGGAGGCACGGGAGCGGTACGGGCTCTGAGCCCCGACGGCCCCCCGGGTCCTCGACAGCCCCCGGTCATCGGGTGTGCGCGCCGGTCGCGCACGCCCGACGGCCGGGGGCTTCGCGGTGCGGCGACAATGGGCCCATGCGCGCTGCCCGGCTGATCAAGATGGTGCTGCTCCTCCAGTCCCGTCCCACCATGACCGCCGCCGAACTGGCCAGGGAGCTGGAGGTGTCGGAGCGGACGGTCACCCGGGACGCGCAGGCGCTCTCCGAGGCGGGTGTCCCGGTGTACGCGGACCGGGGCCGGGCCGGCGGCTACCGGCTCATCGGCGGCTACCGCACGCGCCTCACCGGCCTCGCCCGCAACGAGGCCGAGGCCCTCTTCCTCTCCGGGCTCCCCTCCGCGCTGCGCGAGATGGGCCTGGAGGACGCCTCGTCCGCCGCCCGGCTGAAGGTGTCGGCGGCCCTGCTCCCCTCGCTGCGGGACGCCTCCGCCTCCGCCGCCCAGCGTTTCCATCTGGACGCCCCGCGCTGGTACCACGAACCGGCCACCCCCGAACTGCTGCCCGCCGTGGCCGAGGCCGTCTGGGACGACCGCCTCCTCCGGGCCCGCTACCGCAAGGGCGGCGAGGACGGCACGGAGGTGGAGCGGGACATGGCCCCGTACGGTCTCGTCCTCAAGGCCGGGGTCTGGTACCTGTGCGCCCGGGTGGCGGAGGACTTCCGGGTGTACCGGATCGACCGCTTCACCTCCGTGACACCGGCCGAGGAGCACTTCGCACGCGACGAGGGCTTCGACCTGCCCGGGTTCTGGGACGAGCGGGCGGCGCAGTTCGCCCGCTCCCTGCTGCGTACGGAGGTGACCGTACGGGTGTCCGGCGCGGGCGCCCGGCAACTGGCGCACACGGGCGACCGGGCCGCCGCCCGGGAGGCGCTGGACGCCGCGGGGCCCCCGGACGCGGACGGGTGGCGCACGGTCACCCTGCCGGTCGAGTCGCTGGACGTGGCGTACGGCCAGCTGCTGACGCTGGGGCCCGAGTTGGAGGTCCTGGATCCGCCCGGGTTCCGCGTACGCTTCGCCGAGGCGGCCGAACGGCTGCGCGAACTCTATCGTTGAAAGGCTTCATTTCGGTGTCTCCGCATGCGTCACCCGCCGCCAAGTACGATGCTGGACCCGTGATGGACGAGACGGAATTCTGGGAGCTCATCGACAGCACCCGCGAGGCCGCCGAGGGCGACCCCGAGGACCACGCCGACCTGCTGGTGGAACGGCTGGTGCAGCTCGATCCCGATTCCGTGCTGGACTTCGCCCGGCACTTCGAGGCGCGCTACAACCGCGCGTACCGCTGGGACCTGTGGGGCGCCGCCGCCGTGCTGCTCGGCGGGGCGGGCGACGACGCGTTCGACTACTTCCGGTGCTGGCTGATCGGCCAGGGCCGGGAGGTCTTCGAGGGCGCGCTGCACGACCCGGACGGCCTCGCCGAACTCCTCGACGACTTCGACGAGGAGCTGGACGGTGATGCCGAGGACCTGGGCTACGCCGCCGACGAGGCGTACGAGCAGCTCACCGGAGTGGTCGCGCCGGACCTGGGACTTCCGCCGCAGGCCACGGATCCCGAGGGCACCCCGGTGAGCTTCGAGGACGACGCGGCCCTGGCGGCACGTTTCCCCCTGCTGTGGGACCGCTTCGGCACCGGCTGACCCGGGGGCCGGCACCCCGGGCCGGGGTGCCGGCCGGGATCAGAAGTGGGTTCCGCCGTCGATACGGATCTCCGTACCGGTGATGAACGCCCCGTCCTCGGAGCCGAGCATCGCGACGACACCCGCCACGGTGTCCGGGCTGGCGAAGCCCGCGCCGAGGGCCGGGGAGAGCTTCGCGAAGAGCGACATGTCGGCGTCGGCGGGCAGCCCCGGGCCGTTGCCGCTCGTCATGTCGGACGAGATCGAGCCGGGCGCGACGGCGACGAACCGCACCCCCTGCTTGCTGTACTCGCTCGCCAGGGCGTGGGTCATCGACTGGATGCCGCCCTTGCTGGCCGCGTAGGCCGCCATGTACGGGTGCGCGAAGGCTGCCGAGGTGGAGGAGAAGTTCACGACGACCGGCCCGTCGCCCTCCAGCAGGGCCCCAATCGCCTCGCGGACCATCAGGAACGTACCGGTGAGGTTGACCGCGATGATCTTGTTGAAGAACTCCAGCGTGGTCCTGTGCGTGTGCTCGGAGCGCAGGATCCCGGCCGCGTTGACCAGGACGTCCAGGCCGCCGAGGGTGTCGAGCGCGGAGGCGACGCCGGCGCGTACCGACGCCTCGTCGGAGATGTCCAGGGCCAGGGTGGTGAGGCGCTCGGCGGTGCCGTCGGCCACGGCGGTCCCGTGGGTCTCCTCCAGACCGGCCGTGTTGACGTCGGCGGCGACGACACGGCCGCCCTCGGCCAGGACACGGTGGACGGTGGCCCGGCCGATGCCGGAGCCGCCGCCGGTGATGAGGACGCGGCGGCCTTCGTAGCGGTTCATGTGGTGTCTCCCGATCCCGGATCCGCCGGCGTGTGCGCCGGATGTCCGATGACGTTCCCGAGGGATATCCGACTGGACGTCCCGTTTCGTGTCCACCGTACGTCCAGGTGGCACGTATTGCCATAACGGCATTACGTGCACCCCTATTCCGTCCGCACCCCGCCCACCGGGGTAATCTGCTGGGAATGAGCCCTCAGCAGCCGTCCCTCACCGAGCGCCGCAAGGCCGCGACCCAGCTGGACATCGCGCGGGCGGCCGCCGCGCTCTTCGCGGAGCGCGGGCCGGACGGCACCACGGCCGAGGACATCGCCCACCGGGCGGGCGTGGCGCTGCGCACCTTCTACCGGTACTTCCGGTCCAAGCAGGACGCGGTGGGCCCCCTGCTGTCCGGCGGCGCCGAACGCTGGCGGGACCTGCTCGAAGCGGCCGAGCCCGGGACCCCGCCGGCCGAGGCCCTGGAGCGGGCCGTCAACGACTCACTGGCCGCGCCGGACGCCGCCGCGGTCGAGCAGCTCACCTGGACGCGCGGTCTGCTCCGGGCCGCCGACGACGATCCGGCGCTGCGCGCGGTCTGGTACCGGGTGAATCAGGACTCCGAGGAGCGGCTGCTCCCGGTGCTGACCCGGCTGGCGGGCGAGGGTGCGGACCCGCTGGAGGTACGGCTCGCGGCGGCGGCCGCCACCGCCGCGGTACGGGTGGCGCTGGAGGCCTGGGCCCGGACGGACGCACCGGCGACCGGCGACGGTTCACCGGCCGCGCTCGCGGTGCGCTGCCTGCATGAACTCATGGGCGGAACACGGCTGTTCAAGGGGTGAGCCGGCACCCCGCCGACCACCGCGGCCGGAACGCCCCGGCCGGCCGGGGCCGCCGGAGGGCCGTCAGGAAGCCGTCAGCGAACGCCCCATCAGAACGTCGTCGACATAGCGTCCGTGCAGGAAGAACTCCCCGCTCAGCACGCCCTCCACGGCGAAGCCCTCCGACGCGTACAGGGCACGGGCCGGGGCGTTGTGGCCGAGCACACGCAGGGTGACACGGTTCGCGCCCTGGCGCCGCGCCTCGGCGCAGGCGGCCCGCAGCAGGGCCCGCGCGACGCCGTTGCCGCGCGCCCAGCCGGCGACGGCCAGGCCCTGTATCTGCCGCACATGCGCGTTGCAGGCCAGCGGGGTGGGCAGCGCGAGCCGGATGTACCCGGCGATGCGGAGCCCCTCGGAAGCGCTGTGCGCCTCGGCCACGAGGAAGTCCCCGGGCCGGTGCCGCTCGTCGAAGAACGGCTCGTACGGCGGCTGCGGCTTCGGCTGCACGGCGTGCAGCGTCGACCAGGTGGCCCGGTCGAGCTCCCCCAGCGCGTCGTCGTCGGCGAGCACCGCGTGGCGGACGGGGCGGAGGGTGAGCGAGTCCATGGCCTCACTGTGCCACGCCGCGATCCGGGCGATCCACGGGGTTTCCCGGTGATCCACCGGGGTTCCGTGTGATCCATGGGGCAGGATGGGCCCATGCTGCGCACCCGTATCGCCGTGAGCGGATCGACCGGACTCATCGGAGCGGCGCTGGTGCGCTCGCTGCGGGCCGACGGACACGAGGTGACCCGCCTGGTCCGGCGCCCGGCACGGGCGGGCGACGAGGTGGAGTGGCATCCCCGACGGGGGTACGTGGACGTGGCCGGCCTGGTCGGCTGCGACGCCGTCGTCCATCTCGCCGGAGCCGGGGTCGGCGACCGCCGCTGGACCGAGGCGTACAAGCGGGAGATCCGCGACAGCAGGGTGCTGGGCACCGCCGCGATCGCCGAGGCTGTCGCCTCGCTCGACACTCCCCCGAAGGTCCTGCTGTCCGGGTCCGCCATCGGTTTCTACGGCGACACCGGGGACCGCGCGGTGGACGAGAGCGCTCCGCCCGGCGAGGGCTTCCTGCCCTCCGTGTGCGAGGAGTGGGAAGCGGCCACCGCCGCCGCGGAGGAGGCCGGCGTACGGACGGTGCACGCGCGCACCGGACTGGTGGTCGCCCGCCGGGGCGGGGCCTGGGGCCGGCTCTTCCCGCTGTTCAAGGCCGGACTCGGCGGACGGATGGGCAACGGCCGCCAGTACTGGAGCTTCATCGCGCTGCACGACCACATCGCGGCCATGCGCCACATCCTCGGAACGGAGACGCTGTCCGGACCGGTGAACCTGACCGGACCCGATCCCGTCACCAACGCCGAGGTGACCGCCGCGATGGGCCGTGTGCTGCACCGCCCGACGCTCTTCACCGCCCCCGCGCCCGCGCTGCGCATCGCCCTCGGGGACTTCGCCGAGGACGTCCTGGGCAGCCAGCGGGTACTGCCGCGGCGGCTCCTCGACTCCGGATTCACGTTCGCCTTCCCGGGAATCGACGCGGCCGTCCGCGCGGCCCTGCCCTGAGCCGGCACCCGGTGACGGGGCCGCCGCCGCGCCGCGTGCGACCCCGTGCACCGGTCCCCAGGTGCGCGCGACTGTATCTGTATCGGCCATCCTCCTAGCCTCGACCCGAACTCCGGCATTCCGGGGGCCTGTTGGGGGCAAGAGCCCCCCACCAGTCGCGCCGACTCGGGAGGGGCATGTGCTCAGCACGGCACACCACGCGGACGTGGTCATCATCGGGGCCGGAACAGCCGGTCTGTCAGCGGCACATCAGCTGACCAGCGCGGGGGTCAGCGTCACAGTCCTGGAGGCCGCCCCTCGGGTCGGCGGCCGCCTGGTCACCCACGAGGTGGACGGCTTCCTGCTCGATCGCCTCGGCCCCCTGCTCAGCACCTCGTATCCCGAACTGCGCCTCACCCCCGGGCTCGACGGTCTGGTCCTGCGGGAGTTCGCCCCCGGGGTCCTCGTCCACAGCGAGGGCCGCCGCCACCGGACCGGCGACATACGAAGCGCGAGGGGCGCACTGAAAGCGGTGCGCACCCGGTCGAGCGCCCCCCGCACACGGCAGAGCACGAGCCGGGGCGGAGCCCGCGGCATCCCCCGGAGCGGCGCCGTGGCGGAGGCCATCGACCGGGCCCGGCTCGGAGCCGCCCTGTCCCGGCTGGCCGCCGTTCCGGCCGACCGGATACTGAACCGGCCGGAACGGACGGCGCTGGCCGCCCTGCCGACCCACGGCCTCCCCGCCCGTACGGTCAACGGCTTTCTGCGCCCGCTGCTCTCCGCGCTGCTCAGCGACCCGGAGCTCACCACATCGAGCCGGCGCGCCGATCTCGCCCTGCGCGGCTACGCCCGCGGCGGGCTCTGTGTGCCGGAGGGCGGCTCGGCCGCCCTGCCCGCGCTGCTGGCGGCCGCGCTGCCGCCGGGCACGGTACGGACGGGAGTCCATGTCACGGCCGCCGACATCACCTCGGTGCGCACCAAGGAGCACGGCGAGCTGACCTGCCGCTCCCTGCTGCTGGCCACCGGAGCGGGCGCGGCCGCCGAGCTGCTGCCGGGGCTGCGGATTCCGGCCTTCCATCCGGTGACGGTCCTTCACCACACGGCGCCCGCCCCGCCGCCGACGGGCAGTTCGCTGCTCCTGGACGCCGACCGCTCGGGCCCGGTCGCGTACAGCGCCGTGATGAGCGAGGTCGACCCCTCGCGCGCGCCCCGGGGCCGCACGCTCATCACCTCGACGGTGCTCGGCACCCCGCCCCCGGACCTCGACAGATCCGTCCGCGGGCATCTCGCGGCGCTGTACGGCACCCCGACGGACGACTGGGAGCTGCTGGCGGCCCATCACGACCCGGAGGCGGTCCCGGCGATGGAGCCGCCGCACGATCCGCGCCGCCCGGTCCGGCTGCTCGCCGGGCTGTACGTGTGCGGTGACCACCGCGACACGAGCACGGTCCAGGGCGCGCTGTACTCGGGGCGCCGCGCCGCCGCGGCGATCCTGGCCGACCTGGGGGTACGGAAGGGGTACGGGGACGGCTCCACGCTCACCGAGGCGGCGTAGGCGCCGGGGCGCCGCCGGCCGGGGTCAGCCGAGGGCGGCGACCCGGTCGCGGTATCCGCGTACGGCGGCCGCGTCCCGGTACGGCTCCAGCCGGCGCTCGAACTCCCGCACGTACTCCGTGGCGCGGGCCGAGCGCATCTCGGACGCCTGCTGCGCCGCCTCGGCGGCCAGCAGGCAGGCCTGGTCCAGTTCGCCGAGGCCGAGCCGCGCCGTGGCGAGCACCACCCGGCAGAACAGCCTGCTGCGGGCGTAGGCCGGGGCGCGCAGCTGGAGCGAGCGCTCCGCGTGCTGCGCGGCGGCCCGGTACTGCTGGAGGTCCCGGTGGCAGTGGCCGAACTCGTCCGCGAGCTGGGCCTCGTCGAAGTACCGGGCCCAGTGCGGCATCTCGTCGCCGGGGCGCGCGGACTCCAGGGCGCGCTCCGCGCGGGCCAGCGAGGCGACGCACGCCCGCGCCTCGCCGAGCACCCCGTGCCCGCGTGCCTCCACCGAGTGCAGCAGCGCCTGGGCGACGGGGGGCGCGGCCGAGCCGATGCCCTGCTGGGCGACCCGGGCCAGCTGGACGGCCTCCCTGCCGTGTCCGAGGTAGACCGCCTGGCGGCTCATGGTGATCAGCACGTAGGCGCCGTAACCCCGGTCTCCGGCGGCCTGGGCGAGCCGCAGGGCCTGGACGAAGTAGCGCTGGGCCAGACCGTGCGCGGCGATGTCGTACGAGGTCCAGCCCGCCAGCCGGGTCAGGTCGGCGGCCGCCGAGAACAGCCGCCTGCCGGTGGTCTCGCCGTAGCTCCCCCGGAGCATCGGCTCGGCCTCGTGCTCCAGGTACCGCACCAGGGCCTGCCGGGCGTGTCCGCCGCCGTAGGCGTTGTCGAGGGTGCGGAAGAGCTCACCGACCGAGCGGAGCGCGGCGACGTCCCCGCTGCCCACCCGCTGCCCCGGCCCGCGGTCGGTGGTGCGCTGCCTCGGCACGACGGGCGGCGCCGGCGGCATGGGGGGACGCACGGGTCCGGGGCCGGTGGTGCCGGCGCCGCCGCGGCCTCGCTGTCCCCCCACCACGGAGGAGCGGTGGGGGCCGGAGCCCGGCCCGCCGCCCATCGGTCCGGGGGCCCCGCCGGGTCCGGCCGACCCGGCTCCCCCGGGTGCCCCGGCCCCCGCCGTTCCGCGGGGCGCGCCCGGCGGTGCGGTGGACTGCGCCGCCGCGGCCCGGGGTGCCGCGTCACCGTTGCCCACCCACTCGTCGGCCCGTCCGATCAGCCAGTCCCGGCTGGGGACGACCAGTCCGGCCGGGGTGAAGGCGATCTTGCGCAGCTCCGCGTGGCTGCCGGAGTCCTTGCGCCACAGGCCGCTGACGATGTCGACCGCCTCGGCCGGGGTGGCCGCGAACTCCAGCCCCGCGTAGACGGGCGCGCAGGCGTCGAGGCCCAGGTCCTGGGCGGAGAGCCGGCGTCCCAGCCGCCGGGTGAAGACCTCGGCGATCAGCGCGGGCGTGGTTCCCCGCGGCTGCTGTCCCCGCAGCCAACGGGTCACCGAGGTCTTGTCGTACCGCAGATCGAGGCCGTGTTCGAGTCCGAGTTGATCGACCCGGCGGGCCAGGCCGGCATGGGAGAAACCGGCTTCCGCGATGAGTGAGGCGAGTCGGCGGTTAGGGGTGCGCTGCGGGGGTCGTTCCGACATCAGCTGTACGGTCTCCTGCCTTCGGGGCCGGGCGGGCAGCCCTAATGGAACGGCGCGAATTTAGCGGCCCTTCGGGCGGTCACAGCCACCTTTGCTCCACTTTCATCCGATCGTGTGAGGATTGCTGACGGAGCTGACGGGAATGACCTGCCGGATCACCCGTTCGGGAGCGGTCGTACAGTGGCCCGGGGCGCGATCGGCGCAGGGCGACGTGGCTCCGGGGACACCCCTCCGGGCTCCCGGCACCACGAGTAGGAAGGGCATCCCCGTGAGTGAGCTGCGGTTCGTCCGTCTGGGGTTCGGCGAGGAAGCGGTCGAGTACCAGGAGGCCTGGCAGAAGCAGCGCGAGGTGCACGCGGCCCGGTTCGAGGACACCGTCCCCGACACCTGCCTGCTCGTGGAACACCCGCCGGTCTACACGGCGGGGCGCCGCACGGCGGACAGCGAGCGCCCGCTGGACGGCACTCCGGTCATCGACGTGGACCGCGGCGGCAAGATCACCTGGCACGGCCCGGGGCAGCTCGTGGGCTACCCCATCCAGAAGCTGCCGCGTCCGGTCGACGTCGTCGCCCACGTCCGCCGGCTGGAGGACGCGCTGATCCGTACGGCCGCCGACTTCGGCCTGGAGACCTCCCGGGTCGAGGGCCGCAGCGGTGTCTGGGTGCTGGGCGACCCGGTCGAGGAGCGCCGCGCCCCCGGCGGGCTCTCGCTCGACTTCGACCCGAGACTCCGGGACGACGAGTTCGACCCCCGGCTGAACGGCCCCGAATACGCCCCTTCCAACGCGGGCCAGCGCCGGGAGGACCGCAAGCTCGCCGCGATCGGGATCCGGGTCGCCAAGGGTGTGACCATGCACGGTTTCGCCCTGAACGTGAACCCGGACAACACCTGGTTCGACCGGATCGTGCCCTGCGGCATCCGGGACGCCGGGGTCACCTCGCTCAGTTACGAGCTGGGCCGCGAGATCACCATCGCGGACGTCCTCCCGGTCGCCGAGAAGCACCTGCGGGAGGTCCTGGAGAACGCGGAACTCGCGCCCAGGGTGGTCGAGCCCCCGCGGGCCGCGCCCCCCGCTTAGGGCCGTTCGGGGAATAGGCCCCGATGGCCACAGGTTGGCCAGGCGTAAGACCGTTTGAACTACGGGCGTACCCTGGTGTTCGCCGAAGAATCGAATGCAGCGAGAGCAAAGGGAGTGCCGGAGTGTCCGCTGTCGCACCCGACGGGCGCAAGATGCTGCGCCTGGAGGTCCGGAACAGCCAGACCCCCATCGAGCGCAAGCCCGAGTGGATCAAGACCCGGGCGAAGATGGGCCCCGAGTACAACCAGTTGCAGAAGCTCGTCAAGAGCGAGGGGCTGCACACGGTCTGCCAGGAGGCGGGCTGTCCCAACATCTTCGAATGCTGGGAGGACCGCGAAGCCACCTTCCTCATCGGTGGCGACCAGTGCACCCGGCGCTGTGACTTCTGCCAGATCGACACGGGCAAGCCTCAGGCGCTGGACCTGGACGAGCCCCGCCGCGTCGGCGAGTCGGTCGTCACGATGGACCTGAACTACGCCACCATCACCGGCGTCGCCCGCGACGACCTGGAGGACGGCGGCGCCTGGCTGTACGCCGAGACCGTGCGCCAGATCCACGCGCTGACGGCGGAGCGGGAGGCCGGAGCGACCAAGGTCGAGCTGCTGATCCCCGACTTCAACGCGGAGCCCGAGCAGCTCGCCGAGGTCTTCTCCTCGCGCCCCGAGGTGCTCGCGCACAACGTGGAGACGGTGCCGCGGATCTTCAAGCGGATCCGCCCCGGCTTCCGCTACGAGCGTTCCCTGGAAGTCATCACGCGGGCCCGCGAGGCCGGCCTGGTGACCAAGTCCAACCTGATCCTCGGCATGGGCGAGACCCGTGAGGAGGTCAGCGAGGCGCTCCAGGACCTGTACGACGCGGGCTGCGAGCTGATCACGATCACGCAGTACCTGCGGCCGTCCGTACGGCACCACCCGGTCGAGCGCTGGGTGAAGCCGCACGAGTTCGTGGAGCTGAAGGACGAGGCCGACGCGATCGGCTACTCCGGTGTGATGTCGGGGCCGCTGGTGCGTTCCTCGTACCGTGCCGGGCGTCTCTTCCAGCAGGCGATGGAGGCCCGCGGCGCCGCCGCCGGAGTCCCCGCGGCGGCCGCCCCCACTGTGTGAATCCGAGCACAAGCGACTACCGGTCGGTAATGACCCGTTCGGCGCGGCCCGTACGCTCCCCCGCAGGTGGGGGACGCGTATGGGCCGCTTCGACGTGCGCGCCGCCGGAATCAAGGTTTCATTGGTGTTTGACCGACCGGTCACGCACTGGTAACACCGAGCAGTGACCCTAGGTACACCCGCAGCAATGGCTCCCGCAGCCGCTGCCGTCACCGCTTGCCGTACGCCGCTCCGCCCCCATTCCGCGCATCCGCTCCGAGGGGAACCACCACGATGCAGGCCGCGCCGGTCCGTGCCCACACCATCCCGTCCGTCACCGATGCCCTCCGCGCCGTCGAGTCGCTGCTGCTGAGCAGTGGCCAGCGCACGGCCCGCCACAATGCCTGGACGGCGGTCCTGGAGGACCGCCGCCGGGCCAAGGACCGCGTCGAGGCCCTGCACGTACTGGAGGCCGTGGCCGACCGCCGTTCCCGGGCCACGTAAACTTCTGTACATGGCGAGGAAGGCAAACACTGAAGGCGCGGACAGCGCCGAGAACGCGGGGCGGCTCAAGCAGATCGCCCTGACCTACAAGATGACCAGGCGGACCGACTCCAAGATCGGTCTTGTCGTCGCTGGTGTGGGAATCGTCACCTTCGGTGTCCTTCTCGCCATCGGCTTCGTGGTCGGGCATCCGGTCTATCTGGGCATCCTGGGCTTCGTCCTGGCCCTCCTCGCGATGGCGATCGTCTTCGGGCGGCGTGCCGAGCGGGCGGCCTTCGGGCAGATGGAGGGACAGCCCGGCGCGGCGGCGGCGGTACTGGACCGGGTGGGCCGTGGCTGGACCACGACGCCCGCGGTCGCGATGAACCGCAGCCAGGACGTCGTCCACCGGGCCGTCGGCAAGGCCGGCATCGTGCTGGTGGCCGAGGGCAACCCGAACCGGGTGAAGAGCCTCCTGGCGGCCGAGAAGAAGAAGATGGCCCGCATCGTGATCGACGTACCGGTGCACGACATCATCGTCGGTGACGGCGAGGGCCAGGTGCCGCTGAAGAAGGTGCGCACCAAGATGCTGAAGCTCCCGCGCGTCCTGACCGGCCCGCAGGTCACCGCGGCCAACGACCGGCTGCGGGCGATGGGCGACCTGATGAGCAACATGCCGCTGCCGAAGGGCCCGATGCCCAAGGGCATGCGGATGCCGCGCGGCGGAAAGATGCGCTGAGCGCCCCCACCCACTCGCAGAAGAGGCGGCCCCGGTACCGATCGGTACCGGGGCCGCCTCTTTTCGTTCCGCTCGCTGCCCGGTGGCCTGGGCCCCTACGGGGATCCGGCTCAGATACGGACCTGGACGGCGCGGGCCAGCCGGTCGTGCAGACCGCGCCCGTCGCGGTCCCAGACCAGGGCGGGGATGACCAGAACGAGCAGCACGCTCCGCAGGATCACGCGGCCCGTACCGGCCCGGCCGCCGTTCTCGGCGACGACGCGCAGCCCCAGGATGCGCTTGCCGGGCGTGGAGCCGACGGTTCCGACGGTGAGCACGCTCATCACGAGGAAGATCCCGAGTGCCCAGTTGCCCGCCGCCTGCTGGTCACCGCGAGCGAGCAGCCCGTATGCGATCACCATGCAGAGCGACCAGTCGATGAAGAGTGCTCCGAAGCGGCGGCCGAGCGGGGCCACGGACCCCGGTCCTTTCTCGGGCAGCCCGAGCCTCTTGCCCCGGTAGCCGAAGTCGGCGCCCATCTCCTCGGCGGCCGCACGCGGTCCGGAGAGCCACGATCCGATTGCTTGCCTGTTGTCCACCCGTCCACGGTACTGCGCGGGGGTCCGCGTCCGGCCGGGCGGGGCACCGGTACCCGCGTCGCTGAGGCGCCGCTCACACCCGCCCCGGTTAACTTGGGCGAAACAAATGGGTCATGCTTGAGAAATCCCGCCTGCCTATGGTCGGGTCCAGCGTGTGCCACCGCACTGGCCGCACAACGAGCTGCAACCCCGTCCCTCCCGGGCCGGGAGTAGGAGGAGTTGGATGTTCCAGAACGCCGACGAAGTGCAGAAGTACGTCGCGGACAACGACGTCAAGTTCATCGACGTCCGGTTCTGCGACCTGCCCGGGGTGATGCAGCACTTCACGATCCCGGCAGCGACCTTCGACCCGGCGGAGGAACTCGCCTTCGACGGTTCGTCGATCCGCGGCTTCCAGGCCATCCACGAGTCCGACATGGCGCTCCGCGCCGACCTGTCGACGGCTCGGGTGGACCCGTTCCGCCGCGACAAGACGGTCAACATCAACTTCTTCATCCACGACCCGATCACCGGCGAGCAGTACAGCCGTGACCCGCGCAACGTGGCCAGGAAGGCCGAGGCGTACCTCGCCTCCACCGGCATCGCCGACACCGCGTACTTCGGTCCCGAGGCCGAGTTCTACGTCTTCGACAACGTCCGCTTCCAGACGTCGGCGAACGAGAGCTTCTACCACATCGATTCCGAGGCAGGCGCCTGGAACACCGGTGCGACCGAGAACAACCGCGGTTACAAGGTCCGTTACAAGGGCGGCTACTTCCCGGTCCCGCCGGTCGACCACTTCGCCGACCTGCGTGCCGAGATCTCCCTGGAGCTGGACAAGAACGGCCTCCAGGTCGAGCGCCAGCACCACGAGGTCGGCACCGCCGGCCAGGCCGAGATCAACTACAAGTTCAACACGCTGCTGGCCGCGGCCGACGACCTGATGCTCTTCAAGTACATCGTGAAGAACGTCGCCTGGCGCAACGGCAAGACCGCGACCTTCATGCCGAAGCCGATCTTCGGCGACAACGGCTCGGGCATGCACGTCCACCAGTCCCTGTGGGCCGGCGGCGACCCGCTGTTCTACGACGAGCAGGGTTACGCGGGCCTGTCGGACATGGCCCGCTACTACATCGGCGGCATCCTCAAGCACGCCCCGTCGCTGCTGGCCTTCACCAACCCGACGGTGAACTCGTACCACCGCCTGGTCCCCGGCTTCGAGGCCCCGGTCAACATGGTGTACTCCCAGCGCAACCGCTCCGCCGCGATGCGCATCCCGATCACGGGCTCGAACCCGAAGGCCAAGCGCGTCGAGTTCCGCGCCCCGGACCCGTCCTCGAACCCGTACCTGGCCTTCGCCGCGCTGCTGATGGCGGGCCTCGACGGTGTGAAGAACAAGATCGAGCCGGCCGAGCCGATCGACAAGGACCTCTACGAGCTGGCTCCCGAGGAGCACGCCAACGTCCAGCAGGTCCCGACCTCGCTCCCGGCCGTGCTGGAAGCGCTGGAGGCGGACAACGAGTACCTCCAGGCCGGCGGCGTCTTCACGCCCGACCTGATCGAGACGTGGATCGACTACAAGCGCACGCACGAGATCGCCCCGATCCAGCTGCGCCCGCACCCGCACGAGTTCGAGCTGTACTTCGACCTCTAGAGCACGTCCCCGCCGGCCGGTGAGGCCGCCGGAATCATCGCCTGAGGGCCGTCACCCGCTGTTCCGGGGGTGACGGCCCTCAGGCGTCGGGGCTCCGCTACCCGTCCTCCGGCACCTGGGCGCCGAGCGGGGCGGTGGCCAGGGGCAGGACGTACTCGCTCGCCATCCGTGCCAGGTGCAGGGGCAGCGGGCGGGCCAGGGGCGGGTAGTCGTCGTGGAAGCGGAGCTGGTGCGCGAGGGTGGCCCACTCGGCGGGCCGGTCGGCCGGGCGGTCCGTCCTTCCGGCGTCGGCCAGGGCCTGCTCCGACAGGCAGCCGAGCACGGTCAGCTCCAGATGGACCGGATTCCACGCGCTCCTGCCGGGAGCCGTACGGCCCGCGGCGGTGGGGACCAGCTTCATCAGGCCCTTGGGCAGCGTCGCCGTGTGCGGTACGTCGGCCGTGCTGGCGAAGACACGGTTCCCGGGGTCGGACGTGCCCCACACCCCCTTCGCGAAGCCCGCCCGGCCCGCGCCGTCATGCGCGTACCACTCGGGGACCTCCTCCCGGCCGTTGGCGTCCCGGGCGAGGACCACCCGCAGGTCGGGGCCGTAGACCGCGAGCCGTTGGGCGCCGGACTCGCCGAAGCCCAGCATGTCCCGCGCCAGAGCTCCGTTACGGAGACGGGGCCAGCACTGACGCAGGTTTCCGCTGCTCGCCATCAGCAGGGTGGGGCGGTCGCGGAGCTGGAAGAGCAGTGCCCGGATCTGCCGTTCGGCCTCCTGCTGCCCGTCGCCGGTGACCGTCGCGCCCCGCGCGGGAACAGACGCGGTGAGCGCGGCGTCCCCGGACAGGGAGAGCAGAAGGTCCGGGTAGGGGACCCAGGCCGCGCGTTCGCCGTCCCAGCCGTGGATACCGCCGGGTCCCTCGCCGGGGCGGACCCGTACGGCGACAAGACGGCGCGCGGGACAGCGCGTGGGGCCCTTCCTCGTGTAACGCACCAGCCACAGGGCTGCGTACTGCACGTCCCGCGGGATGCCCGCCCCCACCCGGTGCGCGGGAGGTACGGTCGCCCCGAGCTGGCGGAAGGCGTCGAGCCACGCCCAGCGGGCCCGGTGCGCGAGCGTGTCACCGGCGTCCCCGGGCAGACCGATGAACTGGCTGAGCCGCCCCCGGCCCGCGAAGCCGCGGCGCAGCGCGTGCTTGGGATCGGAGTCCGTGGCCCGGAAGTGGTCCTTCCCGCCGAGCTCGATGATCGCCAGGCCCCGTACGTCCCTGGGCCGCTGGACACGGTCGGCGACGAGTGCGCCGCGGGCGTCGATGGCCTCCGCGAGGCGGACGGCACGCCGGCCTCCGCGGTCGCCCGGGACGTCCAGCGGTGCGGCCAGTGCTCCGGCGTGGCCGGTCCGGACCCGGATGTCCAGGCCGTCGGCCTGCCAGTGCCAGGTCTCCTCCGCCGGGTCGCCGGCCGTCCGCTCGCCCGTGGTCCGGTCGCTGTCCTTGCGGCCGGGCGGCAGTCCGATCAGCTCCGGGAGTGCGGCGATCAGTTCCGACCGGGTCCCGGGCGACTGCCAGAGGATGTCGATCTCCAGCGGGCTGCCGTCCAGGGCACTCACCAGCGCCTCGCGGCGCGCCGCCGCCCGGCGTGCGTCGCGTGAGGCGGCGTCGCCCGCGGGGCCGGACCGGGGCAGGAGCGAGGGAGTGTTGTGCCGGGTGACCCTGGTCAGGTCCGGGACGCGCCGGAGCATGGGCCGCAGCCCTTCCTCGGCCCAGGCGTCCAGCTCCGCGCGCTCCTTGGGCATCAGTCCGGGGCCGACGCCGTGGGGGCCGAGGCCCGGCCGGTAGACGATTCCCGCGGCGATGTCCTGGCGTCCATTGATCCACCTCTCCGGGTCGGTGAGCAGATCCCCCGGTTCCGGAAAGCTGTGCACGATGTCCAGGTCGGGCAGGATCAGGGCGGGGCTCCGGCCGCGCCACGCCAGGCGTCCGCGGCCGCGGTCGAAGGTGAACGAGTTCTCGATCAGCCGCTCCCTCGGGTCGGGAACGTCCGGCCACGGCAGGGGCGCGTCCAGCAGTACGGTGACCCCCCGCAGGTCCTGGGACCGGGCCTCCGGCCGGGTGGCCCACCGGCGGACGCCGGCCGAGACATGGACCCGGAACCGGGAGGCGAACGGCACGGTCTGGACGCTGACACCGACCAGGGCCGAGTAGTACCAGGTCCGTTGGCGGTGCTCGTACCGCTGGGGCGGCCAGGAGACCAGCTCCGCGCCGTTCTCGCGGCTCACCACGCGGAAGCGGAGCTCGGCCCCTCCGGTGCGGAACGGGTGGGCGGCCAGACGGAAGGCGATCCACTCGGGGAGCAGGCTGTACAGCCGCCGGGCGGGCTCGGCCGTACCGCCCGCCGAGAGGGTCGTCTCGGTGAGGTCGACGGGTACGGACTGCCAGGGGGGCAGGTCTTCCAGGACCGCGTCGAGGCCCCGGAACAGTTCGTCCTCCCCGTCCGCCCGGTCGACGGCCTCCTCCTCGTCCTCCGGTGCCCGCGTCTGTGCAAGACCGGCCGCCCAGGTGCTGATCAGTGGCGCGATCACCTCCCGCGGAACGGGCTCACGCCCGTACAGCCAAGGCAGCCCGGGGTCCGCACCCGCGTTGCGCGCGGTGGCGACGACCCCGGGGGCCATGGCCCGCAGCAGGGAGTTGAGCCGGCGGACCGGCAGCTGTACGGGGTCGTCCCCGCAGCGGCGCGTGCGGGCGTACAGGGAGGTGAGCTCCGCCCGCAGTTCCTCGCTGAACGGCATCACGTACGGGGACTCGGTCCACGGCCCGTACGCGGGGTCGGGTTCGTAGGCCGCCGTCCTGATCACGTGGTACACGGGGTGCTCCCTGATTCGTCGGTGACGGGGCCGGGCTCTTCCGGCCGGCCGGTGTGCGGGGCCGGGTGCAGACAGCGGTTCAGCATCTGCCACAGCGGCCCGTACAGGGCCTCGGTGATGAACCGGTCGTGCTCCGACGTCTCGTCTGTGCCGGCGAAGTAGGGCCGCAGCACGTCCAGCACACTGTGCAGAAGGCTGGATTCCGGTGTGTCAGGCCCCGGGGGGTTGGCGGACGCGTACGGCGCGAAGGCGGCGTCCACGAAGACCACACGGGCGGGCACACCACCACGCACGAGCCGTCCGATGACCTGCCACATCAGCACGAGCAGGTCCCAGGTGACCTGTTCGCGGTCGTTCCCGAGCCGGCTCCAGGCCATGCTGCGCTGGAGCACCTGGTACCAGCGCGAGCGCGCCTGCCGCCGGACCTCTTCGGCGCCTTCCTCCACATGCGCGCCGCTGCGGACCCAGGCGGCGAAATCGCCGCTGTCCCTCGCCCGGACGATCCAGTCGTTGATGGCGTGGACGGCGAGCCCGAGGTCGTCGGGGTGCGGATTCGGGCGGGCGAGGAAGTAGACCGTGCCGATGGCCGCCACGGCTTCGTCGTTGAGGATGTTGTGCCCCCGCTCGACTGCCAGGAGCGGGGCCACGAGGATGTCGGCCCGGCAGTCCTTGAGCTGTTCCACATCGCCCCGGCGCAGCACCCGGGCGTGGTGGTCGCCGTCGCCCTCGCTGTCGTCCTCGATGTCCTCGTCGTCCGAGACCAGCCGCAGGACCTTGTTCTTCCAGCGGGAGTTGAGGGTGTGCAGGGTGTCCGCCACCACCCGCGCCTCTTCGTAACTGCCCACCAGGAGCAGGATGTGGTCACGTCCCTCCGGGAGCGACAGCAGCTCCATTTCCAGGGGGCCGCCGTCCTCCTTGTCCTCCTCGACGCTCGCTCCCAGCCGGGTCGCGATGCGGCGCAGCATCTCCGGCCGGTCCTCCTGGGCGGTTCCCGAGATCCGCAGGGCGGCCCCGTCCTCGGTGATGAACTCGAACCGCATCTCGCTCTCCCCGGCGATGCGACGGGTCACGTCCGGCGGTGGCTCGATGACCACTCCCACGTCCACCGGGATGTGATAGCGGCTGGACCGGCCGGCCCAGCTGCTGCCGGACATGAGAAGGACATGGGCACCCGGCCTGCCGTCCACGGCCGCCAGATCGGGCATCGCCCGGAGCAGTTCGCGGCCGACGCCGCTGCACCGGAAGAACTTCAGCTCCCCGCTGCGGACTCCTCCCTCGTCCCGTCCTCTGACGTGGAACTGGAAGCCCAGGACATTGCCCATCGGCGCTTCGGGGACCATCGGTCCGTAGTCGGCCGGGCGGCGGTACATGGAGTTGTAGTCCAGTCTGAGCGCCCCCTCGACCCGGGGCCACATCGCGTTGATCAGCGCGAGTTTCGGTTCGAGGGCACACAGCAGAAGGGTGAACTCGAAGTGCCGGGCGAACTCCGACTTCCAGCTGTCCGGGCTCTGCGGCGGCCGGGGCTCCTTCCTCCGGCGCGGCCCGTCCTCCCACTTCTTCAGCGCCGCCCGCCAGAGGGCCAGCTCCATCCCGTACCGGGCGTTCCGTGCGGCCATGAAGGGTTCGTCCAGCTGGAAGACCTTCTCCATCACCGTCACGAGGCGCCGCCTCGTATGGTCGGGGTTGCTGGTGTGCAGCACTTCGTTCAGCAGGCCGGTGAGTTCGGCGAAGTCCTCCGTGGTCAACCGGAAGCGGTCGCCGAACGGGTTGTCCCGGAAGGCGTCCAGCCTGGTGCCCAGTGCCTCCCGGGCGGCGGTGTCCGAACCGGCCGGTCCACTCCGGCCGTCGTCCTCCGGGAGCGGATAGCGCTCGTCGAGCAGTCCGAGCTGAAGAGTCCAGGCGCTGAAGTATCCGGTCCTGACCCAGGTACGCAGTGCGTGGCTGCCCACCAGCATGGCGTACAGGCGGTCGGTCGCCGCCCCCGCCGTGTTCAGCGCCGCCGAGAAGTTCTCCACTTCCCGGTCGGAGAGCTGGGTCCTGCCGCCGACGGAGAACTCACGTGTCTTGTGCCCGCTGAGCCTGTCGATGAAGCCGTCCTTGTCACCGCCCGCGAGCAGGACGGCCGGGGCGAACGACTGGTCCCACTGCATCTGGACCCGGTCGGCCTCATCGACGATCACGAGGTCGCTGCGCCGGCAGGCCAGCTCCAGATAGCGGATGCGTTCGCCGTTCTGCGGGCGCGGCGGACGGGCGTCGATGAGACCGGCCTGCGTGGTCACCCAGATGTCGGCGTCCACGAGTTCGCGGGCCGCGTGATGGCGGGGGCAGACCGACCAGTACGGGCAGCTGACCGTCCGCTTCTGCCACTGCGGTGGCCCCTCCGGGGATTCGGAATGACGGGACCTGGGCTGGAGACGGCTGCAGGGCGCCTCCCCGAAGCCGAGCGGCCCCTCGCCCGGCGTGCCGCGGCGCAGGACGTTCAACGCGCAGGAGGTGCCGAGGTAGTCGAAGGAGGAGTCGTCATGGGCGAGCAGCCGGTGCTCGCCCCGCCCGGCCAGTCGCCGGTGCAGCCGCTGGGCATGGCGCTCCCTGCCCGACGCCCCGAGGACGGGAGCGGCCGCGCCGTCGGTGTGGACGTTGTAGAGCTTGACGAGCTTGAGCACTTCGGTGACATCGCCGACCACGACGGTGACGCGCCCGGGGACGGGCAGGGTGGCCAGGTGAACGGCGATGATGTCGCGCAGGGTGCTCTTGCCCGCCCCGACGATGCCGAGGAGGTGCTGGATCCGGCTGACCGTGAAGGTGGTGGACGGTACGAAGCCGTCGCCCTGTCTGGTCGAGAGGCTGAAGGCCCGCAGCCTGCCGGCCCAGTCCTGTCCGGGCTGCCGGGCGTCCATCCGGGCCGCGGTCCGTTCCAGTTCGGCGAGGGTGAAGGTCAGCGGCTCGCCCCCGCCCGGCGGCAGCATGTCCACGTCGTGGGCGACCAGGGGTGTGCCGGGTACGGACGGCAGGTCGACCAGCGCCATGTTGCGGCCGACCGGGAACGCGTGCCGGCCGGGCCCGGCCCGCCGGAGCCGTGTGCCCGTCAGCGGCGGTGCGAGCCTGAGCAGTTCGTCGTAGACCTGCCCGCGCCCGTGCGCGACGGATGTCCCGCACGCCTCGGCGGGCAGGTCGGGGTCGGGGACGTCGAAGAAGCGCAGCGGGCGGTCCGCCCGCTGGTACCGCTCCAGCGCCTCGCGCCAGGCCCGGCGCCGGCGCAGGGTCCACAGGGAATAGCGTCCGACGTGGAGCATCTTCTCGGCTTCCGCCGGCATCGGCGCACCCCACGCGGTGGCGAACGGGTACCCGCTGAACAGCACCCACGCGTGCGCCGCGGGACTGCCGGGCATCAGCCTCCGCTGAAGGTGCAGTCCGAGCTCGACCTGGCACAGGGCTTCCAGCGCCGGGCCGCGCACGGCCGGTCCGGCATACGCCTTGAGCTCCTCGACGATCTCGCCGAGCGGCTGGTTCAGGCTACGCATGGTCCCTCTCCGTTTCCTTCGCGACGGTGCGGCAGGCCTGTACGTCGCGGACCAGGTCCTCCGGGGCCGTGAGCACCGGCCGCCCGCCACGAGCGGTGTCCACCGCCTTCTCGAACGCCGCCCGGTAGACGGGGTCGTCCGCCTGTCTCCGGGGCACCACGACGAACGTCACCGGGGCCGGGCCGTCGGCGGATTCGCCGACCCGGGCGGCGAGCAGCGCGGGCTGCTGCCGGTCGTACACGCGCATCAGCCGGTCCGGGGCGTCCGCCCGGCGGATCCGGTAGGAGCCGAGGCCGGACGGGCTGAACTCGTGGCCGACCTTCGCGCGGGTGAGTTCGGCCAGCGCCGCCCGCTCGGTCGGGCCGGGCAGGGCGAGGAAGACCCGCAGGCTCCGCCGCAGCAGAAGGCAGTGGCCGGGGTCGCGGACGAGCCGAAGCGGGACCCGCGGCGGGCAGTCCTCCTTCTCGCACCAGGCCCCCGGCCGGCCCGCCCGCTCATCGCCCTTGCGCGCGGGAAGTCCGCAGGTCCCGCACAGGAAGAGCGTCCGCCCGCACCGCAGATGCTCCGGCACAGGCCCGTACAGACCCTTGACCCGGTCCCAGACCGCCTTGTTCCAGCGTCCGCGCCCGTGCTGCATCCGCTCCGCCTGGCTGACCAGGGGCCGGTCCATCAGGAAACTCCGGCAGCGGCGGTACTCCACGGTCGAACCGCATCGCGCCGCCAGCCCCGCCATGAGACCGAGTGCCTCCTGCTCGATCCGCCCCTGCGGGCCGGCGGAGGCCAGCTCCATGCAGGTCCTGGTGGGCATCGCCCCGACCTCGTGGACCAGCGTGGCGTGCGGGGACACCTGATCCGGCGGGACCCGGAACAACGGGTCGCCCGCGGTGGTCCGCCGGCACCAGGAGAGCAGCTCCGGAACGCTCCTGGGCGGTGTGCGCCCCTGGCCGAGACAGTGCAGCACCATGCGGTCGAGCGCGAGCTGGGCATCACGCGGATAGGGCAGCGAGAAGGACCGCAGCCGCTCCTGGCCTGCGGTCGCGGCCACGACGCGTGCCAGCTCGGCGAAGAGTTCCGCCCCCTGGTTGCTTCCGGCCGGCGGGCCCGTCCGCGGCGCCGGTACCCGGGGCCTCATGCCGCCACGCCTTCGGCGGCGCCCGAGGGGCACCAGCGCGCCACCTCGCACCGGGCACACTGGGGGCCGGGCCTGGCGGTATGCGTGTCGTCCCGGTGCCAGTCGGCCGCCAGACCGCTCAGCACATCCTCGGCGGCGGCCCGGACGGCGCGGTCGAAGGGGTCGATGATCTCCAGATCCGCTCCGCCGGGTCGCAGTACCTCGATCTCGATCCGTGAGCGCGACGGCGAGCCGCCCATGGTGCCGTCGGCGACGAGCGGAACGGCCAGCGCCAGCTGCGGATACCTGTCGAGAAGCCGGCCGGGCCTCCGGCGCTCACCGGCCGATGTCTTGGTCTCGCGCCACACCCAGGAGTCACCGTCCCGGTAGAGCAGATCGGGTGCGGCGATCACGACGGCGTTGCCCGTCGCGTCGTACCGCACCACCCGCGGCTCGGCGCGCAGGCCGCTTCGGTCCCGCACGCACAGCAGCGGGCAGACCGCCGCGTGCCGGCGGAGCAGGAGCAACCCCAGTTCGCGTTCCTCGTCCGGCAGCGTGAAGCCTTCGGGAACCCACTGGGCGGGCACATTCACGGTGCACGGCCGGAGGGAGCCGCGGCCGTGGCGCTCCGCGAGGTAGGCGTGCACGGCGCGGCCGCGTTCGGCGGCGGGGCCCCGCTCCACCGCGTCCAGGGCGGGCAGGTTCAGCCGGCGCAGATGATCGCGGGCCGGGCACTCCCGGTAGTTGCGTCCGTTGGTGACCGACCAGGTGCGGCGCGGCCGGCCGGGGGTGCCGACGCCCAGGAGACCCGGCGCCCTGCGCAGGGCGGGGCAGACGGCGAGGTACGCGCAGCCTCCGCACGCGGAGCCGGGCCGGTACTCGTGGTTGTCCAGCAGCCGGGCCAGGGCGGCGGCACCGTGGGTCCGGTAGCGCTCGACGGCCTCCGCCCGGGTGCCGTCGAACAGCGTGCGCACCGCGCCGTCGAGGAGCGCGAACTCCACGACGCGTACGTGTTCGGGCGGCGGTCCCGGAGTGCCCTCGGCCAGCACCAGCGCGGCCGCGGCGGCATGCGCCTCGTCCGGCGCCGCATCGCTCAACCGGTTGACCGGAAGGCGCAGTTCGCGCCGGGTCCCGTCCGCCGACCGCAGGCAGCGGCCCCAGGCGGTGATGCGGTACTGGCGTGCGCCCCGGCCGTCCGGGACGGACAACTGGTGCCGGTAGGCCCAGGGTTCCGGGGCCTCGGCGAGGGGAGCGGCCGGATCCGGCGGGAACGCGGCCCGGTACATGGACACGGCGTGCGCGGTCCACTGCCGCAGGCCTTCGTGGACGGTGGCCGTCCGGCCCGCGGCGCCGGGGTCCTCCGCGCTGTCCGGGGCCGCGCCCCGTAACGCTCCGTCATCCGCCGCACCCCGGTCGAGCGCGGCCATCAGGGGGCCGAAGGCGAACTGCTCCAGCAGTTCCCGGCCCCGCGGTGAGGAGCGCTGGGGGCGATAGCCTCGTGCTTTCAGCGCGTCGGCGGCCGGACAGCGGTACGTGCTGCTCCTGAACATGCCCAGGGACACGTTGATGACATCGGACTTCCGGTACAACCCGTCGGGGGGTGTCCAGGATTCCGCCATGGTGACTCCCTTTCTCAGTCGATTCCGGCCGTACGCAGAGTGCGGCAGAATTCGGAGGTAGCTCGATGACGACAGTGAAGAACATGGTTCTGGGGCGCTATGAGTTGTGGGACATGGTGGGCAGCGGGGGCCAGGGGGAACTCTTCGCGGGCTGGGACGTCGAAACGGACCGGAAAGTCGCCATCAAGCTGCAGAAACCGCGCGAGTTCGAATCGGTGCGGCATTACGGCGAGATCGCCCAGGAACTCGCCGGCGAGGGCGGCCGCACCGAACACCTCGCGGGAATCGAGGGAATTCCCGGGTTTCTCGCGAGCGGCCACTATCAGAACCGGTACTGCATCGTCCTGGAATTCGTGGACGGGGCGGCCCTGTACGACACGATGATCTCCGCCAGGCCGTTGAAGGTGTCCACGGCGGCCGCGGTCATCGGCCAGCTGTGCGAGATCCTTCATCAGGTGCACGCGCGTCGGCTCGTCCACCGCGATGTGAAGCCGGAGAACATCATCCTGGAGCCGGACGGGCGGGTGCGGCTGATCGACATGGGGCTGGCCATCGAGATCGGCGAACCCACCGAACGGGGCTGCGGAACGGTCGGTTACGCGCCCCCGGAGCAGTACGACGAGAATCCCGACGGCGTGACCCCACGGGCGGATGTCTTCGCCCTCGGCTGCCTGCTGCTGGAGATGACGGTCATGCGGCTGCCCTATGCCGGTACGGAGGAACGGCCCGCGCCCGATTGCCCGGTCCTGCCGCCCGACCGTCTGCGGCTGGTGCCGGAACAGATCCGGTCCCTCGCGCTGCGGATGGTGGACCGCGAGCCCGCGAACCGCCCGGCGGACGTGCTGGAGGTCTTCCGCCTCCTGCGCCCGCTCCTCCACTCCCCCGGCTCGAAACCCCCGGGCAAGCCGCTGGACCCCGACCCGACCGAGTTCTACCGGACCGGACGTTCGGCGCTGTGGTCGCCCCGCGACCCGGTCCGGTGACGGTCGCCCGGTCCGCCCCGGTCGCCCCGGTCACCCCAGATTCCTCAGCTGGTCCTGTACTTCGCGCAGCCCCTCGCCGCCCATCGACTCCAGCAGCTCGACGACGCGCTCCAGCGCCTCCACGGCCTCGGTCACCCGTCCCGCCGCCGTCAGCACCTCGGCGTAACGGCGCAGCGTGCGGGCCTCGTTGGGCCAGTAGCCCAGGTCGCGGTATATGCCGATGGACCGCTGGTACACGAGCAGTGCCCGGTCCCGCTCGGACCGGGACAGATGGATCTTTCCGAGCGTGGCCAGCGCGTTGGCCGTTCCGTTCAGGTCGGCTGTCGTCTCGAAGATCCGCAGCGCGTCACCGCAGTCGCGCAGCGCGGCCTCGTACTCGCCGTGGTCGTGACGCAGGGTGCCGAGCCCGTTCAGCGCCGCCGCCTCGCCCACGGGGTCGCGCAGGTCCCGGAACACCTCCAGCGCCTTCCGGTAGTCCTCCCGCGCGGCCACCGGGTCGCCCCGGCGGCGCAGGGCGATGGCCCGCATGTGCAGGGACCGGGCGAGGCTCAGGCGTCCGGTGTCACCGGCTTCCAGCCCGCTGAGCCGGATGGCCTGGCCCAGGTGCGACACCACCTGCCGGTCCGAGCCCATCCTCATCTCGCTGCCGGCCAGCATCCGGTGGACCATGGCCTGGTCACCGGGCGAGGCGTCCTCCCGGGACGCCTCCACCGCGGGCAGGAGGTTGCGGTACGCGGCCGCGTGGTGGTTGCGCCGCCACTGATAGGTGACCAGAGCCATGGGAAGCAGCCAGATGTAGCGGTTCAGCCCCTTCCGGACGGCCAGCTCGATGCCCCGCACGACCGCCTCGTACTCGTCCTCCAGACAGGACATCGCCTCCTCCTCATCACGGGGGTCGACGATCGCCCTCATGGCGTCGGACAGTTCGATGGGCAGCGTCCTGCCCGAATCGAGCACCTGGTCGCAGACCCCCGCGTACTGGAGCTGGTACTCCAGCACCCGGCGCACCGTCGCTTCCTCCAGTCGCCCGCGCGGCCCCCCGGCCGACGGTTCCCACTCGTGCCGGGCATAGGCCCGCACCAGATCGTGCAGGCGGTAGCGGTCGGACGACAGCTGTACGAGGTTGGCCCCGACCAGCTCCTCGATGGCCCGGTCCACATCGCCGCCCGCGCCCACGCTCCCGAGGTCGACGGCGGCGGACCAGCTGATGCCCGGCCCCGGATGGACGGCGAGCTGCCACAGGAGGCACTGCGCCTCCGGGGACAGAGCCCGCACCGAGCAGTCCAGGGCCAGCCGCACGGAGAGGTCGTGGCCGGACCGGTGGAGCGCGTCCAGCTTCCGCCGCTCTTCCCGGAGTTCCATGACGAGCGCGCGGATCCCGTCCGAGGTACGCCCTTCGATGCGCTTGGACACCACCGTGAGCGCCAGGGGCAGACGCCCGCAGAGTTCCACCAGTTCACTGATCAGATGCCCGGCCCTGAGCCGGCTCCGCTGGGGGATCACCTCATTGAGAATGCTTTCCGCGGCCTCACTGTCCAGCGGTTCGATCGGTCTCATGTACACCTCCTTCCGGGCCCGCAGACCCGCCAGGCTGTCCCGGCTGGTGACGATCACGGCGCAGGCTCCCCCGCCCGGCAGGAGGGGGAGGACCTGTTCCGCGTCGGCCGCGTCGTCCAGGACGATGAGCACGGACCGGGTGGCCAGCGCCGTGCGGTAGGCCGCGCTCTTCGGTCCGAGTCCGGCCGCCCCCGTACGCACCCTCAGGGCCTCCAGGAACTGGTCCAGAACCTGTTCCGGGTCGGCCGGGGCCATCCTGCTGTCGGCGACGCCGTGCAGTTCGGCGAAGAGCGCGCCGTCCGGGTAGTCCCGTTCGACGAGTTCGCCCAGACGGAGCGCGAGGGCGGTCTTCCCCACCCCCGGCATACCGGTCAGCGTGATCAGCGCGCCGCTGACCTGCTCCCGTCGCCCGTCGAGGAATTCACGCAGCGGGGTGAGATGGCCGTCCCGGCCGAGCACCGGCCGGCCGGACGCGGGCAGCTGGGCGGGAGCGGGGCGCGGGGCACCGGCCCGACGCGCCCGCCTGCCGGACGGGCTCGCGCGCAGCTCCCTGATCGTCTCGATCAGCTCCGGGTCCTTCGGTTCTCCGTGCCGTTCCCGGCGCTGCTTGAGCAGCTTCGTCAGGGCTGCCCGTGAGAGCGTCGGGCTCTGCCCGATCAGGTGGTACCGGAAGATCCGCTCGCTCCGCGGAAAGCGCTGGAACAGGGTGGCGGCCTCTTTTCGGAGCCAGTCGTGCAGCCCGGCGCCGTGCGCGGCGTCCAGGCGCATGATCGCCGCCGTCAGCCATTCCATCCGCAGTTCGGACCGCCGCGCCTCGAACGTGCCCGGGAGCCCCACCAGCGCCTCCCCGTGCGGCCACCCGGCCATGACCGGGCCCAGCGCGTCGAAGCACTGCTGCCCGCGCAGGGTGGCCGCGTGCAGCACCCCGTCACGGAAGCGGAAGAGATCCAGGCTGTCACGGGGCAAATCAATCGAACATTCGCGCAGCCTCATACGTGGCACACCTGGAACCGCATCGCGGAGGAGCCTCAGCCACTGGCTGACGGCGTTGTCAGTGACGGCCCTGTCCGACCGGAGGGCGTGTTTGACCTCTTCGACCGTGGCCCGGCATCCGTCCGCGGTGGCCAGGAGAGCGAACAGGGCGGACATCCTGTCCGCGCCCCGCACAACGCGCTCACCAGCGACAAGGACTTCGACCTCGCCGAGCACACGTGCGCGTACCTCCTTCCCCCCGTGCGTCCCGGCCGCACCGTCCGTCGTCCCGAGCAGCATGTTCTGCCCCCTCAGCACCCCGACTCCTCACGCACCCGTCCCCTGCGCCCCTTCCGCATCGCCCTCAGATTCACCTCAGAACACGCCGCCCTTCCGTCGGGGGAACCCGGGCACGATGCCGTCATCACCCGGCGCGCCGCTCGGCCGAGCGGCCCGGACCGGAGCGACGCCTGCGCCCACCGCCCCACGCGGACGCCGCCGCGGACCGGGTGATCACGACACGACCGCACCAGCCGAGGAGAGACCGATGACCAACCGCCGCCGCCCCCGCCGCGGAACCCGCGCCCTGCGTTCCTCGTCGATCCCGTCGACCAGGCGGCTGACCGACAAGGCCAAGCCGCAGAGCCCGGAGGCTCCGCCGGCCGCCGCCCCCACCACCCCGGAGACCGAGCAGGCGTAACCGCTCCCCCTTCCGCCCGCCGACGCATCAGGGTGCCCGCCGAGGGGCGGGCACCCGCACCTTCCGCGCCAATCTGCCCACCGGGTCGGCAGGATCCCTGGGGTCCTCCCATCCGCCCGCGCACCGCAGCGCGCCGCTTCAGCACTCCACGCCAACAAATCTGTGACGCGTGGGGCTGGTGCCCGATTTATCCAGTCGCCGTCCGCGGCTGAGCTGTCCCAGAGAGCACACCCTCAACGATCCGGATTCCCGGCGCCCATGGCGCCGAGGGAGGACATGTCATGACATTGCTCCACCCGGGCGGAGTGTTCGCCGCCGTCACTTCCCACTTCGCCGATCCTCGGAACGCCGAAGACGTTCGTCTGACCATCGGCCCGGAGCGGGCGCCACTGCCGCTCTCGCCCTCGGAGGCGCACGACGCGCTGCACGGGCCCGACGCCGACCCGGTGCTGAGTGCGGCGATCTGGCGGGAAGTGATCCGCGCCGCGCAGGGCGGTGCGGATCCACGTGGTAAGTGGCAACTCCTGCTGATCTGGCTGCTCCTGCCCCGTCTCGGCGGCACGGTGTACCGGGTCTCCGTACGGCTGCGGGCGAACCGGGCCGACCTGGAGTCGGAGATGGTGCTCGCGCTGCTGGAAGCCCTGGAGGAGCAGGACCCCGAATTCCCGGGCGCGGCGGACGCCTTGGCCTCGTCGGCCCGGGGCAGCGCGTGGCGGTACGCGCGCTCGGCTCGCCGCGCCGTCCCGGTCGGCCATATCGAGAGCATCGCCCGGGAGGACGGCCACCCGGGATCGGCCGACGAGGACGGGGCGGAGGACTGTGCCCCGTTCGACTGGGAGCTGGAGGTCTCGCCCCCGGACGGGCCCGACGGATTCAGCGCCCCCTGGCGTATCACCGTCACGGCGGCACAGGTGGAACAGGCACGTCTCGGGGCTCTGGCCCACCGCTTCGGTCTCCCCGACGCCGTCCTGCGGACGCGGGGAACCAGGCGCAGGCGCTGCATCGGCCGTGTTTCGCTGCGGCCCGACGGGCGGCGGCGATGAGCATGCCCCCACGCACCCCGCTGTCCTTCACCGAGGTGTTCGAACTCCCGGTGGCGGTGGACATGCGCACGGCGGCCAGGGCCCTGGGCATCTGCACCGGGACCGCCTACCAGCTGGTCCGCCGGGGCGCGTTCCCCTGCCCGGTCCTGCGGATCGGCGGTGTCTACCGGGTTCCCACCACACCCCTGATGCGCGTGCTCGGCATCGAGGAGCGGCCGTTGTACGCGGTCGACCTGGAGGGCGACGAGGAATCCGACGACGGCACCGGTACCTCCGCACCGTACGGCCGCTGACACGGGATCGAGGGCCCTCACCCCGGCTGTCCGGGGTGAGGGCCCTCGGCCGTCGGGCGACGAGCCGCGGCTCACCGGCCCCGCGTGCTCAGTGCCGCAGGGCCGTGGCCACCTCTGCCCCGACGTCTCCGTCGAGCGTGCGGTTGCTGCGGGCCGTGGCGTCCTTGGGCGTGCCGGGCGGGGCGTCGTCGACCGTGACGACGGTGGTGTCGAGCAGATTGCCGCCCTTGTCGCGGAAGTTGATCTGGACCGCGTAGGACTTGGCCGAGTCGGTGCTGTTGGTCACGGTGAACTTCGCCGTGGCATGGCCGTCGTCGTCCTTGGCGACGGTGCCCAGGTCGACATCGCCCTTGGCGTTCACGCCGTCCTTGAACTCGTTCAGCTTGTCCTGTGCGGCGGCCGTGGCGGAGGCGACCGCGTCGGAGCCCTTCGACGCCAGCGAGGAGGCGGCCGAAGCGGCCTGGGACACCGCGTCGGACGGGGTGCCCCCGTCGTCCGAGCAGCCCGCGACGGCCGCGGCCAGGGCCGCCGCCAGGGCCACGGCCCGTACACCCCTCACGCCTCGTACACCCCGCAGGGTCATGTGTGCCTCCCGGCTCTCGTGATGGTCCCAGTCAAGGCGCGGGGCGGCGGGGCCGCATGCGGGGTACGCCGACCGGGGGTACGGCTGTGCCCCCGGTCACCCGGGGGCACAGGTCGCTCCGGATCAGCGGCCGTAGCGGATCAGGGTGCGGACCATACGGCAGGTGGTGTCGGACGGCGGATGGATGCCGAGGTGCTCGGCGGTGGTGCGTATCTTGTGGTTGCTGGCACTCGACGGCTGGTACACGCCCGTGTCGAGCAGGGCGATCGCCAGACGCATCGCCTTGAGCCGGCGGTTGTGGGAGACGTACCACTCGCGGGGGCGGCCCGCGGGGAGTCGCTTCTTCTGGAGAGGCTTCGGCAGCGGCGGGTGGAAGGGCATGGCGAGCTGGGTGTCGAGCGGCTTGGTCGTGACTGCGGCAACGGCCATCGGCAACCTCCTGGCACGGTGGTGGAACCCTCACGAACTACCTCCATTTTACTGCCCACCACTGACAATCGCCCCTGGCCAGAGGGGATTTCGGCAGCCCCTCCCGTAACCTTGGCCCCATGGAGATCTGGATCAATCCCGCCTGTTCCAAGTGCCGCAGCGCGGTGAGCCTGCTCGACGCCGAAGGCGCCGACTACACCGTCCGGCGCTATCTGGAGGACGTGCCCTCGCCCGAGGAGATCCGGGCCGTGCTGGAGCGGCTCGGGCTGGAGCCGTGGGACATCACGCGGACGCAGGAGGCGGCGGCCGTGGAACTGGGCGTCAAGCAGTGGCCGCGCGAGGACGGCTCGCGGGAACGGTGGATCGCGGCCCTCGCCGAGCACCCGAAGCTGATCCAGCGGCCGATCATCACCGCCGACGACGGCAGCGCGGTCGTGGCACGCACGGACGAGGCGGTCCGGGAGGCGCTGGGCCGCTGAGCCCGGCGCGGCGGTACGGAGCCCGCCCGGGGTGTGCCGACCCCGGGGTGTACCGGCCCCGGGGGGCACCGGCCCCCGGGTGTGCCGGCCCCCGGCGGTGTACCGGCCCCGGGTGTGCCGACCCCGGGTGTACCGGCCCCGGGGATGCACCGGCCCCCTGCCCGGGTCAGCGCTCGTCCGTGCCCGCGCGCTTGCCCGTGGCCAGGGCGATCCGGTTCCAGGTGTTGATGGTGAGGATCAGGGCGAGCAGCTGGGCCAGCTCCTGCTCCCCGAAGTGCGCCGCGGCCCGCTCGTACACCTCGTCGGGCACCCCCGCGTCCGCGACCCGGGTCACCGCGTCGGTGAGGGCGAGGGCCGCCCGCTCCTTCTCCGTGAAGAAGTGGTCCGCCTCCCGCCACACGGCCACCATGTGCAGCCGCTCCTCGCTCTCCCCCGCCCCGCGGGCATCGGTGGTGTGCATGTGGAGGCAGTACGCACACCGGTTGAGGTGCGAGGAGCGGATCTGGACCAGCTCCACCAGCGTGGGGTCCAGACCCTCACGGGCCGCCGCGTCCAGCCCGATCACGGCCCGGAAGACCTTGGGTGCGGCCTTCGCGAAATTGAGCCGGACGGTGGTGGCGGGGGCGGCGGTGCGGTCGTTCGTCTTGATCTCCGTCGTCGTCATGGGTACGAATCTATGAGGACGGGCGACCGGATACGGGGTGCATTTCAATGGTGGGTTCATGGGTCAATTCCGCTGAGGTCCTCGGCAGCGATCTGCCGCTGGAGCTGTCCGGCACGGGCAACCGGCGGGCCGTCCTGATGCGGGCGCTGCGCGAGGCGATCCGCGCCGGGCGCCTCCCCCCGGGCACCCGGCTGCCGCCCTACCGTTCGCTCGCCGCCGATCTGGGGCTGGCCCGCAACACGGTCGCCGACGCGTACGCGGAGCTGGTCGCCGAGGGGTGGCTGGCCGCCCGGCAGGGCTCGGGCACCCGGGTCGCCGAGCGGGCCGTGCCGCGCACTCCGCCGCAGCGCCCGCGCACCCCCCGCCGCGCCCCCCGGCCGCTCCTGGATCTGGTCCAGGGCAAGCCGGACCCGTCGGTCTTCCCCCGCACCGCGTGGCTGGCCTCGGCACGCCGCGCGCTCACCCGGGCGCCGCACGACGCCTTCGGGCCCGGCGATCCGCACGGCCGGCCCGAACTGCGGGAGGCGCTGACCGGCTATCTGGCCAGGGTGCGCGGGGTCCGGGCCTCCCCCGGGCAGATCGTCCTGTGCTCCGGAGCCGCCCACGGGCTGCGCCTGCTGGCGGACGTGCTCGGCGGGCCGTGGGCGGTGGAGGAGTACGGTCTGCCGTTCCACCGGGGGCTCCTCGCCGCGCACGGCGTCGGCACCCGGCCGCTGACCGTCGACGAACACGGCGCCCGGGTGGCCGAGCTGGGACGGACGGACAGGGCCGTACTGCTCACTCCGGCCCATCAGTTCCCGACCGGCGGACCGCTGCGTGCCGACCGGCGTGCCGCCGTGGTCGACTGGGCGCGGACGACGGGCTCCCTGGTCGTGGAGGACGACTACGACGGCGAGTTCCGCTACGACCGGCAGCCGGTGGGTGCCGTTCAAGGACTGGACCCCGAGCATGTGGTGCTGCTGGGTTCGGTGAGCAAGAGCCTCTCCACCACGCTGCGGATCGGCTGGCTCGTGCTGCCCGAACGCCTGGTGGAGCCGGTACTCGCGGCCAAGGGCGAGCGCGAGCAGTGGTCCAGCGCCACGGAACAGCTCACGCTCGCGGACTTCATCGAGTCGGGGGCGTACGACCGGCAGGTGCGCCGGATGCGCCAGCGCCACCGGCGCCGCCGCGACCAGCTCGTGGCGGCGCTGGAGCTGCGGGCGCCACAGGTCCGGGTCACCGGGATCTCGGCCGGTCTGCACGCGGTGCTGGAACTGCCGCCCGGCACCGAGCACTCGGTGGTCCGGGCCGCCGCCTGGCAGGGACTGGCCGTGGAGGGCCTCGGCGACTATCTGCACCCGGCCGTCCCGGGGCCCCGGGACGGGGGTCGGGCCGGGCGGGACGGGCTCGTCGTGGGGTACGCGACACCGGCCGAGCACGCCTACCCGGAGGCCCTGGAGGCGCTGTGCCGCGCCCTGCCCCCCGAGCCCGGTCCCCCATCGGCGCCCGCGTCCCCGCCCGCGCCGCATCCCGCGCCCGCGTGAGCCTCCCGCCGTACGCCCGTGCCTATGCCTGTGCCTGTACCTGTGCCCCCAGTCCCGCCTCGGCCTGCGCGAGCACCTCGGTGAGCCGCAGTCCGAACCGGACGTCGCAGGGGTGCGGCACTCCGGTGCGTATCGCGTCCGCCAGCGCGTCCACCGCGGCCCGGAAGGAGCCCACCGGGTCCTCCCACCTCGGCAGGACGGCCGTCCCGTGCTCGCCCCTCAGCTCGATGTCGGTACCGGCCGCGCCCCGCGGCGCGCTCAGTCCGAGGGTCACGGTGCTGGACGCGCCGGAGGTGTGGCGGAGCACCAGGTGCGTGGTGTCGGCGGGGCCGCGGGCCGAGGTCACCGCGGTCACCTCGCCCAGGACCGGGACCAGGACCGAGAGGACGTGCGGGCCGACGTCCCAGAGCCCGCCCTTCTCCCTGCGCCACGGGGACGCGGCGTACTCGCTGGTGGAGTCCGGGGCGTGGAGCGCGCCCAGCCACTGGGCGCGGGCGGTGAACCAGCCGTCGGCCGCCGCCTGTTCGGCGATCCAGGCGGAGGTGGCGGCGGCGAAGCGCAGGGTGCAGAAGACCACGGAGGCCACCCGTGCCTCCTCCGCCGCCACGGCGACGGCGCGCGCCGCCTCCACGGTGGTCGCGACGGGTTTGTCCATCAGCAGATGGCAGCCGGCCGCCGCCGCCCGTGCGGCCAGCGGGGCCTGCACGTCCGGCGGCAGGGCGAAGGCGACGGCGTCGCTCACGGCGAACAGCGCGTCGACGCCCGTGTCGTCCGTGTAGGCCCGGGTCCCGTGGGCGGCGGCGAGCTTCTCGGCCGCTTCGGGACGGCGCCCCCAGACGCCGCTCAGCTCGACACCGGGATGGGTGGCGAGGGCGGGGGCCTGGGTGTCACGGGCCCAGGGACCCGTGCCGAGCAGGCCGATGCGCAGGGGGGCGGTGGGTGTCGTCATACGGGCCAGTGTGCCCGGTCCGCCAATGGAGTGGCGGCGGAGGGTGGTCGGCGGATACGTTTCTCCGGTCGGCCGCGGGACTCCGGCTGCGACTTCCGGGACTTGCCTCTGAAGCACTGATTTCGCTGTTCGCGCCTCCATTCCCCGGCCGGCTTCTTCACGTTCCCGCGCGGGCGGGAGGAAGCAGCACGGGGGGACCATGCCCACAGCAGACGCCGTTCCCGGGACCGGAGCGGACGCGGGCGGCACGGCCGGTCCTGTCGCCGCCGAGGACGTGCTGCTCTTCGTCAACGCGGCGATCACCGCGACCGGGCAGCGCGAGTTCCGCTCGGGGGCGTACCAGCAGCGGCTGTCGCTGGATTTCCTGCACGAGTATGTGCGGGTCAACTACCGCCGGGTGTACGCCGCTTCGCTGGCCCTGGACATCAACGACCACAATGCCGTGCTCATCGTGCGGGGTCTGCTGGAGAACGCCTCCGGGGTGAGTGCCGAGGAGCGGCGCACCGAGGGGCGGCTGATCGCGGCCCGGCTGGCGATGCTGCCGCCGCAGCGCGTCTACCGGCTGTTCGGCGCGCTGCGCCGGGCCGAGGTCAACAACCGGCGGACCCGGGCCATCATGCGCGACTGGCTGGCCGCCCGGCCGGACCTGGTCCATGACGCGGTGAAGTACCGCGGCGGGCTGAAGACGGCCGCCCGCCACATCCATCTGCGGTGCCCGGAGGACGGGGGCGCCGCGGACGAGGTGGGCGCGTTCCTGTTCCGGCCCGGCCGGCTGCCGCGCTACCGGCACGGGCTGCTGGACGCCTGGCGCCGGGCCCACTACGAGCAGGGCGCCGTCCATGAACTGCCGTTCACCGTCGCCGAGGGGTTCGCCGCCCGGCACGGGATGAAGCGTGAGGCGTTCCTGGAGCGGATGGTGCCCCGGATGACGCGGCTGGAGCGGCTGCGCACCCAGGGCCGGCGGTCCACGGGCACGGCGCCGCGGCTGCCCGCGGACGTCGATCTGACCGTGATGCCGCTGACCCGGCTCGCCCTGTACGTGCTCTCGCTCGGCTTCGACGTCCGCGCGGCCCACCGTGCTGAGCTGACCGGCGCGCTGCGTGCCGCGGCGCGCCGTGCGGCGGGCCCGGACGCCGGGAGCTGGGGGCGGGTCGCCGCCGTGCTCGACGACAGCTACTCCTCGTCCGGGTCGGGCCAGAAGCGGCGCCGCCCGCTCGCGGTCGCGCTGGCCTGCCACTTCCTGCTGGAGGCGCTGGCCGCGCCCGGGGCGTACCGCCCGCGGTGGACGTCGGGCGGCACCGATCCGCTGCTCGTGCGCCCCTGGGGGCCCACCCCGCTCGGGCTGTGCGTCCTGGACGCGCTGGAGCCGGGGTCCGGGGGCGCTCCCGACCGGCTGATCATCGTGTCGGACGGCTGGGACAACGCGCCGCCCGGTCTCGCGGGCGAGGTGCTGCGGGTGTGGCGGACCCGGCTGGATCCCGGACGGCGGACGGCGGCCCTGCACATGAACCCTGTATACGACGCGGACGGCTTCGATGTCCGCAGGCTGGCACCGAGTGTGCCGACGGCCGGTATCCGCGACGCGGAGGATCTGCCCGCGCTGGTGGAGATCGCGCAGTTCGCGGAGGGGCGAACGGGACCGGCCGAGCTGTACCGGTATCTGGACCGGCGGGTGGCGCACTTCGTGGACGGCGGAACGCGGCGGGACCAGGACGAGGAAGAGGTGGCGCGGTGAACAGGCTGGAGCTGACCGGTCTCTCGGTCCGGCCCGCGCAGGTGTGGGGCGGCGTCCGGCTGGTGCCCCTGGTGCGCGAGGAGCCGGTCGAGGGCCTGCGGCTGCACCGGGAGGTGTACGGGGGCTTCGGCACGGGGCTCGTCGAGGCCGGCCCCCGTACGCACTACACCTCGTACATCCCGCACGGTTTCGTCGCCGACTGGTCGGGCGGGGGCACGCGGTCGGCGGCGTACGGTACGCAGCTCGACGACGGCGGCCCGCCGCGCACGGTCCGGCTGCCCAGGCACCGCCACCACCGGATGGCCAAGCGGCAGCCCGGCGACCGGCTGCGCTTCCTGCCGCTGCACCTGGCGCTGGAGGGCTATCTCTCCCTGCACTTCGGCGGGCCGTCGGTCGCCTGGGAGGAGTGGTCGCGCCAGGCGCTGCGCGAGGGGCTGTCGCCGCGTGCGGAGGACGCCTTTCTCGGCTGGTCGGTGCGCGGCCTGGGGGACGCGCTGCGGGTCTTCGAGATCCACCCCGGCCAGTGCGGGGTCATGGTGTACGTCTCCGACGCGCTCGCCGGCGCGTTCGTGGTGCCGCATCCGGCGGACTACCGGCTGCTGCACGCCACGCTGGTGGAGGACCTGTACGGGGAGCTGGTGCACCAGTACGCGATGTACGGGGCCCCGGTGGCGGAGTTCGCGGCGCGCATCCGGGACGGGGCCGGTCTGCGGACCCTGGGCGACCTGCGGGCGGCGGCGGTCGCGCAGGAGAGGGCGTGGGCCGAGGCGCACGGCTCGCTGTTCGCGCGGGAGCTGCTGGACTCCTCGTACGGCTTCGAGCGGGTGTACCGGATGGGTTCCTTCACCCTGTGGCGGTTCCTGCCGCCGTTCGTGCGCGACGGGAGCGGCCGGCACATCGGGGAGACGATCACCGATCACCGGGGCCGGGTCGCCTATCTGAAGACGTTCCGGCTCTCCGACGCCCAGATCCGGCGGGGGCATCTGCTGCACACCCTGTCCGACGCCCAGTGGTCGCTGTCGTCGGCCGCCGTCGCGCTGGGGACCAGCGAGCAGGAGCTGGCGCGGCGGGTGCGGGCCGCCGGGTTCGCCGCGCTGCTCAAGGGCCATGTGTAGCTCCCGGGGACCGGGCGTCACGCGGAAACCTCGGTAACACGGGGTTCACATCCGGGCAACGGACGGGAAATCGCGCCTTGCCAAGCTGCGAGGCAGAGACCGCAGCACCCGCAAAGGATGGCGACCGTGACGTTCAAGGCTGAGTACATCTGGATCGACGGCACCGAGCCGACCGCCAAGCTCCGTTCCAAGACGAAGATCATGGCCGGGTCCCCCTCGGCGGACGCCGCGGAGCTGCCCGTCTGGGGCTTCGACGGTTCGAGCACCAGCCAGGCCGTGGGCCACGCCTCCGACCGGGTGCTGAAGCCGGTCTTCACCTGTCCGGACCCGATCCGCGGCGGCGACGGCATCCTCGTCCTGTGCGAGGTCTTCGACATCGACATGACGCCGCACGCGTCCAACACCCGGGCCGCGCTGCGCCCGTTCGCCGAGCGGTTCGCGGGCCAGGAGCCGATCTTCGGCATCGAGCAGGAGTACACCTTCTTCGACGGCCACCGGCCGCTCGGCTTCCCCGAGGGCGGCTTCCCGGCCGCGCAGGGCGGCTACTACTGCGGCGTCGGCGCCGACGAGATCTTCGGCCGTGACATCGTCGAGAAGCACCTGGACAACTGCCTGAAGGCGGGCCTTGGCATCTCCGGCATCAACGCCGAGGTCATGCCCGGCCAGTGGGAGTTCCAGGTGGGCCCGCTGTCCCCGCTGGAGGTCTCCGACCAGCTGTGGATCGCCCGCTGGCTGCTGTACCGCACCGCCGAGGACTTCGACGTCTCCGCGACCCTGGACCCGAAGCCGGTCAAGGGCGACTGGAACGGCGCGGGCGCGCACACCAACTTCTCCACCAGGGCCATGCGCGAGGGCTACGACGCGATCATCACCGCGTGCGAGTCGCTCGGCGAGGGCTCGAAGCCCATGGACCACGTCAAGAACTACGGTGCGGGCATCGACGACCGGCTGACCGGGCTGCACGAGACCGCCCCGTGGAACGAGTACAGCTACGGCGTCTCCGACCGCGGCGCCTCGGTCCGTATCCCGTGGCAGGTCGAGCAGGACGGCAAGGGCTACATCGAGGACCGCCGCCCGAACGCCAACGTCGACCCGTACGTCGTCACGCGGCTGATCGTCGACACCTGCTGCTCCGCGCTGGAGAAGGCCGGCCAGGCCTGATCCCCGCCGGCGGGAGGGACGGGTCCGCTGTCAGTGGCGCGTGTCAGGGTTGGGGCATGCTCGATATCAAGGTGGAGACCGAGAACTCCGAGACCCACACACGGATTTCTCCGGAGGCGCTGAGCGCTCTGGTGCACCGCGTCGGTGGCCGCAAGGACCGTTTCCTGGTGGTGCAGCGCGTTCCGGACCGCCCCGGATTCTTCGTGCAGGTCTGGCACGAGGAGGGCGAGGACTACCAGCTGGAGTACCGCGCGGGCGGCCCCGGGGACCACTTCCAGGCGCGGCTCGGCTCCCCCGCGCCGGTGGTGGACGCCATGGTGCGGTGGGCGCGGCAGGAGCCCGCGTGGGACACGGGCATCGACTGGGCGTCCGCCGGGATACCCGCCGCCGAGCCGGTGCCGGAGCTCGCGCCGGAGATCCGGCGGGAGCTGGCCGAGCGGATACGGCTGTGGCTGCTCGGCGGCTACGGCACGGTGACCTCGCTGACCGAGGCGGCCGAGGAGTACCTCGTCAAGGACGGTGTCCGCCCCGTCTCGCGGGCCCAGGCCTACGGGCTCGTGGAGCGGCTGTGGCTGGAGCGGGTCGAGGAGCAGTCCACGTGGACGGACGTCACCGACGCGGACCGGCTGGAGCGGGCGTTCGCCGCGCTGGAGGGGCGCGGGATCACGGCCCGTGAGCATTTCACCTGCTGCCGCTCCTGCGGGCTGAGCGAGATCCACGCGGAGAACGAACAGGCGCGCGGCTTCGTCTTCTTCTCGGTGCAGAGCAGCGAGAGCGCCGCCTCGGGGCACGGGCTCACGCTGTATTTCGGCGGGTTCGACGAGTCGGAGCGGACGACCGCGGCCGTGGGGCACGAGGTCGTGGCGGCCCTGCGCGAGGAGGGGCTGACGGTGGCGTGGGACGGTTCGCCGGACCAGGCGGTCGAGGTGGAGGGCCTCGACTGGCGCAAGCGGCTGATCGGTTGAGCGGCGGGTGACCGGCTGAGCGCCGGGGACGGGGGCGGCCGACGCGGTGAGGCAGGTAACACCAAGGGTGCGTATCGACGGGTGAGAGGACCCTCCTGCCGTGCCGCGTTGTCTGCTTCAATGGAGACATGGCCAGCCTCCAGTACATCGCGTCGGGTCGCAGCGACCTTGAGCCGTTCTGGCCGTCCCGTCAGCATCATGACTTCGACCGGGTGTGTTGCCGCGCGTGGAACGCGCAGGCCCTCTAAAGCCGCTCACCCGGCCTTCGGTCCGCGCGCACGACGCAAGTCCGTCCCTGACGACTCCTCGCGCGAAAGAGCTGACCCTCCATGGCGAACACCCGTACTTTCTCCGCCGCTCCGGCCGCCACCGCGGCAGCCGCGGCGTCCGCCACCACCTCCGCCCGCCCCCTGTCCCCCAACCGCCACCGGCTGCGTGCCGTCGACCGTGACGAGGTCGTCCGGCTCTCCGATGTGGCCGACTTCCTGCCGCCGGGTGCCACCTGGCTGCCCGCGCCCCAGCACACCCTTCCGGCGCTGCCCGGTCAGCCGCCGATGATCGGCTATCTGGTGCTCGTACCGGCCGATCAGCAGCCGGTCATCGCCGGAGCGGTCGCCGCGTCCCAGCACCGCACGGGCCACCCGCAGTTCGGCCGGCCGGGACCGGCCGGCCGGCAGTTCGTCCCGGAGGCGGTCGACGAGAGCCCCGCGGCCGGGCCGGTCCGGATCGACTCCGTCCGGCGCACCGCCTCGGTGGACGGCAGCACGCTGGATCTGACGTATCTGGAGTTCGAGCTGCTGGCCCATCTGGTGGCGCATCCGCACCGGGTGCACACCCGTGATCAGCTGGTGACGACGGTCTGGGGTTACGGGCACGTGGGCGACGGGCGCACCGTCGATGTCCATGTGGCCCGGCTGCGCCGCAAGCTGGGCGCCGAGCACCGCCGTTCGATCCAGACGGTCCGGCGGGTGGGATACAAGTACGCCCCCTGAGGTCCCGGTCCGGGCGACGCTCCCGAAGCGGCCGACGCGGCCCCGGGCCCGGTACGTACCGGGCCCGGGGCCGCGTCGCGGTGCGATGGCGGCGCTGTGGTGGTGCGGTGGCGGCGCTTTGGTGGTGCGGTGGCGGCGCTTTGGTGGTGCGGTGGCGGCGCTTTGGTGACGCGGGTGCGGGTGTTGGTCAGCCGGGTGACCCCGCCCCCGCCGGGACGCCGGCCGTCTCCGGGCCCCGGTCCGTTCCCGGGCCGCCGTGCTCCGCGCCGGGCAGCCGGGACAGCCCGCGCGGGGTGCGCCAGTTCCGCTCGCCGAGCAGCAGCATGACGGAGGGCAGCAGGACCATCCGTACGATCGTGGCGTCCAGCAGCACCGCGACGGCGAGGCCGACGCCCATCTGCTGCATGTCCTGCATCGACAGGGTGCCGAAGACCGCGAACACCGCCACCATGATCGCCGCGGCGCCGGTCACCGCACCGGCCGTGCGCCGGATGCCCGTGTCGATCGCCGCCCGGTTGTCCAGGCCGCCGGCGCGGGCCTCACGGATCCGGGAGACCACGAACACGTGGTAGTCCATGGACAGTCCGAACAGGACCACCAGGACGAACAGCGGCATCCAGGACTCGATCGCGCCGACCCCCTCGGAACCGATCAGCGAGGCGCCCCAGCCGTGCTGGAAGACGGCGACCATCACCCCGTAGGCGGCGCCCACGGAGAGCAGGTTGAGCAGGATCGAGGTCACGGCGATGACGTACGAGCGGAAGCAGAACAGCATCAGCAGGAAGGTCACCACCGTGATGAACGCGAAGACCGGGACCATGCCGCGCCTGAGCTGATCGTTGAAGTCGACGGAACCGGCGACCTCGCCGGTCACATACGCCTCGGCTCCCGTGCCGTCGAAGGCCCGCGGCAGCCGGTTCTCGCGCAGCTCGGCCAGATCCGCCGTGCCGCCCGGCAGCGGCACCTCGATCTCCGCGACGTTCCGGGCGGTGTGGACGGTCACCCTGTCGAAGGAGCCGAGCGCCCCGCGGAGCTCCGGTGCGGCGATGTCGTCGGCCCGGACGACGACGAGGGCGGGATCGGGGCCGCCCGGGAAGCTCTCGGTGATGAGGCGGTGGGCGACGGAGAGTTCCGAGTCCGAGCCGAACTGCTTCTCCAGCCCGAGCGCCTCGGTCCTCATCCCGACGGCGGGCGCGGCCAGGGCGAGCAGGACGACGACGGAGCCGACGGCGAAGACCGCGGGCCGGGCCAGGACGGGCTTGAGCACCGCGCCCGCGATGCCGCCGCTGGGGCGTACGCCGCGCTTGCCGCGACGGTTCAGCAGCGGGACGCGGCCCGCGTCGATCCGGTCGCCGAGCCAGGACAGCAGGGCCGGCAGAACGGTCACGGAGCCCAGCATCGCGATGAACACGACGATGATCGTGGCGAGCGCGAAGCCCTTGAACAGCAGCAGTCCGGACAGGAACATGCCGCCCATGGCGACCATCACGGTCACTCCGGAGACGAGCACCGCGCGGCCGCTGGTCGCCGCCGCGATGCGCAGCGCCGTCTCCGCGTCGCGCCCCGCGGCCCGTTCGTCCCGTTCGCGGCGCAGGTAGAAGAGGCAGTAGTCGACGCCGACGGCGAAGCCCATCAGGAACATCACGGAGTATGTGGTCTGGAACAGGTGCAGCTGGTGGCTGGCGAGCGAGAGCAGACCGAAGGCGGCCAGGCACGCGGTCAGCGCGAGCCCGACCGGGAGCAGGGCCGCCACCGCGGCGCCGAAGGCCACCAGCAGGATGCCCAGCGCCAGCGGTACGGCGGTGAACTCGGCCTTCTTGAAGTCCTCGGCGAGCAGGTCACCGAGCCACTTGCCCGCGCTGGCCTCGCCGAACTGGTGGATCTCGACGTTCCCATGGCTCTCCCGGACCGAGGAGACGGCGTCCAGCACCGGCTGCACCCGCTCGGCCGAGGTCGCCGCGTCGCCCTTCATCTCGAAGGTGATCAGGGCCTCCCTGCCGTCCTCCGAGGGAACGGGAGGAGCGAGGTTCCGCACCTCGCCGGTCCTCCGTACGGCCTCGGTGAGGTCCCGGGCCGCCTCCCTCCAGTCACCGGCCGCACCGGCGGAGACCATGACCAGCTCGCCCGCGGGCTTGCCGAGTCCGGCGTCGGAGAGGATCTGCTCCGCACGGGCCGAGTCGCCCGCGCCGTTCTCCGCGTCGGACATCTCGACCATGCCGGATGCCCCGCCGATGGCCGTGGCGAGCACGACGAAGAGCAGCCAGCCGAGGATGGCCGTCTTTCGGTGGTGTGCGCTCCACACACCGATGCGTGCCGCGAGGTTGCGCCTCATGCGGATGTCGCCCCCAGAAGTAACGTCGGACAGGAGCTCCGAATCTAGGAACGGCGGGCCGTCCGCCCCAGCCGTCGAAGCCCCCGGTCACGGAGCCGTAGGGCGAGGCCGGAGGGTGGTGCCAGGTACACCCCGCGGCGGGTGGCCCGACGGCTGACGCCCGGGGCGCCCCCGGGGTGAGACTGTCCTGTGACCGGGACCCGCTGGGGTCCGGCGAGGGGAGAGAACACCATGAAGGCGATGTCGCGGCGGATACGGCCGCCGGTGCTGGCGGCGGGGCGCGGGCTGTTTCTCGCCGTCGCCGGTCCGGTGGGGTCGATCACCCTGTTCGTCCTGTCGGTGCTCTCCATCGCCTTCATCGTGCTGGGCATCGGTCTCGTCACCACCCCGGCGGTGCTCGAAGCGGTGCGCAGGCACGCCAACCAGCGCCGGCTGTGGGCGGTCACCTGGTCGCAGGTCCGCATTCCGGTGCCCTACCGGCCCTTCCCGCCGGACCTGCGCACCGGATTCACCGGACAGGTGGAGCGCACGACGCTGATGCTCAAGGACCCGGCGACCTGGCGGGACCTCCTGTGGCTGCTGGTCGACATGACGGCCGGCACCGTCGTGGCCTGCCTGTCCGCGGGCCTGATGATCTACCCGGTGGAGTCGCTGGTCCTCGCGGCGGGCCTGTGGCGGGTGTTCCGGGACGACGCGTACTGGTACGGATTCGTGCCGGTGGACAGCCAGGCGTCCGCGCTCGCCGCCGTCGCCCTCGGGCTGGTGCTCTTCGCCATCGGGCTGAGGGCGAGCGAACCGCTGCTGCGTCTGCACTTCGTGCTCGCCCGCTCGGTCCTCGCCCCCACCCATGACCAGGAGCTGGAGCGGCGTATCGACCGGCTCACCGAGACCCGGCACGAGGCGGTGGACACGGCCGCGTCCGAACTGCGGCGCATCGAGCGGGATCTGCACGACGGCGCCCAGGCCCGGCTGGTCGCCATGGGGATGAACCTGGGCACCATCGAGGCCCTCATCGAGAAGGACCCGGACCGGGCGAAGGAGATGCTGGCCATGGCCCGCGAGTCCTCCGCGGAGGCCCTCACCGAGCTGCGCGATCTCGTACGGGGCATCCATCCACCGGTGCTGGCCGAGCGGGGGCTCGGCGACGCGGTGCGGGCGCTGGCCCTGCGGCTGCCGGTCGAGTCCGAGGTGAACGTGGAACTGGCGGGGCGCGCCGGGGCTCCCGTGGAGTCGGCGGCGTACTTCGCGGTCAGCGAGGCCCTGACGAACACGGTGAAGCACTCGGGGGCGGACCGGCTCTGGGTGGACCTGGATCACGCCGGGGGGATGCTGCGCATCACCGTCACGGACAACGGCCGGGGCGGTGCGGCGATCGGTTCCGGCTCGGGGCTGAGCGGAATCGAACGGCGACTGAGTACATTCGACGGCGTACTGGCCGTCAGCAGCCCCGCGGGCGGTCCCACCATGGTGACCATGGAGATTCCTTGCGAGTTGTCCTAGCCGAAGATCTCTTCCTGCTGCGCGACGGTCTGGTGCGCATGCTGGAGGCCTATGACTTCGAGATCGCCGCGGCTGTGGAGACCGGGCCCGAACTGACCCGGGCCCTGGCCGAGTCGGAGCCGGACGTCGCCGTCGTGGACGTCCGGCTCCCGCCGTCCCACACGGACGAGGGCCTCCAGTGCGCGCTGGCCGCCCGGCGGGCGCGGCCCGGACTGCCGGTGCTGGTGCTCTCCCAGCATGTGGAGCAGCTGTACGCCCGGGAGCTGCTGGCGGACGGCAACGGCGGTATCGGCTATCTGCTCAAGGACCGGGTGTTCGACGCGGACCAGTTCATCGACGCGGTCCGGCGGGTCGCGGCAGGCGGTACGGCGATGGATCCGCAGGTCATCTCGCAGCTGCTGTCCCGGCGTTCGCAGGACCGGCCGATCGGCGGCCTGACCCCGCGCGAGCGCGAGGTGATGGAACAGATGGCGCAGGGCCGTTCGAACGCGGCGATCGCCGCGCACATGGTGATCACGGAGCGGGCGGTGGCCAAGCACACCTCGAACATCTTCGGGAAGCTCGGCCTGCCGCCGTCGGACGACGACAACCGCCGCGTTCTCGCGGTGCTCGCCTACCTCGACCGGGGCGGTTCCTGAGGGGCGGGCCCGGAAGCCTTTCCCAGGGCCCGCCCCGGGAGTCTCAGGGGTGGGCCACGGCCAGGCTGACCACGTAGGTCTCCTCCACCACACCGTCCGGGAAGATCTCCGACAGCAGCTCGCGCTCCCGGGCGAGAAAGCCACCGACCGCCTCCGGGTCCGCGACCAGGAAGTCGGAGTAACTGCCGATGTTGCCCAGGTGCACATCGAGCGGCACACGCCGGCTCCAGGGCAGCAGACGCGTCTCGAAGGAGAGACCGTCCGGCAGGGACGCCCGGAACCGGACGGCCGCGTCGTGGCGGGCCTCGGCGGCGCCGAAGAACGTCCGCATACGGGCGTCCTGTTCGCCGATCCACCCCACCGTCGGGTCGGAGTCGTTCCACCACAGGGCGAGCGCCCCGCCGGGCCGCAGGACCCGGCGGGCCTCGGGGACCGAGCGGCCGGTGTCGGTCCAGTGCCAGGCCTGGGCGTAGGTGAGCAGGTCCATGGAGTGCGACCGCAGCGGCAGATGGTTGCCGTCGCCCCGGACGAGGGGCACTCCGGGCAGCCTCCGGCGGAACTCCCCGGCCATCCCGTCACCGGGTTCCACCGCCGTGACGCGGGCGCCGTGCGCGTGGAGCAGCGCGGTGCCGAGCCCGGTGCCCGCGCCGATGTCCGCTACCCGCGCGCCGTCCAGGCCGAAGCCGGCCAACTCCTCGACGGTGCCCAGGAGTGCGGGCGGGTAGGAGGGCCTGTTCGCGCCGTAGGCGGCGGCAGCGGCATCGAAGGAGCGCGCCTGCGAAGTGTTCGTCATACGGCCATCATGACCCGGCGCCCACGGCCCCATCGAAGGTTCTCGGACCGGCGCGCGCCCCGGCGCCCACGGCCGCTGCGGGGGTTCGCGACAGGGCCCGGCGCGACCGGCGTACGGGAAAATCCCCGCACGCCTCTGTTCCCCCCGCTTACCCGTCAGTACATTGACAACATGTCTAACACGCAGCCAGCGGCGGTCGCGGCGGAGCGGACGCCGCTCAAGGCCCGCCAGGTCTCCTTCGCCTGGGAGAAGACTCCCCTGCACTGGGTGCCGGGCGACCCGTTCACCACGCACACCATCAATGTGCTCCATCTGCTGCTCCCGGCCGGGGAACGCTGGTTCATCCATGTGTACCGGCAGATCCTTCCCTACATCCATGACGAGCAACTGCGCCAGGACGTCATCGGGTTCATCGGCCAGGAGGCCGTGCACTCGCAGGCCCACGACGATGTGCTGCCGCATCTGAAGAAGCTGGGCCTCGACCCCACCCCGTACACCGCGCAGGTCGACTGGTTCTTCGAGAAGCTGCTCGGGGACCGGACGCTGCCGCCCGGCCGGGCGTCCAGGTGGTGGCTGATGGAGCGGGTCGCGACCATCGCGGCGATCGAGCACTACACCGCGTTCCTCGGCGACTGGGTCCTCAACGCCGAGGCCCTGGACCGGCGGGGCGCCGACCCGACGATGCTGGACCTGCTGCGCTGGCACGGCGCCGAGGAGGTCGAGCACCGGTCCGTCGCCTTCGAGGTGTTCATGCATGTCGACGGCGGCTACCGGCGGCGGCTGCGGACCTGGGCGACGGCGTTCTCCGCGCTGGTCTTCCTGTGGCAGCGCGGCGTCCGCTTCTTCATGGAGAACGACCCGAGCCTGCTCGACGGCAAGGCCTCGTTCAGGGCGTTCCACGAGAGCGGCAAGCGGGGCACGCTGCCCAGCACCGGGGCCATCCTGCGGTCCGTCCCCAGCTATCTCAGCCGGTCGTACCACCCCTCCCAGGAGGGCAGCACGGCCCAGGCCGTCGACTATCTCGCCACATCGCCCGCGGCCCTGGCCGCCGAGGCCCGTACGACGGGAACCCGCTGAACCATGGCCCTGCCCCGTCCGCGTACCGTCGTCCTGGTCACCGGTGCCGCGCTGCTCGCCCGGCGGGCCGTGCGCCGGCGCATCGCGAAGTCCCCGCTGTGGCCCATGCCCGCCCTGGCCGAACCCACTTCGGGCCACTCCGGCCGGCGCTCCACCACCACCCGGCGGCTGCTGATCACCGAACGCACCCCGGTCGCCGACGGGGTGGTCCAGCTCCGGCTGGAGGGTGCCGGGCTGCCGTCCTGGGAGCCCGGCGCCCATCTGGACCTGCTGCTGCCGTCCGGACTGGTACGGCAGTACTCCCTCTGCGGCGACCCCGCCGACCCCGGCGCGTACACCGTGGCGACCCGGCTGGCCGAGGACGGCCGGGGCGGGTCCCGCGAGGTGCACACCCGGCTCCACGAGGGCGAGGAGGTCGAGGTCCGGGGTCCCCGCAACCGCTTCCCGCTCGCCGACGCCCCCGCGTACGTGTTCGTCGCGGGCGGCATCGGGATCACCCCGATCCTGCCCATGCTGCGTGCCGTGGCCGCCTCCGGTGCCCCCTGGCGGCTGCTGTACGGGGGCCGTTCACGGGCCTCGATGCCGTTCCTGGCCGAGATCGAACGGCTCGGCGCGGACGGCGGCCGGGTGAGCGTCGTCGCGCAGGACGAGGCGGGCCACCCGGACGCCGCCGCGTTCCTGGCCGACTCGGCACCCGGCACGGCGGTCCACTGCTGCGGCCCCGGCCCCCTGATGGACGCGGTCGCCGCCGCGCTCCCGGACGGCTGCACCCTGCACCTGGAGCGCTTCGCCCCGGCGGCGTCCGGCGCGGCGGGCACCGGCTCCTTCGAGGTGGAGCTGCACCGCTCGGGCCGTACGGTGAAGGTCGGGGCGGGACAGTCCGTGCTGGCCGCCGTGCGCGAGGAGCTGCCCCATGTCCCGTACTCCTGCGAGCAGGGCTTCTGCGGCACCTGCCGGCAGCCGGTCCTGGAGGGCGAGATCGACCACCGCGACGAACTGCTCACGGACGGGGAGCGGGAGGACTCGATGCTGATCTGCGTCTCGCGCTGCCGCGGTGAACGGCTGGTGCTGGACCTGTAGGGGCTGCCCCGTGGGGCCGTGCCCGAAGTCCCTCCCCGCCAGGCCGCGGAGGGACCCCCGCGATCTCTGCGACCGGCCCCGGATAGGCTGTTGGCATGACGACCGGGGTACGGCGCAGGATGGGCGTCGAGGAGCGCAGACAGCAGCTGATCGGTGTCGCACTGGAGCTTTTCAGCCACCGCTCCCCCGACAAGGTGTCGATCGACGAGATCGCCGCCGCCGCGGGTATCTCGCGGCCGCTGGTGTACCACTACTTCCCCGGCAAGCAGAGCCTGTACGAGGCGGCGCTGCGGCGGGCCGCGGACGAGCTGTCGGCCCGCTTCCTGGAACCGCTCGAAGGCCCCCTGGGAGCACGCCTGTTGAGGGTCATGGGACGGTTCTTCGACTTCGTCGACGAGCACGGTCCGGGCTTCTGGGCCCTGATGCGCGGCGGGCCCGCGGTCGGCTCCTCGACGGCGAACGCCATGATCGACGGGGTGCGGCAGGCCGCGTACGAGCAGATCATCACCCATCTCGGGGTGGAAGTGCCGCCCGCCCGGCTGGAGTTGGTCGTTCGGTCCTGGGTGTCGCTGGCCGAGTCGACGGCGCTGATCTGGCTGGACGGCCGGCGGGTCCCGCGCGCGGAGCTGGAGAGACAGCTGGTGCACGACTTCGCGGCCCTGGCCTCCGTCAGCGCCGCGTACGACGGGGAGATGGCCGGCATCGTGCTGCGGGTCTTCTCCCAGGAGCCGGCGGACAGCCCGTTCGCGGAGCTGCTGACGCGGCTCTCCGCCCTGGCGCCCGCCGTGCCGCCCGTCCCCCCGCAGCGACAGCCCTGAGGACCGTCCGACGGTCCCCGGGAGCCCCCGCGGCCCTAGGGCGTCAGCTCTTGCGGTACGAGGGGTCCAGGTCGCGCGTCTCCGCCGTGACATGCAGGTCCTGCCCCTCGGCGGGCCGCACGTAGTGGTGCAGCAGTTCGAGCACGGACTCGGCCAGTCGGCCCTTGAGCTCCGGGCTGCGGCCCGCCAGCATCGCGATGCCGATGTGCACGATCACATCGCCGGTGGGGGCGTCGCCCACCACGGACTCCTCGACCCGGCGGAATCTGGTCTTGCAGTTGGGCACTTTCGTGCTGACCGTCTCCGCGATCAGCGGATGCAGGGCGAGGGCGAAGCCACGCCGGTCGAAGGTGTCGTCGAGCCCGGCGGAGTAGTCGACGGTGATCTGCGGCATCAAGTGCTCCTGAGTGCGGTGTGGTGAGTGCGGTACGGGGCGTGCGGGGGCCGGGTCCGTCCGGCGTACCGGCCCCGCCGCCCGCCCCCACCCTCGCTCGATCGCCGGACCCGCACAAGTGGCGTCCGGCCGTCAGTCGGGCTCGCTCCGCAGGGCCGACGCGAGCCCGACCTCCGCGTTGTCCGCCTGCCCCCGCTCGAAGGCGCGCTGGTAGGCGGCGTCACCGACAGCGGCCCGCGCCTGCCGTTCGCAGGCCTCGCGGACCGGGCCGAGCTCCGGGGTGCCGCGCTGCGGGTGGCCGACCATCCGCCAGTACGCCTGCCCGGTGCCGTACACCCTGGCCGCGCGGGCGCCCGCGCCCTGGGCGGCGATGGCGGCGGCGAGGATGTCCAGCCCCAGGGCGATGCCGAAGCTGTCGCGGAGCCGGTGTTTGCCCACGAGCATCGAGCGGGCGTGCGCGGCGGACTCCCGCGGACGGTCCTGGAACAGGGCGATCAGGGCGAGCTGGTAGTCGACGTAGGACCGGGTCCAGTACTCCTCGCGCGCCTCGCAGGCGGCCCGCAGGAACGCGGCGGCCTCACCGGCCTCCTCCAGCCTGCCCGTCGCGGTCAGGGCGAACAGGGCGACGAGGTGGCAGCGCAGCCGGTAGGCCGATTCCACGGGGGACGCGGAGGTGTCCCGGAGCACCTCCCCGACCGCGTCGAGGGCCGCCCCGGGCCGCCCGGTCATGAGATGGGTGAGGCCGGACAGATAACCGGCGCTCAGGACACCCTCGTCGTCGCCCTCCGCCACGGCCACGGCGGCGCAGAGGGCGCCGAGCCGCTCGGCGGTCACGAAGTCGCCCTGGAGCAGGGCCGCGACCCCGTGCACCCACTGGAGCCTCGTCCGGTCGGGTCCGCCCGCCGGAGCCGCCTCCAGGGCCCGCCGGGCGTAACCGCGGGCCTCGGACAGATGCCCGCAGCAGGTCCAGAAGAAGCCGACCCGGCCCGTCATCTCCTGGGCCGCCGGGACGTCGTGGGCCAGCAGATGGTCGAGCGCGGCACACAGGTCCCGGTGGGCGTCGGCGATCCTGTGGTACCAGGAGACCTGCTCTCGGCCGGTCCAGCCGGCGTGGGCGCTGCGGGCGAGAGCGAGGAAGCAGGCGGCGTGCCGGTCGGCGGCGGCCCGTTCCTCGCCGAGTTCGGCGAGCCACATCCGGCCGTACTCGCGCAGGGTGTCGAGCATCCGGTGCCGGTCCCCCTCCCGCTTCACGACGGACTTGGCGACCAGCCCCCGCAGCGCCTCCCCGACGCCGTCCGGGGTGAGCGGGCCCGCCGCGCAGACCTCGCGGGCGATGTTCTCGTCGAAGTCCGTGCGCAGGGGGGTCAGACGTGCCCACAGGAGGCGTTCCAGCGGGGTGCAGAGTTCGTGGCTCCAGCCGATGGTGGTGCGCAGGGCGCGGTGGCGGCGCGGCGAGAACGAGTCGTCGTTGAGGGTGTCCAGGCGGGAGCCGAGCCGCTGGGCGATCTGTTCGACGGTGTGCGCCCGCAGGCCCGCGGCGGCCAGTTCGATGGCGAGCGGGATGCCTTCGAGCCGGCGGCAGATCTCGGCGGCGGCCGCCGCCTCGCCCGGTGCCTCCAGCGTGGCTCCCGGGTCGGCGGTGCGCGCCCGGTCCCGGAAGAGGCGTAACGCGTCGGGGGCTCCGTCGACCGGCAGCGGCGGAACCTCCAGCACGTGTTCGCCCCGGGTGCCCAGCGGCTGCCTGCTGGTGACGAGGACGTTCAGGCCGGGTGAGGTGGTGAGGATCTCCCCCAGCAGATGGCCGCACGAGGTGCGCAGGTGCTCGCAGGAGTCGAGGACGAGCAGCAGCCGCTTGTCGACGAGCCATTCGCACAGGGCGTCGACGGGCATCCGCAGGGTGTGGTCGGCGAACCCGACGGCTTCCGAGACGGTGGGGAGCAGCGGCCCCGCGTCGTGGAGCGGGGACAGATCGGCCCACCAGGCTCCGTCGGGGTAGCGCTCCGCCGCGATCCGGGCACTCCGCAGGGCGAGCCGGGTCTTGCCGACGCCGCCGGGGCCGATGAGTGTGGTCAGCCGCCCGGTGGCCAGTGCGCGTTTCAGCCGGGCCAGTTCGGCCTGCCGTCCGACGAAGCTGGTCGTCTCCTCGGGAAGGTTTCCCACCATGGTCGTTCATCACCGTCCGGCGCGCTGGAGCAGGGGTCCGCCGGTGAGGCAGCGGACGCCCGGCAGCGCCGCCCCGGGGCCCGGCCGGCCCGGCCGCGGCGCCGTCCCCGGGAGGGAGAGGAGCCGCGGCCGGGCCGTGGGACCGGGCGGATGCGCACGGTGTCCAGCTGTGGTGCGGCGCTTCGCCGACGTCTGCCGCCACCGTAGGCCCTGTGGGCCTCAGCGCGCCGAGAAGACGGCGACCGTGCGCCCTGGGACGGTGAAGCTGCCCGCTTTCCCGTCGTACGAGGCCTTCTTGACGGTAAGGTCCGCCCCCGTCGCCTGAACCGGGTGCAGGGCGAAGGACGTTCCGGCGAGGGCGGGGACGCGCTGGCTCGCGGTGCCGGGCGTGGCGTTGAGGACGACCACCAGGGAGCCGAGGCGCATCGTGATAACGCCGGGTGTCTCGTCCTTGCCCGAGAGCGGGAAGGACAGGGCCGCCTGCACCTGCCCGGTGGTGGTGAGACCGAACTCCTTCTCGGTGGAACGGATGGTGAGCAGGTCCCGGTACGCGGCCGCGGCGCCGTCGATCTGCGCGCAGCCCGGGGTGATCGCGGGCGAGGCCAGCAGGGGCTTCGCGTAGGACCACTTGTCCTTGTTGTCGGCGGCGGGCGGCAGGCCGCGTCCGAAGCCGTTGCCGTCGCGGCAGTCCCAGTGCAGGGCGTTGAACCAGTCGCCGCTGTCGTAGGAGTTGCGGTCCAGGGACTTGGAGCGCAGCCGGTCGGTGCCCGCCTGGGAGAGCGAGGGCCCCTGGGACAGGGTGGACACCGCCATGGCCAGCACCTGCGCCCTGGCCCGGTCGGCCGCCGGGGTGGCGGCCGGGAGCTTGAAGGCGAGCGTGTCGTAGAGCGTCTCGTTGTCGTGGGCGTCGGAGTAGGCGAGGGCCTCGCCGGGTGCGGCGGCGTATCCGGCGGGGGCGCCGTTGTAGTCGACGGCCGAGCCCTTGACGGTGCGGCCGGTGGTGTCGGTGAAGGTGTAGTCGGCGAGGCTGCCGGTGAGGCCGACCTTGATCAGGTCCTGGTAGTGCAGGAGCCGGGCCCGCTGTTCGGCGGTGGTGCCGTTGGCCGGGGAGGTGTTGGGGTCGGTGTAGAGGCCGGTGGCGAAGCCCTGCACGCCGGGGTCCTCGTCGAAGGGGCTGCCGCCGCGCACGGCGTCGCGGGCCCGGTCGGAGAAGGTGGCGACCCCGGTACCGGCCATGTTCTTCTGGGTGGCCTGGACGAAGCGCGCGTCGTCCGCGATCTCACCGAAGTTCCAGCCCTCCCCGTACAGGATGATCTTCTTGCCGTCGACGCCGTCCTTCGCCGTCGTGAGGGCGTCCAGTGCCTCGCGGACGGCGACGATGTTGGCCTTGGGGTGGTGTCCCATCAGGTCGAAGCGGAAGCCGTCGACCTTGTACTCCCTGGCCCAGGTGACCACCGAGTCGACGACGAGCTTGCCCATCATGGTGTTCTCGGGGGCGGTGTTGGCGCAGCAGGTGGAGGTGGCGACGGTGCCGTCCTCCAGGAGCCGCTGATAGTAGCCGGGCACGATGCGGTCGAGGACGGACTTGTCGTCCTGGCCGGAGGCGACGGTGTGGTTGTAGACGACGTCCATGACGGTGCGCAGTCCGGCGCCGTTGAGGCCCTGCACCATCCGGCGGAACTCGACGGTGCGCCCGGTGCCCTCGGGGTCGGAGGCGTAGGAGCCCTCGGGGACGGTGTAGTGCAGCGGGTCGTAGCCCCAGTTGAAGGCGTCCTTCGCGGCGCTCTTCGCGACGCAGGCCTGCTGCTCCTCGGAGTCGGGGGCGTACACGGACAGGTCGCAGCCGGGCCTGCTCCGGTCCGACTCCTTCTCCGGGATCGTCCCGATGTCGAAGGCGGGCAGCAGGTGCACATAGCTGGTGCCCGCGTCGGCGAGCCGCCGCAGGTGCTTCATCCCGTCGGACCGGGTGTCGGTGAAGGCGAGGTACTGGCCGGGGTGGGACGAGGTGCGGTCCGAGACGGAGAAGTCCCGGATGTGCAGCTCCTGGATCTGGGCGTCGCGCAGCGGGGTGGCGGCGGGCTTCCTCAGGGACGACCAGCCGCGCGGTGCCAGCTCCGGGTCGTCGAGGTCGACGACGAGGCTGCGGGCGGAGTCGGTGGTCAGGGCGGTGGAGTACGGGTCGGTGACCTTGTTGGTGACGGTCTTCCGCACGCTGGGCGCCCAGACCCGCACGGCGTACCGGTAGGGCTTGCCCCGCCAGCTCTTCTTCCCGGTCACCGACCAGACGCCGGTGCGGTCGTCGCGCCGCATCGGGACGGTGCGGCCGTCGAGTTCGAGGGAGACCGTACGGGCGGTGGGCGCCCACACCGAGAGCGTGGGCGTGCCGTGCCGGAAGACCGGTCCGAGGGCCGCGCCGCTCGCGTTCCTCCCGTACAGGTCGTCCAGGACTCCGGCGGTCTGCACCCCGGTGGCGGCGAGCAGTGCGCCGTTCGCGGCGCGCTGGGTGGCGATGAGCTGGCCGCGCAGGGACTCACGGACCCGGTCCCGGTCGCGGGCGTCGACGGTGAACGCCGGATAGTCCTTGAGGTGCGGGTACTTCGCCTTCTGCGCGTCGGTGAGGCCGGTGGTGCGCAGCCGCAGCCACCGGCCCTCGTCGGAGAGCGCGCCGTCCACGACGGAGATGCCGCCGTCCTTGGCGTACACGAGCTGCTGGCTGGTGGCCCCGGTGGCCTTCACCTTCCACACGACGGTGCCGGAGTCGATCCACTGGGCCTCGGCCCTGGTGAGGTCGGGGGCGGGGACGCCGCCGGCCTGCGGCAGCAGGTACCCCGGCTGTCCGCCGAGCATCCAGACCTCGTGCCCGTGGGTGGCGAGGTCCAGGGACTGGTCGCTGGGGAGGTCCTTCTCGTCGCCCTTGTGCAGGATGTAGCTGAGCGAGGTGGCACCGTCGGTGAGCGGGACCTCGAAGGTGACTCCGTAGGAGTCCTTCTTCACCGGCTGGAGCGGCTTGGCCCAGTCGGTGGGGTTCTTGGCCCCGGTCCAGGTGTGCAGCCCCCAGCCGTCGTAGTCGCCGTCGGCCCGGTGGTAGTTGAGGACGGCCTTGGTGGTGTCCTGGCCGGGTGCCTCGGGGGCCTCGGTGCTCTGCCCGTCCTTGCCCTGCTCGATCCAGACCTGTCCGGTCCGGGCGAGGTCGACGGTGCGCTGCGGGCCGTCCGCCGTACCGGCCTTCTCGACCGTGTACGGGAGCGAGGACGCGCCCTCGCCGAGCTTGATCCAGGCGAACGCGCCGTAGGCGTCGCGTCCCGTGAAGTCCGCGGTGGTGTCACCGGACTTCAGCTGCCAGCCCTCGTAGTCGCCGTCCGCACGCCGGTAGTGGACGACGGCGTAGTCGCGTTCGACGGCGACGGGCTTCTCCGCGGGAGGCGCCTGGCCCGCCGTGGTCGAGGCGAGGGCACTGGCCGTGCGTCCGGCGCGGTCGATGACGACGGCCTTGTACCGCAGCGGCGTCCCGGCCTTCACCGAGGCGTCCAGGTGCTGGGTGACCTTGTACGGGGCGTGGTCGGCGGAGCCGAGGGTGCGCCAGGTGCCGTTGCCGGTCTGTGCGGCGAAGACGACCCGGTCGAGCTCTCCTCCCCCGGTTCCGGCGGTCAGCTCGACGGTGCCGGTGGCTCCGGCGGCGGGCGCCTCCAGGGTGATCGACGGCCCGGCCTCCGGGGAACCGAGCGGCTTGTCGGCGCGCAGCACAACGCTGGAGAGCGCGGGCACGGTGACGGTGACCAACTTGTCGCCACCACTGCGGACGGCACCCGAACCGCCGTACAGCGTACGGAAGTTCATGTGTGCGGAGCCGGTGGGCAGCTCGACGGTCCGCGGCGCGGTGCCGTTGTTGGAGGCGACGAGGTATTCGTACGGCCGCCCGGTGGCGGTACGGGAGAAGGCGTACACGGAGCCTTCCGCGTAGCGCTCGGTCTGTACGCCGTCGCGCAGCGCCGGGTGGTCCTTGGTCAGCTCGGCGAGAGCGGCGATCGAGCGGTAGACCGGGTGCCCGGTGTCGTACGCGTCCGTGGCGTGCGTGCGGTCGGTGCCGATCAGGTCGTCGTCGAGGTAGTCGGCGGCCCGCGAGGCGAAGAGGGGCTGGCGGGCGTCCTTGTCGCCGCCCGCGCCGGTGAAGCCCTGCTCGTCGCCGGAGTAGATGACGGGGTTGCCGCGCGAGAGGAACATCAGCTCGTTGGCGAGGCGGGCCCGCTTCAGCAGCTCGGCGTCATCGGCCTTCGGGTTGTCCTGCTTCAGGAAGGTGCCGATCCGGCCCATGTCGTGGTTGCCGAGGAAGGTGACCTGCTCGTAGGCGTTGGCCTTGTCGGTGGTGTACCGGTAGTCGTCGCGGTACACGGCGGCGAGCTTCGAGGCCGGGGCGCCCTGGGAGGCGTACCCCCTGGCGGCCTCCTGGAACGGGAAGTCGAGCGTCGCGTCCAGCCGCCCCCGGGTGACATAGGGCGAGGTGACCGCGGTGTCGGAGGAGTACACCTCGCCGAACATGAAGAAGTCGTCCCGGCCGCGCCCGGCGGCGTAGGTGTCCAGCGCGGTGGCCCACTGGGTCCAGAAGTCCAGGTCGACGTGTTTGACGGTGTCGATGCGGAACCCGTCGATATCGAAGTCGCGGACCCACTTCTCGTAGATCTCCGCCATGCCGTTCACGACCTCGGGCCGCTCGGTCCACAGGTCGTCGAGCCCGGAGAAGTCGCCGTACTCGGCCGACTCACCGGCGAACGTCGAGTCGCCCCGGTTGTGGTACATCGTGGGGTCGTTCAGCCAGGACGGCTTCTTGGTGCCCGCGTCCACGGTGGTCTTCGGGGTGTACGGGAACGTGTCCCGGTCGACCTTCGCCATCCTCCGGCTGTCGTCGAAGGGACGGCCGTCCCGGTCGAGGTAGGGGTAGGCGCCCTTGGGCTTGTAGCCGTACTCCTTCTCGGCGTAGTCGACGGTGTCGGCGGTGTGGTTGGTGATGACGTCGAAGAAGACCTTCATGCCCTTGGCATGGGCCTTGTCGATCAGCTTCTCCAGGTCGGCGTTGGTCCCGAAGTGCGGGTCGACCTGGGTGAAGTCGGTGATCCAGTAGCCGTGGTAGCCGGCCGAGGCGTCCTTGCCGGTGCCCTGCACGGGCCGGTTCCGGAAGATCGGGGCCAGCCAGATGGCGGTGGTGCCCAGGCCCTTGATGTAGTCGAGCTTCCCGGTCAGGCCCTTGAGGTCGCCGCCCTGGTAGAAGCCCTTGTCGGTGGGGTCGTACCCGGTCTCCAGGCGTGAACCGGTCAGCCCGCCCCGGTCGTTGGCCCGGTCGCCGTTGGCGAAGCGGTCGGGCAGTACGAAGTAGAACTGCTCACGGGTCAGGTCGTGCCGGGCCGGTTCCCGGGCCAGCGCGGCGTCCGGGGGCGGGGCCGGGGGTCTGGACGGAGCGGCCGCCGAGGCCGCCGGTACGACGGGCAGCAGCGCCGCGCAGAGTGCTGCGACGGCCCCCCGCCGGAGGGTGGTTCGGGACACGGGCGGGTACTCCTCGGGTTCTCTGCGGTGGGAACAAAAGCAAAAGCGCGTGGGGGGTCTCCGGGCGGGCCGGAGGTGCACAGCCGTGCGCCCCCGGCCCGCCCGGAAGTCGTGGTCAGCCGCGCCGGACGTCGCCGGTCAGAGCCCCGACCTGCCGGGGGCCGTTCCGTCGCCGGTGCAGGTGCGGGCGTCCGCGTGCAGGGCGAGCGCGGTATTGGATCCCAGGGTGGCGGTGAACTGCCCCGATCCGTCGACGGTGACGCCGTTGCCGGACTGGATGTCGCAGTAGTCACCGGCGGGCAGCGAGGTCTGGAACGTACGGGTCAGGGCGGAGCCCTCGTGGTTGATGGCGACGTACGCCTTCGAGCCCCGGCCGAACGCGATCTGGTCGCCGCCGTTGTCCCACCAGTTCGAGACTCCCTGGCCCCGTGCGGCGTTGCGGAAGCCGACCATGGAGGAGATCTCGCGCCAGGCGTGCTGGCACTTCCAGCCGTCGCTGTAACAGGCGTTCACCTGACCGCCGTTGGGCGGCCCGGCGTCCTTGTCGGACCATTCGTAGCCGGAGTGGACGTCCGGGGAGCCGTAGGGCCAGGCCAGCATGAAGACGCTGGCGAGGGTGTAGTCGGCGCCGTTCTTGTAGTTCAGCGTCTCGCCGTTGCGCTCGGTGTCGTGGTTGTCGACGAAGACCGCTGACCTGCCCGACTCCATGAAGCCCCAGCCCTCGCCGTAGTTCTTCAGATTGGCGAGATTCTCGTCGAGGAACGTCTGCTTGAGGCCCCGGGCGTAGCGGAATTCCTGGACGTCACCGGTGCCGAGGTACTCGGAGGGCGAGACGGCCTCGCCGCCCCCGTGGATGGCCTCCTGCTTCCAGTAGACACCGGGGTTGCTCAGCCGCGACTTGATGTTGGCGAGGTCACCGGCGGGCATGTGCTTGGCGGCGTCGATCCGGAAGCCGTCGACGCCGAGGGAGAGCAGGTCGTTGAGGTAACCGGCGATCCTGCCGCGTACGTAGTCCTCGCCGGTGTCCAGGTCGGCCAGGCCGACGAGTTCGCAGTTCTGTACGTTGCCGCGGTCGCCGTAGTTGGTGATCGGCGACTGGCAGTCGTTCATGTCGTTGACCGAGTAGATGCCCGGGTAGTCGTACTTGCCGTAGGCGGAACCGCCGGTGCCGGTGCCCGAGCCGGCCGACATGTGGTTGATGACGGCGTCGGCGACGACCTTGACGCCCGCCCCGTGACACGTGTTCACCATGGCGGCGAAGGCGTTCCGGTCGCCGAGCCGGCCGGCTATCCGGTAGCTGACGGGCTGGTAGGAGGTCCACCACTGGCCGCCCTGGATGTGCTCCTGGGGCGGCGAGACCTGGACGAAGCCGTAGCCCGCCGGACCCAGGGAGTCCGTACAGGCCTTGGCTATGGAGTCGAACTTCCACTCGAACATCACGGCGGTGACGTCCTTGCCGCCGGGACCGGCGGCCTGCGCGGCGCCTGCGGCGCCGAGTTGGGCGGGGACGGCGAGGACAGCGGCGCCTGCCACGAGTGCGAGCGCGGCGGAGAGGGGTCTGCGTGCCATGTCTTTCCTCCTGCGGTGGGGGAAACGCGGGTGACGGTGCAGCCTCACGTGGCAACGCGCCGTGCCCTCAAGGTCCTGAAGGTTCTTGCTGCAAGAATGCAAACCTTGCTGCGGAGCAGACCGTACGAGCCCGCCCGGCCCGGGTCAACCCTTTGGACATCTCCCGCTCACATCCATGAAATCCGGCAGTTTTCTGCCTGCAAGGCCTTCCGCAAGATATTGCGCGAATGTTACGTTCTTCCGGACTCCGGTCCGGTCGGCCGGGGGTCCCGGCCGCTTCGGCGCACCGGGCCCCACGCGCCCGGCCGGCCGGGCCGGTCACGGCAGGAGAGGCACCAAGGGCCGCTCACTCCCCGCAGGCCCTTCCGGGCCGGCTCCGGTGCCTCTCCTGTACGTGGGGACTTCTCCCGTGACGGCCTGAACCCCCGGGGGTGTCCACCGCCCCCGGCCTCACCCGGCGCGTCCCACCGCCGCGGTCGACCCCCGGACCACCAGCTCCGGCTGGAACACGTACTCCGTGCGCTGCACCGGGCTCCCGCCGATCTCCTCCAGGAGCGCGCCCACCGCCGCCGCCGCCATCGCCTGCACGGGCTGGCGCACGGTGGTCAGCGGCGGGTCGGTGAACGCGATCAGCTGCGAGTCGTCGAAGCCGACGACCGAGACGTCGCGCGGTACGTCGAGCCCCCGCCCCCGGGCCGCCCGCACCACGCCGAGCGCCATCAGGTCGCTGCCGCAGACGATGCCGGTGCAGCCCAGGTCGAGCAGGGCACCCGCCGCGACCTGGCCGCCCTCCACGCTGAACAGCGTGGAGCACACCAGGAGTTCGGCCTCGTCGCGGGACAGGCCCAGCACCGATACCGACGCGTCGAGGAAGCCGTCGCGCTTGCGGCGCGAGGGCACATAGCGCTGCGGTCCGATGGCCAGACCGATCCTGCGGTGCCCGAGGTCGGCCAGATGCCCGACGGCCATCCGCACGGCGGCGGAGTCGTCCGGCGAGACGAACGGGGCGCTGATCCGTTCGTTGTAGCCGTTGATCAGGACGAACGGTACGCCGCGCTCGGTGAGCGCGGCGTACCGTGCCGGGTCCGCCGACAGATCGGCGTGCAGCCCGGAGAGGAACACGATGCCGCCGACGCCCCGTTCGACGAGCTGCTCGACGAGCTCGTCCTCGGTGGCGCCGCCCGGCAGCTGGGTGCAGAGCACGGGGGTGTAGCCGTGCCCGGCCAGGACCTGTTCGACGGACTGCGCGAACGCCGGGAAGATCGGGTTGATGAGTTCGGGTGTCACCAGCCCGATCAGGCCCGCGCTGCGCTGCCGCAGCCGTACGGGCCGTTCGTAGCCGAGGATGTCGAGCGCCGCGAGCACCCGCTGACGCGTGGTGTCCGCGACGCCCGGCTTCCCGTTGAGCACCCGGCTCACGGTCGCCTCGCTGACCTCGGCCTGTCCGGCGATGTCGGAGAGCCGGGGGGCCGCACCGGTCCTGGGCGCGGGCAGGGTCACACCGTCCACCACACGGTGCTGTCCGCGGGCAGGACGGCCTCGGCGCCGTCGACGGTCACCGGCGCGCTGGACAGCAGCACACTGCCGCGGGCCGCCATCCGAACCGGGGTGCCGGTGGTGTTGACGGTGCAGACGAAGCCGGGCCGGCCGAAGACCAGGACGCCCTCGGGGGCGTCCAGCCACTCGACCGCGGTCCCCGCGCCGAGCCCCGGGTGTTCGCGGCGGGCGGTGATCGCGGAGCGGTACAGCTCCAGCGTGGAGCCCTCCACCCCGGTCTGCGCCTCGACGGAGAGCTCGCCCCAGCCGTCGGGCTGCGGGAGCCAGCTGCCGCCGCTGCCGAAGCCGTACGAGCTGCCCTCGCGGGTCCACGGGATCGGCACCCGGCACCCGTCGCGGAAGCCGTCCTGGCCCTGCGCGCGGAAGAACGACGGGTCCTGGCGGACCTCGTCGGGCAGGTCCGTGACGTCGGGCAGGCCGAGCTCCTCGCCCTGGTAGACGTAGGCGGAGCCGGGCAGGGCCAGCATCAGCAGCGTCGCCGCGCGGGCCCGGCGCAGGCCGAGCTCGCGGTCTCCCGCGGTACGGATCTGCGTGCCGAGGCCGGGCGGGTTGGCGAAGCGGGTGGAGTGCCGGGTGACATCGTGGTTGGAGAGCACCCAGGTGGTGGGGGCGCCGACCGGCCGCATCGCGTCCAGTGAGGTGTCGATGACCTTGCGCAGCGCGGCGGCGTCCCAGGCGGTGGACAGGTACTGGAAGTTGAAGGCCTGGTGCATCTCGTCGGGGCGCACGTAGTTGGCGGTGCGCTCGACGGTGGGGGTCCAGGCCTCGGCGACGGCGATCCGCTCACCCGGGTACTCGTCCAGGATGGTGCGCCAGCTGCGGTAGATCTCGTGCACGCCGTCCTGGTCGAAGAACGGCATGACGTCGTTGCCGAGCAGCTTGAGCTGGTCGTGGCCGCCGAGGTCCGGCAGGCCCTCGGCCTTGACGAGGCCGTGGGCGACATCGACGCGGAAGCCGTCGACGCCCATGTCGAGCCAGAAGCGCAGGATCGAGCGGAACTCGTCGGCGACGGCCGGGTGTTCCCAGTTGAAGTCGGGCTGCTCGGGGGCGAACAGGTGGAGGTACCAGTCACCGGGGGTACCGTCGGGGCCGGTGGTCCGGGTCCAGGCGGGGCCGCCGAAGATGGACTCCCAGTCGTTGGGCGGGAGTTCGCCGTTCTCGCCCTTGCCGGGCCGGAAGTGGTAGCGGTCGCGCAGGGCGGAGCCGGGACCCTCGGCCAGGGCGCGCCTGAACCACTCGTGCCGGTCGGAGGAGTGGTTGGGCACCAGGTCCACGATGATGCGCAGGCCCAGGTCATGGGCGTCGCGGATCAGGGCGTCGGCATCCAGGAGGCTGCCGAACATCGGGTCGATGGCCCGGTAGTCGGCGACGTCGTAGCCCGCGTCGGCCTGCGGCGACGCGTAGAAGGGGCTGAGCCAGACGGCGTCGACGCCGAGGTCCCTGAGGTGGGGGAGCCGGGCGGTGACGCCTGCGAGATCGCCCATGCCGTCGCCGTTGCCGTCGGCGAAGCTGCGTGGATAGACCTGGTAGATCACCGCGTCCTGCCACCAGCCGGTGCGGTGGCCCGGGGCGTCGTCGGACGTGCCGGTGGAGGGGGCAGCGAGGTGCTGGGTCATGTCGTCCCTGGGGTGTCTGGGTGGGGAGCGGCGCCGGGACCGGGTCGGGGATCCGGCGCCGCCGTGACTGGTGCGGTCGGTCGTGCGGGCTCTGCTGGTGTCCGGCTCAGCCCTTGACGGCTCCGGCGGACATTCCGGTGACCAGGTGCTTCTGCGCGAACAGGAAGACCAGGGCGGCCGGGATCGCGATGAGTACGGAGGCGGCGGTCATCGGGCCCCACTGGGCCCCGTACTGGTTGACGAACTTCTGCAGTCCGCCGGCGAGCGTGAGGTTCTCGTCGCCGACCATGAAGGCGGAGGCGTACGCGACTTCGCCCCAGGCGGTGATGAAGGAGTAGAACGCGGTGACGGCGAGGCCGGGCTTGGCGAGCGGCAGGATGAGCCGCCAGAACGTGCCGAACGGGGTGAGGCCGTCGACCTGGCCCGACTCGTCGATCTCGCGCGGGATGGTGTCGAAGAAGCCCTTCATCATCCAGGCGCAGAACGGCACCGAGATGGTGAGGTAGGTGATGACGAGACCGGCGGGCTGATTGAGCAGGCCGATGTTCGACATGATGTTGTAGATCGGCACGATGAGGACCGCGACCGGGAACATCTGGGTGATCAGCAGCGTCCACATCAGCCCGCGCTTGCCGGGGAAGCGGAAGCGGCTGACGGCGTAGCCGGTGGTGGCGGAGACGAACACCCCGATGACGGTGGAGAGTCCCGCGATGATCACGGAGTTGCCGAACCAGCTCAGGAACTCGGTGTCCCGGATCAGGTTCGTGTAGTTCACGAACGTGGTCTCGCGGAAGAAGTCCGTCGTCGTGGCGTACTTGGCGGGCTTCAGCGAGGTCAGCAGGACCCACAGCACCGGGAAGACCGCGATGACGGACGCGATGATCAGGGTGAGGTGCAGGGCCACGGAGGCGACCGGCGAGCGGTCTCCGCGCAGGCGCGGCTTGCGGACGGCGTGCTGGGCTGCGGTGGTCACCAGTTGTCTCCCTGGGTGCGCAGGACTCGCCGGTAGACCACGGCGAAGAGCATCAGGAGTACGAGGATCAGCACGCCCCAGGTGGAGGACTGCGCGAAGTCGCGCGGGCTGATCTCGAAGGAGAACTTGTACGCCTGGGTGACGAGGATCTGGGTGGCTTCGCCGGGTCCGCCGCGGGTCAGCAGGAAGATCACCGGGAACATGTTGAAGGTCCAGATGGTGGAGAGCAGGACCACCGTGGTGGAGACCGGACGCAGTCCGGGGAGCGTGATGTGACGGAAGCGCTGCCAGGCGGTGGCGCCGTCCATCTCCGCGGCCTCGTACTGCTCCGAGGGTATGGACTGCAGTCCGCCGAGCAGGGCGACCATCATGAACGGGATGCCGAGCCAGACGTTGACCGCGATGACGGAGAACTTGGCCCAGGTGGGGTCGTTCAGCCACGGCACCCCGTCGATGCCCGCGCCGCTCAGGATCTTGTTGAGCAGCCCGCGGTCCTCGTTGTAGAGGAAGCGCCAGGCGAAGACGGAGACGAAGCCGGGGATGGCCCAGGGCAGGATGAGCGCCATGCGGTAGGCGGAGCGTCCGGCGATACGGCGGTTGAGGATGTTGGCCAGCGCCATGCCGAGGCAGAAGGTGATGCCCACGCAGGAGACCGTCCACACCAGCGTCCAGCCGAGCGTGCCGAGGAACTGGGTACCCGTCAGCGCGTCGACGTAGTTGTCCGCACCCACGAACTTGTAGGTGGCGGGCATCTCGTTGACCCCGATGGACCGGGCGACGTTGCGCTCGTTGGCATCGGTCATCGACAGGTAGACACCGCGGACCAGCGGGTAGCCGATGATCACCCCGATGACGAGGACGACCGGGGCGACCATGACCCAGGCGTACCAGTGGGTCGACAGGGCGCGCCGGAGCCGGCCCGGCGCCGGGGGGTTGCCAGTACCGCGGCTGGGGCCGCGGACGACGACGTCGTCCGCGGCCTTCGCCACCGACTGGCTGGTGTGGACAGCCATCAGTGGGCCAACCTTCCTGTTACTTCCAGCCCTTGAGGAGCTTGCGGTAGGAGTCGCCGGTCGCGGAGGCGGCCTTCTCCGGGGTGGTCTGGTCGGTGAGGACCTTGGTGTACTCGGTGACCAGCGGGGCGAAGAGGCTGCCGGTCTCGGGGATCCAGGGGCGCTCGACGGCGGTCTCGACGACCGGCTTGAAGAAGCCGACGATCTCGCTGTCCACGGCCTCCTGCTTGGCGTAGGCGGAGGTACGGGTCGGCAGCAGGTTCAGCTCGCCGGCCGTCTGGGCCTGGCTCTGCACGGAGGTCATGTACTCGACGAAGGCGTAGGAGGCGTCGAGGTTCTTGGAGCCCGCGTAGACGGCGAGGTTGTGGCCGCCCTGCGGTGCGCCCTGGGCGACGGAGCCGGCCGGGACCGGGGCGATGCCCAGGTTCTCCTTGTCCTTGAACTCATTGCCCGCGAGGGTGTCGGCGACGGCCCACGGGCCGTTGATCATCATCGCGACCTTGCCGTCCTTGAACGACGACTGCATGTTCTCCCAGCCGTCGGTGGCGTCGGTCTTGGCGGCCCCGGACTTGACCAGGTCCTTGACGACCTTGAACGCCTTGACGCTCTCGGGCCTGTCGACGGTGACGGACTTGTTGCTCGCGTCGACCAGGTCGCCGCCCTCGCCGTACAGGAAGGACAGGAACCAGTAGGCGTCGTCGCCGCGGAGGTAGAGGCCGGTCTTGCCGGTCTTGTCCTTGATCTTCTCCGAGACGGTCTTCAGCTCGGCGATGGTCGTCGGCACCTCGACGCCGGCCTCCTTGAAGATCTTCTTGTTGTAGAAGACACCCATGGAGTCGATGACCTGGGGAACGGCGAACGTCTTGCCGTTGTACTTGGTGGACGCGGCGGCCTGCTTGAGGAAGTCGTCCTCGTCCTTCAGCGCGGCGGTGCCGTCCAGCGGGGCCAGGTAGCCGAGGTCCGCGAACTCAGGGGTCCAGGCGACCTCGGAGCGGATCACGTCGGGGGCGCCGCCGCCGGACTGCGCGGCGTTCTTGAACTTGTTCTGCGCCTCGCCGAAGGGGACGTTGACGTACTTGACGTCGACCTTCGGGTGCTTCTTCTCGAAGCCCTCGGCCAGCTTCTTGAAGACCTTGTCCTCGCTGCCGACGGTCGAGGTGTCCCACCAGGTAACCGTGCCGGAGAGCTCGCCCGAGCTCTTGCCGCCGCCGGACTCGTCGTCGCTGCCACAGGCGGTCGCCGCGAGCGCCAGGGCCGCGACCAGGGCGGTGGCCGTTATGCCACGTCGCATCTGAACTCCTTCAACTGCCGTACCGCTCCGTCGCGGCGCCGGGTCGACGTGAACGTAACAAGGATGAAAGACGACCGAAAGACCTTGCGGAAGATTTCTGCAAGCTCCGGCGATCGTTACATTCACGTGTCCTCAAGGTTGCCGCCAGAACCCTTGACGGAAACCCCTACCCCCTGCTGCCGCAGGCCACGCGCGGTGAATCCGTAGTGCGACGATCCGATCGCAGCCCGCACGACGGGTCCGCAAGAGCTTGCAAGACGTTGCCGCGGATCATTACGCGGGCGCCGTCGCCGACGGCCGGGAGGCAGCCTCGCGCCCGAATCCCGCTCACAGTGGGCAATCCGGCACAGGCCCGGTACAGTCGCCTTCCATGACCGCACGGCTTGCCGATATCGCAACTCAGGCGGGGGTCAGCGAAGCGACGGTCAGCCGAGTCCTGAACGGCAAGCCCGGTGTCGCAGCGGCCACCCGCGAATCCGTCCTCGCGGCGCTCGACGTCCTGGGCTACGAACGCCCCGTACGGCTGCGCAGGCGCAGCGCGGGACTGGTCGGCCTGATCACGCCCGAGCTGGAGAACCCCATCTTCCCGGCGCTGGCGCAGGTCATCGGCCAGGCGCTGACCCGGCAGGGCTACACCCCGGTGCTGGCGACGCAGAGTCCCGGCGGCTCCACCGAGGACGAGCTGACGGAGATGCTCGTCGACCGCGGCGTCTCCGGCATCATCTTCGTCTCCGGACTGCACGCGGACACGTCCGCCGATATGCGGCGCTACGAACAACTGCGCGCCAAGGGCGTTCCCTTCGTCCTCGTGAACGGCTTCTCGCCGAAGGTGCAGGCCCCGTTCATCTCGCCCGACGACCGGGCGGCGATGCGGCTCGCGGTGACCCATCTGGTCGCGCTGGGACACCAGCGGATCGGCCTCGCGGTCGGCCCCAAGCGCTTCGTTCCGGTACTCCGCAAGATCGAGGGCTTCCACGCCACGATGCGCGAACAGCTCGGCCTCGCCCCGGAGCAGGTGGAGGAGCTGATCGAGCACTCCCTGTACACGCTGGAGGGCGGTCAGGCCGCCGCCTCGGCACTGCTGGAACGCGGATGCACGGCCGTGGTGTGCGCGAGCGACATGATGGCCCTGGGCGCGATCCGGGCGGCCCGGCGGCTGTCGCGGCAGGTGCCGCGCGATCTGTCGGTGGTGGGCTACGACGATTCGCCGCTCATAGCGTTCACCGATCCGCCGCTGACCACGATCCGGCAGCCGGTGACGGCGATGGGCCAGGCCGCCGTCCGCACGCTCCTGGAGGAGATCGGCGGAACCCCGGCCCCGCACAGCGAGTTCGTCTTCATGCCCGAGCTGGTGGTTCGCGGTTCAACGGCCTCGGGCCCCGGACCCTCCTCAGGGTCCCACTCTCGTCCTTGAGACGCATATCGTGCGACCTGAACCCGACCGGAGGATGATCGGGCGGAGGGGGACGTATCTGGCAGACTCTGTGCCTATGGGTGAATCGCACGTGAAAACACAGGAAGGCCGAACGGCCGGCACCCCGTCACCCATCGTGGACGAGGCGGCCCCCGAGGCCAAGCGGAACGGAAGAACGGCGAAGCTCCGCGCATTGCGGGCCCCGCGCCGTCCACGGCTCTGGTTCGAAATCCTGCTCATCGCGGTCAGTTACTGGCTGTACTCACTTGTGCGCAACGCCGTGCCCGAGCAGAAGGCCGCGGCCCTGAGCAACGCCGACTGGATCTGGTCGGTGGAGAAGTCGCTGGGCCTCGCCTTCGAGCAGTCCGTCAACCATGCCGTGAACTCGGTGACATGGCTGATCGTGTCGATGAACTACTACTACGCGACGCTGCACTTCGTGGTCACCGTCGGAGTGCTCGTCTGGCTGTTCCGCCGTCACCCCGGCCGTTACGCGGCGGCCCGGCTGGTGCTCTTCGCGACCACGGCCGTCGCCCTGCTCGGCTACTACCTGTACCCACTGGCACCACCCCGTCTGATGAACGGCGGGCACTTCATCGACACGGTGCTGCTGCACGAGACCTGGGGTTCGATGGCCTCGGGCAACTTCAAGAACATGTCGAACCAGTACGCGGCGATGCCCTCCATGCACATCGGCTGGTCGCTCTGGTGCGGTCTGACGATCTTCGCGCTCGCCTCCGCCCCCTGGGCGCGGATCCTGGGGCTGCTCTACCCCATGGCCACCCTCGTCGTGATCGTGGCCACGGCCAACCACTTCTGGCTGGACGCGGTGGGCGGCATGGCCTGCCTGGCGTTCGGCTTCGCACTCTCGCACGCCTGGTACGGATCGCTGCCCCACCGCCTGCCGAAACTGGTGCCGTCCGGGCGGGGACATCTGTCGGCGCTGGCCCCGGGCGCCTCGCCACGGGTCCGGCGCCCGGTACCGGAGTCCTCGGGCCGCCGCTGAGGCCCCGGGCGCGAGGAGCCGTACGGCCCCCGTGCCGTACCCCGGGCCGGGGTACGGCACCCGCGGGCCCGCGGAACCTCACTGCGCCCCGTAGAACCGCTCCTCCACGACCGCCCGCGCCCGCCGGGTGATCCGCCGGTAGTCGTCCAGCATGTCGCCGACATGTCCGGGCTCGTACCCCAGGTAGCGCCCCACGGCCGTCATCTCCCGCGCGTCGGAGGGGAACATGTCGCCGGGCCGTCCCCGGACCAGCATCACCGCGTTGCGCACCCGTGTCGCCAGCACCCACGCGTCATCGAGGACCTGGGCGTCCTCGGCCGGGATCAGCTCCGCCGCGCACGCCGCGGCCAGCGCCTCACGGGTGCGGGTCGTACGGAGTCCGGGCTCCGCCCAGCCGTGCCGCATCTGCAGCAGCTGTACGGTCCACTCGACATCGCTCAGCCCGCCGCGCCCCAGCTTGGTGTGGAGCGTCGGGTCGGCCCCGCGCGGCATCCGCTCGGACTCCATCCGGGCCTTGAGCCGGCGGATCTCGCGGACCGCGTCCTCCCCCAGCCCCTCCATCGGGTACCGCAGCGGATCGATCAGCTCGATGAAGCCGCGCCCCAGCGCCTCGTCGCCCGCCATCATCTCGGCCCGCAGCAGGGCCTGGCTCTCCCAGACCAGCGACCAGCGCCGGTAGTACGCCTCGTACGACTTCAGGGTGCGCACCAGCGGCCCGCTCTTGCCCTCGGGCCGCAGATCGGCGTCGATCAGGAGGGGCGGATCGGCGGTGGGCAGCTGGAGCAGTCTGCGCATCTCGGTGACCACCGTGTTGGCCGCCCGGCTCGCCTCCTCGTCGCCGACGCCCTCGCGCGGCGCGTGGACGAACAGGACGTCGGCGTCGGAGCCGTATCCCAGCTCATGACCGCCGAAGCGGCCCATCCCGATGACGGCGAACCGGGTCGGCAGGGTGTCGCCCCACCGCTCGCGGACGGCGGCGCGCAGCGCCCCGGCGAGCGTGGCGGCGTTCAGGTCGGTGACCGCGGAGCCGACCCGGTCCACGAGGGCGCCGTGGTCGGGCTCGGCGGGGGTTTCCTCGGTGCCGTAGGAGCCGATGATGTCCGCCGCCGTCGTACGGAACAGCTCCCGCCGCCGTACGCCGCGGACGACGGCGACCGCCGATTCGGCGCCGTCCGCCCGGCCGACCGCGGCCAGCACCTCCTGCTCCAGGTGCTCCCGGGTGCGCGGCTTCAGCCCTTCCGGATCGCCCAGGATCGCGACGGCCTCGGGGGCCCGCAGCAGCAGATCGGGGGCGAGGCGGCCGGCCGACAGGACCCGTGCGAGGTTCTCCGCCGCCGCCCCCTCGTCCCGCAGGAGCCGCAGGTACCAGGGGGTCTTGCCGAGCGCGTCGGACACCTTGCGGAAGCCCAGGAGACCCGCGTCCGGGTCGGCGGAGTCCGCGAACCAGCCGAGCAGCACCGGCAGCAGCGTGCGCTGGATGGCCGCTTTGCGGGACACCCCTGACGACAGGGCCTCCAGATGCCGCAGCGCGGCGGCCGGGTCCGCGTAGCCGAGGGCTTCGAGCCGGGTTCCGGCCGCCTTCGCGCTGAGCCGGGTCTCCCCGGGCGCCAGCTGGGCGACCGCGTCCAGCAGCGGCCGGTAGAAGAGCTTCTCGTGCAGCCGCCGTACGACGGAGGCGTGCCGCTTCCACGCCTTGTTCAGCTCGTTGACCGGGTCCGTGCGCATCCCCAGGGAGCGGCCCAGGCGCCGCAGGTCGGCCGGGTCCTCGGGGACCAGATGGGTGCGGCGCAGCCGGTAGAGCTGGATGCGGTGCTCCATGGAGCGCAGGAAGCGGTACGCCTCGTCGAGCTGCGCCGCGTCCGCCCGGCCCACGTAACCGCCCCCGGCGAGCGCCCGCAGCGCCTCCAGCGTCGTTCCGCTGTGCAGGGTGGAGTCGCTGCGCCCGTGCACCAGCTGGAGCAGCTGGACGGCGAACTCCACGTCCCGCAGTCCGCCGGGGCCGAGCTTGAGCTCCCGGTGCACCCGGTCGGCGGGGATGTTGTCGACGACGCGGCGGCGCATCTTCTGCACATCGGGGACGAAGTTGTCCCGGTCGGCGGCCTGCCAGACGAGCGGGGAGACGGCCTCCACGTACTCCGCGCCGAGCTCCGGGTCACCGGCGACCGGCCGGGCCTTCAGCAGGGCCTGGAACTCCCAGGTCTTGGCCCAGCGCTGGTAGTACGCCAGGTGCGAGGTCAGGGTGCGCACCAGCGGCCCGTTGCGTCCCTCGGGGCGCAGGTTGGCGTCGACCGGCCAGATGGTGCCCTCGACGGTGGTGTCGGAGCAGATCCGCATCATATGGGCGGCGAGCCGGGTGGCGGCCTGGACGGCGGCGCTCTCCTCGGTCCCGTCGATCGGCTCCGCCACGAAGATCACGTCGACGTCGGAGACGTAGTTCAGCTCGTGGCCGCCGCACTTGCCCATCGCGACGACGGCGAGCCGGCACTGTGCGGCGTCGGCGGGCACGGCCGTACGGGCGATGGCGAGCGCCGCCCGCAGGGTGGCGGTGGCCAGGTCGGCCAGCTCGGCTGCGGTCTCGGCGAGGTCCGTCGTCCCGCACACGTCACGGGCCGCTATGCCGAGCAGGCACCGGCGGTAGGAGACACGCAGCGAGTCCGGGTCGACGGCGTCGGCGAGCCCCTGCTCGAACTCGGCGATCCCGGGGTGCAGGTCGGCGGCCTCGTAGGTGACGAGGGCGTGCCAGTCGCGCGGATGCCGTGCCAGATGGTCCCCGAGCGCCTCCGAGGCGCCCAGCACACCCAGCAGCCGGTCCCGCAGGGGCTTGGCGGTCACCAGGGTGTCGAGCAGCACCTGCCGTTCGTCCTCGTCCTGCGCCTCGACGAGCCGGACGAGGCCGCGCAGCGCGAGATCGGGGTCGGCGGTCGCGCCGAGCGCTTCCAGGAGGACGGGATCGGCGCGTACGGAGATCAGCGCATCGAGGTCGAGCAGCTGCTCGGCGGCGGAGGGGTCGGTGAAACCGTGCCGCAGCAGTCGGGTGAACGTACTGCTCCTGCGCCCCGGCACCGTTGTCATCCCGCGCTCTCCTGCCCGCCGACCGATTCTCGTTCACAGCGGATTCGAGCCTATCCCCGCGCCGGTCGACGCGAAGCCGGGGCCGGTCCGCACAATGAGAGGTGAACCCCTGGAGGAACGATGTCCTCAGCAGTTCCCGTGACCGAGCTGGACGCCCGGTACAGCAGCGCGGGCGCCACCGCCCGCCCCTGGCAGGAGGGGGTGGCCGTGCTGGACGCGGCCCGGCTGTACTGGCTGTCCACGGTCCGTCCGGACGGCCGCCCGCACGTGACACCGCTGATCGGGGTCTGGCGGGACGGCGCGCTGCATTTCTGCACGGGCCCCGCCGAGCGCAAGGCGCGCAATCTGGCCGCCAACCCCGAAGTGGTCCTGACGACCGGGGCCAACACCCTGGACTCGGGTTTCGACGTGGTCGTCGAGGGCCGCGCGGACCGGGTGACGGACGCCGGGGCGCTGACCCGGCTGGCCGGGGCGTGGGAGGAGAAGTACGGCGGCGACTGGCACTTCGAGGTGAGCGACGGCGCGTTCGTCAACGGGGCGGCCGGCCGTGCGGACGTCTTCGCGGTGACCCCGCGCACGGCCTTCGGCTTCGCCAAGGGCGAGCCGTTCAGCCAGACGCGGTGGCGGTTCGGCTGAGGGATGCGCCGCCGGGCCGGGTTCCGACGACCACGGTGGCGTACAGCTCCTCGGAGGTGGCCACGCGCGGGACGAGCCCGCCGTCGCCCATGGTCCGGGCCGCCCGCGCCGCCTGGCGCTCGCTCGTCTCGACCAGCAGACTGCCGCCGGGGGCGAGCCAGTGCGGTGCCTCGGCCACCACGCGGCGCATCACGTCGAGTCCGTCGCCGCCGCCGTCCAGCGCGACCCGGGGCTCATGGACGCGTGCCTCGGCGGGCAGCAGTTCGACGTCCCCGGTCGGTACGTAGGGGACATTGGCGAGCAGGATGTCGACGCGGCCGCGCAGTGAGGCGGGAAGCGGGGCGAAGAGGTCGCCCTCGTAGACCCGGCCGGGGTCGACGGCATTGCGGCGGGCGCAGCGCACGGCCGCGGGTTCGACGTCGGCGGCGTGCAGTTCGACCCCGTCCAGACAGGCGGCCAGGGCCGCTCCGAGCGCGCCCGTTCCGCAGCAGAGGTCGAGGACGACCGGGCCCGCGGGGGCGAGTGCGGCGGCCTGCCGGACCAGGAATTCGGAACGGCGGCGGGGCACGAAGACACCGGGGTCGACGGCGATCCGCCGGCCGCAGAACTCGGCCCAGCCCAGGACGTGTTCGAGCGGAAGGCCGGCGGCCCGGCGCTCGACCATGGCGGCCAGCGCGGCCGGGGATCCGGCGGTGGAGAGGAGGAGTCCGGCCTCGTCCTCGGCGAAGACACAGCCGGCGGCACGCAGCGTGCTGACGATCGAGGAGCGGGTGGACGAGGGGAAGACCGACATGGAGCGGAGCCTTTCGGAAAGCCGATGAGCGCTCCGCGACCGCTTACGCCCGGTGGACGACGCGATCGTGAGAGATGAGCACCCAGCCTGATACAGCGGTAATGGGTCTCACCTCCTCGGTCGGTCCCCGTGCGGGGTCTGGTCCCCGCGCGCCGGGGTCTGGTACCCGTACGGGGAGGGGTCACATTACCGCAGTCGAGCGGGTGTTCTCGCGTCCGGAAGAGGTGTGCCCCGTGCCGTGACGGCACGGGGCACACCCGCGGGGACAGGGAACCGCGGCGCTACAGGTCCACGCTGTCACGCAGCTTCGTGGAGGTCAGGAACAGGGACGCGACCACGCCGATCACCGCGATGCCCGCCGAGATCAGGAAGATGTGGCCCGTCGCGTCGCCGTACGCGGCACGTACGACCTCCTGGACCTGCGGCGGCATCGCCGCGACGTTCAGGGTCGAGCCGCCCGACGAGGAGGCCGCCGGGTCGATGCCCAGCTCGGTCAGCCCGTGGGTGATCTTCGTGGCGACCTGGTTGGCGAGCACGGCGCCGAGCACCGAGACGCCCATCGTGCCGCCGAGGGAGCGGAAGAAGGTGATCGCGCCGCTGGCCGCGCCGAGTTCGCTGAGCGGGACCGTGTTCTGGAGGACCAGGACGAGGTTCTGCATCGACATACCGACACCGAGGCCGACGGCGAGCATCCCGAACGACACGAGGACCAGGGAGGTCTCGTGGTCGATCGTGGACAGCCCCAGGAAGCCGAGGGTGAGCACGACGACTCCGGCGATGATGTAAGGCTTGACCTTGCCGGTTCTGGAGACCATGCGGCCGGCGACGGTCGAGGAGACGAGCACCCCGGCCATCAGCGGGATGGTGAGCAGCCCGGCCTCGGTCGGAGAGTAGCCGCGGCCGATCTGGAAGTACTGGCCGAGGAAGACCGCGCCGCCGAACATCGCCATGCCGACCGCGAGGCTCGCGACGATCGCGAGGGCGGGGTCCCGCCGGCGTACGACATGGAGCGGGACGACCGGCTCCTTGACCCGGGCCTCGACCAGTACGGCGGCGCCCAGGATCACGACGCTCGCGCCGACCATGGCCGCGGTCTGCCAGGAGATCCAGTCGAAGTCGTTGCCGACGAAGGTGACCCAGAGCAGCAGGAGGCTGACACCCGCGGCGATGAGCGTGGCACCGAGGTAGTCGACCTTGGTCTCGGGGCGGCGCACCTCGGCGAGGTGCAGGGTGCGGCCGAGCATCACGGAGGCGAGCAGCGTGAACGGCACCGCGACGAAGAAGCACCAGCGCCAGCCCAGCCAGGACGCGTCGGTGATGAAGCCGCCCAGCAGCGGGCCGCCGACGGTGGCGACGGCCATGACGCCGCCGAGGTAACCGTTGTAGCGGCCACGCTCCTTGGGGCTGATCATCGCGGCGATGATCACCTGGACGAGCACCTGGAGGGCGCCCATGCCCAGGCCCTGGAGGGCGCGGAAGGCGATCAGCTGCTCGGTGGACTGGGCGAACCCGCAGGCGATCGACGAGACGACGAAGATGCCGATGGATATCTGGAGCAGCAGCTTCTTGCTGAACAGGTCGGCGAGCTTGCCCCAGATCGGGGTGGAGGCGGTGGACGCGAGCAGGGTCGCGGTGACGACCCAGGTGTACTGCGACTGCGTGCCGTTGAGCGAGCCGATGATCTGCGGAAGCGCGACCGAGACCACCGTGCTGCTGATCATCGCCACGAACAGCACGATGAGCAGTCCGCTGAGGGCTCTCAGCACATGACGGTGATCCATCGGCGCGACGTCGGTCGGCGCGGCCGTTTGTGCGCTCACGCGCAACCTCCGGAGGGTTCGGGCAGGAAAGGGAAGGCTTCACCATACATGCACACTGGGCAATTTTGCCCACTGCGCAATAATGTTGGCCGGGATGGATAATGCCCCCATGGAGAGCTCTGTGGGACTGCGGGAACGCAAGAAGGAAGCCACCCGGCAGGCCGTGCACGAGGCGACGCTGCGCCTCACCGTCGAGCACGGCTTCGACCATGTGACGGTGGAGGCCGTCGCGGACGCGGCCGGGATCTCCCGCAGAACGTTCTCCAACTACTTCACGAACAAGGAGGACGCCCTCCTGTACGGGGAGGAGCGGCAGATAAGAGCACTCGTACGGACCGTGCGCGCTCGCCCCGCGGAAGAGCCCGCCTGGACCGCGCTGCGGGCGGCGATGACGGAGTTCGCGGACCGGGTCAACCCACCGGAGCGCGCCTGGGCGGTACGCACCCGCCTGGCCATGCGCCACCCCTCCCTGCTCGCCCGCCAGCTGGCCAACCACGCCGCGATGGAACGCGACCTGGCCGAAGCGGTGGCCACCCGCCCGGGACCCGCCGAGGGACCGGTACGGCCGACGGTCCTCGCGGCGGCGTTCCTGTCCTCGATGCGGATCGCCATGCGCATGTGGATCGAGGAGGACCTGACGCGCGAACCGGCGGAGATCATCGACGAGATCCTGGACGAGATCGCCCGCGGATTCGCTTGAGAGGGCGAGAGCCTGCCGGCTCGGCCCTTTCCCCGGGCGGGCTCAGCGGCTCGCCAACGCGTCCCGCAGCATGTTCCCCGGACGCCCGGGGAGCGTCCGGCACAACGCCTCGACCCGTGAGCGGACCAACCCGTCGCGGTACGCCGAGGGAAGTCCGATCCATGCGCCGATGGCGAGACCGGCCGCCACGGTCGGATCGCCGTCCGCCCGGACACAGACCGCACCGTCGACGGCGATCAGTGCGCGGGTCATGACGGACGGGGCCATGGTGAGCGCGAGCGCGGACTCCTGCTCGGCGTACGCCCCGACCAGCCGGTGAAGCCTTCGTCGACGTCGGCTGACCACAACAGCGCGAACGATCTCCTCCGTCTGCCTGCCGTAGCACTCGGCGAGAAGTGCGTGCCACATCGGCGTGGGCAAGCGTCGCTCGGTTTCCCACCGCTTCAGGTTCTCCGGGTCGAACCACTTTCCGCCCCGAGCCGCCTGTATCACCGATGCCTGCTCCTCACGCGTCAGGCCCGCCGCTTCCCGAATCCCCCTCAGCAGTGCGCCGATGCCCTCCGGTGCCATCATGCCCGCCCCCCAAGCTTCTGAAAGTTCCGTTTCGGATTTCCGGCCCCCCAAAGCGGCCCCCGGAGGGAATGTGCACCACCGGATGGCCCAGGACTTCACACCAGTAAGGGAGTTGACTGAATGCCAGCAAACCTGACGGCCGGGTGGAACAAAGCCTCTCCCGACGGCGAGTCACCTATGCGCCTCCAGGTCATATCGGCCTGAACGTTCGGCCCTGCAGTATTCCCATCGCCCAAGCAGGAGGAGACATCATGAGCGCACCGCGGAACACCGAGAACACCGACGAGTACGAGCTGCTCCCTGTCGAGATCGGTGACGCAACCGTGCTCACCGAGGGCCAGGGCGGCGGCCAGAGCGAGGACAAGCGTCGCGCCTACAACAGCTGATGCCCTCCCTGTGGGGTGCGGGCCCTCATGGCCGCACCCCACGGGTGCGACCTCAACTCTGGAGTGCCAATCATGATCTTCGGTGGAAGCGGTACCTCTTCCCGGCCGGGGTGTCGACCGACGGGCTCTCGTCACCTCACCTCACGACTTCACACCTGGACGCTCGGTAATGTTCCGGTCCGTTCGGCGGCATGCGTGGACGGCCGACGGCAGGTTCTCATCCTCGGACGGTGCGGAGCCAGGGACTCCGACCTGCCACGCCTTCGCTCGGCAACGCTGCCCGAGGACGTCACCTGGCGGTGGCCCGGCGCTTACACGGTCATCGAGGAATCCGAAGAGGCCGTCATGTGCACACCGACCCTGCCTCCGCCCGCCCCGTGTATCTCGTCCGTCATGAAGGTGAGTGGGTATGGTGCAGTTCGGCCCGAGCCCTGGCCTCTCTCACACGCGCCGCAGTGGATGTCGAACGCCTTGCCTGCTCGATCTTCCTGCCATCGGTTCCCGCACTCTCCAGCGGACGGACATTCTTCGCCGGCATCGAACAGCTCCCACCCGGAAGCCCGATCGTCCTTCCGTCCGACGGTGGAGTCCCCCGCACCACGACGGTATGGAGACCGGATCCTGACACGTATCGAACGCCCGCCGAACGCTTACGCACAGCCCTCTTCCAAGCGGTCTCAGCGCGAGTCGGGTCGGACCCTGCGCTCTCCTGCGATATGTCGGGCGGCCTCGATTCGACATCCCTTGCTGCTCTGGCCGCTATCGCTCTGCCTGACGGCGTCCGGCTGAACGCCGTCACGGTCCACCCCGAGCGCAACACCTCGGGCGCCGACCTGCGCCATGCCCGCCGGGCGACCGATGCGTACCCCGGGCGGATCAACCACCGCCTACTGGCCATGTCGGCAAAACACTTGCCGTACACGGCCATCTCCGCTGTGACGGCAACCGATGAACCGGCTCCCTCCATTATCACCCGAGCCCGGCTCATCGGGCAGATCACCTGGATGAGGGAGGAGTTCGGGACCCGCACCCATCTGACGGGCGACGGCGGCGACAGCCTTCTCTTTCAGCCACCCGTCCACCTGGCAGACCTGATTCGCCACGGTCTCGCCCGACGGGCTGTGAGCGAGGGGTTCGGCTGGGCGAGACTACGCCGGGTATCGCCCGTGCCTCTCCTGCGCGACGCCGTCCTCGTCTCGCGAACCAGTCGCGCTCACGCCCTCATCGCGCTCATCGATTCCGTTGGCCGCGCACGACACGGGGAACATGGAAGCGTCCGTTGGTTTCCGCTGCTGCCCTTTCCCCCGTGGGCCGGTGCCGGCGCTCGCGAGCTGCTGCGCGCGGGCGCATGCCGGGCCGCCTCCGTTCCCGACCGGTTGCCCGGCCTCGACGCCTCAGTACGCACTCTGGTGGACGAGGTCCGCGAAGTCGCTCGCACCGCCGTGGCGGACGCCGAACTGGCGGCTGCCTCGGGGATCGATCTCAACAATCCTTTCCTCGACCCCATGGTGGTGGACACCGTGCTCCGGACGCCCATCGACCTGCGTCCGCCCATCCACGCCTACAAGCCATTGCTGAGCGTGGCGATGGCCGGCTTACTGCCGCGAGCCATTACGGACCGACGTACCAAGGGCAGCTTCGACGCCGACCACTACGCGGGTCTGCGCGCCAACATGCCCGACCTCCTTGAGCTGGTGCACGGGCGTCTGGCGGAGACCGGGCTGATCGACGCCTCACGCTTGGTTCGTTCTCTGGGGCACGCCGCCGCCGGCATACCCATGTCGCTGGCCACTCTGGAACAGGCGCTCGCAACCGAGGCTTGGCTGGCGGCCCGGGGACAGACCGCCGGTCCCACATGGATCACCTCTCCCAAGGAGACAGTCCGTGGCTGATATCCCGCTCTACGCCTGCGCCCCGAGGTATATCCGCACCATCGCCTTCCCTCATGTTCTGGTCCTCATCGACTACCGGACCGGGCGCGTGCGGTGTCTGCTGCCGAAAAGCGCGGCTCACTGGCAGGACGCGGCCCGGTCCGGTCACCTCACCGCGATGCCTCTGCCGTTGGCAGCCCACCTACTGCACGTCGGGGCCCTGCGCCCCACATCGAAGCCGGTGTCGTGGGGCCCGCCCGTCTCCGCACCAGCTCCTGCGCCGAGTTGGGGAAGTGCTGAACACCCCGCCGGACTCACCCGCGCGGCTCGCCCCTTCACCACGACGGCCGGAGCCGCCCTCGCCGCGACGTGGGCCATCGAGCGCGCAGGCAGCAGGAAGAGCGTGATGAACCGGCTCATCCTGGCCCTGCGGGCATCCGTCTGTGCTGCACGTCGCCCAGCTTCTCCCGCGGAGGCGACGGAGGCCGTGCTCTCCATTCGCCGTTCCGCGTGGCATGCGCCCGTCCGAACCGCCTGCCTGGAAGAATCCGTCGCCGCAGTGCTGCTGCTCTCGGCCCACCGGCTTTCCGTCGTCTGGTGTCACGGAATCGCCGCAGACCCTGTCCGGCTGCACGCCTGGGTACAGACTGTGGACGGCGGTCCGGTCGCCGAGCCGCCCTCAACTCTCGACTACACGCCTGCGCTGACCATCGGAGCCCGCCATCAGCAACACCCCTGAGCCCGTCCTCTGGATCGGCACCGACACCTGCGCGCTCGGCCCCTACCGGGCAGACCTGGTGGAGACGTACTGGCGTTGGGAACAGGACCCGGCTCTTCTGGTCGGCTACGGGCGCCAGCAGCCGGAATCCCTCGAAGCCCGCACAGAAGGCATCGCCCATCAGCTGCGCGGGGACAACATCCGCTTCACGGTGTACGACCTCGCCACCGGCAGCCCGGTCCCGGCGGGAGTGGCCACCCTGCTGCCCGACCCGTCCGTACGCACGGCCGAGTACGTCGTGATGCTCGCCCCCGAGGCACGCGGGCGTGGCCTGGGCACCATCACCACGCGGCTGGTCCTCGACTACGCGTTCCACATCACCAACCTGCGAATGGTGTGGCTCAAGGTGCTCGCCCCCAACAAGGCGGGGGTACGCGCCTACGAGAAGGCCGGCTTCCGGGCCGCCGGAACGCTTCGCGAAGCGGGCTTCTGGCTCGGCTCCGTCTGCGACGAGGTCCTCATGGACGCGCTCGCCACCGAGTTCGCCGGCCCCTCGGTCATCACCGTCTGACACGAGAACCCTGCCGTCCGGCGCCGCGGCCGGAACACCCGTCAGGCCGTCGGCGCCATCGCCCGCACCTGGACGCACGCGTCCGACGTCAGGGCCGACCACGCCATTTCGGGAACGGGGCCGGTGAATGACGGCGGATGAGCGGGCCGGGCCGCGGAGCCAGCTCCGCTCCTCACGCGCCTTCGCCCAGGAGATCGACGATTGACTGATACGACCAGCTGTCAGCGGCGCCGGGGCGTGCGGCGACGTACGACGCGACCTCTTCCGTGTCCCACCCGCCGGCGGACCGGAGGCCCAGGGCCAGGAACCGGACATAGGCGGCCGAGGGCGGAACCCATGGAACGTCGTGCATCCCCCAGGGAGCCGTGAAGGTCAGGAGGGGCATTCCGTCGACCTGACCGGCGCACACCAGCGTCTCGTACCGGCCCTCGCCCCGTACGGCGCGTCCATGGGTCAGCACTTCCGCCAGGCACAGATCCCTGCCGGGCTCCTCGTGCATTTCCTGGGCCGCGATATCGGAGAACTGATCGGTGGTCACGAGATGCGCCCGTGCCAGTACGCGCCCGTTCGCGCGGGGGTCGTAGAAGGCCAGTCCCCCTCGCCAGAGGGTCGACCAGGTGGCGAAGTACATGGCACCGGTCAGCTCCACGGGGATGGAGCGGGCGGGCATCGTCGGGTTTCGGCTGCCCGGGGACCCCGTTGCCGCGCCGGACGCGCGCCCGCCCCGGATATAGGCCGCGAGCCGGTCGAGGTGCGTGTTGGAGCCGTACGACGTGTACCAGACCCGCTCGGGGCTCCGGTCGCGCGGCAGCGTCGGGTCAACAGGTCGTGGGGCTTTCACGCTCACTCGCTTCTGAGGGACGTGCGCTGAGCGACGTGCCTCGGGGGCTCGCTCTCGCTGCTGATGCTGGTGCGTCGTACCTGATGACACAACGGTAGACGGCCCGGCACGGCCCACCGGAGAGCGGCAGGGCCCACAGCCGCAAGCCGTGGGCCCCGGTCGACAAGCCGATATCGTCGCGCCGGCCCTCTCCTACAGCACCGGCAGCAGGTTCTTCAGCTCGAAGGCCGTGACCTCGCTGCGGTACTCCTCCCACTCCTGCTTCTTGTTGCGCAGGAAGAAGTCGAAGACATGCTCCCCGAGGGTCTCGGCGACCAGTTCGCTCTTCTCCATCAGCGAGATCGCCTCGCCCAGGTTCTGCGGGAGCGGCTCGATGCCCATCGCGCGGCGCTCCGCGTCGGAGAGCGCCCAGACGTCGTCGTCGGCGCCGGCCGGGAGTTCGTAGCCCTCCTCGATGCCCTTGAGGCCCGCGGCGAGGAGCACCGCGTAGGTCAGGTAGGGGTTGGCGCCGGAGTCGATGGAGCGGACCTCGACGCGGGCCGAGCCGGTCTTGCCCGGCTTGTACATCGGGACCCGGATCAGCGCGGAGCGGTTGTTGTGGCCCCAGCAGATGTACGAGGGGGCCTCGCCGCCCGCGCCCGCGCTGCGGGCCGAGCCGCCCCAGATGCGCTTGTAGGAGTTGACCCACTGGTTCGTCACGGCGGAGATCTCCGCCGCGTGCCTGAGCAGGCCCGCGATGAAGGAACGGCCGACCTTGGAGAGCTGGTACTCGGCGCCCGACTCGTAGAACGCGTTGCGGTCGCCCTCGAAGAGGGAGAGGTGGGTGTGCATGCCCGAGCCCGGGTACTCCGAGAACGGCTTAGGCATGAAGGTGGCCTGTACGCCCTGTTCCAGCGCGACCTGCTTCATGACGAGGCGGAAGGTCATGATGTTGTCGGCGGTGGAGAGCGCGTCCGCGTACCGCAGGTCGATCTCCTGCTGGCCGGGGGCGCCCTCGTGGTGGCTGAACTCGACCGAGATGCCCATGGATTCGAGCATCGTGATCGCCTGGCGGCGGAAGTCCATGCCGACGTTCTGCGGGGTGTGGTCGAAGTAGCCGGAGCTGTCGGCGGGGGTCGGGCGGGTGCCGTTGACCGGCTTGTCCTTCAGCAGGAAGAACTCGATCTCCGGGTGGGTGTAGAAGGTGAAGCCCAGGTCGGAGGTCTTGGCGAGGATGCGCTTGAGCACATAGCGCGGGTCCGCGAAGGAAGGCGAGCCGTCGGGCATCAGGATGTCGCAGAACATCCGGGCGGTGCCGGGGGCCTCCGCCCGCCACGGCAGGATCTGGAACGTCCCCGGGTCCGGCTTGGCGATCATGTCGGACTCGTACACCCGGGCGAAGCCCTCGATGGCCGACCCGTCGAAACCGATGCCTTCGTCGAACGCCTGCTCCAGTTCGGCCGGGGCCACGGCAACGGACTTCAGGAACCCGAGGACGTCGGTGAACCACAGCCGCACGAAGCGGATGTCGCGCTCCTCAAGGGTCCTGAGGACGAATTCCTGCTGCTTGTCCATAGCCACATCCTTGCAGTTCAGACGGTCCTTGCACCACCGCCCGGGGTAGGGGAGAAACTCCAGTATCACGACCCGGGATTTCACCCAGATTACGCACTCGATGTGAGAGAGAGCACTCGGCCACCCACTACGATCGGCGCCCATGGTGTGCACGGGACGCGGCGGCCTCCGGGCCGGCCTGTGCACACCGGTCCACGGACCGGTTCTGCCCCTCCCAGCCCCTTCGCAGAAGGACTCGACGACATGAGCTTCGACCACAGGTCCCGCATGGAGCAGATGCGCAACGACGACCACGCGCGCGACCGCCGCACCCGTGTCATCGCCATAAGCCTCAGCGCGGTCGTCGTGGCCGGTCTGGTCGGCTTCGGCTCCTACATGCTGCTGGAGAAGTCCGAGGCGAGGGAGAAGCGGGAGGAGGGTGTGGCGCAGGACGCCAAGCAGCCCGGGAAGGACCTGAAGGAACTGGCGGCCGAGCCGGTCAAGGACGAGAAGACCTGGGACGCCAAGAAGCTGACCCGCAACCATGTGGCCGGGGACGTGGCCTACCCCATGAAGCCCCCGGTCGGCGGCGACCACAACCAGGCGTGGATGAACTGCGACGGCGACGTGTACGAGAAGGCCCTCGCCGACGTGAACGCCGTCCACTCCCTGGAGCACGGCTCGGTCTGGGTGACGTACAACGACAAGGCCCCCGAGGCCGATGTGAAGAAGCTCGCCGAGCGTGTCGGCGCCACGCCCTACTCGCTGATGAGCCCGTACGAGGGCCAGGCCGGGGCGATCATGCTCAGTGCCTGGGGCAAGCAGGTCACGGTGGACGGCGCGGACGACCGGCGGGTGGACCAGTTCTTCGCCAAGTACGTCCAGGGGCCGCAGACGCCGGAGCCGGGCGCGCCCTGCACCGGCGGGCTGGCGGCACCCCAGTGACCCCGGAGCCCGACGGCGCCACGCGGCCCGACGGCGCCACGCGGCCCGACGGCGGTACGGAGCCCGACGGCGGTACGCGGCGCGGCGGGCGTACGCGGTGGGTGGCGGGGTCCGCCGTGGCGCTCGCGGTCCTGTTCGCGGGGGTGGCGACGATCGCCTCCGCACGGGACGACGGGCCGGACCGGACCCCCGGCGGGAGCGGCGCGGAACAGCTCCGTGTGCCGTCTGCCGCCTCCGCCGACGCGGGGTTCGCCCGTGACATGGCGGTCCACCACCAGCAGGCCGTGGAGATGTCCTTCATCGTGCGCGACCGCACGAAGGACGAGGACGTGCGCCGGCTCGCGTACGACATCGCCAACACCCAGGCCAACCAGCGGGGCATGCTGCTCGGCTGGCTGGATCTGTGGGAGCTGCCGAAGGTCGCCCCGGACGGGCGCCCGCCCATGGCGTGGATGGCCCCGGGCAGCGGTGGGCACCAGGGGCACGACATGGCGGGGACGGCCGGACCGGCAGGCAAGGACGGCGCCCTCATGCCGGGCATGGCCACCAGGGCCGAGCTGGAGGAGCTGGGCACGCTCGACGACGGGCGGGCCGAGGTCTTCTACCTCCAGCTGATGACCGACCACCACAAGGGCGGCGTCGCCATGGCCGAAGGGTGCGCCGAGCTGTGCACCGTACCGGTGGAGCGGCGGCTCGCCCGGGGCATGGCCGAGGCCCAGCAGTCCGAGCTGGACCTGATGGCGGACATGCTCGCGGCGCGCGGCGCGAAGCCACGCTCCTGAGTCGTCACGTCACCTCCCGTACACACCCGAACGGGTGATAGCGGTCGCGTGCTCCGGGCGGGCCCATGACGATGGGTTCGCTCGGGGCTTTACGGCAGTGCCACCGGCACGCAGGAGGAATCCCTCATGACGACCGCCAGAGACATCATGCATTCCGGAGCCCAGTGGATCCCGGCCCACGAGACGCTCGACCGTGCCGCACAGCTGATGCGCGAGCACAACGTGGGCGCGCTGCCCATCTCCGCCAACGGTGACCGGGACCGGATGGTCGGCATCCTCACGGACCGGGACATCGTCATCGGCTGTGTGGCGAAGGGCCTCGATCCGTCGAAGGTGACCGCGGGCGAACTCGCCCAGGGCACGCCGCGCTGGATCGACGCGGGCGCGGGCGTGGACGCGGTGCTGGAGGAGATGCAGACCCACCGGATCCGCCGGCTTCCGGTGGTCGAGAACAAGATGCTGATCGGCATGATCAGCGAGGCCGACCTCGCGCGGCACCTCTCCGAGGAACAGATCGCCGGCTGGGCGGAGAAGGTCTACGCACGCGGCTGAGCCACGGAGCGACCGGGCCGGGCCACGGAGCGACCGCCCCGCCGAGTCGCTGCCCCGGAGCCGCTGCCCCCTGAGCCGCTGAGCCGCTGAGCCGCTGTACCGGGAGCCCGCGGCCCGGTGCCCCTTCGCCGGAAGGAGTACCGGGCCGCCCTCCCGCCCACATACCCGGTAGGGGTAGGGTGCGGGGCATGGCCGGTCAGGGGAAGAGGCGTGCGACGTACGGGCGGCTGCTGCTGCTCGCCGCGCTGCTCTTCGGGATCGTCTCCATGCACACGGTCGGGCATCCCGCCGAACACGGCGCGCCGGCCTCCGGGACGACCTCGGCGCACGAGAGGCCCGCGGGTGACCCGGTGGCGCACCCGTCCGCGGCCACACCCGCCCCGGGAGTCGGCGCGCACGCCACCGCGGCCCTCGGCGCGGCTCTCGCCACGCACTCCCCCGACGGTGCGCCGATGAGCGGCATGGACCCCCTCTCGGCCTGTCTCGCCGTCCTCGGCGCCTGGGGCCTGGCTCTGCTCGGTTCCTGGCTGCTCGGGCTCCGTGCCTTCGGCCGGCCGCCCGGTGCGGCGGCGGGCGAGCGGCTGCTGCGGGCCCTGTGGCCGAACCCGCCGCCCCGCACGTCCGTGCTCGCCCAGGTGTCGGTGCTGCGTATTTAGGAGTGGGCGCTCTCCTCCGCCCTCCCCACATCCAGCACACGATTTCGCCTTGAGGTGCACTCAGTCATGCCCACCAAGCCCACCCGGCGCGCCGTGCTCGGCGCCGCCCTCGCCGTCGCCGGCAGCGGAGTCCTGGCCGCCTGTTCCGACGACGCGCCGACCGGTCCGTCCTCCGGCGCGAAGGCCGATGCCCTCTTCGTGTCCCCCGACGGCAAGGAGGTCGCCGCCGCCGAGGCCGAGCGGGGCTCCGGTCCCGTACGGAAGGTCTCGCTCACCGCCACCCCCACCCGCCTCGATCTGGGCGGCGGGCGCACCGTCAGCTCCTGGGCGTACGGGGACCGGCTGCCCGGCCGCGAGGTCCGGGTCACCGCCGGTGACACCCTGGCGCTCACCCTCGCCAACCATCTGCCGCAGCCGACCTCGCTGCACTGGCACGGTCTGGCCCTGCGCAACGACATGGACGGGGTCCCCGGGCTGACGCAGCGGGACATCGCGCCGGGCGCGGACTTCACCTACCGGTTCGCGGTGCCGCACCCGGGGACGTACTGGTTCCATCCGCACTCGGGCGTCCAGCAGGACCGCGGGCTGTACGCCCCGCTGATCGTCGAGGATCCGAAGGAGCCGCTCGCGTACGACAAGGAGTGGGTCGTCGTCCTCGACGACTGGGTCGACGGGGTCGACGGCTCCACCCCGGACGCGGTCCTGGCCGAACTGCGCCGGGGCATGGGGGGCGGTGACGGCAGCGGCTCCGGGGACGGCGGTACGGAGCACGGCGGCATGGACCACGGCGGCGGGCACGACATGTCGAAGATGCCCTCCGGCGGCGAGGGCGGCGGGCCCTCACGGATGATGATGGGCGCCACCAGCCCGCTGCTCGGCGGTGACGCGGGTGATGTCGCCTATCCGCACTACCTGGTCAACGGACGCACCGCGCGGGACCCGTCCGTCTTCGCCGCTCGGCCCGGTGACCGGATCCGGCTGCGGATCATCAACGCGGGCGGCGACACCGCGTTCCGTGTCGCGCTCGGCGGTCACCGGATGACGGTGACGCACACCGACGGCTTCCCCGTCCGGCACACCACCACCGACGCGCTGCTGCTCGGGATGGGCGAGCGGTACGACGTCCTGGTCACCGCCGGGGACGGGGTGTTCCCGCTGACCGCGCTCGCCGAGGGCAAGAAGGCGTCGGCGACGGCGCTGCTGCGGACCGGCGGGGGTGCCGCGCCCGCCGCCTCCGTACGGCCCCGGGAGCTGGACGGGAAGCTGGTGCAGGCGGGCCGGCTGGTGCCGGACGAGTCGGTGGCGCTGGCCGCCCGCGCGCCGGACCGGACCCTGCGCATCCGGCTCACCGGCGGCATGGCCGCGTACGACTGGGCCTTCGACGCGAAGCCGTACACCGCGGATCAGCGGCGTCCGGTCGAGGCCGGGGAACGGATCCGGCTGGTGTTCGACAACGCGACGGCGATGTGGCATCCGCTGCATCTGCACGGCCACACCTTCGCGATGGCCGGCAACGCCGCCGGGGCCCGCAAGGACACCGCGATCGTCCTGCCGCACCGCTCGCTGACCGTGGACTTCGACGCCGACAACCCCGGTCTGTGGATGCTGCACTGCCACAACGTCTACCACGCGGAGGCGGGCATGATGACGGTTCTCGGCTACCGCCGCTGAGCCCTTTCCCGGTGGGTCCCGACACCTGATCCTGCTGGGCCCGGACGCCCGTTCCTGGTGGGTCCCGACGACTTCTCGCGGGCCCGCCAGGACATCGCGTCAGAAAGACGATTACACTGGGCGGCGTGCCTCAACTACGCCTCGCACTGAATCAGATCGACTCGACCGTCGGCGACCTCACCGGCAACGCCGAGGCGATCGTCCACTGGACCCGGCACGCCGCCGGGCAGGGCGCCCATCTGGTGGCCTTCCCCGAGATGGTGCTGACCGGATACCCCGTCGAGGACCTGGCCCTGCGGTCGTCCTTCGTCGAGGCCTCGCGGGACGCACTGCGCGCGCTCGCCGTGCGTCTCGACGCGGAGGGCTTCGGCGAACTGCCGGTCGTCGTCGGATACCTCGACCGCTCGGAGTCCGCCGCGCCGCGCTTCGGCCAGCCCTCCGGCTCGCCGCGCAACGCCGCCGCGGTGCTGCACCGCGGGCGGATCGCGCTGAACTTCGCCAAGCACCACCTGCCCAACTACGGGGTCTTCGACGAGTTCCGGTACTTCGTGCGGGGCGACTCGATGCCCGTCGTGCGGGTGCACGGCGTCGATGTGGCCCTCGCGATCTGCGAGGACCTCTGGCAGGACGGGGGCCGGGTCCCGGCCGCCCGGTCCGCCGGGGCCGGGCTGCTGCTGTCGATCAACGCCTCGCCGTACGAGCGGGACAAGGACGACACCCGCCTCGAACTGGTCCGCAAGCGGGCCCAGGAGGCCGGCTGCACCACCGCCTATCTGGCGATGATCGGCGGGCAGGACGAGCTGGTCTTCGACGGTGACTCGATCGTCGTCGACAAACAGGGCGAGATCATCGCCCGTGCCCCGCAGTTCGCCGAGGGCAGCGTGATCCTCGATCTGGATCTGCCGGCCGCGGCGGCCGGGGCACCGTCCGGCGTCGTGGACGACGGGCTGCGGATCGACCATGTCGTGCTCTCCGAGGACCCCCTCGCCCCGTACGAGCCGGAGCTGGCCGGCGGCTACGCCGAGCGGCTCGACGCCGACGAGGAGATCTACTCGGCGCTGGTCGTCGGGCTGCGCGCGTACGCCGCGAAGAACGGGTTCAGCAGCGTGCTGATCGGGCTCTCCGGCGGCATCGACTCGGCACTGGTCGCGGCCATCGCGTGCGACGCGCTCGGCGCGTCGCAGGTGTACGGCGTCTCGATGCCGTCGAAGTACTCCTCGGACCACTCCAAGGGCGACGCGGCCGAGCTGGCCCGCCGTACCGGGCTGAACTTCCGCACCGTACCGATCGAGCCCATGTTCGACGCGTACATGGCGTCGCTGGAGCTGACCGGTCTGGCCGAGGAGAACCTCCAGGCACGGCTGCGCGGCACGGTGCTGATGGCGATCTCCAACCAGGAGGGCCAGATCGTGCTCGCGCCGGGCAACAAGTCCGAGCTGGCGGTCGGCTACTCGACGCTGTACGGCGACGCCGTCGGCGCGTACGGACCGATCAAGGACGTGTACAAGTCGTCCGTCTTCCGGCTCGCCAAGTGGCGCAACCGGGCCGCCGCGGAGCGCGGGCAGACCCCGCCGATCCCGGAGGCGTCGATCACCAAGCCGCCCAGCGCCGAGCTGCGGCCCGGCCAGGTCGACTCGGACTCGCTGCCCGACTACGACGTACTGGACCGGATCCTGGAGCTGTACGTCGACCGGGACCAGGGCCTGGAGGCGATCGTGGCGGCCGGGTTCGACGCGGCGCTGGTCGCGAAGACGCTGCGGATGGTGGACACCGCGGAGTACAAGCGGCGGCAGTACCCGCCGGGCACGAAGATCTCGCCCAAGGGCTTCGGCAAGGACCGGCGGCTGCCGATCACGAACCGGTGGCGCGAGTCGGAGTGACGCGGGGATGACGGCCGGAGCGGCCGCCGGAGAGCTCGGACCTTCGGCGGCCGCTCCGTTCCCGGCCGCCGCGGCCGTTCCGTTCTCACTCGCCGGACGCGCGTGGGGCGACCGGTGTGCGCCGGGTGGCGGCTCGGGCACCACCGGCAGCGACTTCGCCGCGGGGCCTTGTGCGAGCAACCGGAAGACTCTCGCAGCGGTTGTCCGCCGCGAGGTGAACGGACCGTTGCGTCAGAGTTCGACGCGGGCGGCGATCGGGAGATGGTCGCTGTCGGTCGCCGAGAGCGTCCACGAGGACATCGGCTCGACGCCCTTCACCATGATCTGGTCGATCCGTGCCATCGGGAACGAGGCCGGCCAGCTGAACCCGAAGCCGTCGCCCGCCGCCCCCTGGGTGGAGCGCATCTGCGAGGTGACCCCGTTCAGCGAACGGTCGTTCATCGTGCCGTTGAGGTCACCGAGCAGGACCACCCGTTCGAGCGGCTCGTCGGCGATCGCCTCGCCGAGGGCGTCGGCGCTGTCGTCGCGCTGGTTGGCGGTGAACCCGGCGTGCAGCTTGACCCGCACGGACGGCAGGTGGGCCACGTACACCGCGACCTTCCCGCTCGGCGAGGCGACGGTGGAGCGCATCGCCCGCGTCCAGCCCATCTTGATGTCCACGGGGCGGGTGTCGCTCAGCGGGTACTTGCTCCACAGCCCGACGGTGCCCTGGACCGAGTGGTACGGATAGCGGTCGGCGAGCGACTTCTCGTACGTCGCCACCTGCTTGCCCGGCAGCTCCTGGAGGGCCACCACGTCCGCCCCGGAACCGGCGACCTGCTGGGCGGTGCCCGCGGGGTCGGGGTTGTCCGCGTTGACGTTGTGGGTGGCGACGGTGAGGTCGCCGCCGGTGCCCGACTTGTCGGTGAGCAGCCCGCCGAACAGATTGAGCCAGACCACCACCGGGAGGAGCAGGGCGATCAGCGCGGTCGCCGAGCGCCGCACCAGCCCCAGAACCAGCAGAACGGGAACCAGGAGCACGATCCAGGGCAGGAACGTCTCGGTGAGGCTGCCGAGGTTGCCGACCGAGTTGGGGATCTGCGCGTGGAAGACCATCACCAGGGTGATGAAGACCGAGCAGGCCGCCAGCACGATGCCGCGCCGCCACATTCCGCGGTCCGCGGTCCAACGCTCCCACAGGCCCCGGAAGCGGGATCCGGTGCGCTGCGATTCCGCGCTGCCGTTCCCGGTGTCCGCTCCGTACGCCTGCACCATTGCGCTGTCCTCACTGCCTCGTGCCATGCCCGTCGCCGCGTTCTCGACCCTAGGCGATGCGCGGCTTCTTTCCCGCCGCCGACCGCGGCTGTTCGGAGATCAGGACGAACGGGCCGGGACCGCGGGTTCCGGCCGGAGCCGGGCCACGGGCCCTTGTGACAGAACCCGCATACTCGGGCGAAGGCCCGGCGTGTCAGCTCTGACCCGAGGCTTCCGGGGCAAGCCCCTGGAGCAGCACCCGGATGATGCGGTCGGCCAGATCCTCCGGCAGCGCGGCGTCGGGGCGGTGGACGGTGCGTACGAGCATCGGACCGAGGAACAGATCGTCGATCAGTTCCGCATCGATGTCGTCCCGGAGCTCGCCCGCGTCCACCGCCCGCCGCACCGCCGCCAGCATCGCGGCCCGGCGCGGTGCGATCACCGTGCTCTGGTATTCGGACCACAGCTTGGGGTGGCTCTTCATCTGGGCGAAGACGTTGTGCAGGAGGACCGAGGACCGCTGCGCCAGGCCGCGGGTCCGCAGGGTCTCCAGGAGCACGCGCAGATCGTCGAGTCCCGCGGTGCCGGAGACGACGGCGTCGGCGGGCTCCATGTCGCGCAGGACGTCGACGAAGAGCTCCTCCTTGCCGCTCCAGCGCCGGTAGATGGTGGCCTTGCCGACCCCCGCGGTGCGGGCGATGCGCTCGATGGACAGGCCGGCCAGGGGCTCTCCCGCCTCCAGGAGTCCGATGACGGCGTCCAGGATGGCCCGTTCGGCCGCGGCGCTGCGGGGGCGGCCACGACGGGGCTCCGGATCCTGCGCGCGGCCGGCGCCGCCGCAGTCCGGCGCCCGGACGGCATCGTGGCACCCCTGCCCGTGATCCGTGCGGTTCTCGTGCCCCTCATGGTCCGCGGGGGCCGCGTGGTCCACGGGGCCCGCAGGGGCCGCGTGGTCCACGGGGCCCGCAGGGGCCGCGTGGTCCACGGGGCCCGCAGGGGCCGCGTGGTCCACGGGGTCCGTGTGACCCGCCCGTTCCTGTTCCGGCACCTGGAGATCCGCCTCTCGCCGCACTGTCCTGCCGTCGCCCCGATTCTCGCCGACCCGGCGTGCGCGGGACGACCGACGGCCGGGGAGTCACCCCGTCGGGGGCGGCTTCCGGCCGTCGGTCGTCCCGCCGCCGGGGTTACCTTCCGGCCGCCCTGCCTTCCAGCACCGGCTCCTGACCGGGACCGGCGGCCGGTCCCGCCGGGCCGTCCCCGACCGGTTGCCTGCCCGGCAGGAACAGTCCGACCACCAGCGCGCCGATCAGCGCGACCGCCGCCGATCCGAGGGCGGTCACATGCATGGCGCCGATGAACGCGTCGTTGGCCGCGGCGACGAGCGGCCGGCCGGCCGGGCCGAGCTCGGCGGCGACGCCCAGCGTGGCCTCGATCGACTCACCCGCGACGTCCCTGACCCCGGCCGGGACCGCGGCGAGATGCCCTTCGATGTCACCCCGGTAGACGGTGGACAGTACCGAGCCGAGCACCGCGACGCCGAGCGCCCCGCCGACCTGACGGAAGGTGTTGTTGATCGCCGAGCCGGAACCGGCCTTCTCCCGGGGCAGCGCCTGCATCACGGCGACGGTGACCGGCGGCATGATGTGCGCCATGCCGGTGCCCTGGGCGAAGAAGACCAGGCACATCACCCAGACCGGCGTACCGGCGTCGAACAGGGCGAACGCGGCGAGTCCGCCCGCGACCAGCAGCATGCCCACCGTGCAGACGGCGCGGGCTCCGAACCGGTCGACGACCAGCCGGGCACGCGGCGCGAAGATGATCTGCGCGGCGGCGAGCGGCACGATCAGCAGCCCGGACTCCAGCGCGGTGTATCCGCGCACGCTCTGGAGATAGAACGCGGAGAAGAAGGTCACTCCCATCAGCGCGAAGAAGACCAGGGCGATGGCGGCCACGGCGGCGGAGAAGGCCGGCTTCCTGAAGTACGTGATGTCGATGGCCGGATGGCTGCTGCGCTTCTCGTGCCAGACGAACGCGGCCAGCACGACGAGACCGCCGATGCTGGAGACCAGCACCGTGGAGTCGGTGAAGTCGGCGAGTTCGCCGCCGCGGATGATGCCGTACACCAGCAGGACCAGGCCGACGATGGAGAGCACGACGCCCAGCGGGTCGACCCTGCCGGGCTTCGGGTCCCGGGAGTCCGGTACGAGCAGCACCATCGCGACCAGCGCGACGACCACCACGGGCACGTTGACCAGGAAGATCGAGCCCCACCAGAAGTGCTCCAGGAGCAGCCCCCCGGTGATGGGGCCGATGGCGATGCCGAGGCCGACGCTGCCCGCCCAGATGCCGATGGCCTTGGGCTGCTCGTCGCGCTCGAAGACGTTCATCAGGACGGCGAGCGTGGCGGGCATCACGAACGCGGCGCCGAATCCCATCAGGGCGCGCCAGGTGATGAGTTCGGCGGGCGAGGAGGAGAGCGCGGCCAGCCCGGAACCGATGCCGAAGACGAGGATGCCGAAGAGGAGGACCTTCTTGCGGCCGATGCGGTCGCCGAGCAGACCGGCGGTGAAGAGCAGCCCCGCGAAGACGAGTGTGTAGGAGTTGATCGCCCACTCCAGCTCGCTCTGGGTGGCGCCGATCCCGGTCGGGGCAGGGCTCGCGATCGTCTTGACCGCGACATTCAGGATCGAGTTGTCCAGCACCACGATGAGCAGGCTGAACATGAGAACGGTGAGGATCGCCCAGCGGCGGCGGTGGATCGCCTCGGGGACACGGGGCACGGCGGCGGGAGCGCCGGTCGGTATGGACATGCCCCCGACCCTAGCCCACTTCCGATACGACACCGTCTCGTATTGATAAGTCTTTACCCTCCTCGACGACTCGTGCGGGCCCACTTCCCGCCGGCCGCGCGGGGATGCCACCATGGAGGGGATCCGGGGACGCCGTAAGGGCGCCTCGAGATGACGAAGGAGCCGTTTCGCCATGTCGCTTCAGGCTGCGCAGAATCATTCCGCCCCATCCCCCGCGGGTCCCACCGCCGACAGCAGCAAAGCGCTGTACGGAGGCACGAGCACCCGCCGCATCACCGTCCACAGCATCGCCGCCGCCACCGAGCGCGGCGAGAAGTGGCCCATGCTCACCGCCTATGACGCGATGACCGCGTCGGTCTTCGACGAGGCCGGTATCCCGGTCATGCTCGTCGGGGACTCCATGGGCAACTGCCACCTCGGCTACGAGACCACCGTGCCCGTCACGATGGACGAGATCGCCATGCTGTCCGCCGCCGTCGTCCGGGGCACCAAGCGGGCCCTGATCGTCGCCGACCTCCCCTTCGGCTCGTACCAGGAAGGCCCCGTCCAGGCCCTGCGCAACGCCACCCGGCTGGTCAAGGAGTCCGGGGTCGGCGCGGTCAAGCTGGAGGGCGGCGAGCGTTCCCACGAGCAGATCCGGCTGCTGGTCGAGTCCGGCATCCCGGTCATGGCCCACATCGGTCTGACCCCGCAGTCCGTCAACGCGATGGGCTACCGGGTGCAGGGCCGCGGCGAGGAGGCCGCGCAGCAGCTGCTGCGCGACGCGAAGGCGGTGCAGGACGCGGGCGCGTTCGCCGTCGTGCTGGAACTCGTACCGGCCGGGCTGGCCGCCGAGGTCACCCGCACCCTGCACATCCCGACCGTCGGCATCGGGGCCGGGCCCGACACGGACGCCCAGGTGCTGGTCTACACCGACATGGTCGGCCTGACCGGCGGCAAGGTGCCGCGCTTCACCAAGCAGTACGCCGACCTGCGCAAGGTGCTCGGTGACGCGGCGAAGGAGTTCGCCGACGAGGTCGTGGGCGGTTCGTTCCCGGCGCCCGAGCACACGTTCCATTAGGAACTGCCACTCCCGCGGACCATTTCCCGCACCACCGACAGCCCGCCGACATCCCCCATCGGCGGGCTGTCGCCCTGTCGTCCGCCGGCCGCCGGGGCTGTCGGCGGGATGTCGGCGGGCTGTCGGTCGCGGCTGGTGCCATGGGGGCATGACGCGAATCGACAACAACCTCAGGCACGGCGGGAACGCCGTCGAGGTACGGGGGCTGGTCAAGCACTACGGATCGACCAGAGCGCTGGACGGCGTGGATCTCGATGTGGGCGAAGGCACCGTGCTCGGTGTGCTCGGCCCCAACGGCGCCGGCAAGACCACTCTCGTACGCTGCCTTTCGACCCTGATCCTTCCCGATGCCGGGCACGCCGTCGTGGCGGGCTACGACGTGGTGAAGCAGCCCCGGCAGCTGCGCCGCAGGATCGGGCTGACCGGACAGTACGCCTCGGTCGACGAGAAGCTCTCCGGCTGGGAGAACCTCTACATGATCGGGCGGCTTCTCGACCTGCCGCGCAAGCGGGCCCGTGCCCGCGCCGACGAACTGCTGGAGCGGTTCTCGCTCACCGCCGCCGCCCGGCGCCCCGCGATGGAGTACTCCGGAGGCATGCGGCGCCGGCTCGACCTGGCCGCCTCCATGATCGGCAGCCCGGCCGTCCTGTATCTGGACGAGCCGACGACGGGGCTCGACCCCCGCACCCGTAACGAGGTCTGGGACGAGGTGCGGCGCATGGTCGCGGAGGGGGCGACCGTGCTGCTCACCACCCAGTACATGGAGGAGGCCGAGCAGCTCGCCGACGAACTGACGGTCATCGACCAGGGGAGGATCATCGCGCGCGGCGGGGTGGACGAGCTCAAGGCGAAGGTCGGCGGCCGCACGCTCCAGATCCGGCCCTCGGACCCGGCGCAGCTGGCCGCGATGGCCCGGGCGCTCGGGGAGGCCGGACTCGACGGGATCGCGGGCGCGCAGGCCGTACCGGACGAGGGGCTGCTGCTCGTGCCGATCCTCAGCGACGAACAGCTCACCGCCGTCATAGGGCTGCTGGGCACCCGGGGGTTCTCCCTCGCCCATGTGGCCACCGCACTGCCCAGCCTGGAAGAGGTCTTCCTCTCCATCACCGGTGAGAAGTCCCCGTCGGTGACCGGCACGATCCCCGAGGAGGTCGCGGCATGAGCACGGCGACTCTGACACCCACGCCCATCGAGCCCGTACCGGCGAAGGCGCTTCCCGGCGAGGGCCGGATCGGCCTGCGGGCCAATCTGCGGCACATCGGGGCCCTGGTGCGGCGCAATCTGCTCCAGATCAAGAAGGACCCCGAGTCGATGTTCGACGCGGTCCTGATGCCCATCATCTTCACGCTGCTCTTCGTGTACGTCTTCGGCGGCTCGGTCGGCGGCAGCCTGGGCGGAGACCGGCAGGACTATCTGAACTACCTGATCCCCGGCCTGATGGCGATGATGGGCATGAGCATCGCCTCCGCGGTGGGCACCGGTGTCAACGACGACTTCCGCAAGGGCGTCATGGACCGGTTCCGGACGATGCCGATCGCCCGTTCCTCGGTCCTCATAGCGAAGATCGTGGTCGAGCTGGGCCGGATGATGGTCGCCACGTTCATCCTGCTGGCCATGGGCTTCGCGCTCGGCATGGAGCTGGGGACCTCGGTGCTCGGGCTGATCGGGGCGATCGCCCTGTCGGCGGTGTTCGGTGCCGCCATCATGTGGATCTTCATCCTGCTCGGACTGTCCATGAAGACGGCCCAGGCGGTTCAGGGAACGGGGATGCTCGTGCTGATGCCCCTCCAGTTCGGCTCCTCGATCTTCGCCCCGACGCAGACGATGCCCGGCTGGCTGCAGACGTTCACCGAGTACAACCCGCTGTCCAACCTGGCGGACGCCGCACGCGGTCTGATGATGGGCGGGCCCGTCGCCCACTCGGTGTGGGTGACGCTGGGCTGGGCGGCGGCGATCACGCTGGTGGTGGCCCCCCTCGCGGTGTCCAGGTTCCGCAAGAAGACCTGATCCCGGGGCGAAACCCGATGTCCCGGGGCGAACCCCGGATGTCCCGGGGCGAACCCCGGATGTCCCCGGGCGGACCCGATCCGGGGCGGACCACCTCAGCGGTACGCCTCCGCCAGGGCGGTGACCTCCTCCAGTGTGAGGTCGCCGCCCTCGGCGTACGCCCGTTCATAGGCGGTGTCACCGAGCGCGGCGCGGGCGATCGCCTCGGCGCGGGCCAGATTCTGCCGCTCCATCGCCCTCGACACCTGGCCCTCGGGCAGCAGCGCTGCCTGCAGACCGAGCGCCCGCGCGGCGTCGCGGGCGCCCCGCTCACCGCCCGTCCCGCCGAGCGCCCAGGCGACCGCGACCAGATGAGTGGACGTCATCTGCGGCGCCACCATCCGCGACAGCCGGTCCCGCGACCGTTCCAGGGCCTGCAGGGCGCGCTTCAGCGCCGTGGGGTGATCGCCCTCCAGATTGTCCAGCCAGGCCACGACGCCCAGCACGAACCCACCAAAGATCTCCACGGTCTCGGAACTGAACTCCGCGCTCAGCAGGTCGAGCTGTGCCCTGGCCTCGCCGATCCGCCCGGTCTCCCCCAGCAACAGCGCCAGATGCATCCGGGCGGCCGGGGTCGCCTCGCTCCCCGAGTGCCGCCCCTCCTCGATGACCTCACGCAGGATGGCCTCCGCCTCCTCGCCCCGGCCCGTCTCGGAGAGGACGGCCGCGTACCGGGCCCGCAACAGCGCGACCTGGGACTGGGCGCCGAGCCGTTCGGCGTAGCCGACGGCGGAGCGGAAGTCCTCGGCGGCACGGACGAATTCACCCGCCCTCTCGCGGGCCTCGCCCCGGGAGGAGAGCGCTTCGGCGGCGCCCCAGGCATCGCCGAGCCGGACGAAGATCTCCAGGCTCTCGTCGGCGTCCTGCCGGGCCCGGTCCACCGAAGCGGGGTGGTTGGCCAGGAAGTTGGCCCGTGTCTGGAGCGCGGCGGCCAGCTCCCACTCATATCCGAGCTCCCGGCAGGCCAGGACGGTCCCGTCCATCACCTCACTCAGCTGGTCGACCTCACCGGTCAGCATGACGGCGTACACCCAGAGCGAGCCCGGTGTACGGCAGGTCTGCGGCTGACCCGTCCGGTAGGTGCTCGCGATCACCCGCAGCCGTGCCATGTTGTCGTCGCGCATCCACAGGTCCTCCGCGTGGTCCATGCAGGCCAGCTGGATGAGACCCACCCCCCGCCGCGCCTCCTGGAGCTGCTCGGGTTCCATCGGGGGCGGCAGGTCGGTGGCCGACCGCGGGAGCGTGGGGGCGGGCGTGCCCGGCGGGGCGAACGGATCGGGGCCCAGCGCGGCGGTGGCGTCGGCCCAGTGGCGGGCCTCGGCGCGCAGATCGCGCATCAGCCAGTACCAGGCCAGCGAGTGGACGAGACAGAGCGCTTCGTGCTCGTCCCGGGCGGCCACGGCCCGGCGCAGCACGCCGCGCAGATTCTCGTACTCGCGCTGGAGGCGGTCGATGGCGGCCCGTTGTCCGGCACCGCGGAGTTCCGGCCCGGTGATCCGCGCCACTTCCCGGTAGTGCACCAGATGCCGTCGCTCGACGGCGGTCCGCTCGCCCGCCTCGTCCAGGCGCTCGGAGGCGTACTCGCCCACCGTCTCCAGGAGCCGGTAGCGCATCGCTCCGTCACCGCCGGGCGTGGCGACGACGAGCGACTTGTCGACGAGGGAGCCGAGGAGCACGGCCACGTCCCGGGGGTCGACGGGGGTCCCCTCGGCGGGTGCGGTGGCGTCGGTGCCCGCGGTGCCGTCAGCGGCTCCGGTGCCCGCCGTGCCGGGGCCGCGTGCGGCAGGTTGTGCGCAGACCTCCTCGGCCGCGTCGAGCGCGCAGCCGCCCGCGAACACCGAGAGCCGGCGCAGGACGGCACGCTCGGCGGAGTCCAGCAGGTCCCACGACCAGTCGACGACGGCTCGCAGGGTCTGCTGGCGCGGCAGCACGGTGCGGCTGCCGTTGGTCAGCAGCCGGAAACGGTCGTCCAGCCGGTCGGCGATCTGGCGCGGGGTGAGCATCCGCAGCCGGGCCGCGGCCAGTTCGATGGCGAGCGGCAGCCCGTCGAGCCGGAGGCAGATCTCTGCACAGGCCGCCGCGGTCCCCTCGTCCGCGTCCGTCCGGAAGCCGGGGCTGGCGGCGCTCCCCCGGTCGGCGAACAGGCGCAGCGCCATCGGGTCGGGCAGCGGGTCGACGGGCCGGACGAACTCGCCCGGTACGCCGAGCGGTTCGCGGCTGGTCGCCAGAACGGTGAGCTGCGGGCAGTGGGCGAGAAGGTGGTCGGCGAGCGCGGCGGCGGCCTCGATGACGTGCTCGCAGTTGTCCAGGAGCAGCAGCATGCGGCGCCGGGAACAGTGTTCGGTGAGCCGTACGAGGGGGTCCCCCGCACCGCGTTCGGCGGCCCTCAGCTCCTCCGCTCCGGCACCGCGCAGCACGGTCTCGCGGGCGCCGAGCGCGGTGAGCACGGCCTCGGGAACGGTGTCCGGGTCGTCCACGGGGGCCAGCTCGGCCATCCAGACCCCGTCCGGCCACGCCGTCGCCGTCGCCTCCGCCACCTCCTGGGAGAGCCGGGTCTTGCCCGCGCCGCCGGGCCCCAGGAGGGTGATCAGCCGGGTACGGGTGAGGTCCTCGCGCAGGGAGGCGATGTCGCTCTCGCGGCCCACGAAGCTGGTCAGCCTGGCCCGCAGGTTCCCGGCGGGCGCGGGAGGCCCGGGGAGGGGCTGCGGGATGCCGGAAGGCACCGGGGGCGGCGGCGGGGCCGGCCGCTGCCCGGGAGCCGTGGGCGCAGGAGGCGCGCCCGTCCCGGTCCGGTGCAGCAACTCCCCGTACAGGGCGCGCAGTCCGGGCCCCGGGTCGGTGCCCAGGCGGTCGGCGAGCACCGTACGCACCTGCTCGTACGCCGCCAGCGCCTGCGCCGTCCGGCCCGCGTCGCGCAGGGCCCGGATCCGCAGGGCGTGGAGCGGTTCGTCGAGCGGGTGATCCTCGCAGAGGGCGGTCAGCTCGGGCAGTACCGCCTCCGCCCGGCCCAGCACGAGGGCCGCGGCGAACCCGGTCCGCCGCGCGTCGAGCCTGCGGGCCTCCCACCGGGACGCGGTCGCGGCCCGGTCCGGCAGATCGGCGAGGGCGGGGCCGCGCCACAGGGCGAGGGCCTCGTCCAGCAGGGCGGCGGCCCCGGCGGCGTCCCCCTGTTCCAGGGCGCGGGTCCCCTCACCGGCGAGCCGCTCGAACCGGTGCAGGTCCACGGCGTCCGGGACGGCGGTGAGCCGGTAGCCGCCGTCCGCCGACCCGACGGCCGCCCGGCCGAGCGCACGCCGCAGCCGCCCCACGAGGGCCTGCAGGGCGCCCACCGCGTCGGCGGGCGGATCGCCGTCCCACACCTCCTCGACGAGCACCCCGGCCGGGACCGCGCGGCCGGGGCTCAGCGCGAGGACGGTGAGCAGGGCGCGCAGCCGCGCCCCGCCGAGGGCGACGGCCGTGCCGTCGTCGCGGAGTGCCTGGGTGGTGCCGAGGATGCAGTAGCGCACGGGCCCATTGTCCGCGACGGACCCCGGGAAAAACGCGGCACCCATCACCCCGGCCCTGCCGCGGCCCCGCCGCCCCGCGTGACCGCCGGGCCGCCGGTCTCCGGTCCGCCGCCCGGCTCGTGGACCGCTGCCTGGGAAACCGGTGACGTCCGGCCTCCGCGCCGCCGGTGGAAGGCCCTCCCGGGGACAGGCGCGACCTAGACTCGCTCCATGCCCCGCACCGGACGCCAAGGGATCAGCCCGATCTTCCTCGGGATCGTTGCCGTCACGGCGGTTTCGGGCTGGGCGGTGTGGACGGACTTCGCCGGGCGGACCGGTTTCGCGGTCTTCCTCTTCGTCACCGGGGCCTGGATCGTCTCGCTCTGTCTGCATGAGTACGCGCACGCCCGCACCGCACTGCACAGCGGGGACCTCTCGGTCGAGGACAAGGGCTATCTGACCCTGAACCCGCTCAAGTACACCCATGCCCTGCTGAGCATCGTGCTGCCGGTCATCTTCGTGATCATGGGCGGGATCGGGCTGCCCGGCGGCGCGGTCTACATCGAGCGGGGGCGGATCACCGGCCGCTGGAAGCACAGCCTGATCTCCGCGGCGGGCCCGCTGACCAATGTGCTGTTCGCGGTCGTGTGCACGGCGCCGTTCTGGCTGGACGCCCTGGACGGTGTCCCGCACACCTTCCGGTACGCGCTGGCGTTCCTCGCGATGCTCCAGGTCACCGCGGCGATCCTGAACTCGGTGCCGGTTCCGGGGCTGGACGGCTACGGAGTGATCGAGCCCTGGCTCTCGTACCGGATCCGCCGCCAGGTCGAGCCGATCGCACCGTTCGGGCTGCTCGCCGTGTTCGGCATCCTGTGGATCCCCGAGGTGAACATCGCGTTCTTCGACGCGATCGACGCGCTGCTGCGCGGCCTGGGCGTCAGCGGCTTCGAGACGCACTGCGGCCTCGACACCTACCGCTTCTGGCAGGAGTTCTGGGACGAGCAGGACCCCCGCTGCGCGGTTCCGGGGTAGCGCGGCCCGGTGGTCCGGGCGGTCAGCGGGCCGCGTCCGCCGCCATCCGGTGCTTGCGTACGTAGAACCACGTCATGTTCGACGAGAGCCCGGCCACCAGCACCCAGAGGACCCCGATCCAGACGCCGCCCTGGACGAAGGAGACCACTGCTGCGACGACGGCGAGGACGCAGACGACGAACGCGTAGAGAGCGAGGCGGGGCATGGGGGGTGGCTCCTGTCCGGGGATGGTGCGCGGTCCCGTCCAGTGTCCCTCATGCCCCGCTCCGCCCCGGATCCGGTCCGGCTCAGACGTCCGTACGGTCCGGCTCAGACATCGGTGGCGCGCAGTCCGGCGTGCGCCTTGTAGCGGCGGTTCACCGAGATCAGGTTGGCCACCAGCGACTCGACCTGATGGGCGTTGCGCAGCCGGCCCGCGAAGATGCCGCGCATCCCGGGGATACGGCCCGCGAGCGCCTGCACGATGTCGGTGTCGGCGCGAACCTCGCCCAGGACCAGCACATCGGTGTCGATCTCCTCGATCGTCACGTCCTGGAGCAGAACGGCCGAGAGGTGGTGGAAGGCGGCCGTGACCCGGGAGTCCGGCAGCAGGGCCGCGGCCTGCTCGGCGGCGCTGCCCTCCTCCGGCTTCAGCGCGTAGGCGCCCTGCTTGTCGAAGCCGAGCGGATTGACGCAGTCGATCACGAGTTTGCCCGCGAGCTCCTCGCGCAGCGCTTCCAGGGTCTTGGTGTGGCCGTCCCACGGCACCGCGACGATCACGATGTCGCTGCGGCGCGCGCAGTCGGCGTTGTCCGCCCCCTCGATACCGAATCCCAGCTCGGCCGCGGCCTCGGCGGCCCGTCCGGCGTCCCGCGAACCGATGGTCACCCGCTGCCCGGCACGCGCGAGGCGGTAGGCGAGGCCCCGGCCCTGGGGGCCGGTCCCGCCGAGCACACCGACGGTGAGTGCGGAAACGTCGGGCAGGTCCCAGGGGTCCTTGGCGGGGGGCTTGGGGGCGCTGCCACTGTCTTGGGTAGTCATGGGGGCGACCTTACTGCCGGCGGCACGCGGAATCCGGGGGCCGCCGGCGTACGGTCCCTGCCTCCCCGCACGCTCCCGTTCGGGTGGAGCGGCGCCGACCGGCAGCGGGGCGAGGGCTCTTGGGGCATGCTGCCGGGCCTTGGGCGGCGTGCGTGCCGCCCCGTTCCGTGGCGTACGCGCCGGGACCGAGTGGCCCGCGGCGACCCGGCGCATCCGGCGGCCGGGCCGGGGCTGCCGCGGCCGGCGAGACCCTGCTGACGGCGGCACCGGAGCTTCCGGGACCGGCTCTCCCGGGGGCCGGCGGAGCCGCCGCCGCCCCCCGGGTAAAACCGGTTGCAGAGGGCATGCACGGCACCGAGCATGACCTCTCGTGACCTCAGCCACTCCCCCTGCCGAGCCGGACGCTCCGGATCCTCCGGCCGCCCCGGACGCGACGGACTCCCCCGGCCCCCGCGCCCGTCCCGCCCCGCTCCCGTCCCGGCTCCTGGCGCTGCTGCCCGACCTCTCGCCCTGGCGTTCCTCCGCCGATTTCCGGCTGCTGTGGATCCAGGGGCTGATCACGTACTTCGGCAGCTTCATGGCGCTGATCGCGCTGCCGCTCCAGATCAAGGAGCTGACCGGGTCACCGCTCGCGGTCGGGGCGATGGGCGCGGTGGAGCTCGTACCGCTGGTCGTCTTCGGTCTGTACGGCGGGGCGCTCGCCGATGCCGTGGACCGGCGGAAGGTGATCCTGCTCACCGAGGCGGGGCTCGGGGTGCTCGCCGCCGTCCTGCTGGTGAACGCCCTGCTGACGGACCCGCTGCTCTGGCCGCTGTACGTGGTGGCCGGCGGGGTCTCCGCGCTCGCCGGGCTCCAGCGGCCCGCGCTGGACTCCCTGATGGCCCGGATCGTGCCGCACCACCAGCAGACCGCCGCGGCGGCGCTGAACTCGCTGCGCTGGCAGGTCGGCGCGATCGCCGGTCCCGCGCTGGCCGGTCTGGTGGTGGCCTACGCCGGGCACGCGACGGCGTACGCGGTCACGGTGGTCACCTTCACCGTCTCCGTCCTGCTCTGTCTGCGGCTGGCCGCCGCGCCGCCCGCCGGTGACGCCGGGAAGCCGTCGCTGCGCGGGATCGCGGAGGGCGCGCGCTACGCCTGGAGCCGTCCGGTGCTGCTGGGGACGTACGCGATCGACCTCGCGGCGATGCTCTTCGCCTTCCCGAACACGATCTTCCCGTTCCTGGCGGACGAGCTGGACGCGGAGTGGTCGCTCGGCCTGATGTACGCGGCGGGGTCGGTCGGCTCGCTGGTGCTGGGGCTGACCAGCGGCTGGACCTCACGGGTGCGCAGGCACGGGCTGTTCGTGGTGTTCGGCGCCGCGGCGTGGGGGCTGGCCATCGCGGCGGCGGGCTGGTTCAGCAATGTCTGGCTGGTGCTCGTCTGCCTGGGAGTGGCGGGCGCGGGCGACATGCTGAGCGGGCTGGGCCGCTCGACCATCTGGAACCAGACCGTTCCGGAGGAGCTGCGGGGGCGGCTCGCGGGCATCGAGGTGCTCTCGTACAGCGTCGGACCGCAGCTCGGCCAGGTCCGGGCCGGGGCCATGGCGGGGTGGACCGGGACGCGGTCGGCGATCTGGACGGGCGGGGTGGCCTGTGTCGCCTCGGTCGCGCTGCTGACGGCGGCGCTGCCGAAGCTGATCCGGTACGACTCGGAGACGGACGAGGACGCGCTGCGGAAGCGGGCGGCGGACCCGGCGTCCTGACCCCGCCGCCCGCCGGACGCCCGGAAGGGCTACTTCGGCGGGCCCCCGGAGCCGTTCCGCGAGCCGCCCCCGGAGCCGCCCCCGGGGCCGTCCGCGGAGTCGCCCCCGGTGCGGTCGTGCCATTTGGGGTCGGTCTCCCACTCCAGGTTCCGCTCCTGCGCGGTGTCCATCGCGCGCTGTGCCTCCCCCGGGGAGGTGTAGGGGCCGAACCGGTCCTTCGCCGGGCACTCCGGGCCTTCCTCGACCTTCTTGTGCACCAGGCAGTAGTACCACTCGCCCGGTTTGCCGACGGTGCGCTTCTTGAACAGGGCCATCAACGGCTCCTTTCCTCTGTGCCATGCTGCCCCAAGGCCGCTGGTTAGACTCGCTGGCATGTCTGGCCAGTCACTGCTTGTACCAGGGGAGCCCACTCCCGTCCGTTCCGTACCCGGAAACATCCGGCGCCCCGAATACGTGGGGAAGCCGGCTCCGACGCCGTACACCGGCCCGGAGGTCCAGGACGCCGACACCGTGGAGCGGATGCGGATCGCGGGACGCATCGCCGCGCAGGCGATGGAGGAGGCCGCCAAGCACATCGCCCCCGGGGTGACCACGGACGAACTCGACCGTGTCGCCCATGAGTTCATGACCGACCACGGCGCGTACCCGTCGACGCTCGGTTACCGCGGCTTCCCGAAGTCGCTCTGTTCCTCGCTGAACGAGGTCATCTGCCACGGCATCCCGGACTCCACGGTGCTGCGCGACGGAGACATCGTGAACCTCGACGTCACCGCGTACATCAACGGGGTGCACGGCGACAACAACGCCACCTATCTCTGCGGCGATGTGGACGAGGAGTCCCGGCTGCTCGTGGAGCGCACCCGGGAGTCGCTGAACCGGGCGATCAAGGCGGTGCGCCCCGGGCGTCAGATCAATGTGATCGGGCGGGTCATCGAGTCGTACGCGAAGCGGTTCGGGTACGGGGTGGTGCGGGACTTCACCGGGCACGGGATCAATTCCTCGTTCCACTCCGGTCTGATCGTCCCGCACTACGACAGCCCGCACGCGACCACCGTCATGCAGCCCGGCATGACGTTCACGATCGAGCCGATGCTGACGCTGGGCACCCATGACTACGACATGTGGGACGACGGCTGGACCGTGGTGACCAAGGACCGCAAGCGGACCGCGCAGTTCGAACACACGCTGGTCGTGACAGAGACCGGAGCGGACATTCTCACCCTTCCGTAACATGCCGGGCCGCCCATCGGGGGCAGGGTTTTTTACCGACAGACAGTCGGGAACCAGTTGACTTAGGTAAGCCTAAGTAGGAAGATCGGCATATCGGCACGCGCCGCTGCACCTTTTTGCGGCGGTTGCTGCCGGCATTTCCGTCTTTCCTCGGACTTCCCGTCCCCTCGGTCCCCGGAGGCCCGCCTTGGACGCAACCGCCACCGCCACCCCCTTCTCGACGCTCATCCGCACCGCGTCGCACGAGCAGCACGTCGAGGCGGAGACCTCGACCTTCATGAGCGATCTGCTCGGCGGGCGGCTCGGAGTGGACGCGTACACGCGCTACACCGAGCAGCTGTGGTTCGTGTACCGCGCGCTGGAGGAGGGTGCGGAGGAGCTGGCCGGCGACCCGGTCGCCGGCCCCTTCATACAGACCGAGCTGCTGCGCAGCTCCGAGCTGGAACGCGATCTGGCGCATCTCGCCGGCCCCGGCTGGCGCACCGGCCTGGAGCCGCTGCCGGCCACCGCCGCCTACGCCGACCGGGTCACCGAGTGCGCCCGCACCTGGCCCGCCGGTTACATCGCGCACCACTACACCCGGTACCTCGGCGACCTCTCCGGCGGCCAGATCATCCGGGACACGGCGGAGAAGACCTGGGGCTTCGAGCGCAAGGGCGACGGCGTGCGCTTCTACGTCTTCGAGCAGATCTCCAACCCGGCCGCGTTCAAGCGGGGATACCGCGAGCTGCTCGACGCGGTGAACGCGGACGACCTGGAGAAGCAGCGCATCATCGACGAGTGCAAGCGCGCCTTCGCGCTCAACACCGCGGTGTTCCGGGACCTGGGCGAGGCCTTCCCGCTCAGCGCGTAGTACCGGCCGGAGAAATCCACGCGGTACACGGAGAATTCACGCGCCGCGCAGCCGGGCAGCCGGGCAGCCGGGCAGCCGGGCAGCCGGGCAGAGAAGTGCAGAAGCACAGAAGTGCAGAGCCGCGGTTCGGTACAGAGCCGCGGATCAGCCACGGACGGCCAGCAGGACGCGGCCCCCGACCTCCACCGTGCCGTCCGGCGCGGGTGCTGCGAGGATCTGGGAGCCGCGTCCTTGTCTGATGTTCAGGGCCCGGCCGAGCCGCGCGCTGAGCAGCAGCGCCGCCGCGCCGGTCGCCTCGTCCTCCACGATCCCGTCGCCGCGGCGCGGGAACGCCCGCGCCCGGACCCGGCCCGCCGCCTCGTCCTCCCAGGCCCACGCATAGACCCAGCCCTCGCCCGGCGGCGGCTCCGTCAGCGCCTCGACCTCGGCGGCCGAGCCGTACCGCTCCAGCGTGCGCGGCGGCACCCATTCGGGTCGGGCGGCGATCCAGGTGAACTCGCCGTCCTGCCGGGCGAACACGTCTCCGACCGGCAGTTCCAGGATCTCCAGGTCGAGCAGCCAGGCCGTGCCGACCAGCGGGTGCCCGGCGAAGGGCAGCCGCAGTCCGGGGGTGTAGATGTCGACCAGGCCGCGCTCGGGGTCGTCGACGAACACGGTCTCGCTGAAGCCCAGTCGCCGGGCCAGCTCCTGCCGGGACGCCTCGCCGGGATGGCGGCCTCCGTCCCGTACGACGCCGAGCGCATTGCCGTGCCGGCCGTCCGGGCCGCAGAACACCCGTAATACGTCGATGCCATCGGGTACGTCGAAGTCGCTCACGTGCGCATTCAAGCACCGCGCGGACGCCCGCGGCGCCGCGGGGCCGTACCGGCGGCGGACGGCCGGTACGGCCCTGACGGGTCTCTGACGAGTTGTTGACGGATCGGACGGACGGGCCGCTGGGTGGACCGGGCCCGCCGGACGGATCAGACGGTACGGCGGCGGCGTGCCGCGATCAGCACGCCCGCACCGGCCGCCACGACGACGCCCGAGGCGGCGACCAGCGCACCGGTCGGGATGTCGGAGCCGGTGGAGGCCAGCGCACCGGCGCCGCCCACCGTGCCACCGGTTCCGCCGCCGACCGTGCCGCCGCCCGCGGAACCGCCGGTGCCGGACGAGCCCGTGCCGCCGGCGCTGCCCGTGCCACCGCTGCCACCGCTGCCGCCCGGGAGCTGCGCGTTCTTGTCGAGCGCGACCGCGACGGTCAGGGCGTCGAGCTGCTCGCCCTTGCCGTACATGCCGCCGAAGGCCTTGGTGCCGCCGGCGGAGAGCGTCGCCGGAACGTCCGAGAGGTTCACGACGCCGTCCTTGGCGGTGAGGGCACCGGCGGGGATCTTCAGGTCGGCGATCGCCAGACCGGTGTACTCGGTGACCTTCTTGGTCTCCCGGTCCTTGGCGGAGACGTCGGCGATCAGCCGGCCGGAGGTGCCGTTCGCCTGGATCTCCAGGTTGGTGAGGGAGAGGTCGAGCGTGTACGCGTCGCCCTCCTTGTGGCCCAGGAAGCGGACCTTGCCGTCGAATCCGGCGTTGAGCGTCTTCTTGGCGGCGTCGAAGCGGCCGGTGGCGTCGCCGAAGCGGTAGCCGTCACCGGAGGCGGTGGCGCCGCCGCTCATCTCGATCCTGCCGTGCGCGATCGGGCCCGTGACATACGAGCGGAAGGACTTCTTGACGCCCCAGTCCAGCGTTCCGCCCAGCACCGCGCCCGGGTCGGCGGCGGGCTCGGTGGGCTTCTGGGTGGGCTTCCCGGTCGGCTCCCCGGTCGACGGCGCGGTGGGCTTCTCCGTCGGCTTCTCGGTGGGCTTCTCGGTGGGCTTCTCCGTCGGCTTCTCCGTCGGGGGGTCGGTCGGCTTCTCGGTCGGAGGCGCGGTGACCGCCTTCACCGTGAGCGTGGCCGGGTCGAGGGCGTCGCCCTCCTTGTACTGGCCGTTGAACGCCTCGGAGCCGGCCTTCGTCAGCGTGGCCGGGATGTCCTTGAAGACCATCGCGCCACCCGCGCCCTGGCCCGGCCGGACGGCCGAGAGGTCCAGGGCGGCGACCGCCACGTCGTTCTTGGTGCCCTCGGGGGACTTCACATCGGCGGTGATCGCGCCGCCCTTGCCGGCCGTGGAGAGCTTCACGTCCGAGAGCGTGATGTCCAGGGCGCCCTTGTGGGCATAGAAGTTGACCCCGCCCTCGAAGGCCGTGTCGGTGCCGTGGGTGGTCATGTCGTACGTGCCCTTGCCGTTGACAAAGGTGAACACACCATTGCCCGCGGCCTGCTTCGCACCGTCCGTGACCGTGATCCTGCCGCCCGAGAACGGGGAGGCGAGGTACTTGCGGAAGGACTCCTTGAAGCCCCAGTCCAGTGTGCCGTCCTTCAGTTCCATCGTGGGGGCGGCGGCCGGGGAGCCGTCCTTGGCCGGGCCGCTGTCGGCGGCGAGCGCCGGGAGGGCGAAGGTCGCGCCCAGCGCGGCGGCCGTGGCGACGGCGGCGGCGAGGGCTATGGGGCGGCGGGTGGCTGCCATGAGAGGGGGTCTCCTAGGTCAGGAAGGGGAGATGGAGCGGGGGATGAAGCGGGAGGAAAGGGGGGAACAGGGGTGAAGCAGGGGATGGAGCGGGGGACGGGGGTGGTCTGCGGGGGCCGCGCGGCCATGCGGGCCCTACGGAGCGGCGGACTTCGCGGCTACGGGACGGGGAGAGCTGTGGGGACCGGAAGGATCTGGAAAGGGTGGCCGGGGAAGGTAGCCGGGGAAGGTAGCCGGGGAAGGTAGCCGGGGAGGGTGGCCGGGGAAGGTAGCCGGGGAAGGTGGCCGGGGAGGGTGGCCGGGGAAGGTGGCCGGGTCGCGGGGACCGGGGGGAGCTACGACGTCCGGCCGGACCGGCGGCGGCTGACGGCGTACACCGCACCGGCTGCCGCAAGGAGCACCGCACCGCCCCCGATGGCGAGGTACGTGCCGGTGCCGGTGCCGGTGCCCGAGTCCGAGGCGGCTGCCACCGGCTCGGCGTCGGACCCGGCCGCGGCCTTCTCCGCGGGCTCCTGGGAGGGCTTCGCCTCGCTGCCGAGGTCGGGCAGCGCGGGCAGTTGCGCCTTCTCGTCGACGGTGACGGCGAGCGACACCGGGTCCATCGCGGTGCCCGCCCTGTACATCCCCCCGAAGGCCTTGGCGCCGTCCGCCGTGAGGGTCGCGGGGGCCTCGGTGAGGACGGCGAGCCCGTCCTCGGGTGCGAAGTCCTTCGCGGTGAAGGTGACGAGGGGGACGTCCTCGCGGGTGCCGCCCCCGCTCGTCACGTCCGCCGAGAACGTGCCCTTGCCCGAGGCCACCTCGACGGTCACTCCGGCGAACGTCAGGTCGAGGTCATGGGCTCCGGTGAAGCGGACACTGCCCGTGAAGGCGGCGTCCAGGGTCTGCTTCTTCGCGTCGTAGGTGCCCTTGCCCCGCGGGAATCGGAACAGCGCCCCGCCGTCCTGGGCGCCGTCCGCCAGGGTCCACTTCCCCTGGCCGATGGCTCCGGTGACGTACTCGCGGAAGGTACGGCGCACCCCCCAGTCGACGGCGGCGTCCTCGAAGCGGCCCGCCTTCGCCTTCTTCCCGTCCTCGGCCTTCTTCCCGGAGGGCGCCTCCGAGGACTTCTTCGCGGCGTCCGGCTTCGCGGCCGGGCCGGTCGTGTCGACGGAGAGGCTGATCGGGTCGAGCGGGGTGCCCGCCGTGTAGTAACCGGCGAACGCCTTGGCACCCTGGGAAGTCAGGGTCGCCGGGACGTTGTTGAGGGCGATCGGGGTGGTACCGCCCTTCATGTTGATCCCGGAGAGCCCGAGGGTGGCGAGCGGCACCTGCGCGGACGAGGTCACACGGCCGCTCCCCCGTTCCTTGCTGACCATGTCGGCGTAGACGGTGCCGCCGCCCCCGCTGATCCTGACGGTGGGCCTGCTGATGGCGAGGTCGAGCTCGTAGCCGCCGGCCTTCTTGTGGCCGGTGAAGCGCACCCCGCCCGAGAAGCCGGAGCTGAAGGCGCCGCTCGACGGGTCGTAGGACCCGGTGGCGGAGTGGAAACGGAACTGGCTGCCGCCGACCGTCGCGGCGCCGCCGCTGAGGCTCCAACTGCCGCCCGCGATCGGCCCGGTGACATAGCTCTGGAAGGAGGACTTGATGCCCCAGTCCAGCCGGCCCCCCTGCACCGTGCGGCTCGCCGCTTGCGCGGCGGTGGCCGGGAGCAGGGCTCCCAGCAGCACCGCGAGAAGCGCGACGGCGAGCGCGCGGGCAGATCTGGACGGCAGCATGAGGACCCCTCCGAGGCCTAGCGAGTCAGGTAAGGCTAACCTAAGCTATGTTCTGCCTATCCCGGAACCCCCCGTTCCGGACAGTTCGCAGAACGTCGTGAAGAACCATCAACCGCACGCAGCGGAACGACAGGACGGTGCCCAGTGCGCTTCTCGCAGGACTACGCCCCCACGGGCCGGCAGGGCCCCGGCGGACCTGGTCCCGTGCGCCGGGCCGCCCCCGGCAGGACGGGCGCCGCCCTGGCCGCCGCCGTGGCCCTCGCCCTGGTCCTGACCGGCTGCGGCGGTACGGCGGAGCCCGCCGCCGGGTCCGGCACGACGGGCGCCCCGGCCGCCACCGCCGACCGGGTCGAGCCGCTGGCCACCACCCCCGAGCCCCGGCTGCCGGTGACGGTGCGCTCGGCGGACGGCGCCCGGGTCACCATCGGCTCCACCGACCGGATCGTTCCGCTCACCGGTTCCCTGAGCGAGATCGTCTTCACGCTCGGGCTGGGCGAGCAGGTGGTGGCACGCGACATCACCGCGACCTTCGAACAGGCCGAGAAGCTGCCCGTGGTGACCCGCGCCCATGACGTCTCGGCGGAGAGCGTGCTCTCGCTGAAACCCACCGTCGTCCTCGCGGACACCACGACGGGACCCGGCGAGGCGATCGAGCAGATCCGTGACGCCGGTATCCCACTGCTGGTCGTCGAACCGGCCAAGGAACTCGCCGATGTCGGCCGCCGCATCGACACGGTGGCCGCCGCCCTCGGCGTGCCGGACTCCGGCAGCGAGCTGAAGGAGCGCACCCAGTCCCGTATCGACGCCGCGCGGAAGTCCGTACCGGCCCACGAGGACGGCAGGAAGCCCCGGGTCGCCTTCCTCTATCTGCGCGGATCGGCCTCCGTCTATCTGCTCGGAGGCAGTGGGTCGGGGGCGAGTTCGCTGCTGGAGGCGGCGGGCGCCGTCGATGCCGGGAAGGCCTCCGGACTGAAGAAGGACTTCACGGCCATCACCAGCGAGGCACTGGCCAAGGCCGCGCCCGACGCGATTCTGGTGATGAGCAAGGGGCTGGAGTCGGTCGACGGCATCGACGGCCTGGTGAAGATCCCGGGCATCGCGGAGACCCCTGCCGGGATGGACCGCCGGGTCGTGTCGATCGACGACGGCGTCCTGCTGAACTACGGGCCCCGCACCAACCAGGTGCTCGCCGATCTCGTCGAGCAGCTCTACCCGAAGGGCGGGACGGGCAAGTGACCACCTCGTACGAGGAACGGGCCGGAGCAGCGCCGAAGCCCGCGACCGCTCCGGCTCCGGCTCCGGCTCCGGCTCCGGCTCCGGCTCCGGCTCCGGCGAAGGGCAACTCCAGGACCGGGCGCGGCAACGCGGTCACCCTCACCCTTGTCCTTTCGCTCGCCCTGCTCGCCGGCTGTCTGCTCTCCGCCGGACTCGGCGCCTACAGCATCCCGCTCGACGACGTCCTCGCCTCCGTCCAGCACCGGCTGGGACTGGGCGGCCACGCGCTGGACCGGGTCGGCGAGAGCGTCCTGTGGAACGTGCGGCTGCCCCGGGTCGTCCTCGCCCTGCTCGTCGGCGCGTCCCTCGGCTGCGCGGGCGCGCTGATGCAGGGCGTGTTCGGCAACCCGCTCGCCGAGCCCGGGGTCATCGGGATCTCCGCGGGCGCGGCGGTCGGCGCGGTCGCCTCGATCGCGCTGGGCCTCAGCTTCTTCGGCAACTGGACCATCACCGTCTGCGCGTTCGTCGCCGGACTCGCAACGGTCCTGCTGGTGTACGCGCTGTCGCGCTCCGGCGGCCGGACCGAGGTCGTGACGCTGATCCTCACCGGGATCGCGGTGAACGCCTTCGCGGGCGCGCTGATCGGACTGTTCATCTTCTTCGCGGACAACGCGCAGATCAGTCAGATCACCTTCTGGCAGCTCGGTTCACTGGCCCAGGCCACCTGGCCCAAGGTGCTCGCGGTGCTGCCGTGTGCGGTGATCGGCCTGGCCGTCGCGCCGTTCTACGCCCGCAAGCTGGATCTGCTCGCGCTCGGCGAGCGCCCCGCCAGGCACCTGGGCGTCGATGTGGAGCGGCTGCGGATCGTCCTGGTCCTCGTGGTGGCGCTGCTGACCGCCGCCGCGGTCGCCGTCGCGGGGATCATCTCCTTCGTCGGCCTGCTCGTCCCGCATCTGCTGCGGATGGCGAACGGCCCCGGGCACCGCTTCCTCGTTCCCGGCAGCGCGCTGGGCGGTGCGCTGGTGCTGGTGGCGGGCGATCTCGCGGCCCGGACCGTGGCCGCCCCCGCCGAGCTGCCGCTCGGTGTGCTGACCGCGCTCTTCGGCAGCCCGTTCTTCTTCTGGCTGCTGCGCAGGACCCGTCGTAAGCAAGGTGGTTGGGCATGAGGATGCCGAGGAATCCGTTCACGGTGCGCGGCCGCCGGCTGCCCGCCCCCCTCCCCGCCGGTGCGGCCGTCGCCGAGGTGGTCGGGCTGTCCGTCCGGCTGGGGCAGCGGCAGGTGCTCGACTCCATCGATCTGACCGCCCGCGCGGGCGAGGTGGTGGCTCTCGTCGGGCCGAACGGCGCGGGCAAGTCGACCCTGCTGGCGGCCCTGGCCGCCGATCTGCCCGCCGGGAGCGGTGAGGTCCGTATCGACGGCCGCCCGGCCACCGAGTGGTCGGCGCCCGAACTGGCCCTGCGCCGCTCGGTGCTGCCGCAGTCCGCCGCGCTGTCCTTCCCGTTCCCGGTCGAGGACGTCGTACGGATGGGGCGGGCGCCCTGGGCGGGCACCGGCCGGGAGGACGAGGACGATCCCGCCGTGGCCGCGGCGATGGCGGCCACCGAGGTCACGGAGTTCGCCGCCCGCCCGTTCTCCGCGCTGTCCGGCGGTGAGCGCGCCCGGGTCGCGCTCGCCCGGGTGCTGGCCCAGCGCGCCCCGCTGCTGCTGCTCGACGAGCCGACCGCCGCGCTCGATCTGCGCCATCAGGAACTGGTGCTGCGGATCTGCCGCGAGCGGGCCGCCGCCGGGGACGCCGTCGTGGTGGTGCTGCACGACCTGGGGCTCGCCGCGGCGTACGCCGACCGGGCCGCGGTGCTGCACGGGGGGCGGATCGCGGTGGAGGGCCCACCGGCCGCCGTCTTCACGGGCGAACTGCTCGGCGAGGTCTACCGGCAGCCGGTGGAGGTGTTCCCGCACCCGCGGACCGGGGCGCCTCTTGTCGTACCGGAACGGGCTTCTTGACCTCCGCTTGACTCCCGGGTGGGTCGTTCATGGGTCAGCCGTGACCAGCCCGTTCTCCCCCGAGGAGGGGTGAGAGCTGAATCACTGCACGGGGGTGCATCGACCCGGTAAGGGTCGGTTAAGTTAGGTCCGCCTCACCCGCCTTTGTCCGACCCATTCCCTCCTTCCTTCCATCCTCTGTGGAGCCCGCATGCGAGCCGTTCGTTTCTCCGTCGTCACCGCTGCCGCCACGGTGGCAGCACTGACCGCCGTCACGGGCTGCGCCGACAAGAGCGACGGCAAGGCGGACGGCGCGGTCGCGGTCATCGCCAAGGACGACTCCTGCGAGGTCTCGAAGAAGGAACTCCCCGCCGGCCATGTCGAACTGGCCGTGGAGAACAAGGGGTCCAAGGTCACCGAGGTCTACGTACTGTTCCCGGACGACCGCATCGTGACCGAGCGGGAGAACATCGGCCCCGGCACCAAGGCGAAGATCACCGCCGAGGTGAAGGCCGGTTCGTACGAGATCGCCTGCAAGCCCGGTATGAAGGGCGACGGCATCCGGCAGAAGATCGAGGTCACCGGCGGCACGGTGGCCAAGCGCAGCCCGGAGATGGACAAGGCCGTCGCCGGTTACCGCACCTATGTACAGGCGCAGGCCGACGAGACGCTGCCCAAGGTCAAGGTCTTCACGGACGCGGTGGCCGCGGGTGACATCGAGGCCGCGAAGAAGGCGTACGCCGACTCCCGCATCGGCTGGGAGCGCACCGAGCCGGTCGCCGAGTCGTTCGGCGACATCGACCCCAAGGTCGATGTGCGCGAGGACGGCCTGGAGGACGGCCAGAAGTGGACCGGCTGGCACCGCCTGGAGAAGGCACTGTGGCAGGACAAGAAGCTGGGCGCCGAGGAGAAGGCGCTGGCCCCCGTCCTCCACAAGGACCTGGTCGACTGGCAGAACCGCGTCGGCAAGGCCGAGATCACTCCGACTTCGATGGCCAACGGTGCCAAGGAGCTCCTCGACGAGGTCGCGACCGGCAAGGTCACCGGTGAGGAGGAGCGCTACAGCCACACCGACCTCGTCGACTTCAAGGCGAACGTCGAGGGCGCGCAGAAGTCGTACGAGCTGCTGAAGCCGATCGCCGTCAAGAACGACGCGGCGCTGACCGCCTCCCTGGACAAGCAGTTCGCGGCGCTGAACACGCTGCTGGACCAGTACCGCGAGGACAAGGCGTCCTACGAGTTCACCTCGTACGACAAGGTCGGCAAGGCGGACCGCAAGGAGCTCTCGGACGCGGTCAACGCGCTCGCCGAGCCGCTGTCCCGGCTGGCCGCCGCGGTGACGAAGTAACCGAGGGCCCGAGGAGGCTTCAGTCATGGCCGAGGACATCCGGGACATTCCCGAGACACAGAGCGCGGGTCCGTCCCGTCGGGCCCTGCTGGGCTGGGGCGGGGCGGGGCTGGCGGTAGGCGCCGTCGCGGCGGGCGGCGCGGTCGCCGCGGTGCGCTCCGACGGGAGCAGCGAGCCCGCCGCGGAGAGCGGTGCGGCGGTGCCGTTCCACGGGGCGCACCAGGCCGGTATCGCCACCGCCGTCCAGGACAGGCTGCACTTCGCCGCGTTCGACGTGACGACGAAGGACCCTGCCGAACTGGCCGCGCTGCTCAAGGAGTGGACCCGGGCCGCGGAGCGGATGACGGCCGGTCGGCCGGTCGGCGACGGGGCGTACGGCGGGCTCGCCGAGGCCCCGCCCGACGACACGGGCGAGGCACTGGGTCTCAAGCCGTCCCGGCTGACGCTGACCATCGGCTTCGGGCCCTCGCTGTTCGCCAGGGACCGGTTCGGCCTGGAGGACAGACGGCCCGAGGCGCTCGTCGATCTGCCGAAGTTCCCGGGCGACAACCTGGACGCCGCCCGCAGCGGCGGCGACCTGTGCGTCCAGGCGTGCGCGGACGACCCGCAGGTCGCGGTGCACGCCATCCGCAACCTGGCCAGGATCGGCATGGGCCGTACCGCGATCCGCTGGTCCCAGCTGGGCTTCGGCAAGACGTCCTCGACGACGCCGGACGCGCAGACCCCGCGCAACATGATGGGGTTCAAGGACGGCACCCGGAACATCTCGGGCACCGACTCCGCCGCGCTGGACCGGCACGTCTGGGTCGGCGGGAAGGACAACGCCGGGTGGATGACGGGCGGTTCGTATCTCGTCGCCCGGCGCATCCGGATGCACATCGAGACCTGGGACCGGGCTCCGCTCCAGGAGCAGGAGGACATCTTCGGCCGGGACAAGGGCGAGGGCGCCCCGGTCGGCAGGTCGAGCGAGCGTGACGAGCCGTTCCTGAAGGCGATGCTGCCGACCGCGCATGTGCGCCTGGCCCACCCGGACACGAACGACGGGGCGACGATCCTGCGCCGCGGCTACTCCTTCACCGACGGTACGGACGGTCTGGGCCGGCTGGACGCGGGGCTGTTCTTCCTCGCCTACCAGCGCGATGTCCGCACGGGCTTCGTACCGGTGCAGCGCAGCCTCGCGGCGCACGACGCGCTCAACGAGTACATCCAGCACGTGGGTTCGGCGGTCTTCGCCGTCCCGCCGGGTGTCCGTGACAAGGACGACTGGTGGGGCCGGGCGCTCTTCGCCTGACCGGCACGTGACTGACACAGTGGAAGGACCGGCATGTTCGGCAACTATCTGATCGGCCTGCGCGAGGGTCTCGAAGCCAGCCTCGTCGTGTGCATCCTCGTCGCCTATCTGGTGAAGACGGAGCGCAGGGACGCCCTGCGTCCGGTGTGGGGAGGCATCGCGATCGCCGTGGCGATCTCGCTGGCCTTCGGTGCCGCGCTGGAGTTCGGCTCCCAGGAGATGACGTTCGAGGCGCAGGAACTGCTCGGCGGTTCCCTGTCGATCATCGCCGTGGGTCTGGTGACCTGGATGGTGTTCTGGATGCGGCGCACCGCGCGGCATCTGAAGAAGGAGCTGCACGGCAAGCTGGACGCCGCTCTCGCCATGGGCACCGGCGCCCTGGTCGCCACCGCGTTCCTCGCGGTGGGCCGCGAGGGCCTGGAGACCGCCCTGTTCGTGTGGGCGTCGGTGCGGGCCAGCGGCGAGGGGTCCTCCGAGCCGCTGATCGGGGTTCTGCTGGGGATCGCCACGGCCGTCGTGCTGGGCTGGCTCTTCTACCGCGGGGCGCTGAGGATCAACCTGTCGAAGTTCTTCACCTGGACCGGCGGCATGCTGGTCGTGGTGGCGGCGGGCGTGCTCGCGTACGGGGTGCACGACCTCCAGGAGGCCGAGTTCCTGGGCGGGCTGCAGAACAAGGCGTTCGACATCAGCGCCACGATCCCGCCGGACAGCTGGTACGGAACGCTGCTGAAGGGCGTGTTCAACTTCCAGCCCGATCCGACCGTGCTTCAGGTCACGGTGTGGGCGCTGTATCTGGTCCCCACCCTCGCGCTGTTCCTCGCCCCGGTAGGGTTCGGACGGTCAGTGCGGGCGACGGATCAGAAGGCGCAGAAGGCAACGGATGAGAAGGCTGGGTCGACTGGCGACGGGGCTCGCGACAGCGACGGTGCTGAGCGTGGGCGCGAGCGGCTGCGTGACGGTGCACGGCGAGCTGGAAGTGCTGCCGGGGGCGACGAAGTCTGAGGCCGCGCAGGCGCTCAAGGACTTCACGGACGCCTACAACAAGGCGGACAAGGCGTACGATCCGGCGCTGGACGCGGACCGGGTGACCGGTTCGCTCGGCGCGATCAATCAGGCGGGTCTGAAGGCGCGGCAGAAGAACAACCCGGACGGCAACGCGGAGCACTCGCCGCTGGAGCTGACGGATGCCGCGTACACGATCCCGAAGAAGGCCGGCTGGCCGCGCTGGTTCCTCGCGGACACCGACTCCAACCGTGACCGGGACGGCGGGAAGCTGGACACCCGCTGGCTGGTGGTGTTCGTGAAGACGGCCCCCGACGCGCTGTGGAAGGCGTCCTATCTGGCGGTCGTCGCCCCCTCCCAGGTCCCGGAGTTCCGGCTGGACGCGGACGGCCTGGCACTGCCGGCCGACTCCGGGGGCAGCGAACTGGCCGTCGCCCCGAAGGACTTGAGCACGACGTACACCGGCTATCTGCAGGACGGGAAGCCGGATGCCTTCGCCCCCGGGCCGACCACCTCGGGCTGGCGGGAGTCGCGCAGGACCACCCGGCGGGCGGGCTTCTCGTACCAGTACGTCGACCGGGCCCTGGACAGCGGAACGTTCGCACCGCTCGGCCTGTCGACGAAGGACGGCGGGGCGCTGGTCTTCTTCAGCAGCAAGCACTTCGAGCGGCAGACCGCGGCGAAGGGGCTGCGGCCGGAGGTCAACTCGGACGTGGAGGCGCTGCTGACCGGTGAGGTCAGGAGCAGCCTCACCAAGGAGCGGGTCTCCAGCCAGCTGGTGTACATCCCCAAGCGCGGCGGCGGTGAGTCCGGCGGCAAGGTGCGGGTGCTGAACAGGCTGCCGGGGCTGACGTCGGCACAGGGCTCGTAGCCGGTCAGGAGCACCGGGCTCGTGGCCGGTCAGGAGCACCGGTCCCGATCGCCGGCCCGGCGGGCCGCCCGACGATCGGGCAGCCCTGCCACGGCTCAGCCGCTCACGGACTCAACGGCTCAACGGCTCAACGGCTCAACGGCTCAACGGCCAGGCCACCGCATCGTGATCGAGGTCGCTCTGCTCGGCGCTGTCGGCGTAGCTCGCGCAGGCGTCGGTCAGCGTCTCCAGCAGGGTCAGCGGATCGGGCAGCTCGTTCTCCGGGCCCCGTACCCAGTGCACGTCCAGCTCACCGGGGAGCCGGGCGGGCGGCAGGAGTACGTAGCTGCCCCGGCAGTGCCAGCGCAGTCCGGGGTGCTCGTCCATCGTCTCGGGGTGGCAGTCCAGCTCGCAGGGCCACCACTCGTCCTCGTCCTCCGGCGTACCGCGGGTGGCGGTGAAGAAGAGCATCCGGTCCGCACCGGACTGGGCGACGGGGCCGACGTCGATGCCCGCGGCGAGGAGACGCTCCAGAGCTTGCCGGCCGGCGGTCAGCGGGACGTCCAGGACGTCGTGGATCATGCCGGTCGCGGTGATGAAGTTGGCCAGCGGCTGACTGCGGGCCCAGCGCTCGATCTGCGCGCGGTCGGTGGTCGACTGCGTCTGCCAGGCGAAGGAGATGGGGTGCCGGGCGGGGGTGGGACAGCCGATGCGATCGCACGAACATCGGTATCCGGCCGGATGGGCGGCGGGCGAGATCGGCATGCCCGCCTCGGCGACGGCGAGGAGCAGTGCCAGCCGGGCCGCTTCGTCGTCCTCGGCCTGCTGCGGTTTGGGTCGTCGTCGCAGCCACTGGGAGATCCTGCTCTCTGTGCCGCGATAGCGGCCGGAATCGGCGCCCATCTATCCCCTCACCTCAGCGTTGCTCCTCCATGCTCCCACCATCCTGCGCCTCAGGTGGCCAGAGTTCGCCAGCGGGGGCCGGGACCACTGCACCGAGTGAGCACCATCACGCCCGATGTCACTACATACCGGATATGGATCATGCGTCGGTGGACAGGCCCCGCAGCGCGTGGTCGACGATCGCGTCGGCGTAGGCATGGGTGAGCGGAAGCGTCCTGAGCAGCCAGCGGTGGGTCAGCGGGGCGATCAGGAGCTCCAGAGCGACCCGGGGATCGATGTCCGCGCGCACCCGGCCCGCTTCCTGCGCGGCCCGCAGCCGTGTGACATACAACCCGAGCTGCGGTTCGAGCAGCTTCTCGACGAATGCGGCGCCCAGCACCGGGTCGACGATGCTCTCGGCGGCGAGCGCCCGGGTGGGCGCCCCGGTCGCCGGGTCGTTCAGCTCGTCGACGGTGGCCCGCAGGACGGCCTTGAGGTCGGCGGCCAGGTCACCGGTGTCCGGAATCCCGTACTCCGCCGCGCCCCCCGACTGTCCGGCCGCCTGCTCCGAGGCCCGCTCCTGGAGGTCGAGGAAGGCCTCCAGGAGGACGGCCGCCTTCGAGGGCCACCATCGGTAGATGGTCTGCTTGCCCACTCCGGCACGGGCGGCGATACCCTCGATGGTCGTCCTCGCGTAGCCGGCCTCCCCGACGAGCGCGAGAGCGGCGTCGTAGATGGCCCGGCGGGAGCGGTCGCTGCGGCGGCTGGAGTCGGGAGTCCTGTTGGGTGACATCCCTCCAATCTAGCGCCCACCGAGTCGATACGTTTCGTCTTGTCGGTCACGGAAACACCACGCGTCGATCAGTTCGCGCACCCCGCGTGAACCACCCGATCGGTTCACTGCGGATCAGGCGGTTCACGGCGCACCATGGGCTCACGCGCAGACCGTGCGTATCCCACCGTTCCGCGGCCCGGCCGCCGTTCGTGAGGAGCCCCAGTTGAACCGTGACGCCACCCCTCGTCGCTACCTGATGTGCGCGCCTTCCCACTTCAGGGTCACCTACTCCATCAACCCGTGGATGGACCCCTCGAAACCGGTCGACCTGCCGCTGGCACAGACCCAGTGGGAGGACCTGCGCGACCGCTACCGCGCCCTCGGCCACACCGTCGAGCTGCTCACCCCGCGCCCCGACCTGCCCGACATGGTCTTCGCCGCCAACGGTGCCACCGTGATCGACGGGCGGGTGCTCGGCGCCCTCTTCGCCTACCGGGAGCGGTTCGCGGAGGCCGAGGCCCACCGCGACTGGTTCCGGGACCACGGCTTCACCGAGATCCATGAACCGGACCACGTCAACGAGGGCGAGGGGGACTTCGCGGTCACCGGCTCCTACCTCCTGGCCGGCCGCGGCTTCCGGTCCAGCCCGCTCTCGCACGACGAGGCCCAGGAGTTCTTCGGGCGGCCCGTCATCGGCCTCGATCTGGTGGACCCGCGCTACTACCACCTGGACACAGCCCTGTGCGTGCTGGACGAGGCGGGCGACGAGATCATGTACTACCCGGACGCCTTCTCCCCCGGCAGCCGGTCCGTGCTGGCCCGGCTCTTCCCCGACGCCCTGATCGCCCGCGAGGCGGACGCGGCGGCGCTCGGGCTGAACGCGGTCAGCGACGGACGCCATGTACTGCTGCCGCAGGCCGCCACGGGGCTGTTCGACCCGCTGCGGGACCGGGGCTTCGAACCGGTCCCGATGGACCTGGGCGAGCTGCTCAAGGGCGGCGGCAGCGTGAAGTGCTGCACACAGGAGCTGCGGCACTGAGGCGTGGCCCGTAGTCCGTGGCCGTCGCGCGCCCCGCCAGGGATTGCGGGCCACCCCCTCAAGGGTGTCCCGGCAGTGGCGTCGTCCGCCCGGGGAGCGCCGCGATCCGGGCGGGACGTCCGATACCCGCCCTGCGTCCCTTCGGGCGGGCTGCCGCTCAGGGAGCCGGCGGCCAGGCGTCGCCCCAGGCGATGTCCCTGGCCGCCCGGTACAGCTCGCCGTGCCGCTTGGTGACCGTGGAGCGGGTCAGCCCCTCGTCACGGGTGCACAGCTCCAGCAGCACCTGCCCCTTGCGGATCTGCGGCCTGCGGGTGACCCGTGCGCCGACCGGCCCTACGGGGAAGCGGGTGGCGACGACGTAGCTGAACTTCTCGTCCTCGTGGCTCAGCGAGCCGCCCTTCACCTGCCGGTGCAGCGAGGACCGGCTGACCCGGGCCGAGAAGTGGCACCAGTCCGTGCCCGGTTCGATGGGGCAGGCGGCGCTGTGCGGGCAGGGTGCCGCGACGGTCAGCCCGGCGGCGGTCAGCCGGTCACGCGCCTCGATGATCCGGGCGTAGCCGTCGGGTGTGCCGGGTTCCACGATCACCACGGCCTGCGCGGCGGCGGCCGCCGCGTCGACGAGCCCGGTCCTGGCCCGCTCGGTGAGCTCCTTGAGTACATAGGAGACGGTCACCAGGTCCGTGGGGGCCAGCTCCGGCGCCGCGCCGATCCTGGCCTTCTCCCAGCGGGCGTCGCGCAGCGCCGGGATGCCCGAGGCCTCGGCGAGTTCGCGGCCGAGCGCCAGGGCGGGCTCGGCCCAGTCCAGGACGGTGGTCCGGGGCCCCTCCCAGGCCCCGGCGACCGCCCAGCTCGCCGCGCCCGTGCCGCCGCCGACGTCGGTGTGGGTGGCGGGCGACCACTGCGGCGCCGCGGCACGGAGGGCGGCGAGGGCGGAACGTACCGCTTCGTACGTGGCGGGCATCCGGTACGCGGCGTACGCGGCGACGTCCGAACGGTCGCGCAGGACCGGGGCGTCTGTGGGCGTGGTGCCGCGGTAGCTGGCGATCAGCCGGTCGACGGCCAGCGCGGCCTGCTTGGGGGGCAGTCCGTCGAGCAGGCCGGCCAGGGCCGCGCGCAGGGATTCCGCGGTGGGAAGGGTGACGTTCACCGCCGAATTGTAGGCGGTTGTGGCGGCCCGGCCGTATTCCGCTTCGCCTGCACGTAACCGGTACACAACAGCGACCCGGCCGAACTCCTCATCCTCCTGAGCCTGTTGCTACGCTGACCCGCGCGAGATCAGGATTGTCCATCGGGAGAGCCATGAGACAACGGATTGTGCGGCTGGCCCTGGTCGGTGGGGTGTTCTTTTTCGCCCTGCTGCTCCTGCTGGCGACCTGCGGCGGCGGCAAGAGCGACCAGGACACGGACAAGGACGGTGCCAAGCCCAAGAGATCGGTCCTGCCGAGCGCGGGGCCCGTGACCCGGCTCACCGCTCCGCCCGACTACACGACCGCCCGCGGCTGGGAGATCATCGGTTCCTCGCCCGATGTCACGGTCTCCTACGCGACAGGACGGCTCGCCTACCTGGAGAAGTCCGCCGAGAACCGCTACCGGTTGCGCACCGTCGACACGGCCACCGGTGAGCTGGGGTGGAGCGGCCAGGCCTGGCGGCCGCCGGACCCCCTGCACTACCCGAATCTGCTGACCGTCACCAAGAACGACCGCCAGTTCTTCGTCACGTGGTCCTACGGGAAGGTGGGCGACGGGCTCTCGCCCTCCGAGACCTTCGTCTCGCTCGATGTCTACGACGTGACGGACGGCAGGCGGCAGCGTATCGAGGTGCCGTGGTCCGGCGCCCCGGACGTGACCGCCACCGGCCCGGACATCGTGATCAGCGACGGCAAGGCCAACAGCGCGGTGGTCGACCCGATCACCGCCACGGTGACGAAGGTCAAGGCCGACGAGCTGCAGTATCCCAAGGGCTGCAAGACCTGCAAGCAGCTCACGGAGGTGCGGGGCCAGACCGCGCAGGGGCTGCTGGTCAGCGGCGTACGGGAGTTCTGGGTACGCGGCGGCTGGTTCAGCAGGAACGTCGCGCCCAAGGGCGTCGACAAGCTCAGCGGGGTCCCGACGTCCGTGACGCCGGGGCAGGTGCTGGCGAAGTGGACGCTCGACAAGAAGGCGAAGCAGGCGGCCACGCACGAGCTGTGGACGGTGCACGACTCGCTGACCGGGAAGCCGCTGGTCTCGGTGGAGTGCCACAAGCCCGCCATAAAGCCCGGACGTTATCCGCAGGCGGTCCTGTCCCCCTCCGGCAGCTATCTGATCGCCGGGAACCTCGCGTTCGACCTGGAGGCGAAGAAGGGGTTCTGCTTCGAGGACGAGGACGGTTCGAGCCACCTGACCCTCGCCACGGTGACGGACGACGGCATCGCCTACGGGGCGGCCAACGCACGCGACGCGTCCGACGCGCTGGCCGGGGGCGGTCTTCCGGTCTCCATGGACTTCGCGAGCTGGACGACCGACCAGCTGTCGCGCAACGCGCGGCTGCCGGTGGCCGAGACGACCGGGGTCGGGGTGTTCCGCTGGACCGACCGGCAGGAGCGCATCCATCTGATCGGCTACCCGCGCGGCGACTGACGCGGGAGGCCGGCCGGCGCGGGACGCCGGCGCGGACAGGCACCCGGGCGGCCGCCGTGGAGAGGCCCGAAGCAGCGGGAAAGGCCGGAACCCGGCCGGGGACGCGTTCCCCGGCCGGGTTCCGGCCTTTCGGGCTTCCCGCGTCCCTCAGAGGCCGCCCGCCTCGCGTCCCTGCCGCTGCCACGGCCTGCACAGGCCGAGGAAGCAGGCCACGGCCGCCAGGGCACACACCACCTGGACGACCGCCATCGGCACGGCCGTCTTCTCCCCCGCGATGCCGACCAGCGGCGAGGCGATGGCGCCGATCAGGAACGAGGACGTGCCCAGCAGCGCGGAGGCGGAACCCGCCGCGTGCTTGGTGCGCATCAGGGCCTGGGCGTTGGTGTTGGGCATGGCGAGACCCATCGCGGACATCAGCACGAAGAGCCCGGCCGCGATCGGCACGAGGCCCACCTCGCCGAAGACCCCGGTCGTCATGAGGAGCAGCGCGACGGCGGACAGCACGATGACGGAGAGACCGAAGCCGAGGACCTTGTCCAGGCTGATCCGGCCGACCAGCACCTTGCCGTTGATCTGGCCGACGGCGATCAGACCGATCGAGTTGAGCCCGAAGAGCAGGCTGAACGTCTGCGGGGAGGCCCCGTAGATCTCCTGCACGACGAAGGGGGACGCCGAGATGTAGGCGAACAGAACCGCGAAGGCGAGACCGCCCGCGACCATGTAGCCCGTGAAGACCCGGTCGGCGAGCAGCCCCCGCATGGTGCGCAGGGCGTCCTTGACCCCGCCGGTGTGGCGCTGCGCGGGCGGCAGCGTCTCGTGCAGCCACTTCCAGACGACGAGGGTGAGCAGGATGCCGACGGCGGTGAGGACGACGAAGATGCCGCGCCAGTCGGTGATCCGCAGGACCTGCCCGCCGATCAGCGGGGCGATGATCGGGGCGACTCCGGAGATCAGCATCAGGGTGGAGAAGAACCGGGCCATCTCCACACCGTCGTAGAGATCACGCACCACGGCCCTGGCGATCACGATGCCGGCCGCGCCCGCCAGGCCCTGGAGGAGACGGAAGCCGATGAGGAGCTCCGCGGTGGGGGCCAGGGCGCAGATCGCGGTGGCGAGCACGTAGACGGCCATGCCGAGGAGCAGCGGCCTGCGGCGCCCCCAGCGGTCGCTCATCGGTCCGACGACGAGCTGGCCGAGCGCCATGCCGGCCAGACACGCGGTCAGCGTGAGCTGGACGGTCGCGGCGGGGGCGTGCAGGGAGTCGGTGACCTCGGGCAGGGCCGGGAGGTACATGTCCATGGACAGGGGCGGCAGCGCGGTGAGCCCGCCGAGGACCATGGTGACCAGCAGCCCGGTGCGCCGGGCTGCCGCGGTCCCTGGGGCCGGTGGGTGGGGAAGGGGTGCGCCGCCGCTCGCGGTTCCCGTTCCGGTCGTGGGTATGTGCTCTTGCTGGGCCCGGCTTCCGCCGCTGTCCGGCATTCTCTTCTCCGCATCGTTGAATCCGCATCTATGCTCTCAGCTCAGCCGGAGTGGTCGATACCTTTTCTGTGGGGGCGGACATGAGCGGAACTGTGCGCTGGGGCGTGCTGGCGACGGGCGGCATAGCCGCGAGCTTCACCGCGGACGTGCGGGCGATGCCGGACGCGGAGGTGGTGGCGGTGGCCTCCCGTACGGACGCCTCGGCGAAGGCGTTCGCCGATCGCTTCGGGATCGGGCGGGCGTACGGGAGCTGGGCGGAGCTGGTCGCCGACGACACCGTGGACATCGTGTACGTGGCCACCCCCCACTCGGCGCACCGGGAGGCGGCCGGGCTCGCCCTGGAGGCGGGGAAGCATGTGCTGTGCGAGAAGGCGTTCACGCTCGACGCCCGGCAGGCCGCGGAACTCGTCGCGCTGGCCCGGGAGCGCGGGCTGTTCCTGATGGAGGCCATGTGGATGTACTGCAACCCGGTCATCCGGCGGATGACCGAGCTGGTGCGGGACGGTGCCATCGGCGAGATCCGTACCGTGCAGGCCGACTTCGGGTTCGCGGGCGACTTCGGCCCCGGGCACCGGCTGCGCGATCCGGCGCTGGGCGGCGGTGCGCTGCTGGACCTGGGGGTCTACCCGGTGTCGTTCGCGCAGCTGCTGCTGGGCGAGCCGGACCGGGTGCAGGCCGACGCGCTGCTGTCGCCCGAGGGCGTCGACCTGAACACCGGCATGCTGCTGGGCTGGGACTCGGGGGCCACCGCCCTGCTCTCCTGCTCGATCGTCGGGCATCACCCGACGGCGGCCACCGTGATCGGCACGGCCGGGCGGATCGACTTCCCGCACAGCTTCTTCTACCCGGAGCGCTTCGTGCTGCACCGGGCGGGCGCGGAACCGGAGGAGATCACCACGGGACCGGGGCCGCGGGGCCTGACCGGGCTCCAGTACGAGGCGGCCGAGGTGATGCGCGCGGTGCGGGCGGGCGAGCGCGAGTCCCCGCTGGTGCCGCTGGACGGTTCGCTCGCGGTGATGCGGACGCTCGACGCGGTACGTGAACGCGTCGGCGTCCGCTACGCGGTGGACGGGCGGGGCTGACCCGGCCCCGTACCGGCCGCTGAGCACCGGGGAGCCGGGAGCCGGGCCCCGCGGGAGCCGGCGCTACGCGGGCGTGAGCCCCGGGTTCCCGGCCTCGGTGACGAAGGAGGCGGCCGTGGTGAGGGGCGCGCCGGGGGTGGTGACGGCCGAGACCGTACGGAAGTCGGCGCGCGCCTCCTTCGTGCCGAGGGTGATGCGGGCGTAGCCGCGGCGCCCGTTGTAGAACTTCATGTGCGGGTTGGCCTGCGTCTGGTTGTTCCAGTTGGCGGGCTTGTCCGCGCCGTCCTTGCCGCTGGTGATGGACGTGGCGACGATCTCCGTACCGATGGTGCGGGAGTCCGGGTCGTCGAAGTCCCGCTTGAGGTCGAAGCCGTAGCCGACGTGCACATCGCCGGTCAGCACCATCAGGTTGCCGGCCCCGGCGGCCTCCGCGCCGTTCAGCAGCCGCTGCCGGGAGGCCGGGTAGCCGTCCCAGGAGTCCATGGACAGCTTGAAGGCGTCGGTGGGCACATCGCGCCGCTGGGCGAAGGTGACCTGCTGGGGCACGACGTTCCAGGTGGCGCGCGAGGCGTGCCAGCCGTCGATCAGCCAGCGCTCCTGGGCGGCGCCCGTCATGGTGCGCGAGGGGTCCTCGGACTCCGGTCCGGGGACCTTCCAGCCGTCCCCGTAGGCCTGGTTGCTGCGGTACTGGCGGGTGTCGAGGATGTCGAACTGGGCGAGCCGGCCGAACCGCAGACGGCGGTAGAGCCGCATGTCGGGTCCGGTGGGCCGCTGCGGGGTGCGCAGCGGCTGGTTCTCCCAGTAGGCGCGGTAGGCGGCGGCCCGGCGCAGCAGGAACTCCTCCGGGGGGACGTCGTTCTCGGGGGTCCCGCCCGCGTAGTTGTTCTCGGTCTCGTGGTCGTCCCAGGTGACGACGAAGGGGTGTGCGGCGTGGGCGGCCCGCAGGTCGGGGTCGGACTTGTAGAGGGCGTACCGCAGCCGGTAGTCCTCCAGGGTGATCGTCTCCCGGTTGTAGTGGGCGGGGAGCCTGCGGTCGGTGTAGTTGCGGGCGCCGCCCGTCGCGGTCACCGCGTACTCGTAGAGGTAGTCGCCTAGGTGGAAGACCACGTCGACGTCCTCCTCGGCGAGGTGCTTGTAGGCGGTGAAGTAGCCGTCGTGGTACGCCTGGCAGGAGACCGCGGCCAGGGTCAGCGAGCTGGTGCGGGCGCCGGCCGAGGGGGCGGTGCGGGTCCGGCCGACCGGGCTGATCCAGCTTCCGGTGCGGAAACGGTAGTAGAGGGTGCGGTCGGGGTCGAGACCCTTGATGTCCGCGCGGACGCTGTGGGCGAACTCCGGGTGGGCGGTGACCGATCCGCGACGCACGATGCGGCGGAAGCGCTCGTCGCGGGCCAGCTCCCAGCGGACCTGGACGCGGACGGCGGGCAGCCCGCCGCCGGCCTCGTAGGGGCGCGGCGCCAGTCTCGTCCAGAGCAGTACGGAGTCGGGGAGCGGGTCGCCGGAGCCGACGCCCAGCGTGAACGGGTCCTCGGTGATCTTCCGGGCGTCGAGCTCCGCGGCGCTCGCGGCGCCCGCGGTCGGCAGGTTGACCGCGAAGGCGAGCGCGGCGGCGGCGCCGGTCGCGGTGAGGAAGCGACGGCGGCCCACCCCGTCCCGGAGGCTCCGGGCGGCGGTGCGGAGTTCCGCCGCATGGTCCTGCTGACCGGGCGCGGTGCTGAACGGTGCGAGTGTCATGTGCCCCTCCCCTGACGGCTGTTGTCCACGTCATTGGAACGCCGGGCGACGTCCTGCTGTTGTCGGGTGCACAACATTCTCATGGCGGCTCGATGAGCACCATGTGCCACCTGTGGCCAGGGCCTTTCGTTCGGGCGGCCCCGCACGGGCCGTACGGCATGCCCGCCACCTCCCGTACGCTGCCGGGCCATGAACACTGTGCAGAGGGTTGCCGTCGTCACCGGTGCGGGTTCGGGAATCGGACGGGCCGTCGCGCTCGCCCTCGTGGGCGCGGGCTGGTCGGTCGCGCTTGCGGGGAGGCGGGCGGAGGCCCTGGAACGGACGGCGGAGGCCGCCGCTTCGCCGGACGTGCTGAGCGTACGCACGGATGTGACCGACCCGGACGACGTCGGCGCGCTGTTCACCTCCGTCCGGGAGCGATTCGGCCGTCTGGACCTGCTCTTCAACAACGCGGGCACGTTCGGCCCCGCGTCGGTCCCGGTCGAGGACCTCGCGTACGAGGACTGGCGCAGGGTGGTGGACGTGAATCTGACGGGGGCGTTCCTGTGCGCGCAGGCGGCGTACCGGCAGATGAGGGAGCAGGACCCGCGGGGCGGACGGATCATCAACAACGGCTCGGTCTCCGCACACGCGCCGCGCCCGCACTCCATCGCGTACACCGCGACCAAGCACGCGATGACGGGCCTGACGAAGTCGCTGTCGCTGGACGGGCGTCCGTACCGGATCGCCTGCGGGCAGATCGACATCGGCAACGCGGCGACGGAGATGACCGGGCGGATGACGGCCGGCACCCTCCAGGCCAACGGTGAACTGGCGGTGGAGCCGGTGATGGCGGCGGCGGACGTGGCCCGGACCGTACTGCACATGGCGGAGCTGCCGCTGGAGGCGAACGTGCAGTTCGCCACGGTGCTGGCGACGACGATGCCGTACGTCGGGCGGGGCTGACGCCCGACGTCGACCGTTCCTGCCGGAACTCACCGTCATATGAAAGGTTTTGCGGATTTGACCATCCGACCGCCGCACGGGGGTGCGATGGCCGTATGCTCCAACCCTTGAGCTTCACCGGAACTACACATAAGGACCACAGCATGCGCATACGCACCGCTGCGCCGATCGCCCTGGCCGCCGCCACCGCTCTGGCCGGCTCGCTCCTCGCCACGGCACCGGCCTCGGCGGCCGCCCATCAGGGCGGGCTGCACCTCGGCAAGATCCAGTACGACAGCCCCGGCAAGGACACCCGGTCGAACAAGTCCCTCAACGCCGAGTGGGTGGACATCCACAACAACGGCAAGAAGAAGCTTCAGCTCAAGGGCTACAAGCTGAAGGACAACACCGGCTACACCTACACCTTCGGCAGCTACACCGTCGGCGCGGGCAAGACCGTCAAGGTCCGCACCGGCAAGGGCAAGAACGCCTCGGGCAGCGTGTACTGGAACCGCGGCTCGTACGTCTGGAACAACACCGGCGACAAGGCCCGGCTGGTCAAGCCGAACGGCAAGCTCCAGGACTCCTGCTCCTGGAAGAAGGCCGGCAAGGGCGCCATCAACTGCCACTGACCCGTCGGCGGGCGACCCCCGCCCCGGCCGCCGCGGTCCGTGGAGACCGCGGCGGCCATGCGGCCAGGGCGGGAATGCGTCACCGGGCGGGGCGGTTGAGCTGCCACATGAGCGACAGCCGCGAGCGGAACGAGAGCCGGAGCCACAGCCGGGACCTGGACCAGGGCCTGGGCCAGGACCGGGACCAGAGCCGGAGCCACAGCCAGGACCGGGACCCCGTTCCCTTCCCTCTCCCCGAAGTCCTTCACTACACCGCCTTCTCCGCCGACCCGGACGGCGGCAATCCGGCAGGCGTCGTCCTGGACGCGTCCGGCCTGGACGACGCGGGGATGCTGGCCGTCGCCGCGGAGCTCGGGTACAGCGAGTCGGCGTTCCTGACGGAGCGGACCGGCGACGCGGCCTACACGATCCGCTATTTCAGCCCGAAGGCCGAAGTGCCCTTCTGCGGCCATGCCACGGTCGCGACCGCCATCGCCCTCGCGGACCGCGACGGCCCCGGCGACCTGGTGTTCACCACCGCAGCCGGCCCGGTTCCGGTCACCGTCGTCCGGGAGGGCGACGAGCTGCGGGCCACCCTGACCAGCGTCGACCCGCACATCACGGACATCGGTCCGGCCGACCTGGCGGAGGCGCTGGCCGCGCTGGACTGGCCCGCCGCCGACCTCGACCCCGCCCTGCCGCCCCGGATCGCCTACGCGGGCGCCCGGCACCTGGTGGTGGCCGCCGCGAGCCGCGAACGGCTGGCGGACCTCCATTACGACTTCGCCCGGCTCGAAGCGCTGATGCGCCGGCTCGACCTGACGACGCTCCAGCTGGTGTGGCGCGAGTCCGGGAGCGTCTTCCACGTCCGCGACCCGTTCCCCGTCGGCGGCGTCGTCGAGGACCCGGCGACCGGCGCGGCGGCGGCCGCCTTCGGCGCGTACGTACGTGACCGGGGCCTCGTCCCGGGCACCGCCGTCCTGACCCTGCACCAGGGCACGGACATGGGCCGGCCCGGCACGCTCACCGTCGAACTGCGCGAGGGCGACGCCCGGATCAGGGTCACCGGGACGGGCACCCGGATCGGCTGAACGTCAGCCGATGACAGCCCCGGCCGCTGACCCGGCCCCTGCCTCGGCCCCTGAGACGTACGTGAACCACCGCGCCGTCTCCTCCGGGTCGAGGGCGCGCTCCAGTACGGCATCGCCGCGCATGCCGGGGAAGAACCGCCCGGCGGGCCAGGAGCGCTCGCGGGACGGGCTGTCGAGCACCAGCAGCCGGACGCCGTCGACGACCGGGATGTCGGCCGGGGTCCCCTCGTTCCGGATCGGGCCGCCGTCCGGTGCCATCAGGTCGAACGAGCCCACGGTGCCGGCCTGACCCGGGGTGTCGCGGCAGACGGCGGCCTCCTGGGCCGACGGCGCGCGGCCGGGGACATGCCCGCCGCCGATCAGCGCGTCGGCGAGCAGGGTGTGCAGCTGGAAGTTGTCACCGATGCCGGAGATCCGCAGGGCGTAGCCGGTGCCGGATTCCCGGTGCAGGACGATCAGCGGTTCGTCGTCCTTGACCAGCAGCGCGTACGAGAGGGAGGTGAACCGCCGGCCGGACGCCCGCTCCACCACATCGAGCAGCCGCAGCAGTTCGTCCCGCTCGACCGGTCCCCGCCGCACGTCGGCGTGGTTCAGCATCGCCGCGGCGGCCATCTCCCACTGCGGCAGCGTCCACCAGCCGACGGCCGCCTCGAAGCCCGCCCGCTCGACGATCTCCTCGCCGGGCTCGTCGCCGTCCGGGGCGGGGAAGTCCCCGCCGCCGGTCGCGGCCCACGCCTCGGCGAACCGTCCGGCTTCCGTCAGCGCCGTACGCAGCCCGGCGAGCACCCCCGGGGCGCAGCGCCCGGCGTCCGCGCCGCGCTCGACACAGGCCCCCGCGAGCACCGCGACGACGGCCCTCGGGCCGGGCGGCACGTCGGCCAGCACGGCGGCGAGCCGCGGCCCGCCGTCCAGGAGCTCCGCCTCCCGCGCCTGGCCGAAGGTTTCCTGGAGGCGGACGAAGGCCTTGCCGGACCGCTTGGCGTCCTGGGCCGCGAGCGCGGCCTCGAAGTCCGCGACGGCGCTCTCGAACCGGGCTTTCCCGAATATCATTCCGGCACTTTATCGACATGCCGTCGCGGTGCCGCCGCCCGGTCGGCCCGTACCGGGCTCACCGTACGAACACCCCCGCACGCGCGGCGGCCGCCGCCGCTTCGGCCGCCCGGTCGGCGGCGGCCTCGTCCAGGGGCCCGCCACTGGCCAGCAGCCGGTAGTACAGGGGCGCCGAGACGGCGGCGATCACCTCGCCCGGGTCCGTTCCCGAGGGCAGCTCACCGCGCGTGACCGCCGCCTCCACACAGCCGGCCCACTCCTGGATCCGGACGGCGTAGAAGCGGTGCAGCGCGTCGGCCGTGCGCGCGTCACAGGTGGCCGCGGCGATCACCGAGGCGAAGAGCGCCCCCTGGCGCGGGTCGGTCAGCGTCCGGACCACCAGCCGGGCGTTGGCCTTCAGATCCTCGTCCAGCGAGCCGGTGTCGGTGCGCGGCACGGACTGTTCCGCCATGTCCGCGAGGAGGTCGGCGACCAGTCCGGCGGGCGTGGCCCAACGGCGGTAGACGGTCGTCTTGCCCACCTCCGCCCGGCGGGCGACCTCGGCCAGGTCGAGCCGGTCGAAGCCGTGCTCGGCCAGCGCGTCGCCCGCCGCCCGCAGGACCGACTCCCGCACCCGGGCGGTACGGCCGCCGGGCCGCACGGTCCCCGGCTCCACTCCTCCGGCACCCACACCCTCATCATCCATAACGGGTCTCCAGTTCCATTAGTAATCCTTCTCCTGCTACGGTGACGCCACCTTAACGGAACCGCAGAACCATTAAAGCGGCAGCCTCAGGAAAGGGCACCTCATGTCCGCGTCCGGTACGACCCCGCTCACCCCGGCCCCCGAACCCGCCCCCGGCCTCGCCGGCGTACCCGCCCCGCCCACCGCACCACCGTCGGACAGCCGCATGACGGGCCGCCAGAAGCTCGTGCTCACCCTTCTCCTCGGCGCCCAGTTCATGGTCGCCGTGGACTTCTCGATCCTGAACGTCGCCCTGCCCGTCGTCGGCGAAGGGCTCGGCTTCTCGCTCTCGCACCTCCAGTGGATCGCCACCTCGTTCGCACTCGCCGCGGCCGGGTTCACCCTGCTGTTCGGCCGCGTGGCCGATCTCGTCGGCCGCAAGCGCCTGTTCATCGGCGGCATGGTCGTCCTCGGCCTCTCCTCCGCTCTCGGCGGCCTCGCCACCTCGCCCGAAGTCCTGCTCACCGCGCGGGTGCTGCAAGGTCTGGCCACCGCCGCTGTCACTCCGGCCGGTCTCGCCCTGCTCACCACCGCGTTCAAGGAGGGCCCGCTGCGCGAACGCGCGCTCGGACTCAACGGCGCCCTGATGTCCGCCGGATTCACCGCCGGGGCCATCCTGGGAGGTCTCCTCACCGACCTGCTCTCCTGGCGCTGGGCCTTCTTCATCAATGTGCCGGTCGCCGCGCTCGTCGTCGCCCTCGCCCCGTCCATGATCACCGACTCCCGGCCCACCGGACGGCCGAAGCTCGACGTGCCGGGTGCCATGACCGTCACCGGCGGACTGCTCCTCCTGGTGTTCGGCCTCACCCGGGCGGGCGAGACCGGCTGGACCACCCCCACCACGCTCGCCGCGCTGATCGCCGGAGCCGTACTGCTCGTCGCGTTCGTCCGCGTCGAGCGAAGGGCCACAGCTCCCCTCGTCCCCGTGCGCATCCTGAAGCGGCGCAGTGTCATCTGGGGCAACACCGCCGGGCTGATCGCCTTCGCCACCGAGACCTCGCTGGTCTTCCTGCTCACCCTGTACCTCCAGGAGGTCCTCGGCTACTCCCCGCTCGCCACCGGTCTCGCCTTCGGCGTCCTCGGCCTCGGCACCGTGCTCGGAGGCACCCTCGGCGGACGCGCGGTCGGCCGGTTCGGCAACCGGCGCACCATCATGACCGGCGGTGCCGTGCAGGCCGTGGCCACGATCGCGCTGGTGGCGCTGGGCACCTCCGGGTCCTGGATCTGGCTGCTGCTGGTGGCCACGTTCATCGGCGGTGTCGGCAACATGCTGATGATCGTGGGCTTCATGGTCACCGCCACCTCGGGCCTGCCCGACGAGGAGCAGGGGCTCGCCACCGGTCTGGCGACGATGACCCAGCAGGTCGGCATCACCCTGGGCATCCCGGTCATGAGCGCCGTCGTCACCGCCCGGACGGGGGCGGCGACAGGGCCGGACGCCGTGCTGTCCGGGGTCTCGACCGCGATCCTGGTCAACTCCGTACTGGTCCTGGCCGGCTCGCTGCTCGCCGGAACCCTGCTCACCCGGCGCGGCGGGCGGTCCGCTGAACACGGACCGGCCCACAGGTGACATGGCACCGTCCATGGACTGAACGGAGAGACGTTACGATCGCGGACATCGCTGCCCGAAGGCTGCCGAGCCCGGTCGGGCCGCAACCGGGCCGCGGTCGAGCCGCAGCCGAGCCCAGGAGTACCGATCTTGTCCGCACCACGTATCGGCGTATCCATCGTGACCATGGGAGACCGTTCGCAGGCGGTCGAGGCGCTGCTGGCGTCGGTGGCCATGCAGGACGTCCGCCCCACCCGGCTCATGATCATCGGCAATGGTACGAAGCTCCCGGACTTCAGCGCCTTCCCCGGCCTGTCCGACCTGCCGGGCGGGGTGACCACGATCGAGCTGGACGAGAATCTCGGCTGCCCCGGCGGTCGCAACGTCGGCCTGCGCAGGCTCGCCGAACTGGGCGACGTGGATGTCGTCATCGAGCTGGACGACGACGGGCTGCTGGTCGACAAGGACGTGTTCCGCAAGGTCCAGGAGCTGTTCGCGGCGGATCCCGGCCTGGGCATCATCGGCTTCCGTATCGCCGACGAGCACGGCGAGACCCAGCGCCGCCACATCCCGCGGCTGCGTGCCACCGACCCGATGCGGCGCGGCCCGGTCACCGCGTTCCTCGGCGGCGGCCACGCCTTCTCCATGGAGATGCTGGCCCGGACCGGTCACTGGCCCGCGGAGTTCTTCTTCACCCATGAGGAGACCGACCTGTCCTGGCGGGCGCTCGAAGCGGGCTGGAAGATCCTTTACGAGCCCGACCTGCTGCTCCAGCACCCCAAGACCTCCCCGGCCCGGCACGCGGTCTACTACCGGATGACGGCCCGCAACCGCGTCTGGCTCGCCCGCCGCAACCTCCCCCTCCCGTTGGTCCCCGCCTACCTGGGCACCTGGACCCTGCTGACCGTGGCCCGCACCCGCTCGATGAAGGGCCTGCGCGCCTGGGCGGGCGGCTTCGCCGAAGGCGTGCGCACCCCGTGCGGCGACCGCCGCCCGATGCGCTGGTCCACGGTGTGGCGGATGACACGGCTGGGAAGGCCGCCGGTCATCTGACGGCGCGGGGCCTCAGGCCGCCCACCGGTAGAGCACGTCCGGCTCGTTCTCCTCGTTGCGCCCGCCGTCGTCGAACGCTGCCGCCGCGAACCCGTGCCGCTCGTAGAAGGCGCGGGCGCCGGTGTTGCGCTGGAACACGTACAGGCTGAGCCGCTCCGGGGCGGCCTGCCTGACCTCTGCCAGCAACCGGGTACCGATGCCCCGGCGCAGGGCGTCGGGGCGCAGATAGAGGTGGTCCAGCTCCTCCCCCGCGAGCGCGGCGAACCCGAGCGGTTCCACGGAACCGGAGTCGCCGCCCCCGCTCTCGGCGACCCAGACCGTGCTGTCGGGCAGCACGACGTGGGTGATCCACGCGAGCGTGTCCTCGTCGCTGTGGATACGGGGCAGATACGGCATGGCCGCGGCGCGCGAGGCGAGGAAGAGGCGGGTGATGGTCTCCGCGTCCTCGGCGGTGGCCCGGCGTACCCGTATCCCGCTGTGGTCCCGCTGCCCCGACCCGTACCGTGCCATTCGCCCAACCCCGTCTCTTTGCCGGACGTCCCGCCCACCCGTGCGGGTGCGGGACGGTGATCAGGGGTCAGGAGATCATGGAAAGGGCTTCCGCGGCAGTGAAATACCCTCCCGGAGGCCCGTGCCCCCGGGAGCGGAGAGGTGCTTCCGCGCGGGCAGCAGAAGCGGGGTGGCGAGCAGGAGAACGCCGGACACGGTGATCGCGGCGAGCGGGCCGGTGAGCGTGGCGAGCAGTCCCCAGATCACCATCAGGGCGGCGTGCAGGAGTTTGGTGACGGCACTCCAGGTACTGAGGATGCGGGCGGTGTGATCCGCGGGGGTCCGTCGGAGACGTTCCGTCGCGTAGATCGGGTTGAAGACACCCATGCAGGTGATCAGCAGGCCCTCGACGATGATCACAGTGAGGAGTCCGGGGATGCCCGGACCGATGAACGCGAGGCCGAGCGGGAAGAACGACCTCAGCCGGCCGGAGACGGTCATGACCCGGTACCGGCCGTAGCGGGCCACGAGGCGCGCCGAGAGCCGGGCGCCCACGAAGCCGCCGAGAGCCGGAACGCCGAAGGCCAGACCGTACTGCCAGGCCGGGAAGCGGTACTGGCCCAGCAGGAGCACGGACAGGAGCGGGACGGTGGCCATGATCAGACCGCCGACCAGGACCGAGTTGAGGAACAGGCGCCCGAGCACCCGGTCACGGAGGATCAACCGCAGGCCCGAGAGCAGACCGGCTCCGCGCGGCCCGGGGGTCCGGTCCCGGGGTGCCGCGGTGTCGCCCCCGCGGATGCGGAGCACTCCGAACGCGGACAGCAGGTAGCTGAGGGCGTCGGCCATGACGGTCACGACCGGGCCGAGCAGCCCGGTGAGCGCACCGCCCAGGGGCGGGCCCGCCGCGGTCGCCACCCAGCTCGTGCCCTCGAATCTCCCGTTCGCCACAAGCAGGTGATCGCCACGGACGAGATGCTTCAGATACGCGCCGGACGCGGCCGTGAACGCGATGCCCGCCGTCCCGGAGACGACCGAGACGACCAGCAGTTGCCCGTACGAGAGCACGCCCAGGACGGCCGCGGCGGGGACACTCGCCAGCGCGACGAACCGGATCAGGTCCATCGCGATCATCACCGGACGCTTGGCCCGGTGCTCGACCCACGGCCCGAGCGGGAACGCGACGACAGCCGCGACGGCGAGTCCGGCCGCCTCCAGGACCGACACGGCGAACGCCGATGAGTGGAGCACGCGCACCGCGATCAGCGGGAACGCGCCGAAGGCGATCCAAGAACCGTACGTACTGACGGCGTAGGCCGACCACAGCCGGCCGAAATCACGCCCCAGCTGCACACGCATGCGACTCCCCCGGGACAACCAAAAAGTGGGCCCCCGCATCACACAGGCCCTGCCGTCAGCGGATCAAACAACCGGCTCCCGGGCGAGCCACAACCATCGGTTGGGCATGACTACGCTGAAGAGATGGATACCGAGGTCGTGCGATCGTTCGTCCGCGCGGCCGAGCTCGGACAGCTGCAACAGGCCGCCGACGAGCTCGGCGTCACACAACAGGCCGTGTCGAAGCGGATCGCGGCCCTTGAGCGCGAACTCGACGTCCGGCTGTTCACCCGCACCGCCCGGGGCGTCGAGCTGACACTCGACGGCCAGGCGTTCCTCCCGCACGCCCGGAACATCATCACGGACGTCGACCGCGCCGTCACCGCGATCAGGCCGGGTTCGCGGGCCCTTCGGATCGACGTACTGGGCCTGCGGTCCGCGCAGGCCGTCCTTCTGCACGACTACTGGCGGTCGCGCCCCGGGACCGACCTCGACGTGGTGACCCTCAGGGTCGACGACCCGCGCGTGGCGGTCGCCGCCGTCCGGGCGGGCGAGATCGACGCCTCGTTCCGCTCGGTCACCGACCGGGCCGCTCTGCCGCAGGACGTACGGATGATCCCCGCGTTCGACTCCCCGCTGGAACTCCTCGTCGGCCCGCGGCACCCGCTCGCCTCCGCGCGAACCCTGACCCCGGCGCAACTGCGCCGGCACCGGATCTGGGTGCCGGGCATCGCACCGCGGAGCGAATGGGCGGAGTTCTACGATCAGCTCGCCACCGGCTTCGACCTCCGCATCGACGCCGCGGGCCCGAACTTCGGCAACGAGGTGCTCCTCGACATCCTCGCGGACTCCGCGGACGTGGCAACCCTCGTGGGCTCGCGCGACCGGTACCTCTGGCCGGCCGCCCACGACCTGCGCCGCGTCCCGATCGTGGATCCGACGCTCGCGTACCCGATCTCGCTCCTCTTCCCTCGGGCGAACCCGCACCCCGGACTCCGGGCGGTCATCAACCACTTCGAAAGCCTGGCACCGCTCCCCGGAGCAGTCTGGCGCCCGTCCTGGGCAACGGCCCCCCACCGCGACGGCGGACACCCCGGACACCCCTGACCGGGTCCGGCGCGGCGCGAGGGATCCTCCCGGGGAGGAGGGCGGCCGTACGGGTAGGGCGCTTCTGTAGCCACCTCGATGGATGCCTGAGGAGACGCCCCGGCCCGGAATGGCCCGGACGGGGGCTTCGTCGTTCCCAGGGTTCAGACCGGCTGCTCGATGCGCTCGAAGATGTCCGCGTCCGTCTCCTGCTGCCAGGCCGGCAGGCCGGCCCAGTCGGCGACGTATCCGGGCTTCGGGTCCTCAAAATGCTTGAACACCTGGGCGGTCCAGCAGATCGCGACGAAGCGGCCCTTCTGCTCACGCGTGGGCCGCGTGGCGTGCCCTTCGCTGATCCTGACGAAGTCGCGCACCTGTCCGTACACGGCGGCGGCCTCGCGCTCCCACTCGGGCGTCTCGTCCCACGGAGTGACGTAGCCGGGCTTCGGCTCACCGGGGTAATGCTTGTTCACACCGGCGATCCACGCCTCGCGGAAGATCCGACCGTCACTCATGCACGTGTCCCTCTCGTCATGCGGTGCGCGGAAGCGCCGCGATTCGGTGATCCAGATCCGAGACTCGGTCATCGGACATGAGCGGGGCAAGACGCCCTCGAAGTCCGTCCAGCTTCTTGCCGATGAATCCCGAGTTCGACCGGCCGGCCAGGCCGAGCACCGCCTGCGCGTACTGCACGACCTGGTCGACGTCACCCCGGTGGGCCCCGAGGACGGCAAGGTCGCTCAGTACGGCGGCGCGACGGCGCAGGGACAGCGGTTGGGCGAGGGCCACGGTGAGGGCATCCTCCGCGAGACCGGGACGACCGAGCTGGAGGTAGCAGGCCCCTCGTTCCTCGGGGAGGCGCGAACCGTCGAAGCGGAGCCAGCCGCCGTTGTGGGGAGTGGCCGTCGAGGGAGTGCACCTGCTCGGCTTCGTCGAGGGCCCGGGCGCAGCCGTCGATGTCGCCCATGGCCGCACACACCTGAGCCTGGACGGCGGCGACCCAGTGGCGGGTGGACAGCGCGCTGTCGCCCTGCCGGGCGATCCGGGAGGCCACCGCCAGCAGGGACCGGGCAGTGGGCGCACGGCGCGCGTACAGCTCGACGTAGGCGTGGCGGGTCATGGCACAGGCCCAGAGGTCGTGATCACCACCGGCGTGGGCCGCATGGGCAGCCAGCGTGTAGTACTGGGCGGCGTCGGTGTACCGGTTGGCGTCGAAGAAGAGCTCGCCGGCGAGCTGGTAGAGGTCGGCCGTCATGGTGCACAGCCGGGCCCGGTCCGCTGCGGTACGCGCCTCGGCCAGGCCCTGCGTCAGGACATCAAGCTGCTCGCGGACCGCCGGGTAGACAGCCGGCTTGGAGTCCGAGAGCGTGAAGACCTGCCAGAGGCTGCGGTGCAGTTCCTCCCCTGTCTCCAGGAGCGCCCCCACTGTGTGCCCTCGGGGGGCCTCGGCCGGACCGGGCAGGGTGACCAGCGCGCCCGCGACGGCGAGCAGGCCCATGACATCGCGGCGCTTCATATCGTCATCATCACCGTGGAGGAGGGGAGAGGTGTCAGGAAGCACGCCGATTTCGGCCGGCTGTTCTCGTGTTCGATGACGGTTCTCTTGAAGCCGGTGTCGACCCAGCTCTTGGAAGTAGGCCGAGCGCCGCTGGCGCACCCGACCTACTCACGTGCGTGCACAAGCTCGGCCTGCACGATAGGCGTCAGGCCAGCGAACCTCAGTGCCCCTCGGGGCCATCCCCGAGGGCGCGGCGAGCACGCGCCGGTGTCGGGCGCGTGCTGGCCGTGATCGGTTCACCTCCGCACAAGCGGGGATCGCTCCGTCGAGGAGTTCTCCGCCGTCGAACCGGTAGCAAGTGAGCGACACCTGACCTGCCTTCCGCGAAAGCAGCTCGACACGGCAGGATCGCAGCCATGAAGATTCTCGTACTCGGCGGAACCTGGTTCCTGGGGCGGGCCGTCGCCCAGACCGCGCTCGATCGCGGGTGGGAGGTGACGGTCTTCAACCGCGGCCGTTCCGGCACCACACCAGAGGGAGCCCGGCCGGTCCATGGGGATCGCACCGACGACGCAGACCTGGTTCGGTTGGCCGGTGAAGGCCCGTGGGACGCCGTGGTGGACACCTCCGCGTCCGAGATGGCGCCGCGCACCGTCCTCGCGGGAACCCGGGCTCTGGAGTCCGTGGCCGAGCGGTACGTCTACATCTCCACCGTGAACGCCTACCGCGGGTGGCCGAACGACGCGCTCGCCGAAGACTCCGAGGTCCTGGACGGACCGCCGGACGCCGACGCCGACTACGGCCGCCTCCCGAAGGGTTGGGACGGGCCGGACTGGTACTACGGGCGCCAGAAGGCCGGCGCGGAGCGGGCCACGACTGCCGCGTTCGGGGATGACCGGACGGTGATCCTGCGGCCAGGCGTCATCCTCGGTCCGGGCGAATACGTCGGCCGGCTTCCGTGGTGGCTCAGCCGGGCAGCGCGCGGCGGCCGGATGCTCGCCCCAGGGAGCCCGGACAAGACCATCCAGCCCATCGACGTACGCGACGTGGCCACCTTCGCTCTGGACCGGGCCGCCACCGACCAGGGCGGCGCGTACAACTGTGTCGCGCCTCTCGGCCGGGACACCATGGTGGATCTGCTCACCGCCTGCGCGCTCGCCACCGGAGGGGACGCGCAACTCGCTTGGGCCCCGGACAAGCTGCTCCTGGACCACGGAGTGAAGCAATGGACGGAGCTACCACTGTGGCGCACGCACGCCGGTGTGTGGAAGATCGAGTCCACGCGAGCGCAGGCGGCCGGTCTATTGTGCCGGCCACTGGCGGAGACCGTTGCGGACACCTGGGCGTGGCTCCGTGGCGGCGGCATGCCGGTGGAGCATCCTCGCTGGGCCGAGCATGGGATCACACCGGACAAGGAGGCTGTGATCCTGGAGGCGCTCGGCCGGTAGCGGTCAGGCTTCGATCGCGAGCGGGTTCACGGCGCCGAGTCGGCGGATCGGGGAGAGCGCGCTGAACTCCTCGATCTGCTCGGCCAGCTCCAGTGCCGCGGGGGCGTTGCGGAACTCGGGGCGCGTCAGTTCCATCCGGGCAGCCGTCAGTCGCTCCATCATGCCGGATCCCCTCCAGCTCGGCGGCACCTGGAAGACGGGCGTCAGGGCCTCCTGGGCGCCCTCCACCTGGTTACGGAGCAGCCGCGCGCGGGCCAGGTCAACGGCCGCCGGCCCTGACACCACGATCGGCTGGTCGTCGGCAGGCCGGGCGCGGAGCAGGGTGAGCGCCCTCGCGGCGAACTCCTCCGCGCCCTCGGCATTACGCAGCAGGAGGCATGTCGTCGCGTTGCTCATGGCAGTACGGGCGGCATCGAACCCGAACTCGCCGCCGATGTCGTCGTGCAGCTCGTCTCGACGGCCGCTGCTCTGGTCCAGTGCTTCGCGGATGGCCCGCTCAGCCTGGTCGGCGTTGCCCAGATGTCCGTGCGCGCGGGCCTCGATGGAGTACAGGCGGCGGCGTGCGGTGTCCCCCAGGTCGCCGAAGTGCTGAGCGTTCTTCGCGAGTCGTACGGCCTCGCTGGGACGGCCGTCCCAGAACGCCATGAAGGCCATCATGCCGTAGGCGTACGCCTGCACGGGTCCGCTGCCGATGGTCTTGCCGTACTGGGCGGAGGACCGGGCGAAGGTGACGGCAGGCTCCAGGGCTCCCAGGTCGAAGGACACGGCTGCGAGCATCGCGCTGGCCTGCGCCGCCGCATAGTAGAGGCGGGTGTGCTGCTCAGGGGACCGGGTCCGTTCGAGCAGCACCTGCGCCCGGTTCAGCAAGCTGGTCGCGTCCCGGTAGACCTCGTCGGGGGCGGTGCGGCCGTACCTTCGCGTCAGCTGGACCAGTTCGTCATGGAGTTGATCGAGGGTCATCTCGTCCAGGTGGAGCGAGGCGGCTTCACCCGCGTGTGAGGCGGCGTCCCGAGCGGTCATCAGCAGTTCACTTTCGTCGAGCACGGGCGGGGATGAGGCCCGGGTGGAGCGCTCCGGTTCAAGTTCCCGGACGTCGGAGGCTGAGCGAAGCAGGTCTCGCGCGGGCATCTGGAACATGCGCTCCAGTACCCGAGCAGTGGGAGCGTGGGGTGTCGTCTTGACTTCCCCGAACTTCAGGAAGCGCTCGTAGTGACGCGCCACGGGAGCAGGGGCGACGTCGTAGCCCTCGCTCCGTAACTGCTCAGCGACGCGGGTGTATTCGTCGCTGAATGCCTGGTGGGAGCGAATGCCCCGTCTCGTCGCCAGCGAGAACAACACCGTGCGCCGCTCCTCGTCCATGTCCCCTCCGCGGAATCGGTTGCTCCTCATGGGATACCGCGACGACCCTCCTTGTGAACTGCCCTTCGCCAGAAGGCGGGGAGATGTCATAACCGCGTCATCGTGTCACTCGAAAGGTCAGCCAGAAGTCACAACGGCGGCATAGTCACACCCTCCCTCTCGGCACAACGCTATGTGCTCGGATGGCGACGAGGAGGAGTCAATGGGGACGGCTACGGCGCCGAGCGCCACTCATGCGGCCGGGAACGGCTTAGCCGGTCGCGCAGGGATCCGGCTTCGCGGCAGTGACCGCCGGATCTCGACGACCGTGGAAGCGAAGTTCGACGTCGCTCCGCACGGCGTGCGAAGAGACGTGCCTTGCCCGGAGGCCCGTCGTGTGGGGGCCATGCGGCGCATCGCTCGTGCCTACCTCGCCCACCACGGCATGGCCGGCATGGAGTTCCCGGTGACACTCATCGTGTCCGAGCTGGTCACCAACGCGATCGTGCACGGCCAGGGGACGGAAGTCGGCTTCACCATGGCCTTCCGGGCCGACCATCTGTACATCGCCGCACGGAGCGACGGTCCCGGCATTCGCGCCCCTGATCACGCTCCCGCCGTCGATGACGAGCACGGCCGCGGTCTTCAGCTTGTGGCCTTCATGGTCAGCGAACTCGGAGGCATGTGGGGCATCGAGGACGACGGCACTACCGTCTCGTGCCATCTCCCCGTGGTGGTGCAAGGCCGGTGAGTATCACGATGGCCCCTGAGCGCCCGGCCGAGAAGTGGATCCCACCGCTCGACGCGGACGGCTTGAAGCTCGTCCTGGAACGGGTCAGGAACTGGAACCCGCTCGATGTCGAGGCTGTCTTCGACGACCTGGACACGGCAATCGGCAACCAGCCCCCGCCCGTTGCGACGATCCCCGCTCTGGTCGACCAGCTCCGCGGCCACCTGAAGCAGCTCAGCGACATCATCCTCGCGGACGAGGGGTACCCACCCACCCCGGACATGGTCCGGCTCGTTGCGCGAGGGCTCTCCCTGCGTGACGAGTTCATGCCGTTGGAGTACCAGCATGCTGTCGGCTTCGCTCGTCGCCTCGCCTTCACGACTGCTGATCTGAACGAAGAGCTGATCAATGCCCGCTACATCAAGGCGGCCGAATGATGCACGCCCCAACGCCTCCACGCACCCTCCCGTCACTGCCACGGTGGCAGCCGACCCACGGGACGCATACGGCTTCGACTACTACCAGCGGCGGATCGCGGACCGACGGCTCCTGGAGAGGAGCATCGCCGTGCGCACCCTCCGCCTGCCGTTTCTCGCCGTCCTCGTCGGGGCACGCGTCGGGGCGGGTACTTCCCCGTGTCGTGCCTCTGCTTCTGGATCAAGGTGCGTGAGCTCCTCCTGGAGCAGCCTGGTTTCCCCACCCCGCGCCTACGGTGGGCCGCCTACCCGGACGCCTGTCCCGCTGTCGAGTGGGGAGAGAGGCCGCCGGCTCTCTGGGGAGTCCGCGACGACGTCGCCCTCGGCCGCTCCTACGGCTACGGCTACGGCGAAGCAGCGATCCAGTTCGGACGAGCGCAGCGCCCCGGCTCGTCCCGTACATCACCCAGCGAGAGGGCGAGTACGGCGGGCTGGAGTCGGAACTCACGCTCAGTGTGAACGCCTTCGGCGCCGTGCGTCTCGCCTATGTGACGCTGCCCGACAACGTCACCGACGAGCTGCGCGCCGTGGAGTGGGTTCCCCTGAAGGTCGTCCCCGAGCACGCGCTCGACTACCAGGCCCGCCGGATCACGGAGGCCGTGAACGCGCTGCGCGCCGGGAACCGGCTGCCCATGCTCCTGCTCGGCGAGCGCGTTTCCGCCTGACCCCCGCCGCGTAGCGGCACACAAACTCCCGATCCCGGCCTGCATGTTCTCCGCGCTCTGCCCGGTCTCCCTGAAGTCCGGGGTGCAGGCCGGGGTCGGGTCCATAAGCGTTCGACCGTTCGAAGGAGCAAGCCGTGAAGAAGATGGCCCAAGCCCAGGTCGCCGCAACCCCGCCGCCGGAATACGGGCGCAAGTTCCTACCGCTCCTGTCGGCCCCGCAGTCCATGGCCCTCAAGCCGAAGCTCGCCGACGTGATCGAGTACCGGAAATCCGGCCTCTCGCTCAACCACGTGATCGGCTGCCCGCTGGAGTGCGGGTACTGCATCCGCCACCTGTACTCGAACTTCGACATGAAGGTGCCCAAGGCCCTGATGCCGGACGAAGAGGCGGTGCGGACCCTGACCAGCCACCGCTACTTCCGGCCCCACGTCACCCCGCTCCAACTGTTCAACAAGGCGACGGACCCGATGCTGCCGGTCGTCAAGCCGCACACGTTCAACACGCTTCGCCTGCTGGACGAGCACGGCCTGACCAACCACGTCCTCGTGATCACCCGGTGGAGGGTCACCCCCGAGGACTGCGAGATCCTCAACAGCTTCAAGAACATCAAGCTGACCGTCCTGGTCACGTACTCCGGCATCGCTCACACCGGGATCGAGCCGGTGGACTCGAACATCGCCGCCGCCAGCCTCAAGACCCTCTACGCGGCAGCCGAGTCCTACCGGACAATCTTCTACTGGCGGCCCATCGTGCCCGGCCTCAACGACAGGGACGAGCACCTCGCCACCGCCAAGGCCCTGTCCGAGCACGCCCACGCCACGGTCTTCACCGGCCTGTTCTTCCGTGACGAGATCGCCGCGTACTACGAGGAGAACGGCCTGCCCTCTCCCTACGAGGACACCGCCCGGCGCAAGATCATGCCCGAACAGACCGAGAGCCGCATCCTCGACCTGTTCCGCCGCCCCGCCGACACCGACGAGCCGTGGGGCCCCCTGTTCCGCAAGACCTCCTGCGCTGTGGCGTACGCCCACGGTCTGGCCGACTACAACGGCCACTTCGGAATCACCGAGCTGTGCGACATCTGCCCCAAGCGTCAACTCGGGCTGTGCGCGGCAGCGTGGCAAGCTCCGGCCGAGCCCGACGTAGTTCGGCTCGCCGCTGAGCTGGGGGCAACAGGGCCGGTGGAGATCACCGAACGGGCGATCATCACTGAAGGCTTGGACGAGCAGCCCCGCTACTACATGCAGCACGGCTACGGTTTCCAGGTCCACGACCGTGCCCATCCCCACCGCGAGCGTCGGCACGGCCGCGCCGAGATCGGGTGGAAGGGCAACCCGGAGGGAAATCCCGAGCATGAGCCCAATCACCTGGCCTGAACCCCTGTACGTGGTGGATGTCGAGGGGAACGGCGCTGCTCCCCCCGACCTGGTCGAGATCGCCCTGATCCCCATGGTCGGCGGACAGCCTCAGCCCGCGGACGCCCTGTCGTGGCTGATCCAGCCGCCCGTCCCGATCCCGCACCGCATCACCCGCATCCACGGCATCACCAACGCCATGGTCGAAGACGCCCCCACCTGGCAGGACATTGCGCCCAGGGTGCGGAGCCTGCTGGAGGGGGCATGGATCGCCGCCCACTCCGCCAGCGTCGAGTACGGCGTCCTGACCAGGCACCTGCCCGGATGGCAGCCCACCGGCGTCATTGACACCCTCCGCCTGGCCAAAGCCACCATCGGCGGCAAGGGCTTCGGCCTGGACGCGCTGATCGAGCGCACCAAAATCGACCTTTCGAATGTAGCAGGCACCCGGCACCGCGCCGCATACGACGCCCACGCAACCGCCCTGCTCCTGAACCACCTCGCCTCCCAGTGCGCATCCTGGGACGCCCTCGCCGCCAAGGCCGTCCCGCCCGGCATGCCGGGCCGGCCCTCCGCCAGCCCCGAAGAAGGAGACACCCTGTGGTAACCCGCATTGCCTTCACCGGCACACACTCCACCGGCAAGACGACCCTGATCCGCCGCATAGAAATGGAGCTGCGGGCCACCGGACTGAAGGTGACCCGCACCCCCGCCTCCTTCGCCGCGAAGGCCGCCGAGCTCGGCTTCCCCAAGCTCCAGAGGCAGACCCCCGAGTGCACCGAGTGGATCATCTCCGCCTCCGCCGCAGCGGTCGCCGAGGCCACGCTGAACGCCGAAGTGGTTCTCATCGACCGCTCCGCCGTCGACCCCCTCGCCTACTATCTGGCCGCCCTGGAACGCACCGGCCAGGACCCCGACCAGGCCACCGTGGACCGGCTCACACGCCTCGTGCAGGCCCACGCCGCCACGTACAACCTTCTGATCGCCACTGTCCTGGACCCGGCAATCCCCCTCGGCGACCACCGTGACCGCGACCTGGACTACCGGGAGGCCGTCGACCGCAGCGTTCACTCGCTGCTCAACACTCTCAACTTGCGCCACGAGCAGGTCACCAGCGCCGACTTCGCGGGCAACATCGCCGACACCCTTGCCCAGCACATCGGCGCACAGGCCGCCTCGTGAAGCCGCCCGCGGGCACCATCGCCCTCGCCGGAAAGCAGGTCTCCCGGCTCGGTCTCGGCACCATGCGCCTGACGGGCCCCGGCACTTGGGGAGACCCGATCGACCTGGACGCAGCCGCCGCACTCCTGCGCGAAGCGGTCCACGAGCACGGCATCACCCACATCGACACCGCTGACGCCTACGGTCCCCACACGGTGGAGCATCTCGTTCGGGACGTCCTGCACCCCTACCCGGAGCGGCTGTTGATCGCCACCAAGGTCGGCATGCTCCGCACCGGCCCGAACGAGTGGACGCCCCACGGCCACCCCGCCTACCTACGGGCGAGCGTCGAAGGCAGCCTTCGGCGACTGGGGGTGGACTGCCTCGACCTCTGTTACCTGCACCGCAATGACCCCCAGGTTCCGTTCCTGGATCAAGTCGGCGCCCTCGCAACCCTCCAGAAGGAGGGGAAGATCGCCCACGTCGGACTGTCCAAGGTCAGCCCGACACAGATCGGTCTCGCTGCAACGATCATCACGGTCGCGGCAGTGCAGAACAAGCTGAACGAGGCCCAGCCGAGCGACGCCCGCACCGCCACCTACTGCCGGACCAAGGGGATTCCCTACATCCCGTATGCACCACTAGGCACCGGAGCGCTGGCGCAGAACGGTGGCGCACCCAAGGCCCTGCGGTGGCTGCTCGACCTCGGGAAGAACGTCGCTCCGATTCCCGGCACCAGCGACCCGGCCCATCTGCGCGAAATCGTCGGCAGCCTCTCGTAAACGACCGTCCCAGCCGTGGCAGCACACCTTGCTAGGCGCTCGTGGACCCGACGCTCGCCGCCGGGAGGGGCCGCCCAGGATCCTCGCCCGGCGATCGCGCCTCGATCACCGCGTCTACGACCTCCCCGATAGCCGCGCGGGGAACGTCCTCGGCGCTTTCCGCGACCTCGGACTCCGACTCGGCGAGCACCTCATCCGTCGTCGGGCCGGTGTCCGGGACGACCGGATCGCTTTTCGCCTGCTCGGGTGACACAGGGGCGACGATTTCGTCCTCCCCCATGCTCTCCCCGCCGGCCGAGGCAGTAACAACGGCTTCAACCGCTACACCGATCGCCGCGTTCGAAACCTCGTCGGGTTCGTTTACGTCAGTCGGCGAGGTCTTCGAAAGTACTTGTCCGGTAAGGGGGTTGCGGACCGTCGCGGAAACCTTCGCCGGTTCCTCCGGGGAGGTCACCACCGAGCACACGACTTCCACGACGACTTCGAGCGTGGGCGTGATCCGAGATGTGGAGGTCAGTATCAGTTTGCCGTCCGGTGACTGTTCAACCCTTTGGGCAGCTCCTTCCCCCACGGCGATGCTGTCCATGAACCGGCTGAACGGGTTGAGGGCGTCCTTCATCGCCTCGCCTAGACCCTTGTCGTAAGGGTTCTCCCCGCTGTCCGGGTAGTAGGGCCCCTCCGAGGCGACCGCTGCACCCGCCTGTCCCTCACGGGACCGAGAGCCGCCCTCCGCGACCGGGGATTCCTGAGTGGGGCTCTTGGGTGTCGTGGCGGTGCCCTTGGCCTTCCCCGCCTCCTTCTGCCCCCTGTTCCCCTGGCTGGCCTTCCGCTCAGCGTCGGGCTTGGCCACAGGTTCCGTCTTGGTGCCTGCGGACTGGGTCTCTATCCCCTTCTCATCGGCTGACGTCGCCTTTTTGGCCTTGCGGTAGACCGGGCCGTTCGCGAGCACAAGCTCGCGGGTGTCGACAGTGACGGTTCCGTCTTCGTGAATCTGGACCTTGGCATCGTCGCCGTAGGCCAGGGCGTAGGCGTCGGCCTCGCTCAGGCCCCGTCGCATGCTCTCCTTGACGATCGCCTTGCGCTGTTCGTCGGTGAAGGGGACACCTGTGACACCACCGGCCCCGTCGCAGAGGGTCGTTCGCTCAGCCTTGGCGGGGTCGTCGGTGTAGATGTCTCCCGTCAGGACCGCGACGGTCTCTGGGCTGCGCTCGGTCGCCACGGCGTGAAACGTGGTGCCTGTGGCCAGGGAGAACGCCAGGCCCCCATAGCCGAGGAGCGCCGCCCTGCGGCCCTTCTCACCCTTGGCAGGGACAGCCAGGACTCTGGCAACTCTCCTGCCCGGCTTTCGGTGTGCTCGCTGAGCCATGGGGGGATCACCTGATTCCGGCCCCCATGGTCTAAACGCCAAGGGCGATTTAGACCATGGGAACAGGTGCTCGAGGACGCTCGATCGAGAGTGCTTCCGGTCACCTCTCGGAATGGGGTTCGAGCACCCCCTCGAGGGGCCTCAAGCAGCACTTTCGCCGCCACTTCATCGCCACACGATCGCCACAGCACACTGAAAAACAGCCCGAAGAAACGGACAAACAGGGAAAAATCTCGGGCGGCTCGATCGTGAAATGAGACCCCCCTAACCCACAAACATGCAGGTCAGAGCGGGTCCCACCCCCTCAGAAGGGGGTGGACAGACGAGTCGGGCTGTACGCCGGGTTCTGTCACCCGGTCGCCTCGCGGCGGCCGGGGAGACGGCCATCCATCTAGGACCGGCATTACTGCCGGCCTCGTGCGGTCTACCCGCGAACTCGGGCGAGCAGCCCTCGGACGTTCGCGCAGGGCCGTCCTGCGACGGCCCCTCTTGACCTTGCTCCGGGTGGGGTTTACCTAGCCGCCTGAGTCACCTCAGGCGCTGGTGGTCTCTTACACCACCGTTTCACCCTTACCCGGGACCGAGGTCCCGGGCGGTCTGTTTTCTGTGGCACTGTCCCGCGGATCACCCCGGGTGGCCGTTGGCCACCACCCTGCCCTGTGGAGCCCGGACGTTCCTCGGGGGGATCCGGGGATCCCCACGCGGCCGTCCGCCCGGCTCGTCTGCCGTGCCGACCATGCTACCGGGCCCGGCGGGCGGCTCGGACGGCGGTGCGGGAGGGCGCCGCTCAGGTGAAGGCCTCGACGCCGGTGTCCCAGGCCGCCTTGAGGTCGGCCCCCGGCGGGAAGCGGCCGTGGAGTTCCAGGACGACCATTCCGTGCGCGAAGGCCCAGGCCGCGCGGGCCCGGTGTTCGTCACCGCCGACGACGCGCAGGATCGGGGCCGCCGCGGCGGCCTCCACCCCCGGGGCGAGGGCCGCGCGGTCCAGGGGGCGGCCGGTGGTGAGGAGGTAGAGATGGGGGTGGGCCAGGGCGTAGGCGCGGTACGCGGCGGCCAGCGCCGGGAAGGAGCCGGGCGCGGCACGTTCCGCGGCTTCCAGGGCCTCGGCACTCTCCTGGAGCATCTCCTCGGCCAGCGCGGTCACCACACAGGACTTGTCGGGGAAGTGCTTGTACAGGGAGGGGGCCTTGATGCCCACCCGGTCGGCCAGGCGCCGCATGGTGAGGGCCTCGGGGCCCTCGTCCTCCAGAAGGGCGCGGGCGGCGGCGATGATCTGCCGGGGCCGGCCGATCGCGGGGCCGGTGGCGGGGTCAGTCACGCTGGAAGCCTTCCTTGGTGCGGAGTCCGTAGCCGAAGGCGCGATCGTACGAGATGTGCGCGACCCAGCCGTACAGGGCTGCCAGGGCCGGTGCCCAGGTCAGGGGCATGACCGCGTACGCCGCCAGCAGGGCGAGCGGGATCAGGGCCCGGTGGGCGGTGTTGTAGTACGGCACGGCGCGGGACTGGAGCTGGCCTCGGGCGTTACTACGGGCCTCCCCGACGCCGACAAGCATCGTCAGATCGGGCGCGATGAAGAAGGCCAGTGCGAGGAGTCCGGCGCTCCAGCCGTGGTCGACGCCCTCCATGACGGCGAGGGCGGACCAGAAGAGGGCACTCACGAGCCAGGCGGCACGGCGTGCGAGGGCCAGGCGCCCGCCCGCACCGGTGGCCTTACCGGCGGCAGCGGCGGTGGCCGTGGCAGTTGTGGCGGGGGCGGTTGTGGTGGCACTCATGACGGACCTCCCGGGTGGAGCTAACAGCGTTAGCCCCACTATGAGCTAACGCCGTTAGCCACGTCAACCCGGATGCGTGACCCTGCCGCGCCGTGAGGGTTGCCGCCGGCTCCCGCGCAGGGGAGAGATCGCCGGGCCCATCGGTCACCTCGGGCCGTGGGATCCAGCCGCGACGGCGCCGGCCCGGCGGGACTCCCGGACGGGCCGCCCGCCTCCCGGGGACGCGCCCTCCCCCGCACGCGCCGAACTCCTGGGCGCCGCAGATCGCGTGGCCCGGAGCGCCGGGGCCCCGCCCGTACGCACCGCTGCCGTGCGGACGGTCACTCCGCCCCGGTCACCGCGCTCACGCGGGCGCGAACAGCACCTTCGCCGAACCCGGGTCCGCCTGGGTGAGCCGGACGTCCAGCCGCTCCCCCAGCGGGAGCCGCGCGGCGCCGCCCTCGATCCGGGCGACGATCGCCGGGTCCGCGAGGTGGACGGTGCCGACGGCCGGTTCCCGGTCCTTCACATCGACGACGTACGCCTCGAAGACCTGGCCGACCCGGTCCTTGAGGAGGGCCGCCTCGACCAGGTCGACGCAGCCGCGCTCGACCGCGTTGGCGCGGCGCGTCCCCTCCGCCATCTCCTTCGGCAGGGCGGCGAGGGCCTCCCGTACCCACTCCGGCGGCTCCTTGCCCGCGACCGCCGCCAGGCAGAGCTCGGCCGCGTACCGGTCGACGAGTCGGCGCAGCGGCGCGGTGCAGTGGGTGTAGAGCTCGGCGACGGCGGCATGGACGGCGGGTGTGGGCAGTTCACCGTGTTCGAAGACCGTGTACCCGGCGCCGCGCAGCAGCGTGGTGCACTCCTGGAGAAAGGCGGCGTGGTTGCCCTTCCCCGGGTCGAGGGAGCGGACGACCTCGGCGTACGGGACATGGTGCGGCCAGTCGATGCGCAGAGCGCCGGCGGAGCGCCGCAGCCGGGCGACGGCGCCGTCCGGGGCGACCGGCAGCGTACGGAGGATGCCGGTGCCCGCCTCGGCCATGAGGCGGGCGGCGGCCATGCCGGTGAGCAGGGAGAGCTGGGCGTTCCAGCCTTCGGCGGGCAGCGGGAGGCGGTACTGGAGGCCGTAGCTGCCGCCGTGTTCGGTGATCTCCTGCTCGGGCGCATTGAGCGAGATGCCGCCGCGGGCGGTCTCCTGCTCCTCGCGGAGCCGTCCGATCTCCTTGAGCAGGGCGAGGGGTTCCTCGGCCGTGCCCCGGTCGATCTGCCGCTGGACGCCCGCGTAGTCGAGTCTGGCGCGGCTGCGTACGAGGGCCCGGCGCACGTCCGCGGTGACGGCGCGGCCCTCCGCGTCGAGGTCGATCCGCCAGAGCGCGGCGGGGCGGGTCTCCCCGGGGAGCAGGCTCGCGGCGCTCTCCGACAGCCGCTCGGGGTGGAGCGGGATCCTGCCGTCGGGGAAGTAGAGCGTGGTCGCCCGGCGGTGGGCCTCGGCGTCGAGCGCGCCTCCCGGCCGGACGAAGGCGGCGATGTCCGCGACGGCGTAGTGCACCCGGAAGCCGTGGGGGCGGCGTTCCAGGTACATCGCCTGGTCGAGGTCGGTGGAGGCGGGCGGGTCGATGGTGAGGAACGGCAGGTCCGTCGCGTCCTCGTGCGCCGAGAGATCCGGCGCCTCCGCCGCCTCCCCCGCCTCGGCGAGCACATCGGCGGGGAAGCCCTCGGGGAGGCCGAGTTCGGTGCGCAGGTCACGCAGGGCGGTCCCCAGCGCGGTGTCTGCCGCTCCGGTCAGGTGGAGATGGCGGCGGGGCATGGAACCGAGCGTAGGGCCGGGCGCGGCAACCGGCATCCCGGGCCCGGGACGGACAGGGCGGCCCGGCTCCCGGGCGGGACCGGCGACGGGCAGCCCGTGAGCGGCGGGCCCCTCGCCGCGCGTACCGGTGCTCCGAGGGGCGCCGCGCACCCCCGTACCCTTGCCGGGGGCCCTGTGCGCAGGCCGGGTCCCTCTGCTTGCGTACGAAGGAGAACCGCCCGTGCTCGTGCTGTTGCCGCCCTCCGAAGGAAAGGCCACCTCGGGGCGCGGAGCACCCCTGAAGCCGGAGTCCCTGTCCCTGCCCGGGCTGGCCGGGGCGCGGGCGGCGGTCCTCGACGAGCTGGTCGGCCTGTGCCTGGCCGACGAGGACAAGGCCCGTGCGGTGCTCGGGCTGAGCGAGGGGCTGCGGGGCGAGATCGCCAAGAACGCGGAGCTGCGGACGGCCGGGACCCGTCCGGCCGGGCAGGTCTACACGGGTGTGCTGTACGACGCGCTGGATCTGGCCTCGCTGGACACGGCGGCCCGGCGGCGGGCCGGGAAGTCGCTGCTGGTGTTCTCCGGGCTGTGGGGCGCGGTGCGGGTGGGCGACCGTATCCCCTCGTACCGCTGCTCGATGGGGGTGAACCTGCCGGGACTCGGCGCCCTCGGGCCGTTCTGGCGGGCCCCGATGGACGCGGTGATGCCGGAGGTGGCCGGGGACGGGCTCGTACTGGATCTGCGCTCGTCCGCGTACATGGCGGCGTGGAAGCCGAAGGGCGGGACCGCGGCGCGTACGGCGAGCGTGCGGGTGCTCCACTCCCAGCTGGTCGACGGGGTCGAGAAGCGGTCCGTGGTGAGCCACTTCAACAAGGCCACCAAGGGCCGCATCGTCCGCGATCTGCTCGTGGCGGGCGCACGGCCGGGGAAGCCCGCCCAGTTGGTGGAGACGCTGCGGGATCTCGGGTACACGGTCGAGGCGGCGGCCCCCGCGCGGGCCGGGCAGCCCTGGGCGCTCGACGTGGTGGTGACGGAGATTCACTGACCACCCCGGACCATCGCGTTGCATCATGCGCAACGCTCGTTGCATGGAACGCTGTGTGCGCGGCAGGATGACCCCATGACCTCCTCCGCGCCCTCCGCCGCGCCCGCCGCCCCGTCCGCCTCCGTGCTGGACCTCGCACCCGTCGTCCCCGTCGTCGTCCTCGATGACGCCGCCGACGCGGTACCGCTGGCACGGGCCCTGGTCGCCGGCGGCCTCCCGGCCATCGAGGTGACGCTGCGGACGGCCGCCGCGCTCGAAGCGATCGCGGCCATCGCCGCGGAGGTCCCTGGCGCCGTCGTGGGCGCGGGCACGGTGATCTCCGCGCGGAACGTGACCGACACGGTCACCGCGGGAGCGCGCTTCCTGGTCAGCCCCGGCTGGACGGACACGCTCCTGGACGCGATGAAGGCATCGGGCCTGCCCTTCCTGCCCGGTGTCTCCACCACCTCCGAGGTGGTGGCGCTGCTGGAGCGCGGGGTCACGGAGATGAAGTTCTTCCCGGCCGAGGCGGCGGGCGGCACGGCCTATCTCAAGGCCCTGTCCGCACCGCTCCCCCAGGCCCGTTTCTGCCCGACCGGCGGCATCTCGCTCGCCTCCGCCCCCGCCTACCTGGCCCTGCCGAACGTCGGCTGTGTCGGCGGCAGCTGGATGGTGCCGGGGGACGCGGTGGCGGCGAAGGACTGGGCACGCGTCGAGCGTCTGGCCGCCGAGGCGGCGGCGCTGCGCGTCTGAGGCCGGAGGGGCCCCCGGGGCTCAGCTCAGGTGCGAGGTGTCGTTGAGTACGCGCACGGACGCGTTGCCGTCCGCGTAGTACGCCACCGTCGAGATCGAGGCCGCCGAGAGCTCCATGCGGAACATGGACTGCGGCGGGGCCTCCAGGGCGAGCCTGATCAGCGTCTTGATCGGGGTGACATGGGTGACCAGGAGCACCGTGCGGCCCGCGTAGCGGGAGACCAGGCGGTCACGGGCGGCCGAGACGCGCTCGGCGACCTCGGCGAAGCTCTCGCCGCCGCAGGTCGGGGCCGCGTCCGGGGAGGCCAGCCAGGCGGTCAGGTCCTCGCCGTGGCGCTCGCGCACCTCGGCGAAGGTCAGCCCCTCCCAGGCTCCGAAGTCCGTCTCGCGCAGGCCGTCCTCGACCGTGACGTCGAGGCCGAGGCGGGCGGCGACGGCCGCGGCGGTCTCGCGGCAGCGGCGCAGGGGTGAGCTGACGATCGCCTGGAGCGAGCCCCGCGCGGCGAAGTGCTCGGCGGCGCGGGCCGCCTGGTCGCGGCCCGCCGCCGAGAGTTCGGGGTCGGTGCCGCCACTGCCGGAGAACCGCTTCTCGGGGGTGAGGGCCGTCTCGCCGTGCCGGAGCAGGACGAGTGTGGCGGGCGCGCCCAGATCCGGGGCGGTACCCCAGCCCACCTGCGGGGCGGGGGCGGAAGCCGGGGCGGTCCGGGTGTCCGCCGGGGCGGCCGGGGCCCGCGTGGCCGCCTGCGGGTGTGCCGCGCCTGCGGCACGGGCCCCGGCCAGGGCCGCGCGGGCCTTCGCCGCGCCCGCCGCCGCGTCACCGGGCGGCCCCTGGACCGGGGGAAGCCCGCCGCGGGGCGTGTCGAGGTCCGCCGTCGAGGACGACGGCTCCCACTGCCCGCCCCGCCGGCCCGCGTCCATCGCCTCGTTGGCCAGCCGGTCCGCGTGCTTGTTCTGCGCCCGGGGGATCCACTCGTACGTGACGCCGGCGGGCGGGAGGACGGCGGCCGCCCGCGCCGCGAGCGGCTTCATGTCGGGGTGCTTGATCTTCCAGCGCCCCGACATCTGCTCGACCACCAGCTTGGAGTCCATCCGCACACGCACCTGGACGGAGCCGTCCGACGCGTCCGGGAACAGCGCCTTCGCGGCTTCCAGACCGGCGATCAGGCCCCGGTACTCGGCGACGTTGTTCGTCGCGACGCCGATGTACTCGGCGGCCTCGGCGAGCGTCTCGCCGGTGGCCGGGTCGATGACGACGGCACCGTATCCGGCGGGCCCCGGGTTGCCCCGGGAACCGCCGTCGGCCTCGACGACAAGCTGACGGACCGGGGGCATTACAGGCCCGACTCCGAGGTGCGCACCAGGATGCGGTGGCAGTTCTCGCAGCGCAGCACCGTGTCGGGTGACGCGGCCTTCACATCGTTGACCTCGGTGATGTTCAGCTCCAGCCGGCAGCCCTCGCAGCGGCGCTGGTAGAGCCGGGCGGCGCCGACCCCGCCCTGCTGGGCGCGGAGCTTGTCGTAGAGCTTCATCAGGTCCGCGGGGATGATCTCGGCGACGACCTCGCGGTCCTTGGCGATACCGGCCGCCTCGTCGTCCAGCTCCTTCGTCGCGGCGTCGCGGCGGGCGGTCGCGTCGTCGGCCTTGGCCTGGACGGCCGAGACCCGCTCGGTCAGCTCGGTGACCCGCTCCTGCGCGGACTCGCGGCGCTCCATGATTTCGAGGACGACGTCCTCCAGGTCGCCCTGGCGCTTGGCCAGCGAGGTGATCTCGCGCTGGAGGCTCTCCAGGTCCTTGGGGGAGGACACCGCGCCGGAGTCCAGCCGCTGCTGGTCGCGGACGGCGCGCTGGCGCACCTGGTCCACGTCCTGCTCCGCCTTGGTCTGCTCGCGGGTGGTGTCGCTCTCCTCGGTCTGGGAGGCGACCAGCAGGTCACGCAGCTGGGCGAGGTCGCTGCTGAGCGACTCGATCTCGGCGTGCTCGGGCAGCGACCGGCGCTTGTGGGCGAGCTGGGAGAGACGTACGTCGAGGGCCTGGACGTCGAGGAGTCGGATCTGGTCGGCGGGCGCGGCGTTCAGTTGGGGGCTCCAGAGGAATGGTGGGTGGTCCAGGGGTCGGTGACCCGCTTCGAGACATGGACCCGCAGGTCCCATCCGTGGCGGTCGGAAATCGCGTCGAGCTGCGCGGCGGCCTGCTCGCACCAGGGCCACTCGGTGGCCCAGTGCGCGGCGTCGACCAGACCGAGCGGCGAGTGCTGGACGGCCTCGGAGGCCGGGTGGTGGCGCAGGTCGGCGGTCAAGTAGGCGTCGACGCCCGCGGCGCGGACCGCGTCGAAGAGGCTGTCGCCGGAGCCGCCGCTGACGGCGACGGTACGCACGAGCGCCTCCGGGTCGCCGGCCAGCCGGATGCCCTGCGCGGTGGCGGGCAGCCGGGCGGCGGCGCGGGCGGCGAAGGCGCCGAGGGTTTCGGGGTGGTCGAGTTCGCAGATCCGGCCGAGGCCGCGACGGCCCCGGGGATCGGCCGGGTCCGGTGCGAGGGGGCCCGTGACGCGCAGGTCCAGGGCTCCGGCCAGTGCGTCGGAGACGCCCGGGTCCGCGGTGTCGGCGTTGGTGTGCGCGACGTGCAGCGCGATGCCGTGCCTGATGAGGGTGTGCACGACCCGGCCCTTGAAGGTGTCGGCGGCGACCGTCGTCGTACCCCGCAGATAGAGCGGGTGGTGGGTGACGATCAGCTGGGCGCCGAGGGCGAGGGCCTCGTCGGCGATCTCCTGGACCGGGTCGACGGCGAACAGCACCCGGTCGACCTCCGCCCCGGGCTCGCCGCACACCGTACCGACCGCGTCCCATCCCTCGGCCCGCTCGGGGGGCCAGAGGGCGTCGAGCTCGGCGATGACTTCAGACAGACGGGGCACGGGGGAAAGGCTACCTGCCCCCGTGCCCCGGCGGCCATGGCCGCCGGACCTGTGCTCCAGGACCGGCGGCCGGACATGAATCGTTACGTCGCGGGCCCGGCCCGCTACTTCACGAGGTCGGCGCGCAGGTCGTCCAGGACCAGGTCCGCCGCGGTGACGCCGAGGCCGAGGTACCAGGTCTCGTCGGAGACGTCCTTGGCCTGTCCCGCCTTGACCGCGTCGAGGTTCTTCCACAGCGGGTTGGCCTGGGCGGTGTCGCGCTTGGTGGCCTTCACGTCCCCGTACACGCCGGTGAAGATCCAGTCGGCGTCCGCCTCGTCGATCTTCTCGGGGCTGATCTCCGCGGCGAGGTCGTTGATCTGCTGGTTCTTGGGACGGGGCAGGCCGGCGTCCTCAAGGATCGTGCCGATGAAGGACGCCCTGGCGTACAGGCGGATCTTGTCCGGCAGGTAGCGGACCATGGAGATCGTCGGCTTGTTCGGGCCGATGTCCGTGCCGAGCTTCTTGGCCTTCGCCTCGTACGCGGCCAGCTCGGTCTCCGCCTTGGCGGTGCGGTCCAGCGCCTCGGCGTTCAGGAGGTAGTTCTCCTTCCAGGTGAAGCCCGGACGGATGGAGAACACGGTCGGCGCGATCTTGGACAGCTCGTCGTACTTGTCGGCGGCGCGCAGCTGGCTGCCGAGGATCAGGTCCGGCTCGAGCCCCGCGATCGCCTCAAGGTTGAGGTTGTTGATGGTGCCGACGCTCTTCGGGCTGCCCGCGTCCTTCTCCAGGTACGAGGGGATGGCCGCGTCGCCCTCGGAGGGGGCGTAGCCGACCGGCTTCACACCCAGCGAGACCACGTTGTCGAACTCGCCGACGTCCAGGACGACGACGCGCTTGGGGGCGGCCTTCAGTTCGGTCTTGCCCATGGCGTGGGTGAGGGTGCGGGGGAACTCGCCGGGCGCGGCGTCCGTGCCGTACGCCGCCGTCTTCTCCGCCGCGTCACCGAAGTCCTTGCCGCCCGTGGCGACGGCCGCCTTCTTGTCGCCGCCGGCGTCGGCCTTGGCCGAGTCACCGTTCTTGCCGCCGTCGCTTCCGCAGGACGAGAGGGTGAGGGCGGCGGCCACCGCCAGGCCGACTGCGGCGGTGCCGCGGCGTCGAAGGGACATCTCTTGCTCCAGTTGTGGGTCACACAGGCATTGCTTAGGGCTGCCTAACCTTAGCCACGGTCACCCTCGGCAGCACACCCACCCCTCCTTCTCAGGCGAATCGGGACATCACCACCCTTATGTGTGAAGTGCAGGGTGTGGCGTTGTTCGGCAGGAAGTGCGAAAACTAGCTTCGGTTGCCGGAGGTGACGAGTCCATGACTGTCTGTGCCATCGAGGGCGGGACCACCGGGGCCGCCACGACGGCGGAACCCCTGCCCGAAGAGCCCGTCGAGCCGGAGGAACCCGGGACGCCGGACGTACCCGACGCCCCGGGGGCACACGGCGCCCACGGGGCCGCCGGTGCGCCCGGTGAGAGCCATGCGCCCGGTGGGAGCCATGCGCTCGGTGGGAGCCACGCGCTCGGTGGGACCTGTGCGCCCGGCGCGTACGGGACCTTCGCGCTCACCGCCGACGCCGCGTACGCGGCCCGGCTCACCTTCGCTCCCGGAAACCCCGGGGGGCGGGCCTGGTACCCGGAACGCTGGACCCTCGACGGGCCCGAGCCGTACGCGGTGCCCCTCCCCCTCGACCAGCCCGAGGAGCCGGACTCCCAGGTGGTGCCGCTCGCCGACGGCCGGGTGCTCATCCGGCGGCGGGTCGCGGAGCACCACGCGTTCTCGCTGCTCTACCCCACCGGGCCCGGAACCGGCGAACTCCCGCTGGGCGCGGTCGAATGCGCGGAGCTGACGCTGCTGCCGCCCTCGCCGGACGGCCGGAGCGTGTACGCCCTGTCGGCCGGTGAGCGCTCCACCGCGCTCTGGCTGGTGGCGGGCGGAGCCTTCGGACCGGAGAAGGTCACGGACGTACCGGGCCGCTGCTCCGGCGGGGTGTGGCTGGACCGGGAGGGCCGGATACTCGCCCTGGACCGGCGGACGGCCGACGACGGCCCGGTGAAGGCGGTCGCCCTGGACCTGGGGCGGGGCGGTGAGCTGACGCCGCTGCTGGAGATCACGCCGGAGAGCAACGACCGGCTGCTGCTCGCCGACGCGGACAGCGGGCTGCTGCTGCTCCGGTCAGACGCGCCGGGCCACGACCGGCTCGGGTGGGGGGTGCTCGGCAGCTGTCTGCCGGTGCGCTTCCCGGAGTGCCTGCGTCCGGCGGATGTCGCGGTGACCCCGTTCGCCGTACAGCCGGGACAGATGCTGATGCCGGAGAGCTGCGCCGTGGGGCTGCGGATCGACGGGGCGGCGGGCAGCTGGCTGGGGGTGTGGCGCCCGGCGGGCCGCCGGCTGCACCAGCTCGCCGCGCCGCGGGGCTGGCTGGCCGGGGCCGGTTTCTGGAACCGGGACGGCGTGCTCCACCTCCCCTGCGCGGAGCCGGGAACAGGCTGCGCCGTCGCACGGCTGGAGGCCCCGGTGGACGACGAGCCCCGCGCCGGGGCGGATCCGGCCGCCGGGGACGGGGCGGGGGGCGCGACCTGGGACGGGACCGGAACGCAACCGTCCGCGGCTCCCGCCGGTCCTGCTGTGTGCAAGCCCGTTCCGCTGGGGCAGGCGCCTCTCGGCAGACGCACGGGACAGCCCTTAAACTCGGGTGCCTGGGCTACGCAGCCGTTCCGGGCGGATGCCGACGGTGACCGCGTCGGTGACGGTGGCGGGGCTTGCGACAACAAGTAAGCGATCACAACGGGGTGACTTCCCACATGTCTGAAGCCCGAACAGACACGACCCAGACGCGTCCGCCGGGGGCGGACGCGGACCGGGCCGAGACCGGCGGTTCCGGAAAGCACCGAGGGGGTGCGTCGATGGAGAACACGGCCGCGCAGCCGCACGGCCGCCACCGCCGCCCCTCCGAAGGGGGAAGCAGAGCGGCCTGAGCCCGCGCTGCGACCGCACAGGGAAACCGCGCGGCACGAGAAAGAAGGGGCCCGCTCCGGCCGTCCGGCCGGGGCGGGCCCCTTCGCGTCTTCTCCCGGGCGCGGCTACGCCCGTTTGAGGCCCAGGACTTCCGCCGCCGCGAACGTCTCGTTCGGGGGACGGTCCTCGTAGTACGGGGTGATCAGCCCGTCCAGCTCGTCGAAGGTGAACGTCTCCTTGGCCGCGTCGAACTTCGCCGCCACCTTGGGCCGTTCGACGATCGCGACCATGCCGCCGTGGACCACGAGCAGCTGCCCGTTGACCCTTCCGGCCGCCGGGGAGGCCAGATAGCCGACGAGCGGCGAGACATGCTCGGGGGCCAGGGCGTCGAGCGTGCCGTCGGCCGGTTCCTGGAAGCCCGCGAAGACATCCTCGGTCATACGCGTACGGGCGCGCGGGCAGATGACGTTGGCGGTGACGCCGTACTTGGCCAGGGCCAGGGCCGTCGAGGTGGTGAGGCCGACGATGCCGCCCTTGGCCGCCGCGTAGTTCGGCTGGCCGGCCGAACCTGCCAGGAACGCCTCCGACGAGGTGTTGACGATCCGCCCGTAGACGGGGCCGCCGGACTCCTTGGAACGGGTGCGCCAGTGGGCGGCGGCGAAGTGCGTGGTGTTGAAGTGGCCCTTGAGGTGGACCCGGACGACCGAGTCCCATTCGTCCTCGGTCATCGAGAAGATCATCCGGTCCCGCAGGATGCCCGCGTTGTTGACCAGGATGTCGAGCTTTCCGTACGTGGACACGGCCAGGTCCACCAGGGCGCGGGCCTGTTCGTGGTCGGAGACGTCGCCGAGGTGGGCGACCGCCCGGCCGCCCGCCGCCCGGATCTCGGCGGCGACCTCCTCGGCGGGGGCCGCCGACGCCTCGCCGGAGCCGTCGCGGCCCGGCTGCCCGTAGTCGTTGATGACGACGGCCGCGCCGAGCCGGGCCAGCTCCAGTGCTTCGGCGCGCCCGAGGCCCCGGCCCGCGCCGGTGACGATCGCGGAGAGGCCGTCCAGGGGTAGTGACATCGCAAGTCCTCAATGTCGGTGAATGACTCGGTCGGTGGGGACGGGGGCCGACCCCGTCGGGGGCGGGGATCCGCCCATCGGGGGGTGCGGCGCTGCCCCGTCCCGGGGCGGCGTCAGAGTTCGACGCAGGTACGCAGCGACACGCCGGTCCTCATCTGCTCCAGGGCGTCGTTGATGCCGTCCAGCCGCACCCGGTGAGTGATCATCGAAGCGAGGTCGATCCGGCCGGCCCGCCAGAGCGCGATGGCCCGTTCGTAGGAGCGCAGGACGTCCCCGCCGCCGTACATCGAGGGCAGGATCCGCTTCTCGTCGAAGAACAGCTCGAACATGTTGACCTGGAAGTTGTCGTCCATCGCCCCGGCGCCGACGATGCAGAGGGTGCCACCGCGCCGGGTGTTCTCGTACGCCGTGCGGGCGGTGGCGGACTTGCCCACGACCTCGAAGACGTAGTCGAAGCCCTCGCCGCCGGTGATCCGCTGCTTGGCGTCGGCGAACTCGTCCGGGGACACCGCCTCGGTCGCACCGAACTTCAGCGCGGCCTCGCGCCGGGAGGCGACCGGGTCGACGGCCACGATCTGGGCGGCGCCCTGGACCCGCGCGCCCTGGACCGTGGAGATGCCGACCCCGCCGCAGCCGATCACGGCGACCGACGAACCGGCCTCCACCTGCGCGGTGTTGATGGCGGCGCCGAGTCCGGTGGTGACCCCGCAGCCGATCAGCGCGGCGATCTCGTAGGGCACGTCGTCGGGGATCGGGACGGCGCAGCCCGCGCCGACCACGACCTCCTCGGTGAAGGTGCCGGTGCCCGCGAACCCGAAGACCTCACCGCCGGGACGCCTGAAGTTGGGGGTGCCCGCGTTCATGAAACCGGCCAGACAGAGCTGTGTCTGACCGCGCCTGCACGAGGGGCAGGTGCCGCAGGCGGGCAGCCAGCAGACCAGCACCCGGTCCCCCTGGCTGAGCCCGGTGACACCGTCGCCGATGTCGAGGACCTCGCCCGCGCCCTCGTGGCCGGGGATGAAGGGGGCGGGCTGCGGAAGCACGCCGCTCATCGCGGAGATGTCGGAGTGGCACAGTCCGGTGGCCCGGATACGGAGCTTGACCTTGCCGGGGCCGAAGCCCACCGCCTCGACATCGTCGAGGACTTCCAGTTTGTCCTGGCCTATCTCGTGCAGTACGGCTGCGCGCATGGTGCGGCTCCCCTCGGATCGGCTCTTTCAGGAGTGTTCGACGAGCGTGTCCACCAGTACCGGCGCGTCGTCGCGCTCGACGGCGCCCACCGCGACCTGGATACGGCCGTCCCCGGACCACATCCGGATCCGGAGGGTCTCGCCGGGGAAGACCACTCCGGCGAAGCGGGTGCTGTAGGCGGTGACGCGGGTGGGGTCGCCGTCGAGCAGCGTGTCGGTGACGGCCTTCAGAGTCATGCCGTAGGTGCACAGCCCGTGCAGGATCGGCCGGTCGAACCCGGCCAGCTTGGCGAACTCCGGGTCGGCGTGCAGCGGGTTCCAGTCGCCGGAGAGCCGGTAGAGCAGCGCCTGGTCCTCCCGGATCGCCCGCTCGACCGTGTGGTCCGGGGCCCGGTCCGGCGGGACGGGACGGGCGGAGGGGCCGCGTTCGCCGCCGAAGCCGCCCTCGCCGCGGACGAAGATCTGGGAGTCGTTGGTCCACAGCGGACCGTCGTCGTCGGACGCTTCGGTGCGCAGGACGAGGACGGCCGCCTTGCCCTTGTCGTAGACCGCGGCGACCCTCGACGTCTGCACGGCGCGGCCGCGTACCGGGATGGGCCGGTGCACCCGTACGGTCTGGCCGCCGTGCAGGACCGCGGCCAGGTCCACCTCGACACCGGGCGAGGAAAGGCCGCCCGCCGTGCCGGTGCCCGCTCCCGCGACGGTGGCGAAGCTCGGCAGCACCTGGAGCCGGGACTCCAGGGTGTAGCGCAGCTCGTCGGGGTCGGTGGCGGGGCTGCCCGCGCCGAGGCCCAGATGGTAGAGCTGGATGTCCTTGTGGTCCCAGCCGATCTCGGCTCGGCGGGGTTCGGCGGCGACCGCCGCTACGGCGTCAATGGGCATGGAGAAGCCGCTCCTTGATGGTGGGAAGACCTCGGCACGACCGTCCGCACCGTCGGCCGCACCGAGGTCGTGCGGGACCGGCCGGCACGCCCGTTCTAGAACGCGTTCTAGCCGATGGCCCATGTATAACGCAGCCCCCGGGAGTTGTGAAGACTGCTGACGACATGTCAGATGAGTTGCGTCGCAGGCCCGGACGCACCTTCCGGCCATGACATTTGTCATCCCGGAGCCCGTACACGCGGCTCTGCCGCGGAATCCGTGCGCTGCGTAGCGTCATGGCCATGAGGAAGACAACGGGGACAGCGGCCGGAACGGCGGCAGGGACGGCACCGGGAACAGCACCGGGGCCGTCGGCAGGAACAGCGGCGACGGGGCCCGCGGTGGTCTTCACCGGGACGGTCAAGACGTTCGGCAGGGCGGACCGGGCGGTACGGGCCGTCGACGGCATCGACCTGGAGATCGGGCGCGGTGAGACGGTGGCCCTGCTCGGCCGCAACGGGGCGGGCAAGTCGACCACGATCAGCCTGTTGCTCGGTCTGAACGACCCGGACTCCGGCACCGTACGGCTCCTGGGCCGCTCCCCCGACGAGGCGGTGCGCGCCGGTCTGGTGGGCGCGATGCTCCAGGACGGGCGGCCCATCCCCCGGGTGACGGTCCGCGAACTGGTCCGCTTCGTCGCCTCCACCTACCCCCGCCCGATGCCGGCCGAGGAAGCGCTCGCTCTCGCGGGCGTCACGTCGTACGCGGACCGGCGCGTCGACAAGCTCTCCGGCGGCCAGATCCAGCGGGTCCGCTTCGCCGTCGCGCTGGCCGGCAATCCGGAACTCGTCGTGCTGGACGAGCCGACCGCCGCCCTGGACGTGGAGGCGCGGCGCGCGTTCTGGCAGTCGATGCGGTCCTTCGCCGGACGCGGCAACACCGTCCTGTTCTCCACGCACTATCTGGAGGAGGCCGACGAGAACGCCGACCGGATCGTCGTCATCGACCGGGGCCGGATCGTCGCGGACGGCAGCGGTGACCGGATCCGCCGCTCGGCGGGCGGGAACCTCGTCTCCTTCGACCTGGCGGGAACCCCGTTCGGCCTGGCCGGAGACCCGGCGGACGGCCTCGGGCTGCTGCCCGGTGTCGTGGGTGCCGAGGTCCGCGGCGGGCGGGCGCTGCTGCGGACGGACGACTCCGACGCGACCGTCGTGGAGCTCGCCAGGATCGGTGCCGTCCGCGGCCTGAGCGTGTCCCGGGCCACGCTGGAGGACGCCTTCCTGGCCCTGACCTCGCCCGCCGGATCCCGTCTTCCCGGCACTTCCCGCCCCGCCGACGCCTCCGAGGAGACCGTGTGATGCTGCCCTACATCGTGCTCGAAATCCGCCGGACCCTGCGCGACAGCGTCTTCCTGATCTTCGGAACGGGAATGCCCGTGATGATGTACCTGCTCTTCACCAACCTGGGCGACGGCGGGGACTACGCCGACTGGAAGGCCGCGTCGATGGTCGGCATGGCGGCGTACGGAGCACTCGGCTCCGCCATGGCCATCGGTACCGGGATCGCCTCCGACAAGTCCCTCGGCTGGCTCCAGCAGTTGCGGATCACCCCGCTCGACCCGACCCGGGCCGTCGTGGGCCGGGCGGTCAGCGGTTCGGTGACCGTACTGCCGACCATCGTGGCGGTCCTGCTGGCCGGCGCCCTGGTCAACGGGGTGCGGCTGGCGGCCTGGCAGTGGATCGCGCTGGTGCTGCTGCTGTGGATCGGCGCACTGCCGTTCACCCTGCTCGGCATCGGCAACGGCTACCGGCTCACTCCGCAGGGCACCGGAGTGGTCAATGTGGCGTGCCTGATGGGTTTCGCGGTCATCGGCGGGCTGTGGTTCCCGCTCGGGGCGTTCCCCGCGTGGCTGCGTTCCGTCGGCGAGTACACCCCCGCCCACGGCTTCGCCGACCTCGGCTGGTCGGCCATCGCGGGACACGCGCCGGGCGCCGGGTCCGTCGCCGTGCTCGCCGGATGGCTGCTGCTCTTCGGCGGATACGCGGTGGTCTCGTACCGCCGGTCCGCGAGAACGGTGTGACGGGCCCCGCACCGGCCGGCGCGCCCCGTCAGGGCCTCGTCGTGGACCGGGCCCGCCGCCCCGGCAGCCACAGCAGCATCAGCACCACCCCGGCCAGCAGCACCGCGGCCGCCGTGCGGAAGGCCGTCGCGTACCCGGCGGTGACCTCGGCCGCGGCCGTGGAGCCTTCGGTGCGGGCGGCGGCGACCGTGGAGAGCACGGCGAGGCCGAGCGCGCCGCCCATGGTGCGGGAGGTGTTGACGAGCCCGGAGACCAGGCCCGCGTCGCCGGACGCCGCGCCCGAGGTGGCGAGGGCCGCCAGCGGCGTGGAGGCGAGTCCCGAACCCCCCATCATCAGGATGCCGGGGAGAAGGATCCCGGTGACGTAGGGGCTGTCGGCGGTCATGGCCGACTGCCAGCCGAAGCCCGCCGCGGTGACCAGGACACCGGTCACCGCCAGCCCCTTCGCCCCGATGCTCGCCATCAGACGCGGAGCGGCCTTCGAGCCGATGACGACGGCGACCGAGGTCGGCAGCAGCGCGACCCCGGCCAGCCAGGGCGTGTAGCCCAGCACGTTCTGCGCGTACACCGTCATGAAGTACCACATGGAGAAGGTGGCGGACCCGATCAGGAACATCGCCACGTTCGCCGAGGACACCGCCCGGACGCCGAGGACCCGCAGCGGAACCAGCGGGGCAGCCGTCAGGACCTCCACCAGGACGAAGGCGGCGAGCAGCAGCAGCCCGCCGAGCAGGGGGACGAGGGTGGCCGCGGCGGCCCATCCCTCGGCCTCGGTCTGCACGATCCCGTACGCGACGCAGGCGAGTCCCGCCGTGACGAGGACGGCGCCCGGCAGGTCGACGCGGCGCCGGTCGCCCGCCCGGCCCTCGGCCAGCCAGAGCGCCGCGCCGGCCAGCACGACGGCGCCGATGGGCACATTGACCAGCAGGACCCAGCGCCAGGAGAAGGCGTCGGTGAGCACCCCGCCGATCAGTCCCCCGGCCGCGCCGCCGCCCGCGCCGACCGCCATCCAGGTCCCGATCGCCTTGGTACGGGCGGGGCCCTCGGGAACGGCGGCGGTGAGGATGGTGAGGGTGGCGGGCGCGAGGACGGCCGCACCGAGCCCCTGGGCGGCGCGGGCGGCCAGGAGTTGCCAGCCCTCCTGGGCCAGTCCGCCCGCGAGGGAGGCCGCGGTGAACACACCGAGCCCTATCAGGAACATCCTCTTGCGGCCGTATATGTCCGCCGCCCGGCCGCCGAGCAGCATGAATCCGGCGAACGCGATCGAGTAGGCGTTGACGACCCACTGGAGTGCCGCGGCGCTCAGCCCCAGGTCGGTCCGCATCGACGGCAGGGCCACATTGACGACGGCCACGTCGAGGACGACGAGGAACTGACCGGTGCAGGCCGCGAGCACGACGGCCCAGGTGCGGGTTCTTGTCCGGGTGGGGGTGCGGGCGGGTACGGGTGTGGAGACGTCAGGCATGGAGGTCATGCTCGCAGGCGCCCGGTGCTCCGTACACGGGTGTGTCAGCGGCGCAGCAGGGTCACCACCGCAGCCCCGCCGAGCCCGATGTTGTGCGCGAGCCCGGTGCGTGCGCCCGGGACCTGCCGGGCCCCCGCCTCGCCCCGCAGCTGCCAGGTCAGCTCGGCGGCCTGGGCGAGCCCGGTGGCGCCCAGCGGGTGGCCCTTGGAGATCAGTCCGCCGGACGGATTGACGACCCACCGGCCGCCGTAGGTGGTCGCCCCGGACTCCACGAGCTTTCCGGACTCGCCCTCGCCGCACAGGCCGAGGGCCTCGTAGGTGAGGAGTTCGTTGATGGAGAAGCAGTCGTGCAGCTCGATCACGTCGAGGTCCTCGGCGCTGAGGCCGGAGGCCTCGTACACCTGCTGCGCGGCGGCCCGTGACACCGTCGCCCCGACGGCGTCGACGCAGGTGCCGGAGGCGAAGGACTCCTCGGTGTCGGTCGCCATGGCCTGGGCGGCGATCTCCACGGCCCGCTCCCCGAGCCCGTGCTGTTCGACGAAGAGTTCCGAGACGACGACGGCGGCGGCCGAGCCGTCGGAGGTGGGTGAGCACTGGAGCTTGGTCAGCGGCCGGTGGACGGTCCGGGCGGCGAGGATCTCCTCGACCGTGTACGGGTCCTGGAACTGGGCGTACGGGTTGTTCACCGAGTGCCGGTGGTTCTTGGCGCCGACGGCCGCGAGCTGTGCCGCCGTCGTCCCGTAGCGCTCCATGTGTTCGCGGGCCGCGTTGCCGAAGATCTGGGCGGTGGGCGGGGACATCTCGAAGCCGTGCGCGGCGGCCATGATCCCGTAGTGCCGGGCGACGGGCGAGGTCTTGAAGTCGGCCGCGCCGCCGTCCGCGCCACCGCCGCCGAGCGAGCCGCGCGCCATCTTCTCGAAGCCGAGGGCGAGCACGCAGTCGCTGATCCCGCCCGCGACGAACTGCCGGGCCATCATGAGCGCGGTCGAGCCGGTGGCGCAGTTGTTGTTGACGTTGTAGACGGGGACGCCGGTCAGGCCGAGTTCGTAGACGGCCCGCTGCCCGGCCGTCGAGGGCTGGAAGCAGTAGCCCACGGGCACCTGCTCGACCTGGTCGTACCGGATTCCGGCGTCGTCGAGGGCCTTGCCGCCCGCTTCCTTCGCCATGTCCCAGTACTGCCAGTCGCGGGTCTCGGGCTTCTCGAACTTCGTCATCCCGACGCCGACGATGTACGCCTTCATCATGTGTGCCCTTCAGTCCTTGGGGAGGCCGAGGATGCGCTCGGCGACGACATTGAGCTGGACCTGTGTGGTGCCGCCCGCGATGGTCAGGCAGCGCGACATGAGGAAGCCGTGCACGGCCCGTTCGGTGCCGTCCTCGGCGGTGGCGCCCGCCGGGCCGAGCAGTTCCAGGGTGAGTTCGGCGACCTTCTGCTGGTGGGTGGTCTGGATGAGCTTGCGGACGGAGGCTCCGGCGCCGGGCTCCCGTCCGGCGACCTGCTGGAGCGTGGTGCGCAGGCCGATGCAGGCCAGTGCGTGGGCCTCGGCGGCGAGCGCGCCGACGCGCGCCCGGCCCGCCCCGTCGAGCTCGGCCGAGCGGGCGATCAGTGCTTCGAGCCCGGTGTCGAAGGTCATCTGGTCGGCCATGTGGACACGTTCGTTGCCCAGGGTGTTGCGGGCGACGCGCCAGCCGTCGTCGACCCCGCCGACGACGGCGTCGGCCGGCAGCAGGACATCGTCCAAGTACACCTCGTTGAAGAGGGCGTCCCCGGTGATCTCCTTCAGCGGGCGGATGTCGATGCCCCGGGTGTTCCTCATGTCCACCAGGAAGTAGGTGAGGCCCCGGTGCTTGGGGGCGTCCGGGTCGGTCCGGGCCAGCAGGATGCCGTGGTCGGCCGACTGCGCGGCGCTCGTCCAGACCTTCTGTCCGGTGACGCGCCAGCCCTCGCCGGTCCGTACCGCCCTGGTGCGCAGCGAGGCGAGGTCGGATCCGGCGTCCGGCTCGGAGAACAGCTGGCACCACAGGAGTTCGCCGCGCAGGGTGGCCGGAAGGTAGCGGTCCTGCTGCTCCTTCGTCCCGTACGCGATCAGCGAGGGCACCACCCAGGTGGCGATGCCGAGGTCGCTGATCCTGATGCCCTGGTCCTTCAGCTCCCGCTGTACCGCGAGCTGTTGTACGGGTCCGGCGTCCAGACCGTACGGGGCGGGCAGATGCGGGGCCGCGTAGCCCGTGGGGGCGAGGGCGCGCCGGGCTTCCCGGGGGCCCAGGCCCCGGGCGGCCGCGAGGTGTGAGCGTGCCTCGGCGCGGTGACGGGCGGCCTCGGCGGGGAGTTCCAGGGTGAGTTCGCGGCGGGCGCCGCCTTCGGCGAGCCGGGCGGCCCGCAGCCGGTGGGCGTCCCCCGCGCCGAGCAGCTGGCGTGCGGCGACGGCGCGGCGCAGCTGGAGGTGGGCGTCGTGCTCCCAGGTGAAGCCGATGCCGCCGAGGATCTGGATGCAGTCCTTGGCGCAGCTGTACGCGGCGTCGAGCGCGGTGGCCGCGGCGAGGGCGGCGGTCAGCCCCCGCGCCCCGGCGCCGCTGCCGGACGTCCCCGCGCCGTCCGCGCTCTCCCCGGCCGCGCTCTCCCCGGCCGCGTCCTCCCCGGCCGAACCCGCGCCGACGCGGTTCTCGTCCGCGGTGCGGGCGGCGTCCCAGGTCAGGGCGCGGGCCTGTTCGACGCGGACGAGCATGTCGGCGCAGAGGTGCTTGATCCCCTGGAACTGTCCGATGGGGCGGCCGAACTGTTCGCGGACCTTGGCGTGTTCGGCGGCCGTCGCCAGGGACCGCGCGGCGCTCCCGCAGGCGTCGGCGGCGAACAGGGTGGCGGCGAGGTCGCGGACGAGCGCGGAGTCGGCCGGCACGGCGCGGTGCGCGGGGACGCGGACGCCGTCGGCCCGTACCTCGGCGGTGGTCCGGGTCGGGTCGACACCGCGGTGCGGGCGCACGGTCAGTCCGTCCGCGGCGGCGTCGACGGCGAACCAGCGCAGCCCGTCCGCGGTGGCGGCGGGGAGCAGCAGCAGATCGGCCTCGGCTCCGGAGAGTACGGGCGGGGCCGTGCCGTCGAGGAGGTGGCCCTCCCCGTCCGCGACCGCGGTGAGGGTGCCGGGGGCCAGGGCGAGGGCGCCGATGCGGGCGCCGGTGGCAAGGGCGCGCACGAGTTCACCCCGCTCCGCGCCGGGCGCCGCCGTCCCGGCCGCCGCGCCCGCCCCGGCCAGCACCGCGGCGGTCAGCGCACTGGCCAGATATGGCCCAGGAAGCGAGGCGTGGGCGGCCTCTTCGAGGACCACGGCGAGGTCCAGGAGCCCGCCGCCCCCGCCCCCGTACTCCTCGGGCAGATGGATGCCGGGCAGGCCCTGTTCGACCAGCCGTTCCCAGTGCGCGGGGCGTGCGCCGGGGATGGGCGGGGCCTGCGCGTCGAGGATCTTACGGATCTCCTCAGGTGGCACGGCACGGGCCAGGCATCCTCGTACGGCCTGCGCCACATCGCGGTGTTCTTCGGTGATTCCGATGCCCATTGCGGATCCTCGCCGGTCGCAGCCACTGGAACGGCGCAAGAGTAGAACACGTTCCAATATGACGGAAGGTCAGAACACCGGCCGGTTCGAGCCTTGTCCCGTTCGCACCCCATTCATCGGAATATCGTGCGGATACGGAAGCGTTCAGGATGCACGCACCCTGGGGGGAGCCCCGGTGATCGACGCTGCCCGGAGGCCGCACATATGCAACGGACGACGAAGGAACAGCACGCCGGGGAACTCCCCGATCCGGGCAAGGACCGCGGTACGGGCGGCATCGTCCCCGTACTCGCCTTCGCGGGTATCACCGTCGCGGTGATGCAGACCCTGCTCGTCCCCGTCATCAAGGACCTGCCCGTCCTGCTGGACACCGATCCGTCCGACGCCACCTGGGTGATGACCTCGACGCTCCTCGCGGGAGCCGTGTCCACCCCGATCATGGGCCGGCTGGGCGACCTCTACGGCAAGCGCCGCATGCTGCTGGCCAGCCTCGCCGTCATGGTCATCGGCTCGCTCGTCTGCGCCTCCACCGACGAGCTCGTCGTGATGATCGTCGGCCGCGCCCTCCAGGGCTTCGCGATGGGCGCCATCCCGCTCGGCATCGGCATCATGCGCGACGAACTGCCGCGCGAGCGGCTCGGTTCCGCGATGGCGCTGATGAGCTCCTCGGTCGGAGTGGGCGGCGGACTCGCTCTGCCCGGCTCCGCGCTCGTCGCCCAGCACGCCGACTGGCACGCCCTGTTCCTCGGTGCGGCCGGGCTCGGGGTGCTGGCCATGGTCCTCACCGTGCGTTTCGTTCCCGAGCCGCCGCTGCGCGCGCCCGGACGCTTCGACCACATCGGCGCGCTCGGGCTCTCGCTCGGACTCGTCTGTCTGCTGCTGCCCGTCACCAAGGGCAGTGACTGGGGCTGGACTTCGGGCACCACGCTCGGTCTGATCGCCGCGTCCCTGGTGATCCTGGTGCTGTGGGGTCTGTTCGAACTGCGGAGCTCCGCACCGCTGGTCGATCTGCGCACCTCCGCGCGGCGCGAGGTGCTGCTCACCAACCTCGCCTCCGTCATGGTCGGCGTCGCCTTCTACGCGATCTCGCTCGTCCTGCCCCAGCTGCTCCAGCTGCCCGCCTCGACCGGCTACGGGCTGGGACAGTCGATGGTCGTCGCCGGGCTGTGCGTGGCGCCGCTGGGCCTGACGATGATGTTCGTCGCCCCGCTGTACGCCCGGCTGTCCGCCCAGCGCGGCCCCAAGGTGTCCCTGATGCTCGGGCTGCTGGTCATCGCGATCGGCTACGGCGCCGGGCTCGGCCTGATGAGCGCCACCTGGCAGACCGTGGTGATCTCGGTGGTGATCGGAGCCGGGATCGGACTCGCGTACTCCTCGCTGCCCGCCCTGATCATCGGGGCCGTCGACCCCTCCGAGACGGGCGCGGCCAACGGACTGAACACCCTGATGCGGTCGATCGGCACCTCGGTGTCGAGTGCGGTGATCGGGATGGTGCTGGCGAACACCTCGGTACGGATGGGGTCGTCGGAGGTGCCGTCGCTGGAGGGCTTCCGGATCTCGTTCCTGATCGCCACGGGGGCGGTACTGATCGGACTGGCGCTGGCCGCGTTCCTGCCCTCACGGCGGGCGGCGACGCGTCCGGTGCTGCTGGCGAGCAGTGCGGGCGACGCTCAGGCCGCACCGGCCGCGGACTCCGGCCCGGACCACGCCCCGGCTCCGGCGTCGGTGCCCGTCGCCGGTTCGGGCGGCTTCCACGGCCGGGTGCTGGACCCGGACGGGGCGCCGGTGGCGCGCGCCAATGTGACGCTGATCGACACCCTGGGCCGGCAGGCGGGGCTCACCGTCGCGGACGAGGCGGGCCGGTACGCGCTGACCGCCGTGCCCGGCGGGCGCTATGTGCTGGCGGCCACGGCCGCCGGGTACGCGCCGCGCGCCTGCCCGGCGGCGTCCCCGGCGACCGGCCGTCCCACGGAGACCGATCTCGTCCTGACGGCGCTCAGCGCACCGGAGCGTCGAACCGCGGCACTGTCGTGAGCAGCCGGGAGACGTCCGACCCCGCCGGAAGCTCCTGAGGCTCGGCCCCTCGGGTGAACAGCCGGGCGGGGCGGGCGCCCCGGACATGGGCCCGGCTCCCCTCGACGCGGAGCCAGGAGCCCTCGCGCAGCCCGAGCACGGGGACGTCGTTCTCCTCCAGGAACTCGGTCAGGCGCTCCTCGCGGGTCTCCCCCTTGTGGGTGCTGGCCGGGTCCGGGTCCAGGTAGTGCGGGTTGATCTGGAACGGGACCAGGCCCAGCGTCTCGAAGGACGGCGGCTGCACGATGGGCATGTCGTTGGACGTGCGCAGCGTCGGGGCGGCCATGTTGGTGCCCGCGCTGGCCCCCATGTACGGCAGCCCGCCCCGCACCGCGTCCCGCACGGCCTCGCGCAGACCGGTGCGGCAGAGGGCGCTCAGCAGCCGGAAGGAGTTGCCGCCGCCGATGAACACGGCGTCGGCGGCGGCGAGTTCGGCGACCGGGTCGGCGTTCTCGTGGACGCCGCGCACGGTGATGCCGGAGGGCTCCAGGGCCTCGCGGACCCGGGTGGTGTACGCGGTGTGGTCGGCGAGCGCGTAGGGGACGAAGGCCAGGCGCGCGTCACGGGGGAGGAACGCGGTGACGGTGTCCAGCGCGTGTTCCAGGTAACCGCGGCCGTACTGGGTGGAGTTGGAGAGCAGAAGCAGATTCACGGGGGGTTCCTCGGATACGTCGGTGGGGTCAGGTGGTGCGGGGGCGCCGGGCGCGGGACTTGGGCCGCTGCGGCGGGTGGGTGAGCCGCTGCTCCAGCAGCTGGGCCGCGTGCCGCAGGGCGTCGAGCCGGTCCTCGGGCGCCCCCCGGAACCGGTCCTCGCCGCCACCGAGGCTGAGACTGCCGTACGGCTCGCGGCCCAGGAACACCGGTACGGCGACGGTGGCGATCCCGGTGTCGTACTCGCCGACCGTCCAGGCGTAACCCTGGGCCCGGATCTTCATGAACTCCTGCTCCAGCAGGTCGGGATCGGTGACGGTCCGGTCCGTGAAGCGGGCCATGGGACGGCCCCGGAAGAGCCGGTGGCGCTGCTCGTCGGGCAGACAGGCGTAGTACGACTTGCTGGTCGCTCCGGCGTGCGCCGGGTACAGCTCGCCGACCAGCGGGTAGTAGCGCAGCGGTCCGGTGTCGCCCTCCTCGGCGGCCACGCAGCGCATGTGGAAGCTGTCCGGGAGACAGAACAGGACCGTGTCGCCGGTGGTCCGGCGCAGTTCCTCCAGTACCGGTCCGGCCAGCAGCTCCAGCGAGCCGGAGCGCTCCCAGAGCCGGCCGAGCCGCAGCACGGCGGGGCCGATGCGGTAGCGGCGGGTGGCCGGGTCGGAGACCAGGAAGCCGCGGCCCGCGAGGGTGGCGAGCAGCCGTTGGGCGACCGAGGTGTCCCACCCGAACTCCTCGGCGACCTCGGTGACCCCCCAGTCGGGCCTGGTGCGCTCGAAGGCGAGCAGCACCAGGAGCGCCCGGTCGACGGTTTGCAGGGCACCGGCCGGGGTGCGCCGGTCCAGATCGAAGTCGGCCATCGTCATCTCACCATTCAGACCTGAATTGCAAATAACGGGAAACAGTTGCGTTCAACGCTATCCGATCCCGAATGTGTCCTCAGCACCCCGCCCCGCGCTCTCCCCCCGTAGAGCGCCGGGCGGGTGTCGGATCAGGAGAAAGGCCCCCCATGTTGAAGTACGTACTGGACATCGTCGAGCTTCTGGACGATCCCCAGGTGAATGGCAAGACGGTCGTCGAGTACCTCGACTCCGCGGCGGGGGCCGAGGGCTCGTCCGCACAGGTCACCACCGTCGCCGGTGACCAGGGGTCGACGGACTTCGTGCTCGTCCGCATCCCCGGCTCCCGCGGCCGTATGTCGGGCGGCGACGCCCGCACCCTCGGTGTGGTCGGCCGGCTCGGCGGGATCGGCGCCCGGCCCGAGGTGACCGGACTGGTCTCCGACGCCGACGGCGCGGCCAGCGCCATCGCGACGGCGGCGAAGCTCCTCGACATGCGCCGCCGCGGCGACGTCCTCCCCGGCGATGTGATCGTCGCCACCCACATCTGCCCGAACGCGCCGACCGAGCCGCACGACCCGGTGCCGTTCATGGGCTCCCCCGTGGACATCGCGACGATGAACCGGCACGAGGTGACCGAGGAGATGGAGGCCGTGCTCTCCATCGACACCACCAAGGGCAACCGGATCATCAACCACAAGGGCCTGGCCCTGTCGCCCACCGTCAAGGAGGGCTGGGTGCTCCGGGTCAGCGAGCAGCTCGGGGAGCTGCTGGCCGTGGTGACCGGTGAGCCGTTGGTCACATACCCGGTGACCACGCAGGACATCACGCCGTACGGTAACGGTGCACACCACATCAATTCGATTCTCCAGCCCGCCACCGCGACCGCCGCTCCGGTCGTCGGTCTCGCGGTCACCTCGGCCGCCGCGGTGCCGGGCTGCCAGACGGGCGCGAGTCACGAGAGCGACATCGCGTCCGCCGCCCGCTACGCCGTGGAGGTCGCCAAGGCCTTCGGCGCCGGGACTCTGGAATTCCACGACGCGGTGGAGTTCGACAACCTCGTCAACCGCTACGGGTCGCTGGCTCACCTCCAGACCCTCGGCCGCACACCCCAGGAGTCCTGATGGCATCCGCCCCCCAGGCCGACGCCACGGCCCCCGAGGCCAAGAGCATCGGCAGCGACGACTACTCGCTCTCGCGGGTCCCGCGCGACAAGCGCTTCGGCTTCTGGTCCATGCTGCTGCAGTGGCTGGCCCAGTCCGGCTCGATCTCCCAGTTCACGCTGGGCGCCACCATCGGCGTCGGCATGACCTTCGGGGACGCCTTCCTCGCCTTCACGCTCGGCGCGGTGATCCTGGAGATCGTGATCTTCGCGATCGGCCTGGCCGGAATGCGCGAGGGTCTGGCGACCCCGATGCTCACCCGCTGGGCGGGCTTCGGCCGAAACGGTTCGGCACTGGTCAGCTTTGTCATCGCGGTCAGCCTCGTCGGCTGGTTCGGCGTCCAGAACACGATCTTCGGCAACAGCGTCTCGGCGCTGGTCGGCGGACCGTCCTGGATGTGGTGCGTGATCGCGGGCATCGCCATCACCGCCCTGGTGATCTTCGGCTTCAAGTACATGGCCCTCTTCGCCAAGATCGTCACCCCGCTGTTCTTCGGGATGGTCGCCTGGTCGATCATCACGACGCTCAACGACCACTCGATCAGCGACCTGATCAACTCGCCGCCGCCCGGTGAGGCGATCCCGCTGGCCGTCGCCGCCACCGCCATCGCGGGCGGTTACATGACCGGCGCGATCGTCTCCCCGGAGATGACCCGCTACAACCGCAAGGGCTCGCACGTCTTCGTGCAGAGCGCCTCCTCGATGATCCTTTCCGAGTACATCGTGGGCATGGTCGGTGTGCTGCTCGGTCACCTGGTGAAGTCGAGCGACGTGTCCCACATCGTGCTCTCCACCTCGGGCGCCTTCGGTGTGATGGTGGTCCTGATGTCCACCGCGAAGATCAACGACTGGAACCTGTACGGCTCCTCGCTCGGCGTCGTCAACTTCTTCCAGGTCGTCTTCCGCAAGCGGCTGCACCGCGGCGTGGTCACCGTCGTCCTCGGCATCGCCGGCACGCTCCTGTCCGCGGTCGGCATCATGACCCACTTCACGGAGTTCCTCTCCCTGCTGGGCGTGATGATCCCGCCGATCGGCGGCATCATCGTCGCCGAGTACTGGGTCGTGAAGCGGATGCGCAAGCCGCTGGACGACACCCGTGAGGCGGAGACCCTGCCGCGGACCTCGCCCACCTGGGTGCCGATGTCCCTGGTCATCTGGGTCGTGGCGTTCTGCGTCGGCAAGTTCTACGACGGCGGCATCCCGGCCCTCAACTCGCTGGTCACCGCCTTCCTGCTGTACTGCGCGCTCGGCCTGCTGGGCTGGGTCAAGCCGTACGGCACCTCCACCCTGGACGACGAGGAGGGGACCGCCTCCGCCCCCGCCGCCCGCGCGACCACTCCGGCAGGAGCAGCATGACCCTCATCCCCGCCTCCGATCAGGCCCAGAGCGAGGTCGTGGACCTCTGCGCCGAGCTGATCCGGTTCGACACCTCCAACCCGACCAGCGACGAACGTGCCGCCGCCGACTGGGTGGTGGGCCGCCTCGCCGAGGTGGGCATCGCCTCCGAACTGGTCGAGTCCGCCCCGGGCCGGGCCAGCGTCATCGCCCGGATCGCCGGCAGCGACCCCACCCGCGGCGCCCTGCTGGTCCACGGCCACCTGGACGTCGTACCCGCCGACGCCTCCGAGTGGCAGGTGCCGCCGTTCTCCGGCGAGATACGCGACGGCTACCTCTGGGGCCGCGGCGCGATCGACATGAAGGACACGGTGGCGGTCATGCTCGCCACCGCCCGGCACTTCGCCCGCACCGGCACCGCGCCGTCCCGCGACGTGGTGCTCGCCTTCCTCGCCGACGAGGAGGCGGGCGGCAAGTTCGGCGCCCACTGGCTGGTCGAGCACCGACCGGACCTCTTCTCCGGGGTCACCGAGGCGATCGGCGAGGGCGGCGGCTTCTCCTTCGCCCTCGACGACACGCGCCGGCTGTACCCCATCGAGAACGCCCAGCGCGGCATGGCCTGGATGGAGCTCACCGCGAACGGCCGGGCCGGACACGGCTCGTCGCCCAACGACGAGAACGCCGTCACCGACCTCGCCGAGTCCCTCACCCGGATCGGCCGCGAGACCTTCCCGATCCGTCTGATCGAGCCGGTCCGCGCCCTGCTGGAGGAGGCCGCCCGCCTCTACGGCGTCGAGTTCGACGAGAACGACATCGAGGCGAGTCTGGCCAGGCTGGGCCCGGTCGCGGACTTCATGCAGGTGGTGCTCCGCAACTCGGCGAACCCCACCATGTTCCACGCCGGCTACCAGACCAACGTCATCCCCGGGAAGGCCACCGCCCGCGTCGACGGCCGTTTCCTCCCCGGCCACGAGCAGGAACTGATCGACACGATCGACAAGCTCCTGCTCCCCTCCGTCAGCCGCGAGTGGGTCAACCACGACATCGCGATGGAGACGACGTTCGACGGCCCGCTGGTCGACGCGATGTGCGACGCGGTGCGCGCAGAGGACCCGGACGGCCACCCCGTCCCGTACTGCAACCCGGGCGGCACCGACGCCAAGGCCTTCACCCACCTGGGCATCCGCTGCTTCGGCTTCAAGGGCCTGAAGCTCCCGCACGACCTGGACTATGGCCGCCTCTTCCACGGCGTGGACGAGCGCGTCCCGCTGGAGGGCCTGCGCTTCGGCGTCCGCGTCATGACCCGACTCTGGCAGAGCTGCTGACTGACGCAGCAGCCCCGCCAGGGGGCGCCCAGACCCGGGCTCACCCCACCCACGCCCCCGCCGGTGCCCTCGGCGGGGGCGTGCGGCACGATGGGGCGCCGTCCCGTACGTCCATGTCCCATCTGGAGGAACCCGTGGCCGCCGAGTCCGCAGTCGGGCCCAAGCCGGAGATTCTCGCCGCGTTCGAGGCCGCGAAGGGCTTCATGCCGGTACATGAAGGGCTCGCCCTGTACGCGGCCGCCGTCGGGGCCGCCGCGCTCGGGCTTCCGCTGCTGGAGGTCGGGACGTACTGCGGGCGCTCCACGATCCTGCTCGGCGACGCCGCGCGGGCGGCCGGGGTGACGGCGCTGACCGTCGATCATCACCGGGGCAGCGAAGAGCAGCAGCCCGGCTGGGAGTACCACGATCCGTCCGTGGTGGACCCGGAGGTGGGGCTGATGGACACCCTGCCGACGTTCCGGCGCACCCTGCACCGGGCCGGCCTGGAGGAGCACGTGGTGGCGCTCGTGGGGCGGTCGCCGCAGGTCGCGGCCGTCTGGGGCGGGAAGCTGGGCCTCGTCTTCATCGACGGCGGCCACACCGACGAGCACGCGGCCAACGACTACGAGGGCTGGGCCCCGCACGTCGCCGAGGGCGGGCTGCTCGTCATTCACGACGTGTTCCCCGACCCGGCCGACGGCGGGCGGGCGCCGTACGGGATCTATCTCCGCGCGCTGGCCTCCGGGGCGTTCGCCGAGGTGTCCGTGACGGACTCGCTCCGCGTCCTGCGGCGTACCGGACCGGGTATCTGACCCGCCCCGATACCATCGCCCGCGTGCCGTACGACGACAGCGTTCCCCCCACCCGCCGCGCCCGGCCCCTGCTCGCCGCCGCGCTGGCCTCGCTCTGCCTGACCGTCGCCGGATGCGGAGGGGGTGGCGGCGAGGACGGTACCGCGCGGTCGCAGCCCCGGCCGGGCTCCGGCGCCGACGCGTCCGTACCGGCGTCACCGTCCGGCCCGGTGTCACCGTCCGGCCCGGTGTCCACCCCACCCGGGAGCACGCGTCCGGGTACGGAGCCGGCGAAGCCCCCGGCTTCCGAGGAGCCGAAGCCGCCCAGGGGCCCGCTCACTGGCCGGACCGTGGTGATCGACCCGGGTCACAACCCGCGCAACCGCGAACACACCCGCGAGATCGGCCGCCAGGTGGACATCGGCACCGGCACCAAGGAGTGCGACACCACCGGGACCTCCACCAACGGGGGTTACGCGGAAGCCCTGTTCACCCTCGATGTGTCGCACCGGCTGCGCGATCTGCTCCGGGCGCGGGGGGCCGAGGTGAAACTCACGTACGACAACGACCGCGCCTTCGGCCCGTGCGTCGACGAGCGGGCCAGGATCGGCAACGAGGCCGGGGCCGACGCGGTGCTCTCGGTGCACGCGGACGGGTCCGCCGCGGGAAACCGCGGATTCCATGTGATCCTCCCCGCACGGGTCCGCTCGGGCGCCGCGGACACCTCGAAGATCGTCGAACATTCGGCCGATCTCGGTGCCCGGATCGCGGGCAACTTCCTGCGGACTACCGGAACTGCGCCTTCCAATTACATCGGCGGCAAAACCGGACTGGACACCCGCGGTGATCTCGGCGGACTGAATTTGTCGACCGTGCCCAAAGTGTTCATCGAATGCGGCAATATGCGTGATCCGAAGGACGCCGCCCTGCTCACCAGCGGGAGTTGGCGCCAGAAGGCCGCCCAGGGCATGGCCGATGGCATCACCAGCTACCTGAAGGGGTAGTTCTGGGTTGAAATCGGGGGGATAACCGATCAGCTCCCGGACCGGGGCGCAACCCGGCCGGGCAGACGATAGATTCATCCGTACGATGGGGAGCCGCCCCCGAGCTTCATGCCGTACCCGCCGCAACGGCGGCAGCGACGACCGCCCCGACGAGACGACCGACTAAGGACCTTCACGTGAATATCCGCTCCCTCACTCGAGGCGACGGCGTGGTGATCGGAGCAGCGGTCGTGCTGTTCATCGCCTCTTTCCTCGACCTCTCCGGCTACGACTGCCCGCGGGGCATCGACTGCTCCCAGTACAGCGCGAACGCCTGGGACTCCCTCTCGCTCCTGATGAGCATCTTCCTGGCCGGTGTCATCGGTGCGGCGCTGCTGATCGTCGGGCGCGCCAACCCGGGCCGCAAGGTCGTCGGGCTCGATCTCGCCCAGTTCGGCGTCGCGTTCACGGTCTTCTCGCTGTGGACGGCCTTCTGGACGATCATCGACGCCAATGACGCGGGCGCGGGCATGATCCTCGGCCTGCTGGCGGCCATCGTGCTGGCGGCCGGCGCGGTCGCCGGTCCGCTCGTCCCCGCGCTCAAGGCCCCGCTCGCCGGTGCGCCGCGTCCGGCGCAGGGTGCGCAGTCGCCGTACGGTGCCCAGCCGCAGCCCGGCCAGGGTTACGGCTACCCCGGCGGCCAGCAGTCCCCCTACGGCGCGCAGCCGGGCCAGCCCCAGCCGTACGGCGCGCAGCCCGGCCAGCCCGACCCGGCGCAGGCGGCCCAGGCGCAGCAGGCCCCGCAGGGTGCCGCCGCTCCGGCCGGCGACTTCACCCCGTTCTGGTTCGCCGTTCCGGTGGCCCGCCCGCTGTACGGCGAGGACGGTTCGCCCAACCCGATCGCCGAACTGGCGCCGGGCACCTGGTACCTCGCGGTGGAGCAGCGCGGTCCGGGCCTCATCGCCCAGACGCAGGACGGCCGTCGTGGCGTCCTCCAGGACACCACGGGCATCCAGCGCGGCTGACCCCGCGCACGGCCCCGCGGCCCCCCGCCCTTCCGGGCGGGGGGCCGTTGTCGTACAGTCCCGGAGCGCGGCATTGATCTGACGTAGCGTCATATACCGTTGGAGGGACCGGAATGCGGCTCGGACTCGCGCTCGGATACTGGGGCCGCGGCCCGAATCCCGGCCATCTCGCCCTCGCCCGGGAGGCCGAGGAACTCGGCTACGACTCGGTGTGGACGGCGGAGGCCTGGGGCTCGGACGCCTTCACCCCGCTGACCTGGATCGCCGCCCACACCTCACGCGTCCGGCTGGGCACGGCCATCGCGCAGATGGCGGCCCGTACGCCCACCGCGACCGCCATGCACGCACTGACCCTGGACCATCTCTCGGGCGGCCGGATGATGCTCGGCCTCGGGCTCTCCGGGCCGCAGGTGGTGGAGGGGTGGTACGGCCGGCCGTTCCCGAAGAGCCCGCTGACGGCCACCCGCGAGTACGTCGGCGTCATCCGCCAGGTCCTGGCGCGCGAGGGCCCCGTCGAACTGGCCGGCCGCTTCCACTCCCATCCGTACACCGGTGCGGACGGCACCGGGCTCGGCAGGCCGCTGAAGCCGATCACCCATCCGCTGCGGGCCTCCCTGCCCCTGCTGCTGGGCGCCGAGGGGCCGAAGAACATCGCGCAGACGACCCGGATCGCGGACGGCTGGCTGCCGCTGTACTGGTCGCCGATGCGCAAGGATGTGTACGAGGCCTCGCTGACCGGGCTCCGCGAGGGGTTCATGATCGCGCCGATGGCGCGGGCGCAGCTCTGCGACGACGTCGCGGAGGGCCTGTTGCCGGTGAAGGCGATGCTCGGCTTCTACATCGGCGGGATGGGGCACGCGGCGCGCAATTTCCACGCTGACCTGATGGCCCGGATGGGATTCGAGAAGGAGGCCCGGCACATCCAATGGCTGTTCCTCCAGGGGCGCCGGCAGGAGGCCGTGCTGGCGGTGCCCGATGCGTTCGCCGATGAGATCTCCCTGGTCGGCCCGCGCCAACGCATCAAGGAGCGGCTGGAGTTGTGGCGCGAGGGCCCGGTCACCGATCTTCTGGTCACGGCACCGGACCCGGCCACCCTGCGCGTACTGGCGGAGCTCAACAGCTGAACGGGTCCATGCGGACGGGCCCGTGCGGACGGGCCCGTGCGGACGGGCCCGCGTCCGGCTCATCAGAACGACGAGCGCTCCAGCCAGAAGTCCAGCAGCTCCGCGTCGCCGAGCACCTCGACCCGGTCGCTGCCGGGGTCCAGCCTGCGGTTGAAGACGAGCATCAGATCGGTGAGCGGTCCGCGCAGGGCGACGGTGGCCTTCTCATGGGCCCGCCGCCAGGTGAAGCCTTCCTCGCCGAACTCGATCAGCCACTCGGCGTCCGGCACATCCGTGGCGTGCAGGTGCAACGAGCGTCCGCCGCCCCGCAGTTCGGCCGCCTCCGGGTCGCCGCCGGCCTGCGAGAAGGCGACGATACGGAGCCATTCGTCGATGGTGTCGGCGGCGACCTCGGGCGCCACCTCGAACACCGCCCCGGCGGCCAGCGCCGCGTCGGCGCGGTGGACGACGGTTTCATGGGTCATCCGCCGCACCCAGAAGTCCGTCCGCCGGTCCCAGGACCACGTCCAGACCTCCGCGCCGGATCCGGCCTCGCGCAGTGCCGCGACCGCCGTGTCCGCGCCCTCGGCGAGCCAGGCGTCGAGCGCCGCCGGGCCCTCGCCGTCCGGTCCGGCGTACCCCGGAATCCGTTCCTCGGGGATGTCCTCGGTGGCCCGGGACCGTACGATCTCGCCCACCCAGCGGTGCGCGCCGCCCACATGCGCGGCGAGTTCCCGCAGGCTCCAGTCGGGGCAGGTGGGGACCCGGGCCGCCGGGTCCGCGCCCTTGAGCAGCGCCCGCAGCTCGTCGGTCTGGGCCAGGATCTCGTCGCAGTAGCGGTCGTACGTGAGTGCAGTCATGCCCGCACCCTAGAGCGCGGCAGGGCGCCCGATCACATGATTAACCTGCCGGCCGGGAGGCGGCGGGGACCGCGGCCGGGAGGCGGCGGGGCCTTGCCCCCCACCTCGGCGCCCGCGCTCCTCCCCGCGTCCTCGACGCTGTTGACGACGTCCTCGAACGCGAAGGCGCCGGCGCCGCCGTCGTACCGGTCAGCCGCAGCAGTCCGGTTCCAGGCCCACGGGCAGCCGTTCACCGCTGAAGACCGCGGTGGTCGCCTCGTCGCCCCCGAGCGCGGCCACCGCCAGCAGCAGCGATCCGACGGTCCAGGTGGTGAGTTCCTCGGGCCAGAAGGCCCGGCTGCCCTTGAAGACGTACCCCGTCCAGTACATCCCGCCCTCGGCGCGCAGGTGCTGGATGGACTGGAGGATCTCCAGCGCCCGGTCGGACTCCCCCATGACCCAGAGCGCCAGGGCGAGTTCGCAGCTCTCGCCGCCCGTCACCCAGGGGTTGGGCAGCACGCAGCGGACCCCGAGACCGGGGACGACGAAACGGTCCCAGCCCTCCTGGATACGGCGGGTGGCGGCGGCTCCGGTGAGCGCGCCGCCGAGGACCGGGTAGTACCAGTCCATCGAGTAGCGGCTCTTGTCCAGGAAGCGCTCCGGGTGGCTGCGTATCGCGTGCGCGAGCGCTCCGGTCGCCAGCTCCCAGTCGGGCTGGGCCTCTTCCCGCCGTTCCGCGAGGGCCAGCGCGCAGCGCAGGGCCTGGTGGACGGAGGAGGAGCCGGTCAGCAGGGCGTCGGTGACCGCGGTGCCGTCCGCCTCGCGCTTCCAGCCGATCTGACCGCCCGGCTGCTGGAGCCCCAGCACGAATTCGATCGCGGCGTAGACGGTCGGCCACATCCGGTCGACGAACGCGTCGTCGCCCGTGGCGAGGTAGTGGTGCCAGACGCCGACGGCGACGTACGCGCAGAAGTTGCTCTCCCGGCTCCGGTCGGTCGGCCGCTCCGGATCACCGTCGTGGTAGGCGGCGTACCAGGAGCCGTCGGCGTTCTGGTTGCGGGCGAGCCAGTCGTAGGCGCGCTCCGCCGCCGCGTGCTCGCCCGACGCGTCCAGCGCCATGGCGGCCTCGGTGTGGTCCCACGGGTCGAGGTGGTGGCCGCGGAACCAGGGCAGCGCCCCGTTCCTGCACTGCGCCGCCACCAGCGCGGCCACCGTCTCGGTGGCCTGCTCGGCGGTGAGGACTCCTGGCAGGACAAGGTGTTCGGTCTGTTCGGGAGTGCTCACGCCTCGGCCCTGGTGAGGTGCGGCTTGGTGGCGTACGCGACGAAGCTCTTGCCGACGACCGGGTTGAGCAGCTGCTCGGCGACCCTGGTGGCCATGGGCTTCTTCATGATGTCCCAGACCAGCAGCTTGTGGTAGGCGCGCACCGGCAGCGCCTTCTCGTTGTCGACCCCGAACGCGCACTTCAGCCACCAGTAGGGGCTGTGCAGGGCGTGGGCGTGATGGGTGCCGTACGGCTTGAGTCCGGCCTCGCGGATCCTGCCGAGGAGTTCGTCGGCCTTGTAGATACGGATGTGGCCGCCCTCGACCTCGTGGTACGCGTCCGACAGCGTCCAGCAGACCTTCTCGGGGCCGTAGCGCGGCACGGTGATCGCGATCCGGCCGCCGGGCCTGAGGACCCGGACCATCTCGGCGAGCACGCCCTTGTCGTCGGGGATGTGCTCCATGACCTCGGAGATGATCACGACGTCGAAGGAGTCGTCGGGGAAGGGCAGGTTGAGGGCGTCGCCCTGCATCGCGGTGGCGGTGGCGCCCTGTGGCGCCTCCCCGGCCTCCTTCATCGCGGCGAACCACTTCGCGACCTCACGGATCTCCTCGCCGTTCCGGTCGAGGGCCACCACCTGGGCACCGCGCCGGTAGCACTCGAAGGCGTGCCGGCCGGCACCGCAGCCCAGATCGAGCACTCGGTCGCCGGCGGCGAGCGGGAAGCGGGTGAAGTCGACGGTCAGCACGGGGCCTGCCTTCGAGGTCGGAGGTACGGGGTCCGGGGAGGGGGATCAGGGGGTGCGGGGCGCCGGGGCGGTCACCTGCGGGCTCCGCTGGCCGCGATCGCCCGACGGTACAGCTCGGCGGTGCCGGCGGCCGCTCCGGCCCAGGTGAAGTTGGCCAGTACCCGGTCCCGGCCCGCCGCGCCGAGGCGGGCCCGCAGCTCCCCGTCGCCCAGCAGCCGGGCGAGGGCGGTGGCCAGCGCGTCGGAGTCGCCGGGCGGCACGGCGAGACAGGTCTCCCCGTCGCGGCCGGTGACTTCGGGGATGGCGCCGCCGGTGGTGGCCACCAGCGGGGTGCCGGTGGCCATCGCCTCGGCGGCGGGCAGCGAGAAGCCCTCGTACAGGGAGGGCACGCAGGAGATCTGGGCGCCGCGCACGAGGTCGACCAGTTCGGCGTCGCTGATGCCCTTCACGAACTCGACGGCGTCGTGGAGGCCGTGGCGTTCGATGGCCTGCGCGACCGGTCCGTCCTCGGCCCGCTTGCCGACGACCACGAGGTGCGCGTGGGGGTTGCCGGTACGGAGCTTGGCGAGGGCCTCGACCAGGTGGACCAGGCCCTTGAGCGGGACGTCGGCGCTGGAGGTGGTGACGATCCGGCCGGGCACCTCGGCGACCGAGGGGTCGGGCGACCAGAGGTCGGTGTCGGCGCCGATGTGCACCACCCGGATGCGGTCCTCGCGTACGCCGAGGTGCTCGGTGATCTCCTGCTTCGAGGAGCCGGAGACGGTGAGGACGGAGGGCAGCCGGCGGGCCACGCGCTTCTGCATCCGGGTGAATCCGTACCAGCGGCGCACGGAGGCACGGCGGCGGCGGCTGTCGGCGGCGTCCAGGTCGAGCTGCCGGTCGACGGTGATGGGGTGGTGGATCGTGGTCACCAGGGGGGCGCCGAGGTCGGCGAGCAGACCGTAGCCGAGGGTCTGGTTGTCATGAATGACATCGAACTCGCCCCGGCGGGCGGCGAGATGACGCCGGGCCCGCAGGCTGAAGGTGAGGGGTTCGGGGAAGCCGCCGGTCCACATGGTGGCGACCTCGGCGAGGTCGATCCAGTCGCGGTACTCACCGCGGCCCGGGGTGCGGAACGGGTCCGGCTGCCGGTAGAGGTCCAGGCTCGGCAGTTCGGTGAGCGGTACGCCTTCGTCGAGCACCGGGTAGGGCTGGGCACCGATCACTTCGACGCTGTGGCCCAGACGGGTCAGTTCGCGGGCGAGGTGGCGCACGTAGACGCCCTGGCCGCCGCAGAACGGGTTTCCCTTGTACGTGAGGAGTGCGATGCGCAGCGGCCCGTCGCCGGCACGGCCGGACGTGCCGTTGCCCGTGCGGGGGCCCGTTTCTATGGCCTCAGCGGTCACACTCGGCCCCCTTCTCCCTGCGTGTTCGCCGGAGCGTAACCGCTCGCGCTAATCTAGAACAAGTTTCAGACCGGCTCGTTCAATAAGGCTCGAATCTACCGGCAGGTAGCGTCGGCGTGACAGCCGGATCAGGTGATTCGCGCCACGGCGGGCACCCTGGCATGCTGTGCGCGCCCGGCAGCCCGCTCGACCGCTCCCGGATGCGGACGAAAGCCATGGATGGGGACTCATGACCGCGGAAGCCAGACCCGCAGCGCCTCCGCTGACCGAACGCCAGGAGGCCCGCCGCCGCCGCATCCTGCACGCCAGCGCCCAGCTCGCCGGACGGGGCGGGTTCGAGGCGGTGCAGATGCGCGAGGTGGCCGAGGCCGCCGGGGTCGCCCTGGGCACCCTGTACCGCTACTTCCCCTCCAAGGTCCATCTGCTGGTGGCCACCATGCAGGACCAGCTCCAGCACATGCACTCCACGCTCCGCAAGCGTCCGCCCGCCGGGGACGACGCCGCGCAGCGGGTCGCCGAGACCCTGATGCGGGCCTTCCGCGCCCTTCAGCGCGAACCTCATCTGGCTGACGCGATGGTACGCGCGCTGACGTTCGCGGACCGCAGTGTGAGCCCCGAGGTGGACACCGTCTCGCGGCTCACCACGGCGATCATCCTGGACGCGATGGGGCTGGAGCACCCGACGCCGGAACAGCTCTCCGCGGTACGGGTCATCGAGCACACCTGGCACTCCGCGCTGATCACCTGGCTGTCGGGGCGGGCCTCGATCGCCCAGGTGAAGATAGACATCGAGACGGTGTGCAGGCTCATCGCCGTGACGGCGGAGCCCGGCCCCCGGTAACGCGCGCCGCGGCCCCCCCCGCGCGGCGGTCCTCCCGGGCACCCATGTACCGCGGCCACATGCGGCCCCCGTCAGGTGAGGTGCCCTGCACCATGTCGACGGCGCGACGCTCTTCATACGGTTCGGCGCACATCACCGAACCACGCCGAGGAGCCGGTCACCATGCGTCGCAGAGCCGTAGGCACCGCCCGTCCCAGATCCCTGACCCTCACGGCCCTGGCCACCGCCGGGCTCCTGCTGACCGGCTGCACCGCCGCCGGTCAGGCGGGAGGCTCCGGGGACGGCTCGGCCGGGGAGAAGGACGGGACCGTCAAGGTGGGCCTGGTCTACTCCCGTACCGGGCTGCTCGCCGCGTACGGGAAGCAGTACCGCGACGGGTTCATGGCCGGCCTCGCCCACGCCACCGGCGGCACCGGCAAGGTCGACGGCCACCGCATCGAGGTCACCGAGCAGGACGACGCGGGCGACCCGGGCAAGGCGGTCTCCGCCGCGAAGAACCTCATCGGCAAGGGCTACAAGGTGCTGGCCGGCACCACCGACTCCGGCGTCGCCCTCCAGATGGCCCCGCTCGCGGCCCAGAACAAGGTGCTGTACATCGACGGCCCGGCCGCCACCGACGCCGTGACCGGGGTCAACGCGTACACCTTCCGCTCCGGCCGGCAGTCCTACCAGGACATCCTCACGGCGGGCACGATGCTGGGCGAGGCCAAGGGCAAGAAGGTCACGGTGCTGGCCCAGGACTCCACCTTCGGCCAGGCCAACGTCACCGCCGTCAAGGCCGTCCTCGGGGAGCGCGGCGCCGAGGTCGGGTCGGTGCTGGCGCCGCCCAGCGCGACGGACCTGACGCCGTTCGCCCGCCAGGTGAAGGCCGCCGGACCCGATCTGGTCTTCGTGGCCTGGGCCGGTTCCACCGCACCGGCCCTGTGGACCGCGCTGGACCAGCAGGGGGTGCTGGACGCGGGCAAGGTGGTGACCGGGCTGGCCGGTACGGCCTCGTACCCGGTGTTCGGAGCGGCCGGTTCCAAGGTCTCGTTCCTGGCGCACTACTTCCCCGGCGCGGGCGGCGGCAACGCCGTCGAGAAGGCGATGCTCGACGGCGTTGCCGAGGCGGGCGGCACCCCCGACCTGTTCACCCCGGACGGTTTCACCGCCGCGCAGATGGTGGTGCGGGCCGTCCGGGACGGCAGCGCCACGGACACCTCGGCGATGGTGAAGGCCCTGGAGGGCTGGACCTTCGACGGGGTGAAGGGCAAGCAGCACATCCGCGCCGAGGACCACGCCCTGGTGCAGCCGATGTTCGTCGCCCGGCTCACGGGGAAGGGCGCCACCGCCGTACCGGAGCTGGTGTCCACCGCGCCGATGGACGAGGTGGCCCCGCCCGCGAAGCCCTCGGCGGGCTGAGGCGATGACCGCTCCCGACACCCTCACCGCTCCCGTGCTCCGGCTCACCGGGCTCGGCTGGACCATCGGCGGGGCCACCATCGTCGAGGACGTCTCGCTGAGCGTCCGGGAGGGCGAGTTCCTGGCCTTCATCGGCCCCAACGGGGCGGGCAAGACCTCGCTGTTCAACCTGATCAGCGGGATCACCGCCCCGACCGCGGGCACCCTCGCGCTGGACGGCACCGATGTGACGCGGCTGCCCGTGCACACCCGGGCACGGCGCGGCATCGGACGCACCTTCCAGACGTCCAGCCTCTGGCCCGCGATGACGGTGGCCGAGCATGTCCGGCTGGCCGCGCAGGCCGCCGGGGGCGGCTCGTACCGGCTGTGGCGGCGCGCCGCCCCGTACACCGCCGAGGTGCGCGGCGTACTGGAGCGCACCGGTCTCGGCCACCGGGCGTCGACGCCGGCGGCCGAGCTGTCGCACGGCGAGAAGCGGAAGCTGGAGCTCGCCGTGCTGCTGGTGGGCGATCCGCGGCTGATGCTGCTCGACGAGCCGATGGCCGGGGTCAGCGCGGAGGAGGTCCCCGCGCTCACCGAGCTGATCCGCACCCTGCACCGCGACGAGGGGCGCACCGTCCTGATGGTCGAGCACCACATGGATGTCCTGCTGGGTCTGGCCGACCGGCTCGCCGTGATGCACCACGGCAGTCTGCTGGCGCTGGGCACCCCCGAGGCCGTGACCGCCGACCCTGCCGTGCAGCAGGCCTACCTCGGGGAGGGACTGTGACACCCCGCAGCACGGAGACCCGCGCAACGGAGCCCGGCGACGCGGCACCCGGGAGCGCGGCACCCGGCCACGACGTCCTGCTCGCCGTGCGGGACCTGCGGGTGCTCATCGGCGGCCGGCACATCCTGCACGGCGTCGACCTGGATGTGGCCCGGCACGGGGTGACCGCGCTGCTGGGCCGCAACGGTGCCGGGAAGACGACGACCGTACGCGGCATCCTCGGGCTCGTCCCGCGCGACGGGAGCGTACGGCTCGACGGCGAGGAGACCGTGTCGCTGCCCACGCACGTACTGGTGCGGCGCGGCATCGGCTACGCCCCGGAGGACCGCGGGATCTTCGCCTCACTGACCGTCGCGGAGAACCTGCGGCTGGCCGAACGGGCCGGGGCGGACGGCCCCGACTATCCGCTCGTCCATGAGCTTTTCCCCGAACTCAAGCACAGGGCACGGCAGTTGGCGGGGACACTGTCCGGCGGCCAACAGCAGATGGTGGCCATCGGCCGCACCCTGCTCAACGGCAACGCGCTGATCATCGCGGACGAACCGACCAAGGGGCTCGCGCCCAGGGTCGTCACCGAGGTCGCCCAGGTGCTGGAGCGGGCCGCCGAGGCGGTGCCGGTGCTGCTCGTGGAGCAGAACCTCGCCGTCGTCCGCAGGCTGGCCGGGCGCTGTGTGGTGCTCGCGGACGGCCGCACGGCCCACCAGGGCCCGGCCGGCGCCCTGTTGGACGACGCGGAGGCGGCCCGCAGGCTGCTGGGAGTGGGCAGCCGCCACGCCCCCGGTGCCACCGCCGCGTCCCCCGCCCCTTCCCCGACCGCGGAGGCGGATTCCTGATGTCCACCATCGTTCTGCTCACCATGACCGGACTCGGTCTGGGAGCCCTCTACTTCCTCATCGCGTCGGGGCTCTCCCTGATCTTCGGCCTGATGGATGTCCTCAACTTCGCGCACGGGGCGCTGCTGTCCATCGGGGCGTACGGCACCTGGTGGGCCGCGTCCGGGAATCTGCCCGGCGCCGGAAGCGGTGGGGCGGGCTTCGTCCTCGCCGTGCTCTTCGGTACGGCGGTGGGCACCCTCGCCGCCGTCGTGCTGGAACTCGCCGTCGTGCGCCCGCTCTACACCCGGCCGCGCGAACAAGTCCTCGCCACGGTCGGGGTGGGGCTCGCCGTTCCCGCGCTGCTGTCCGGCATCTGGGGCCCGGACGCGCTGACGTTCCCCGGGCCGCAGGCACTGTCGGGCACCTTCGGGCTGCTCGGCGCGCAGGTCCCCGTCAACCGGCTGGTGCTGATCGCGGCGGCCGTCCTCGTCCTGCTGGCGCTGCGGCTCTTCCTCGGCCGGACCCGGCACGGTCTGGTCGTCCGGGCGGGCGTCGAGGACCGGGCCATGGTGACCGCGCTCGGCATCGACGTCCGCAGGGCGTTCACCCTCGTCTTCGCCATCGGGGGTGCCGCCGCCGCGCTCGGCGGGGCGCTCGGCGGGCTGTACTTCGGCTCCGTCGACCCCCGGCAGGGGACCTCGCTGCTGATCTTCGCCTTCGTGGTGGTGGTCACCGGCGGCATGGGATCGGTGACCGGCGCCGCCGTGGCGTCCGTCGTCATCGGCCTGGTCCAGCAGTTCGCCAACTACTACACCGCCGCGGGCCTCGGCGACCTGGCGGTCGTCGTCCTGCTCGCCGCGCTGCTGCTCGTCCGCCCGAGCGGACTGACCGGGAGGCTCGCGTGAGCACCGTCACCGAGACACAGAGACACACCGGCCCCGCCCCCGCGGCCGCCCCGTCCGGGGCGCCCGGAGCCGCGGCCCGGCTGCTGCGCTGGTGGCCCGCCGCCGCCCTGGCGCTCCTGATCGTCGCCCCGTACAGCGCACTGCCCCTGCCGGGCCTGCTGGACGGCCCGGTCGGCAGCCCCGGCAGCCTCCAGCTCCTCGCCACCTGCCTGCTGTTCGGCGCGCTCGCCACCGGCTACGACCTGCTGCTGGGTCGCACCGGGCTGCTCTCCTTCGGCCATGCGCTGTACTTCGCCGCGGGCAGCTACGCCACGAACATGTTCCTGCTGGAGGCCGGGCTGCCGTTCGCCCTGTCCGCCGTCCTCGGCCTCTGCTTCGGGACCGCGCTGGCCGTGGTGCTGGGTTCGGTGAGCCTGCGGGTCACCGGGATCGGCTTCTCCATGGTGACGCTCGCCTTCGCCCAGGCCGGTTCCCTCCTGGTCGCCCGCGATCCCGGCGGCATCACCGGCGGCGAGGAGGGCCGGGCGGCCCCCGCCGACCTGCTGCCCTCCGCGCTGGTGGGCATCGAGCACACGGCGAACCTCTACTGGGTCTCGCTCGCCTACCTCGTTCTCACCCTCGGCGTCGTCCACTGGGCGGTCCGCTCCCCCACCGGACGGGTCTGGGAAGGCATCAAGGAGAACGAACGCCGGGTGGAGGTCCTGGGCCTGAAGCCGTACGGCTTCAAGCTGGCGGCCTTCGTCCTGGCCGGTGCGCTGGCCGCGCTCGGCGGGCTCGTCCATCTGCTGCTCACCGGCGGCTCCACCCCGCAGACCACCACGTCCGACTTCACGCTGTCCCTGCTGGTGATGGTCGTGCTCGGCGGATCGGGCACCCGCTGGGGGCCGATGGCCGGAGGCATCCTCTACACCTGGGCCGATCACCGGCTCGGCGACCTCGCGGGGTCGGGAGCGGTCGCCGATCTGCCCGCCGTGCTGCGCGTTCCGCTCTCCCAGCCGCTGTTCCTGCTCGGCGTGGTGTTCGTGGCCGTGGTACATCTGCTGCCCGGCGGCCTTGCCCGGCTGCCCTCGCGCCTGTCGTCCCGGGCGGCCCCGCCGCGGGGAACCACGAAGGAGAACCGACGCCCATGACCACGTACACACCGCTGCACGAGGAGCTCCGGGTCCCGGTCGCCGGAGGCGACCTGGCCGTGCTGCGCTGGCCCGCCCGCGACCCCGGCGCGCCGGTGGTGATGGCCCTGCACGGGATCACCGCCAACGCGCTCTCCTGGGGCCCGGTGGCCCGGCGGCTGGCGGGCCGGGTCACTCTGGTCGCCCCGGATCTGCGCGGCCGGGCGGGGAGCCGCGGGCTGCCGGAGCCGTACGGGATCGCGGCGCACGCCGACGACGCGGCGGCGCTGGCCGGCGCGCTGGCCCCCGGGGGCGGCCGGACGGTGCTGGCGGGGCACTCGATGGGCGCCTTCGTGGCGGCGCTGGCCGCGGTGCGGCATCCGGCGCTGTTCGGCCCGCCGGTCCTGGTGGACGGCGGGTTCGGCTTCCCCGCCCCCACGCATCTGTCGCCCGACGAACTCATGACGGCGGTGATCGGCCCGGCCATGGACCGGCTGTCGATGACGTTCCCCGACCGTGCCTCGTACCGGGGGTTCTGGCAGGCGCACCCCGCGTTCGCCGGGGCGTGGTCCGCCGACGTGGACGCGTACATCCAGCGCGATCTGACGGGCGAGGAGCCGGAACTGCGCTCCACGTGCAGGATCGAGGCGGTACGCGCGGACGGCATCGGCCTGTTCGACGACGAGGTCCTCTCGGCGGTGCACAGGCTGCCGGACCCCGCGACCCTGCTGTGGGCGGCACGGGGACTGATGGACGAGGAGCAGGGCCTGTACGACGCCTCCCGGCTGGCAGCGGCGGGTCTTCAGGACACCCGCGTACGGGCGGTGGCGGTACCGGACGTGAACCACTACACGCTGCTGACGGGGGACGCGGGGGCCGGGGAGGTGGCCCGGCACCTGCTGGCGGCGGCGGGGTGTCCGGAGGGTTCCGGCGGCTGAGGGCGTGCGCGGCTGAGGGGCGTGCGCGGCTGAGGGGCGTACGCGGCGGGAGGCGTACGCGGCGGGGGGCGGCTGGCCGTGAGGTGGCCGCCGCCCCGCCGCCGTACGGTCATCCCTCCGGCGGCCGCGACCGTCCGGCGGTCAGCCGCCCGACAGACCGTGCAGCCGCAGGGCGAGTTGCAGTTCCAGCGCCCGGTCCGGCTCGTTCCAGTCGCGCCCCAGCAGGACCTGGATCCGGTCGAGCCGCTGCACCACCGTGTTGACGTGCACGTGCAGTTCGTCCTTCGCCCGGATCAGGCTGCCGCCCGCACCGAAGTACGCGGCGAGCGTGCGCACCAGATGCGTACCGCGCTTCTCGTCGTACCGCAGCAGCGGCCCCAGCGTGGCGTCGACGAAACCGTCGACGTCCTGCGCGTCGCCCAGCACCACGCCGAGGAAGCCGAGTTCGTCGACGCACGCTCCCTGGCCCGTACGCCCCAGCGCGCGCATGGCCCGCAGACAGCGCGTGGCCTCCCGGCAGGCGGCGGCCAGTTCGCGCGGGCCCCGGGCGGGGCCGGTGGCCGCGACGGTGACGGGGGCCTGGACCAGCTGGCCGAGCTGGGCCGCGGCGGCGCGGGCCGCCTCTCCGGCGCCGGGCCGGACGCCGTCCGCGGACTGCCCCTCCGCCGTCCCGTCCGCCCCGCACTCGATCAACAGGACGACCTTTCCGGCGTGTTCGGCGCTCACCCCGCGGATGTCGCCGCCGAACAGATAGCGCATGGCGGCGGAGGCCAGCCGCTCACGGGCACCGGCCTCCGCCACCAGCACCAGATGGGGCCGGTCCAGGTCGATGCCGAGACGGCGGCCGCGTTCGGCGAGTCCGGCCGGATCGCGTTCCGCGCCGCTCAGCAGATCGCCGATCAGCTCGCCCCTGATCCGGTTCTCGGTCTCGGCCACCGTGCGTCTGATCAGCAGGAGCAGGCCGGTGACCACGGAGGCCCGTTCGAACAGACGCCGGTCGGAGTCGTCGAGCGGTTCGCGCCGGTGCAGCACGAGACCGGCCAGCAGCTCCTGCCCGGCCAGCACCGCGCAGATCACGCGCCCGCCGCGGTGGACGGCACGCGCCCCGGCGCGGGACTCCTCGGCCGTCTCCGCCAGCCAGCCCGCGTCCATGCTGTCGGCGGCGAACCCCGCTCCGTCGGGACGGACCGCGGCCAGCGGCCGGCCGCCCGGGTCGTGGATGGTCAGCGGGCTGTTCAGCAGCCCGGCGACGGCGGCGGCGACATCCTTGACGTCACGGCCGCGCAGCACCAGGTCCGTGAGCCGGTCGTGGGACTCCTCTGCGCGCCGCATCGCGGCCGAGTGCTCCCGTACCGCCGCGTTCGCCCCGGCCAGTTCCGCGTTGGCCCCGGCGAGTTCGTCGAGGGCGGCGCGGGTGTCGGCGAGGGCACGGGCGGTGTCGATGGCGATCGCGGCGTGCGCGGCCAGTGAGCACAGCAGGGCGACCTCGTCCGGGCCGAAGACCCGGGGGGCCCGGTCGGCGGCGAAGAGGACGCCGATGACCTTTCCCGTACCGCCGCGGCTGGAGCCGAGCAGCAGGGGCACGCCGAGGATGGCGACGAGCCCTTCCGCGAGCACTCCGGCGTTGATGTTGCGGGTGTGGCGGAAGCGTTCGTCGGTGCCGTAGTCGGGGGTCGCGTACGGGCTCGCCGTCTGGGCGACCAGACCGCCCAGCCCTTCGCCGAGTTCGAGGCGCAGCCGCTGGAAGACCGTGGACACCGACCCGTCGGTGACCCGCATATAGGTGTCCCCGGCCTCCTCGTCGGGGAGCGTGAGGTAGGCGGTGTCGGTGCCGAGCAGCATCCTGGCCCGGCGCACGATCGCGTTGAGCACATCGTCCAGGTCGCGGGAGGCGGCCAGGTCCCCGGCGGTGTCGAAGAGGGCGGTGAGCTGGAGTTCCCGGCGCCGGTGCTGACGCAGGGCGCCCCTGATCCGCAGGGCGGTGGCGACCGCCTTCTCCACCTCGGCCAGTTCGTCCGCCCGCACCCCGGCCGCCCTCGCCTCCGAGGAGACGGCGCCCAGCGCCTCGGCGGGCGCGTCGTCGGCCAGCAGGTCCAGCAGACGGCGCAGGAAGGGCGCGGCGGGGACGGCGGGAGCGGCGGGGGAAGGGGAAGGTCCGGACATGGGCGCCAGCGTTCTCGGGAGGGCGGGACGGGGAGGGCGGAAGGGACGGGGCGGGAGGGACGGGGCGGAAGGGACGGGGCGGGAGGGACCGGGCGCGGGGTCTGTTGCCGGTACGCGGGTGCGCGCGGGGCTTGCGGCCGGTGCGCGCGGGGGCGGACGGGGCGGACGGGGCGGACGGCCATCGGTGGCCCGGCCGGGGTCAGTTGGCCGTCCAGCCACCGTCCATGGCGAGCGAGGTTCCGGTGATGTGCCCCGTACGCGGCCCGCACAGCCACAGGACGGCCTCGGCGACCTCGGCCGGTTCGATCAGTCGCTTGATCGCGCTGCGCTCCAGCATCACCCGGCCCACCACTTCCTCCTCGGAGATGCCGTGGGTACGGGCCTGCGCGGCGATCTGGTTCTCCACCAGGGGCGTGCGGACGTAGCCGGGGCTGACGCAGTTGCTCGTCACCCCGTGCTCCGCCGCTTCGAGCGCGACCACCTTGCTGAGTCCTTCCAGTGCGTGCTTGGCCGACACATAGGCCGACTTGTAGGGGCTGGCACGCAGTCCGTGGACGGAGGAGATGTTCACGACGCGTCCCCAGCCGCGTTCGTACATGCCGGGCAGCGTGCGGCGCAAGATGCGGAACGGCGCTTCCACCATCACCCGGTGGATCAGCGCGAAGCGGTCCGGCGGGAACTCGTGCACCGGGGCCACATGCTGGAGGCCCGCGTTGTTGACCACGATGTCCGCGTCGGCGGGCAGGGTGTCCACCGCCCCGGGCACCGCGAGGTCGATCACCCAGGCCGTGCCGCCGATCCGTTCCGCCAGCTCCTCCGCAGGCTCGGCGGCCTTGTCCACGACATGCACATGGGCGCCCGCGGCGGCCAGGGTCTCGGCGCAGGCCCGTCCGATGCCGCTCGCCGCTCCGGTCACCAGGGCGGCCCGCCCGGCCAGGAACCGGTCGGCTGCGGGGAGGGATGCGTTGGCCCGGTCGGGGCGCGGGGAAGTCTGCATGGCCGTCACGGTAGGGACGGCGCGGCCCGCATCACACGGGGCCGGTGCACACACCCACGTACGCGGACATGGTGGCGGCGTACATGGTGCGGGGCGGGCCCGGGAAGCGACGGCGCGGCGCTCCGGGAGCCCCGCCGGAGACGCGCCCGACTCACGCAGGAGCGGCGGCTCACACACCCGCGCACCGGGGGTGTCCGCGTGCCACATGGGCGCCCGCCGCGCGGGCCCATAGGTTCCGGCGGCAACGGTTCCGGCGGCGGACCGCCCGCGGCGGGTTCCGGCAGCCGTCCGCACACCCGCACGTCCGCATGACCCACACCCGTACACCCGCACCCCGTACGTGCACACGTACGCGACCGGCTCCGGCGAGAACATGGGCCTGTACAACGTGTTCGTCACCCACACCCTCAAGGAGTCCCCGGCGGGCCACTTCGCCCTCGCCGACGCGGGCTGCGAGCCGTCCTGACCGGTCACCGGGTCAGAGGGTGTCCTGGAAGTCGCCCTTGATCTCCTCGGGCAGCTCGCAGCCGTCCTTCACCGCCGTGAACGACACGGGCTGTTCGGCGCCGAAGCCGTCCATCGCGTAGTGGCGGGCGTGCACCTTCCAGCCCCGCTTGGTGAGGGTCCGGAAGGTGACGTCCTGTTCGGCGCGGCTCGTGGTGAGCTTCCAGCCCTGCTTCCGCAGGGTCCTGACGGTCGCCGCGAAGGCGTCGGCGGCGGACGCCTCGGGGGCGTCGGCCATCCAGGGCGCCACGCAGGACTGCCACTCCCCCTCGGGCATTCCGGCGGTGGAGTCGTCGCCCGGCGGCAGCCCCGAGGCGTCCGCCGCCGCGCCGACCTCGTTGGCCACCGCCTCCTTGGTGAACGGTGCGGTGGGGGTCGGAGGCGGTTTCGGCGCGCTCCGGGTGTCCTGGTCCACCAGGCCGCAGCCCGCTGTGCCGATCAGTGTCGCGCTCACCACGGCGGCCAGCGCCGCCGCTCTTGTCGTACGCACAGGTGTTTCCCCGCCCGGTCGTTCGCTCCCGGGCGGGCGCCCGTGCGATCTTTTCCGGAGTTTCGCACGGCTCTGACCTGGCGGGAAGCCCCTGCCGGCCGGGCGCTGCGGACCCGGCCCGCGAAACGGCCCTCAGTCCTCCGGCGGGAACACCACCTCGCCCGAGCCGAGCAGGGTCAGCGTGATGGCCTCGACGGGGCAGCCCTCCGCCGCCGCCAGGATCCGCTCGTTGGCGTCGCTCGAAGGGTCGGCGGGGTGGGACTGCCGGGCGGAGTCCAGCCGGAAACCGTCCGGGGCGTGGTTGACGCACATGCCGGAGCCGATGCAGACGCTCCGGTCGACCTCCACATGCCAGCGGTCTCCCATCACGCCCCCTGGTATCCGGCCGGCAGGTGGATCATCTTGTGCTCGAAGTACTCGCCGTACCCCTCGGGTCCGAACTCCCGTCCCATGCCGGAGTTCTTGTAGCCGCCGAACGGGCCGAGCATGTCGAGACTGAAGGTGTTCACGCTGTACGTGCCGGTCCTGACCCGGCGGGCGATGTCGATGCCGCGTTCGGTGTCGGCGGTCCAGACGCTGCCGCTGAGCCCGTACTCGGAGTCGTCGGCGATCCGTACCGCCTCGTCCTCGTCCCCGTACGGGAGCAGGCAGATGACCGGTCCGAAGATCTCCTCCCGGGCGATGCGCATGGAGTTGTCGACGTCGCCGAACAGGGTCGGTTCGACGTACCAGCCGCGCTCCTGGGAGGCCGGGCGGCTGCCGCCGGTCAGGATCTTGGCGCCTTCCTCCTGGCCGACGCGGATGTAGTCGAGGGAGCGCCGCTGCTGGCGCCGCGCGACCAGCGGGCCGAGTTCGGTCGCCGGGTCGAGCGGGTCGCCGATCCTGAGCGCTCCGGCGGCGGCCGCGAACGCCTCGGCGATCTCCTCGTACCGGGAGCGCGGGGCGAGGATGCGGGTCTGGGCCACGCACGCCTGGCCGTTGATCATCCAGGCGAAGGGGACGATGCCCGCGACGGCGGCGTCCAGATCCGCGTCCGGGAGGATCACGGCGGCGGACTTGCCGCCCAGTTCCAGGGTGACGCGGGTCAGATTGCGGGAGGCGACCTCCATGACGCGGCGTCCGGCGGCGACCGACCCGGTGAAGGAGACCTTGTCGATGCCCGGGTGTCCGACCAGGTACTCGCTGACCTCGCGGTCGGCGGGCAGGATCGACAGGACGCCCTCCGGCAGCCCTGCCTCGGCGGCGATCTCGGCCAGCAGGTAGGCGTCCAGCGGGGTTTCGGGCGAGACCTTGAGCACGGCGGAGCAGCCCGCGAGCAGGGCGGGGGCGAGTTTGGCGGCGGCGGTGAACTGCGGGACGTTCCACGGCACGACGGCCGCGACCACTCCGGCCGGTTCCCGGCGGACGAGCAGGGGGCCGAGGACCCCGTCGCGCCGTTCCTCGTACGGGAAGGAACGCGCGACCGTGATGGCCGAGTCCCAGACCATCATCGCGGCGAGCGCCTGGACCATGACACTGGAGCTGTACGGGGTGCCGTTCTGCGCGCTGATGAGGCGGGCGAACTCCTCGTGCCGTACGGCGAAGGCGTCCTTGATCCGGGTGATCACCTCGATCCGCTCGTCCACGGTCATCCGGGGCCAGGGGCCCTCGTCGAAGGCCCGGCGGGCGGCGCTGACGGCGCGGTCCACATCGGCCTCGCAGGCGTGCGGGACACGGCCGATGACCTGTTCGGTGTGCGGGGAGATCACCTCGATGACGCCGCTGCCGAGCGGTTCGGTCAACTCCCCGCCGATGAACAGTTTTCCGTGCTCCACGAACTCCGTCATGGCTGCTGCCTCCCGCGACCGGCACTACCCGACTGCGCACCCGGCGAACACCTCCGGAAATGCGCATCTGACTAGGTGTCAGAACTGATACCAGCTAACGTTCCAGGAGTCCACGGCTGGAACAAGTTCTCGTTACAGTGAGCCCGGCGCACACCGGGGATCACGGATCCGTCAGGAGCCGTCCGGCGGGATGCCCGCACAGATCCACATGTTCCGCACAGATCCACATGTTCCGCACAGTTCCGCACAGAGATGGGGAGCCCATGACGCAGGTGACCGACCACGGCGGAGGCGTTCACAGCATCAAGGTCCCGATCCCGGACAATCCCCTGGGCCACACGCTCGTCCATCTCGTCGACACCGGCCGGGGTCCGGTCCTCGTCGACACCGGCTGGGACGACCCGGAGGCCTGGGACACCCTCGTCGCGGGGCTCGCCGCGCTCGGCGTCGCCGTCACCGACATCCACGGTGTCGTCATCACCCACCACCACCCGGACCACCACGGTCTGTCCGGCCAGGTCCGCGAGGCCTCGGGGGCCTGGATCGCGATGCACGCGGCGGACACCGCGATCGTGCGCCGCACCCGCTCCTCGGAACCGGGGACCTGGCTGGCGTACCTCACGGAGAAGCTCGCCGCGGTCGGCGCCCCCGAGGAGCACCTCGCCCCGCTGCGCGCCGCCCGTGCCCGCGGCCGGACGCGCACCGTGCCCGGACTGCGCGCCGCCCTGCCGGACCGGGAGATCGTGCCGGGTGAGCTGCTGGACCTCGCGGGACGCCGGCTGCGGGCGATCTGGACCCCCGGGCACACCCCCGGCCATGTCTGCCTCCATCTGGAGGAGGACCACCCGGCGGGGCTGCCCGGCCGCGGGCGGCTGTTCTCCGGTGACCACCTGCTGCCCGGGATCAGCCCGCACATCGGGCTGTACGAGGACCCCGACGACACCACGGTCACCGACCCGCTGGGCGACTACCTCGACTCGCTGGAACGGATCGGCCGGCTCGGGGTCGCCGAGGTGCTGCCCGCGCACCAGTACGCGTTCACGGATGCCGCGGGCCGCGTACGGGAGCTGCTGGACCACCACGAGGAGCGGCTGACCGGACTGCTGGCGCTGCTCGCCGTGCCCCTCACCCCGTGGCAGCTGGCCGAACGGATGGAGTGGAACCGGCCCTGGGCACAGATCCCGCCCGCCTCCCGGTCCATCGCCGTCTCCGAGGCCGAGTCCCACCTGCGCCGCCTGGTGAAGCTGGGGCGCGCGGAGGCGGTGACGGGCAGCGAACCGGTGACGTACATCGCGGTGTGAGGCACGTCGCGGCGTGCGGCGCCGGGCGGTCCGAGGTGCTGCGCGGTGTGAGGCAGCCCTCCGGCCGTGCCGGGGACCGGGCCCCGCGCGCCCCGGTAGAGTGAGCAGGTCGTCATCATGCCCGTACAGGGGGAAGCCGGTGCGAATCCGGCGCTGACCGCGCAACCGTGAGCCGCTTCACCGGCGGTGAGCCGGACCACCCTGGCGGAGCGTGACCGGCTCGTGCCACCGGAACCCCGGTGGCCGGCACCGTCGAGGAATACGGGGCCGGAGCCCGGTGCCTCGGTGTGCCCGTGCCCGGCCCTCTCAGGAGAGGCCCAGCCAGCCATGAACGTACGACGCAGCGTCTGCGCGCTCGCGACCACCGCCGTACTCCTGGCAGCCGCCGCCCCCGCCGCGGTCGCCGCACCGAGTCCTTCACCGTCCGCGCAAGCCGAGCTGCCGCCGGGCCTGTACGGCAAAGGGGACCCGACGTACGACGGGGTCTGGCGGCAGTCGCTGGCCCTGCTCGCGCAGAAGATCGAGTACGTCACGCCCGCCACGCAGTCGGTGGAGTGGCTGGTGGGCCAGCAGTGCGACAGCGGCGCCTTCCCGGCGTACCGGGACACCGCCGAACCGTGCGACGCGTCGACCGTGATGGACACCAACGCGACCGCCGCCGCCATGCAGGCGCTCGTCGAGCTGAACGCGCACCGCGAGGCCGTCGACAACGGGGCCAGCTGGCTGCGGTCGGTCCAGAACGAGGACGGCGGCTGGGGGTACAACGCGGGCAGCCCGAGCGACGCCAACTCCACCGCCGTCGTGATCGGCGCCCTCTCCCGGGCGGGCACACCGCTGGCCGACGTCACCACGGCCGGGGGCCGCACCCCGTACACCGCGCTCCGGAGCTTCGCCATCCCGTGCGGCGGCAAGGACGGCGGCGCGTTCGCCTACCAGCCCGGCAAGGACGGCGGACTCACCGCCAACGCGGACGCCACGGCCGCCGCGGTGCTCGGCGCGATGGGCAAGGGCATGGCGGCCGGGAACTCCAGCGCCGTGAAGGACCCCGTCTGCCAGAAGGGCACCGACCTCACCCCCGAGCAGGCGGCGCAGAACGGCGCCCACTACCTCGCGGGCGTCCTCTCCTCGTCGCCCCATCTGGACCTGCCGCCGATGCCGGGCGCCGAGGACACCTCCCCGCAGCCCGACTTCGGCAACACGGCGGACGCGGTCGTCGCGCTGGCCGCCTCGGGCCACAAGGACAAGGCGGCCGCGTCGGTGCGGTGGCTGGAGAAGAACGCGAAGGGCTGGGCGAAGCAGGGCGGGCCCGCCGCCACCGCCCAGCTGATCTTCGCCGCGCACGCGACCGGCACCGCCGCCCGTGACTTCGGCGGTGTCGACCTCGTCAAGCAGCTCAACGCGACCGGCCCGGCGCCCGCCGCCACCGCCGCCCCCTCGCCGACCGCTACCGGTCAGCAGCCCAAGGGCGACACCAGCAGCGACGACGGCGCCCTCGGCGTCGGATGGCTGATCGGCATCGGCCTCGTCTTCGGTGTGGGCATCGGCTTCCTGATCAGCATGCGCCGGAAGACCCCGAAGCTGTGAGGCGTACGGGAGGCCCGGCACCGCACCGGATACGCACCACGGCGCTGGGTGTCGCGCTGCTGCTCGCGGTCACCGCCGTGTCGACGCTGCTCGGTGCCGGGACCGCCCACGCGGCGGGCTACCGCTACTGGTCGTTCTGGGAGGGCAACGGCAAGAACTGGGAGTACGCCACCCAGGGCCCCTCGCTGGTCCGCCCGGACGACGGCACGGTGCAGGGCTTCCGGTTCGCCGTGAGCCAGGACTCCAAGGACGCGGCCCAGCCGCGCCGGGCCCCCGACTTCGGGGCGATCTGCGCGGGCACTCCCGCCGAGGAGGGCCGCAAGCGGGTCGCGCTCGTGATCGACCCCGGTACGGCGGCGGACGCCCCGGGCGGCGGAACCCCGCCCGCCCCGCGCACCGCGTGTGCTCAGGTCGGACCGGACGCCTCCAGCGCGGAGGCGCTCGCGTCGGTGGCGAAGCCGCTGCGGTACAGCAGCGACGCGATGCTCTGCGCAATCTCCGGCTACCCGGCCTCGGGCTGCGGGGAGGAGGTGCCGGGCGACGGCGGCGGGAAGTCGCCCGCGGCGTCCGACGCCGACGGCGACGCCGCGGCAGGGGACGACGGGGGCGGGGACGGCGGCGGTCCTTCGGCCGGTCTGCTCGTCGGTGTCGGTGCCGTACTGCTGCTCGGGATCGCCGCCGTGTTCCAGGCCCGCCGCCGCCGATGACCCGCTCCACCGGCATGGCCCGGCTCCACCGTTGTCTGCGTGCGCCCGAGGCCGACCGGGGCAACGCGCTGCCCGCCGGGGCCTGGTGGCTGTGGGCGCTGGGGCTGGCCACGGCGGCCTCGCGGACCACCAACCCGCTGCTGCTCGGGCTGCTGGTCGGCGTGGCGGGCTATGTGGTGGCGGCCCGCCGCACGGACGCGCCGTGGGCCCGTTCGTACGGGGCGTTCATCAGGATCGGGCTGTTCGTCGTCGGGGTGCGGCTGCTGTTCTCGGCGTTCCTCGGTTCGCCGGTCCCGGGCACGCACACCGTGTTCACGCTGCCCGAGGTGCCGTTGCCCGACTGGGCGCAGGGCGTCCGGATCGGCGGCCGGGTCACCGCCGAGCAGCTGGTCTTCGCGCTGTACGACGGGGCCAAGCTGGCGACCCTGCTCATCTGTGTCGGCGCGGCGAACTCACTGGCCAACCCGGCCCGGCTGCTGAAGTCGCTGCCGGGCGCGCTGTACGAGGCCGGGGTCGCCGTGGTCGTCGCGATGACCTTCGCGCCGAACATGGTGGCCGACGTGGTGCGGCTGCGCACCGCGCGCCGGCTGCGGGGCCGCCCGACCGGGGGCATCATGGCCGTCGCGCAGATCGGGCTGCCGGTGCTGGAGGGCGCGCTGGAGCGTTCGGTCGCGCTGGCGGCGTCGATGGACGCGCGCGGCTACGGGCGCAGCGCCCAGGTGCCGCCCGCCGTCCGGCACACCACGAATGTCCTCACCCTCGGCGGTCTGCTGGGGGTGTGCGCGGGCACCTACGGGCTGCTGGCCTCGCGAGGAGCGGTGTACGGGATGCCGTTGCTGCTCATCGGGCTGGTCGCGGCGATGGCCGGGCTGCGGCTCGGCGGGCGCCGTTCGGTACGGACCCGCTACCGCCCGGACCGGTGGGGGGCGCGGGCCTGGCTGGTGGCGGGCTCGGGCGCGGCGGTCGCGGCCGCGATGATCCGGGCCGGCGGTGTCGACGCGGAGGCGCTGCACCCCGGGGTCGTCCCCCTGGTCGCCCCGGTGCTGCCGCTGTGGCCCGCCGCCGCGGTGCTGATCGGGCTGCTGCCCGCTCTGGTCGCGCCGGTACCGCCGTCCCCCAACGGCTCCAAGGAGCAGGCGTGATCAGGTTCGAGCAGGTTTCCGTACGGTACGAGGGCATGGGCTCACCCACCCTGTCCGGGGTCGATCTCACCGTGCCCGAGGGCGAGTTGGTGCTGCTCGTCGGCCCGTCCGGGGTCGGCAAGTCGACGCTGCTGGGCGCCGTGTCCGGGCTCGTGCCGCACTTCACCGGCGGGGTGCTCACCGGCCGCGTCACGGTCGGCGGCCGGGACACCCGTACGCACAAACCCCGTGAACTCGCCGATCTGGTCGGCACCGTGGGCCAGGACCCGTTGGCCCACTTCGTCACCGACACCGTCGAGGACGAGCTGGCGTACGGGATGGAGTCGCTGGGCCTGGCGCCCGGGGTGATGCGGCGCCGGGTCGAGGAGACGCTCGACCTGCTGGGCCTGGCCGAGCTGCGCGACCGGCCGATCGCCACACTGTCGGGCGGCCAGCGGCAGCGGGTCGCGATCGGCTCGGTGCTCACCCCGCACCCGAAGGTGCTGGTGCTGGACGAGCCGACGTCCGCGCTGGACCCGGCGGCGGCCGAGGAGGTGCTGGCCGTGCTCCAGCGGCTGGTGCACGACCTGGGTACGACGGTTCTGATGGCCGAGCACCGGCTGGAGCGGGTGGTGCAGTACGCGGACCAGGTCCTGCTGCTGCCGTCCCCCGGCGCCGCGCCGGTGATGGGCGCGCCCGCGGACATGATGACGGTGTCGCCCGTCCGCCCGCCGGTGGCCGAGCTGGGGCTGCTGGCGGGCTGGGACCCGCTGCCGCTGTCGGTGCGCGACGCCCGGCGGCGGGCCGCGGGACTGCGGGACCGGCTGGCGTCGGTGGAGCCGCCGTCGGGCGGGCCCGGTGCGCCGGCCGCCTCGGCCGTCTCGGCCGGGGAGGCGGGCGGCGGAGCGGACGGTGGGATGGACGGTGGGGCGGACGGCCCCCTCGGCGTGTCCCCCGCGCCTTCCGCGGGGCCCGCGTCTTCCGCGGGGCCCACGTCCCCCGCTCCGTCCGCGGCGCCGCTCTCCGGTGCCGTACGGCGCGGGCCGCTCGCCCGGCTGCTGGGCCGCAGGGCCCCCGCCGCCGCACAGGACGCCGTCGCCGACCCGGTGACCCGGGTCGACGGCCTGGGGGTCCGGCGGGGCAGGGTCGAAGCGCTGCGCCGGGTGTCGCTCGCGCTGGCCCCCGGCGGGACGGTGGCGCTGATGGGCCGCAACGGCGCGGGGAAGTCCACCCTGCTCGCCACGCTCGTCGGCATGATCGAACCCACCTCGGGAACCGTCCTCGTCGGCGGTCTGGCACCGTCGCGCACCCATCCGCGCGAGATGGTGCGCCGGGTCGGACTGGTCCCGCAGGAACCGCGCGACCTGCTGTACGCGGACACGGTGGCCGCCGAGTGCGCCGCCGCCGACTCCGACGCGGGCGCCCCGGCGGGCAGCTGCCGGGCCCTCGTCTCGGAGCTGCTGCCCGGCGTACCGGACGGCACCCATCCCCGTGACCTCTCCGAGGGCCAGCGGCTCGCGCTGGCCCTGGCGGTCGTCCTCACCGCGCGTCCCCCGCTCCTGCTCCTGGACGAGCCGACCCGCGGCCTGGACTACGCGGCCAAGGCCCGGCTGGTCGGTGTGCTCCGCGGCCTGGCCGCCGAAGGACACGCCATCGTCCTGGCGACCCATGACGTGGAACTGGCGGCGGAGCTGGCCGACCGGGTGGTGATCCTCGCCGACGGGGAGGTCGTCGCGGACGGCCCGACCGCACAGGTGGTGGTCTCCTCGCCCGCGTTCGCCCCGCAGACCGCGAAGGTGCTGGCCCCGCGGGAGTGGCTGACCGTGACACAGGTACGCAGGGCGCTGGAGGGCACCGTATGACGGGCGCGACGAACGGATCCGCTCCGGCCGGCCGCCGGGCGCGGCCGGTACGGCTCGGCCCCCGGGCGATCGCCGCGCTGGTCCTGATCAGCGCGATCGGTGTGGGCGCCTTCGGCTGGCCGCTGCTCGCCGACGAGGAGTCCGGCCTCGCGCACTCGCAGGACGCGCCGTGGCTGTTCGGGGCGCTGCTTCCGCTGCTCGTCGGGGTGGTCGTGGCGATGATCGCCGACTCCGGCCTGGACGCGAAGGCGGTCGCGATGCTGGGGGTGCTGGCGGCGGTCGGTGCCGCGCTGCGGCCGCTGGGGGCGGGGACGGCGGGCCTGGAGCCGATGTTCTTCCTGATGGTGCTCAGCGGCCGGGTGCTGGGGCCGGGCTTCGGCTTCGTGCTCGGCGCGGTGACCATGTTCGCGTCCGCGCTGCTCACGGGCGGGGTGGGCCCGTGGATGCCGTTCCAGATGCTGTCGATGGGCTGGTTCACGATGGGCGCGGGGCTGCTGCCGGGCCCGGACCGGCTGCGCGGCCGGGCGGAGCTGCTGATGCTGTCGGCCTATGGCTGCGTGGCGGCTTTCGCGTACGGCACGGTGATGAACCTGTACGGCTGGACGATCGTGACGGGGCTGGGCTCCGGCATCTCGTTCGTGGCGGGCGACCCGCTGTCAGAGAACCTGGTCCGTTTCCTCGCGTACTGCACGGCGACCTCGCTCGGCTGGGACCTGGGCCGGGCCGTGCTCACGGTGGCCCTGACGCTCGCTGTCGGACCCACCCTGCTGAGGGCGCTGCGCCGGGCCACCCGCCGCGCCGCCTTCGAGGCCCAGGTCACATTCGAGGTCCCGAAGGGGTGAAGGACCCCACAGGACCTTGGTCCTCCACTATCGGGGGCAGTAGATCCTGAACCCCACCTTTCACCCCCATCACCCCGATCACACCCGTAACGACCTGCCCTGATGCGGTTCATCCCGATACGGGACCTTGGTCCCGTACTGCGAGGCGAGGCCGTACCGGGGGCCGTTGCACCGGCCGGACGGCGCCGCTAACCATGGATCACGTCGCCGAGCACCACAGGGTCCGTCCGCCGGACCGAAGTTCGCAGGGTGCGGAGCGCCGGTCATGGACTCCGGTCCACGGATCCGGTCATGGATCCGGCCCACGGCCGCCGTAGGTCACGGCCGCCGTCCGGGTTCCGACCGGCCGCGACTCCCCCGTCCCCGACGTTAGGTCTCCCGTGTCGTTCGCCCGTAACATCCTCACCCAGCCCCGCACCGCCCGCCGCAAGGCCGCTGTCGGCGGTGCCGCCGTACTGCTGGGCGCCACCGGCCTGGCCCTGGGTGTCGCCCCGGCGATGGCCGCTCCGGCCGCCGCGCCGACGTCCGCCACGAGCGCGCAGGCCACGGCGAAGCAGATGATCGGCGACGACTCCCAGTACCAGTGCTTCCACAAGATCGTGGAGCACGAGAGCGGCTGGGACGTGAACGCCTCCAACGCCTCCTCCGGCGCCTACGGCCTGGTCCAGGCCCTCCCCGGCTCCAAGATGGCCTCGGCCGGCGCCGACTGGCAGACCAACCCCAAGACCCAGATCAAGTGGGGCGTGGACTACATGGAGGACCGCTACGGCAGCCCGTGCGGCGCCTGGAACTTCTGGCAGTCCAACGGCTGGTACTGAGCCGACCGCCGCACCACCGTGTGACGTACGCGGCACGGTGACGCGTGAAGTCCCCGACCGGATTCCGGCCGGGGACTTCGGCGTTCCCACCGGCACCCACGAGAGCAGGCACCGGCGAGCAGGCTCCCGCGCCGAGGGCCCCGCGCGAAGGGATTCCGCTATCAGGCTCCCGTGCGAAGAGGCCCGTGCGAAGGGGTTCCGCCGGCAGGCTCCCGCTCGAAGGGGCCGCTCGAAATAATTCCGCCGGCAGGCTCCCGTGCGAAGAGGCCCCGCGAGCAGGCCCGTGAGCGCACCCCTGAGCGGGACCCGGCCGACGCCCGCGCCTACAGCCGCTGGATGATCGTGCCCGTCGCCAGCGCGCCGCCCGCGCACATCGTGATCAGCGCGAACTCCTTGTCCCGGCGCTCCAGTTCGTGCAGGGCCGTGGTGATCAGCCGCGCCCCGGTGGCGCCGACCGGGTGGCCGAGGGCGATCGCTCCCCCGTTGACGTTGACCTTCTCCAGCCCGTCGAGGTCCCGTTCGAACTCCTGCGCCCAACTCAGCACCACCGAGGCGAACGCCTCGTTGATCTCGACGAGGTCGATGTCCTTGAGCGACATCCCCGCCTTGCCCAGCACCGCGCGGGTCGCGTCGATCGGTCCGTCGAGATGGAAGTGCGGATCGGAACCGACCAGCGCCTGTGCGACGATCCGGGCCCGCGGCTTGAGCTTGAGCGCCCGCGCCATCCGCTTGGAGGCCCACATGATGGCGCAGGCCCCGTCCGATATCTGCGAGGAGTTGCCCGCCGTGTGGATGGCGGTCGGCATGACCGCCTTGAGCCCGCCGAGCCCCTCCAGCGTGGTGTCCCGCAGCCCTTCGTCCCGGTCGACGAGCCGCCACATGCCCTGACCGGCCGCCTGCTCCTCCTCGGTGGTCGGCACCTGGACGGCGTACGTCTCGCGTTTGAAGCGCTCCTCGGCCCAGGCGGCGGCGGCCCGTTCCTGCGAGAGCAGCCCGAGCGCGTCGACGTTCTCCCGGGTCAGGCCGCGCTTGCGGGCGATGCGCTCGGCGGCCTCGAACTGGTTGGGCAGGTCGATGTTCCACTCGTCCGGCCACGGCTTTCCCGGGCCGTGCTTGGAGCCGCTGCCCAGCGGTACGCGCGACATCGCCTCCACACCGCAGCTGATGCCGACGTCGATGACCCCGGCCGCGACCATGTTCGCGACCATGTGGGAGGCCTGCTGCGAGGAACCGCACTGACAGTCCACCGTGGTGGCGGCGGTCTCGTACGGGAACCCCACGGCCAGCCAGGCGTTGCGTGCCGGGTTCATGGACTGCTCACCGGCATGGGTGACCGTGCCGCCGACGATCTGTTCGACGCAGTCGGCCTGAATGCCGGTGCGGCCGAGAAGTTCCCGGTAGGTCTCGCCCAGCAGATAGGCGGGATGCAGATTGGCGAGCGCCCCCTGGCGCTTGCCGATGGGGGTGCGTACGGCTTCGACGATGACGGGTTCCGCGGCCATGAGCTCGTCCTCTCCTCGCACTTCCGCTGGGGCGTCCCGGCACCCACGGAAGGAACTAGTACGCGTTCTAGTTATGCAAGCAGTCTTATGACCCTTACCCCCGGTACGCAAGGGGCGCGCACGCACCTTTCGCGTACGCTGCACGCACCTCAAGCGCTCCCCACTCGCCGCGCAACCCCGCCACGCCCCCTCCGCTCCCCCGTCGCGCCCCCGGCCGCGCCGCTCCGGACCGCCGGGGGAAACAGATCCGGCCAACCCCCTTGCCACTTGTAGAACTCGTTACTACCTTTCGGGCAACTTCTGATGGGTCGTCAGACAGTTCGCTGCCAGATCTGGAGTGGAGAGGTGCCCATGCGCTGCCCCCATCTGCCCGATGGTTTCGACTTCACCGATCCGGACCTGCTCCAGGCCCGGGTTCCCCACCCGGAGTTCGCCCGGATGCGGCAGACCGCGCCCGTCTGGTGGTGCACCCAGCCCGCCGGGATCTCCGGCTTCGACGACGAGGGCTACTGGGCCGTCACCCGCCACGCGGACGTCAAGTACGTCTCCACCCACCCGGAGCTGTTCTCCTCCAGCACCAACACCGCGGTCATCCGCTTCAACGAGTCGATCAGCCGTGACCAGATCGAGGTCCAGAAGCTGATCATGCTGAACATGGACCCGCCGGAGCACACCCGGGTCCGCCAGATCGTCCAGCGCGGCTTCACCCCCCGCGCCGTACGGTCCCTGGAGCAGGCGCTCCGCAGCCGGGCCCGCTCCATCGTCGAGACGGCCCTCGCCTCCGCCGACGACGACGGCTCCTTCGACTTCGTCACCAACATCGCCGTGGAACTCCCGCTCCAGGCCATCGCCGAACTCATCGGCGTACCCCAGGAGGACCGGTCCAAGATCTTCGACTGGTCCAACAAGATGGCGGCGTACGACGATCCGGAGTACGCGATCACCGAAGAGGTCGGCGCCGAGGCGGCCATGGAGATCGTCTCGTACGCGATGAACCTGGCGGTCGCCCGCAAGGAGTGCCCGGCCAAGGACATCGTCTCCCAGCTGGTCGCGGCGGAGGGCGAGGGCAACCTCTCCTCCGACGAGTTCGGCTTCTTCGTGATCCTGCTGGCGGTGGCCGGCAACGAGACCACCCGCAACGCCATCAGCCACGGCATGCACGCCTTCCTGACCCACCCCGACCAGTGGGAGCTCTACAAGAACGAGCGCCCGGACACGACGGCCGAGGAGATCGTCCGCTGGGCCACCCCCGTGGTCTCCTTCCAGCGGACCGCCACCCAGGACCTGGAGCTGGGCGGGCAGCGGATCAAGAAGGGGGACCGGGTCGGGCTGTTCTACTCCTCCGCCAACAACGATCCGGAGGTCTTCGAGAACCCGGAGACGTTCGACATCACCCGCGACCCCAATCCGCACCTCGGCTTCGGCGGCGGCGGTCCGCACTTCTGCCTCGGCAAGTCCCTGGCCGTGATGGAGATCAACCTGATCTTCAACGCCATCGCGGACGTGCTGCCCGGCCTGCGGCTGCTGGAGGACCCGCGGCGGCTGCGTTCCGCCTGGCTCAACGGCATCAAGCAGCTCCAGGTCGGCACGGCGCCGGTGTCCACCGGCTGACGTCATCCGGCGCACGGCCGCAGGCCCGCCGGAATGCTGTGGGCCTTGCGCCCGCGGGCCTGCGGGCCTTGCGCCTGTGCGGGCAGGGGCGAGCGGGCTTCCCCCAGGGCCGCAGCAGGGCCGTTCGAGTGGCGGAGCGGCCGGTCCTGGCGGATGCTGGGGGCGCGGCGATCCACGCCGAAGGGGTGCCGGGACGGTGAACACGTCCCTGGCACCCCTTCGGCCTGCGATGGTGGTGGCGGCGGTCGACGGCGCCCGGGCGGCCTACTGCCGGCCGCCCGCTCCGGCCTTCGAAACCGGTGACACCGGCTCGGGAGCTTCCCCGGGAGCCTCCGCCACCGTCGTACCGGCCTCCCCGGCCGTCGTACCGGCCTTCGTACCGGCCTCCCCAGCCGTCGTACCGGCCTTCGTACCGGCCTCCCCAGCCGTCCCGGCCGCCGTACCGCCCGCCGCCGGGGCCTTCGCCCCGTCCTGCGGCCGTGACTCCCCCGCCGTCCCCGGCCGCAGCTTCCGCGGCCCCGACAGCAGGTACGTCAGTCCGAAGCCCAGCGAGACGACCAGCGCGCCGCCGGCCGCGTCCAGCACCCAGTGATTGCCGGTGGCCACGATCGCGGAGACCGTGAAGAGCGGGTGCAGCAGCCCGAGCGCCTTCATCCACATCTTCGGCGCCAGCATCACGATCACCACACCGCACCACAGCGACCAGCCGAAGTGCAGCGACGGCATCGCCGCGTACTGGTTGGTGACCGTCGTCAGCGTCCCGTAGTCAGGCTTCGCGAAGTCCTGCACCCCGTGGACCGTATCGATGAACCCGAGGCCCGGCATGAGGCGCGGCGGGGCCAGCGGATAGAGCCAGAAGCCGACGAGCGCGAGCAGCGTGGCGAACCCGATGGAGCTGCGGACCCAGCGGTAGTCCGCGGGCCGGCGCACGTACAGCACGCCCAGGATGGTCAGTGGCACGATGAAGTGGAACGTCGAGTAGTAGTAGTCGAAGAACTCACGCAGCCAGTTGATCTCCACGACGGCGTGGTTGGCCCAGTGCTCGATGTCGATGTGCAGCCACTGCTCGATGGAGTGGATCTGCCGCCCGTGCTCCTCGGCGGTGGCCCGGCCGGCCGTCGCCGCCAGCCTGACCTGGGCGTACGCGGAGTAGACGACCCGGATCAGCAGGAGTTCCAGCAGCAGGTTGGGACGGCTGAAGACCCGGCGCCAGAAGGGCAGGAGCGGCACGCGGCTCCAGCGCGCCGCGACCGGCTTCGCGTACTCGGTGGGGATCGGCTGCTGCCAGTACGGCGAGGTGCGCGGCAGGAACGGCGCCACGCAGGCCGCCCCGAGCGCCGCCAGGAGCAGCACGTTGTCCCGTACGGGGAGGAGGGCGCCGATGTTCGGCAGCAGCATATTCCCCGGCAGCGTGAGCACGAGCACCACGACGGCCGGCCAGACCAGCCGGTCGGCGGCCCGCTTCCCGACCCTGCCGACCACCGCGAGGAGCACCCACAGCAGCTGGTGCTGCCAGGCGGTCGGCGAGACGGCGACGACAACGCAGCCGGTCACGGCGACGGCGAGGAGCAGCTGGCCGTCGCGTGCGTACCGCACCGCGCGCCGCAGTCCGAGCACGACGACGACGGCCGCCAGCGCGAGGAAGAGGACGATCTCCAGGGGACCCGACAGGCCGAGCCGGAGCAGCGCACCGTGCAGCGACTGGTTGGCGAGGCTGTCCGGCCGCTCACCGAGTCCGGCTCCCGCGACATGGTGGACCCAGTAGGTCCAGGAGTCGTGCGGCATCGCCGCCCAGGCCACCGCGGTGCCCACGGCGAAGGCCGCACCGCCCGTCGCGGCGGCCCGGCGCCGGCCGGTCAGCCAGAGCAGGGCCGCGAACAGCAGGACGGCCGGCTGGAGGGCGGCGGCGATCCCGATCAGGACGCCGGACGCCCGTTCGCCCCGGACCACGAAACAGGCGAGCAGAACGAGAAGAACGGGCAGGATGCTGGTCTGGCCGAGATACAGCGCGTTGCGCACGGGCAGCGACAGCATGAGCAGGCTGATCGCCACGGGCGCGGCGAGCAGGGTCGTACGGCGGCCGACGGGCGCCGGAAGGGCGCGGGCCGCGACGATGCCGAGTGCGACGACCAGCAGCAGGGAGCCGAACGTCCACGCGACGCCGAGGGCCTGTTCGGCCGAGGCGGTGAGCGGTTTGAGGACCAGCCCGGCGAAGGGCGTCCCGGTGAACCGGTCGGAGTCGTACAGCGATCCCGGCACCTGCAGGACCCCGTTCTCACCGATCCATGTCTCCAGGTCCGTGAGACGTTCGCCCGGCGGCTGCCGGAGCACCACCGTCATCTGCCGTACCGCCAGTACGGCCACGACCAGCCAGAGCACGGCCCGGGTCAACCCGGTCCTCGGCTCCGTGTCCGTGGCTGCGTTCCCGCGCACACTGTGATCCGCATTCGCCACGCTGCGCCGCCCCTCCCACCGTTTCATGCACTGCCCCTTCGACTCGGGGACGTGCGGATGAAGCCTCGCATTGCCCTATGAGGTAGACACAATCAACCCCCTCTTCGCCTGACTGCCATCGCTTATTTGTCCGAAAGAATGCGCGAATGGCATGTTCCGTCGGCATGTTCTGCCGCCGCTCACGCAAGGGATTCGGCCCTCACGCAAGGGATTCGGCCCTCAGGAAGGAGATCAGTCCTCGTGGACCGGTGTGTCCCCCTGCCATGCGGCGAACAGCGGGGTCGCTCCGGAACCGTCCAGAACCACGACGCCGAACGGCCGGTCGAAGGCGATGTGCCGGACCCGGCGCGAGCGAGGTGCGGCTGCCGCGGACCGCATGGCGACGACGGTCACGGCCGCCGCTTCCACCCCCTCCTCGGCGATCTTCAGCACGGCCTCCTGGACCACCTGCGAAATCGCGAGCGGCTCGGGCGAGAGCCCGGGGAATTCGGCGCCGCCCGAGAGAGCCCGGCGCACGCCGAGCGCGGGCAGCTGCTCGGAGGCCTGAACAGTCGTACGCAGGGTGAGGCGCGGGATCGCGACGGTCACGTCGTCGGCGTCCGGCGCGGTGCCCGATTCCCGGGGCGCCCAGCCCGCGGGCAGCACCTCCGCCGCGCCCGCACCCGGTTCACCCAGGACGAACCGCACCCGGGCCGGAGCACCGCCGGCCGAGGTCCCGGCGGCCGGGGTCCCGGCGGCCACCCCCGTACGGCAGCGCAGTTCGACGACGTACGCGCCGCCCACCGTCCAGGCGTCCGACAGTGCCACCCCCTTGTGCATGGTCGGCACCGGACGGGTCACCCCCGCCGCGTCGGTGAACAGTGCGTCACGGGTGCGCCGCTCCTCGAACGGCACCTCCCAGCGTGCCTTCAGGGCCAGCGCGTTGACGAGGACGAGCAGGATCTCGTCATTGATCTCCAGCGGCAGCTTCTCGATCAGACCGCCGGTCACCTCGCGCACCCAGGCATCGGCCTCCGCCGGATCCATCGCGCCGAACCGGATGTCCGGCAGCGACTCCCGGTACGCCCGGTACACCGGCGTCCTGCTCCACACCCTGGTCGCCACACCCAGCGCCTCGGTGCGGGCCAGCTCGCGGGCGGCCTCCGTCACGACCGGGCCGGCCTCCCGTTCGGCCACCCCGAGCAGTGCGCGCAGTTCGTCGGCGGTCTCGCCGCGCGCGCCGACCGCCACGGCGGCCAGGGCCAGCCACAGACCGGCGGGCGAGCACACAAAGCTCTCGCCGACCGGCCGGGCCGGACCCGTCAGCTCCCGTGTCCACAGCTCGGCCAGCCGCCGGACCGCCCCGGCCCGCCCCATCGAATCCGTCCCCGGTGTCATCGATTCCCCCTGCACGTAATCTTTTCGCCATCCGATGGTCCGAAAGTCAGAATGAACCACATGACGTGGATCGTGACCCCTGAACTCTTCGACTCCCCCGACGCGGCGATGCTGCGCCGGGACTATTACGACGAGGTGGCCAGCCGCTACTGGCAGCGGCCCGCGACCGCCGAGGAGATCGACGAAGGGCTCACCGACGACGGCGCCGACCGGCTCGTACCGCCCACCGGGCAGTTCGTCGTGGGCCGCTACGAGGGCAGGGCCGCGAGCTGTGCGGGGTTTCTCGTGACGGACGCGGACGCGGGCACCGCGGAGCTGACCCGGGTGTACGTACGTCCCGGCTTCCGCGGCACCGGGGGCGGCGGGCAGCTGCTGGCCGCCGTCGAGGACGCGGCGCGGGCGTTCGGGATACGGCTGCTCCGGCTCGACACCCGCAACGACCTCGTCGAGGCGCGCGGGCTGTACGCGAAGCACGGCTACCGGGAGGTGCCCGCGTTCCACCACCGCAACCAGTTCGCGGAACACTGGTTCGCCAAGGAGCTGTGACGCGAGCGGTGAGGGCGGGGGCCGGGCGGTACGGGCGCGGGACGGTACGGGCGCGGGACGGTACGGGCGCGGGACGGGCGCGGGACGGTACGGGCGCGGGCGCGGGACGGGCGCGGGCGCGGGACGGGCGCGGCGGGACAGGACCGGGCAGGGCGGCACCGGGACCATGCAAGGACCGGACCGGACCGGCGTTCAGGCCGCGTGGTCGCGGCGCGGTTCCGGCATGTGCGGCCGCTCCTTGCTCGAACCGCTCACCTCGGCGGTCAGCTCGACGACCAGCCTGACCAGATCGGTGGGCCGCTCCGGCCCCCACCAGTCGCCCAGCAACTCGGCGAGCGAGTCCTCGCGGGCCTGGGCGAGCCGGACGACGACCTCCGACCCCGGCTCGGTGAGGACCAGCTGCACCCCCTCGCGCCGGGCCAGCCCACGCTCCTCCAACTGGCGCGCCGCCTCGCTGATCACCCTGAGGGGCACCGGTGCGATGTCGGCGAGCCGGGCGGGCTCGACGGTGCCGTGCCGCTTGATCCGCAGCAGCAGCCAGCTGGCCGCGGGCAGCAGGTCGTAGCCCGCATTCTCGGTGATCTTCACGTAGATCTCGCGGCGCCCCTCCCTGGTGGCGAGGACGGAGAGGGCACGGGCGCACTCGTCGTACGAGGAGCGCTCCACGGGGTTCGACGCCAGGGTCTCGCTGGTGTCGGGGGCGGTCACCGAGCCGCGCAGCTTGTCCTCCTTGAGGAACCAGGCGAGGACGAAGGCGACCAGGACGACGGGAGCGGCATACAGGAAGACATCGGTGATCGACGTCGAGTACGCGCTGAGGATCGAGGGGCGCAGATCGGCGGGCAGCTGTCCGATGGCGCGGGGGTCGGCCGCCAGCCGGTCGGCGTCGACACCCGGCGGCAGTGAGCGGCCTTCGAGGGCGCTGCTGAGTTTGCCGGTGAGCCGGTTGGTGAAGATGGTGCCGAAGATGGCCACACCGAACGAGGCGCCGATGGAGCGGAAGAAGGTCGCGCCGGAGGTGGCGACGCCCAGATCCTCGTACGTCACGGCGTTCTGCACGACCAGCACGAGGACCTGCATCACCAGCCCGAGACCGGCCCCGAAGACGAAGAAGTAGACGCTCATCTCCCAGGTGGAGCTGGTCTCGTCGAGGCGGTGGAGCAGCAGCAGGCCGATCGCGGTGAGGAAGGTGCCCGCGACGGGGAAGACCTTCCAGCGGCCGGTGCGGCTGACGAGCTGGCCGGAGCCGGTCGAGGTGATCAGCATGCCGAACACCATGGGCAGCATGTGCACACCCGACATGGTCGGGGTGATGCCGTGCACCACTTGGAGGAACGTCGGCAGATAGGTCATCGCGCCGAACATCGCGAAGCCGACGACGAAGCTGATGAGGGCGACGAGGCTGAAGGTCCTGATCCGGAAGAGCTTCAGCGGCAGTACGGGCTCCGCGGCGCGGCGCTCGACCGCGATGAAGGCGATGAGCAGCAGCACGGCCAGCACGGCGAGGGAGATGGTCTGCGCCGATCCCCAGGCCCAGGTGGTGCCGCCGAGGGAGGCGACGAGGACCAGGCAGGTGGCGACGGAAGCGATGAGGAAGGTGCCGAGGTAGTCGATCGTGTGCTTGGACCGACGGACCGGGATGTGCAGGACGGCGGCGATGACGACGAGTGCGACGACGCCGATCGGCAGGTTGATGTAGAAGACCCAGCGCCAGCTGAGGTGCTCGGTGAAGAAGCCGCCGAGGAGCGGCCCGAGCACGCTCGTGACGCCGAAGACCGCGCCGAACAGGCCTTGGTACTTGCCGCGTTCGCGGGGCGTGACGATGTCGCCGACGATCGCCATCGACAGCACCATCAGCCCGCCGCCGCCGAGGCCCTGGAGGGCCCGGAAGCCGATCAGCTGCGGCATGTTCTGCGCGACGCCGCAGAGCGCGGAGCCGATGAGGAAGATGACGATGGCGGTCTGGAACAGCTTCTTGCGCCCGTACTGGTCGCCGAGCTTGCCCCAGAGCGGGGTCGCCGCGGTCGCCGCCAGCATGTAGGCGGTGACGACCCAGGACAGATGGTCCAGGCCGCCGAGGTCGCTGACGATCGTGGGCAGTGCCGTGGAGACGATGGTCTGATCGAGTGCGGCGAGCAGCATGCCGAGCAGCAGTGCGCCGATGGCCACCATGACGGTTCGCTTCGACCGTCCGTCGCCCGGGGCCGGGGGCGGCGGGCTCAGCTGCTGGGCCATGAACGTCTCCTCGGGTCCGATACACCCCCATCCTGGACGTTTTGGCCGTTTACGGCCTGCCGAGCGGCCGCGCGTCGTTGGGCTGCGCGGCGACGGCCTGCATAATCGCAGGCAGCTCAAGGGGAGGGGACCGACTATGACCGGACATATGTGCCCGGAGTGCGGCAGAAGACGCGTCGGACGAGAGCCGGTCGCAGGTCAGGTGCCGGACGCGCGGGGCGGCGGACCGGACGCGTGCGCGTGCGGGGCGGGCGCCGCGCCGCGCACCGGGGAGGAGCGGCGGGCGGCGCGCGCGGCGGAGACCGCCGCGGCCGAGGACTTCGACCCGCTGCGGATCAGGCCGTACGTGACCCTGTCCGGCGGCGGCGCCACCGCCCAGGAGCACATCGGCACCGGAACGGGCGCCGGCACGGCAGCCGGATCCGGACCCGACGACATCCATCGCTTCGGTGCGCACCGCGACCCCGTCCACGGCCACATCGCCCCGGACCCCGCGGGCATGACGATGCCGCTGTTCCTGGACGGGGCGGCAGGCGCGCCGGCGTACGGAGCAGGCGCGCCGGCGTACGGAGCAGGAGGCTCGGCGTACGGAGCAGGAGGCTCGGCGTACGGAGCGGGGGGCTCGGCGTACGGAGACGGTGCGACATCCGGAGCGGGGGGCGCGGCGTACGGATCCGGGGGCGCGGCCGCCGACCCGGCGCCGGGCACCGCGAAGGGTCCGGACGAGGCCCGTAGGCGCACGGCCGTCACCGTCGTCGGCCTCGGCCCGGACCCCGGCACCGATCCCGTCCAGCCCCGTCGGCGGCGGCCGTTCGCGGCGCTCGCCGCCGGGGCGGCGGTGGCCGCGGTGATCGGCGCTGCGGCCTTCGCCGGGGGGCTGTTCTCCGGGGACGGGGACCGGCAGGAGGCCCTGCCCGACATGGCCACGAGCGCCCCGGACGGCATGGGCGACGGACCGGCCGATTCCGTGTCGGAGTCGGCCTCCGCCTCACCCTCGCCGTCCCGCTCGGCCCAGGCGTCGTCCTCCGCGCCGGCCTCCGGCTCCACCTCGCCGTCGAAGAGCGCGGAGCCGACCCGTTCCGCGTCCGCGTCGGCCTCTCCGACGGCACCCGACCTGTCCCCCTCCGCCTCCGGCACGAAGCCCCCGGGCACCCCGTCGGCGGCTCCGCCCGCCCAGCTGACGGGCCCCACGCTGCGGCCCGGCGACCACGGCCCCGAGGTGGCCGAACTGCAGAACCGCCTGAAGGAGGTCTGGCTCTACCAGGGGCCCCCGGACGCCGACTACACGGGCCGGGTCGCCGAAGCCGTACGCGTCTACCAGTCGTACAAGGCCATCCAGGGCGACCCCGCGGGCGTGTACGGGCCGAACACCCGGCGTGCGCTGGAGGCGGAGACGAGCGGGCGCGGCGGCCACTGACGTACGGGAGGCGGGACGGACCGAATCCGCGCGGTACCGAATCCGGACCGCACGGGATCCGGACAACAGCGGATCCCGGCGGCAGCGGATCCGGTACCGGAAGAAGGGGATTCGCATTCCGGGGCGGCTTTTTGTATCGTGATGGAACAAAGTGGCCTCCGCTCGCACTCCCTGACCGGCGGGCGGGGCCGCTCTTGTACGCCACCCGCGCCACCTCGCACCGGGGTGCACGCCACACCCCCCGCGCTCAGGAGCCAGCCGATGTCGGCCACCGCCCTCACCACAAGCGCCCTCCTTCTGGACATGGACGGCACCCTCGTGAACTCCGATGCCGTAGTGGAACGCTGCTGGCAGCGCTGGGCGCTGAAGCAGGGGCTCGACCCGGTGGCCGTGCTCAAGGTCGTCCACGGCCGGCAGGGGTACGCGACGATGGCCGTCCTGCTCCCGGACCGCCCCATGGAGCAGAACTACGCGGAGAACCGGGTCATGCTCGCCGAGGAGACCGCCGATGTGGACGGCGTCGTCCCGGTCGGCGGCGCACCCGCCTTCATGGCCGCGATCTCCGCGCTCCCGCACGCGCTCGTGACCTCGGCGGACGCGGCGCTGGCACAGGCCCGGATGACGGCGGCGGCCCTGCCGATGCCCGCCGTCCGCGTCACCGCCGAACTGGTCGGCGCCAGCAAGCCGGACCCCGAGGGCTTCCTCAAGGGCGCGGCCGAGCTGGGCTTCGCCGCGGCCGACTGCGTCGTGTTCGAGGACTCGGAGGCGGGCATCGCGGCGGGCCGGGCGGCCGGCATGCGTGTGGTGGGCGTCGGCCCGCGAGCCGCCGCACTGTCCCCGGACGCCCATGTCGAGGATCTGACGCAGATCCGGGTGGAAGCGGTGGCGGACGGCACGATCCGTCTGCACATCAGCGCCCGCTGAGGGCCGCTCGCCACAGCCCGGAAACCCCACAGCCCGCCGACGGGCGACCCGGAAACCCCGCACTCCCAGCAGGCCCGCGGCCCGGCGCCGCCGAATCCCGCGGCCCCTGCGCCCCCGCCCACGCCCCCGGACCCGGCCCCGGCACCACCCCGCCGAGTCGCCCCTCCCCCGCCCCCGCCCCCGCCGGCGCACTCAGTCGCGGCGCAGCAGCCCGCGCGCCACCAGCTCCAGCACCAGCGCGACGGCCACCACCTGCACCGCCATCAGCGCCCCGAGTACGAAGAGCTGCACGGCACCGGCCTCCACGGGCGAGCGAGGCGCCGCCCAGCAGCATGCCCACGAACGCGCCGGGCAGGGTGACGAGCCCCACCGTCCGGGTCTGGTCGAGCCCCGGCAGCAACGCGTCCGACGCCGCGGGCCTGGCGATCTCCAGCCGGGCGTCCCGGTCCCGCATCCCGAGCGCCATCCCCGCCTCCACCTCCCCGTGCCGGGTGACGAGTTCGTCCAGCGCGCGCCGGCCACCGAGGACCGTCGCGGTGAGCGCGCCCCCGATGAGGATGCCCGTGACCGGGATCAGCGTGATGCCCCGGACAGGGACGAGACCGGTGAGCAGCAGCACGCCCACCACCGGCAGCACCCCGGCAGCGATCGGCAGCGCCGCCCAGCGCCAGGTGCGGTTGACGGTGATCCGGTGCCCCGCGGTCCACACCGCCACCACGAACATCAGCGCCACGAAGCCGAGCAGGGGTGCGAGCGAGTGGACCACCCAGCCGATGACCAGGGAAACCGCGGCGAGTTGAGCCGCGGCCCGCAGCCCGGCGACGGCGATCTCGCGCGAACGGCCCAGCGAGGCCCACGCGGCGACGGCGGTCGCGAACGCCAGGAGTACGGCGAGGACGACCCCGAGCGTCACGGTGACCGGAAGCAGCACGCGGGCCACTCTAGGTCCGGCGCCCGGCGCCCGGCGCCCGGCGCCCGGTTTCCGGTTTCCGGCGCCCGGCCCGAAGGCGGCCGCGAAGTGGTGGTCCGCCGCCCCTCAACCCCCGTACGGACACCCGCTGTACGACAAACAGCACAAACTCCGAACTGAACGTCAGACCGATCCGCGAGAACCCTTGATGTGACGTGCGCATGTCGTCACCCTGTTACCTGGTGACCTTCTCCCGGAAACCCGGCGCCGCCACGATGGCCGGGCTTCATCAGGTCGCCAGCCCAACGTCCCCCCACATCAAGGGAGTTCCCATGTCTGGTGTCTACGCGCGTCGCCTCGGCGTCGTCGTCGCATCCGCGGCCCTCGCCGCCACTTCCGCGCTGCTCACCGCCCCGACGGCGCAGGCCGCCATGCCCACGCCGGTCAGCGCGTCCACCGCCCGCACCTATCTCGGCCAGCTCACGGTGGAGACCGAGGGATCGTCCAGCGGCTACAGCCGGGACAAGTTCCCGCACTGGATCACCCAGTCGGGCGCCTGCAACACCCGCGAGGTCGTGCTGAAGCGCGACGGCACGAATGTCGAGCAGGACTCCAGCTGCGCCGCGGTCAGCGGCAGTTGGTACTCGGAGTACGACGGGGCCACCTGGACCGCCGCCTCCGACCTGGACATCGACCACATGGTCCCGCTCGCCGAGGCCTGGCGCTCCGGCGCGAGCAGCTGGACCACGGCCCAGCGGCAGTCCTTCGCCAACGACCTGACGCGCCCGCAGCTCATCGCGGTCACGGACAACGTCAACCAGTCCAAGAGCGACCAGGACCCGGGCGAGTGGCTCCCGTCGCGCAGCGCCTACCTGTGCACCTACGCCCGTGCCTGGGTGCACGTCAAGCACTACTACGACCTGAGCGTCGACTCGGCGGAGAAGAGCGCGCTGCAGTCCGTCCTCAACAGCTGCTGACCCGGCGCGAGCACCGCTGACCGGGCGGGGCAACCGCTGACCCGGCGCGAGCACCGCTGACCGGCCTGCGGAACGACCGCCGGCCCGGCCGAGGTCCCGGCGGAACCGTTAGCCCCTTCTCCGTCGTTCCGTACCGTACGGGCCGTCCACCACGGGGCCCCCGTGGCCGGACCCGTCCGGCGCGGCGCGAGGAGGGCACCACATGGCCGGGCTGCGCCTGGGACCACTGCTGCGGTACGTCGACTGGGAGTCCGGTTCCCGCGCGACCGTCTGGGTCGAGACCGACCGTCCGTGCACCGTCGAAGTGCGGTGCGCGGACGGGGCGTCCGGCTCGTCCCCGACGTTCGCGATCGCGGGGCACCACTACGCCCTGGTGGTCGTCACGGGGCTGACGCCCGGCTCGACCACGGCGTACGAGGTGCTGCTCGGCACCCGGCGCGTGTGGCCGCCCGAGGAGTCCCGCTTCCCGGCGAGCACCATCACCACACCCTCCACCGACGCCGGGCGGCAGAGCGTGCGGGTCTCCTTCGGCTCCTGCCGCTGGGCCTCCGCACCCGCCGGTGAGCCGGACCCGGTGGGCCCGGACGCGCTCGACACCCTGGCGGCGCACCTCGCCGCCGACCCCGGCGCCGTACGCCCCGACGTACTGCTGCTCCTCGGCGACCAGGTGTACGCGGACGAGACATCACCGGCGACCCGTCGCCGGATCGCGGCGCGCCGGGACCTGGCGGAGCCGCCGGGTGCCGAGGTGGCGGACTACGAGGAGTACACCCTCCTGTACGACGAGTCCTGGCGCGACCCCGAGGTGCGCTGGCTGCTGTCCACGGTCCCCAGTTGCATGATCTTCGACGACCATGACGTCGTCGACGACTGGAACACGAGTGCCGCCTGGCAGGCGGACATCCGGGCCACGCCCTGGTGGCACGAGCGGATCGTCAGCGGGCTGATGTCGTACTGGGTCTATCAGCACCTGGGCAACCTCTCCCCCGCCGAACTGGCCGAGGACCCGCTGTACGCGGCGGTCCGGGCGACCCCCGACGGCACCGAACCGCTGCGGCTCTTCGCCGCCGAGGCGGACGCCGACCCCACCCGTACACGCTGGAGCTACCGACGTGTTTTCGGCCGAGTACGACTGCTGATTGTCGACACCCGGGCGGCCCGCGTTCTCGACGAACAGAGCCGGGCGATGCTCGACGCCGACGAGGCCCGCTGGATGCGCGAGGAGGCGCTCGCCGACCCCGGTTCGTACGACCATCTCCTGATCGGCAGCTCGCTGCCATGGCTGCTGCCACCGCTCATCCACGACGCGGAGAGCTGGAACGCCGCACTCTGCCGCGGCGAGCGCGGAGAGCGCTGGGCACGCCTCGGCGAGAAGCTGCGCCGGGCGTCCGACCTGGAACACTGGGCCGCTTTCCCGGAATCCTTCCGCCTGCTGACGGAGCTGCTGCGGGAGGCGGGGAGCGGCCCGGACGCCCCGGCGACGGTATGCGTGCTATCAGGCGATGTGCACCATGCGTACATCACCGAGCCCGAGTGGCCGGCCTCCACCCCCGGCGGCCCTCCGGGCGCCCGCATCCTGCAACTGACCTGCTCTCCCGTCCACAATTCGATCCCGGCGACGATCAGAGCGGGCTTCCGTTTCGGCTGGAGCCGGACGGGGCGACGGCTCGGCCGGGCGCTGGCGCGGCACGGCCGCACAGGGAGCCCGCCGATGCGCTGGAGGAAGTCGGGCGGCCCATGGTTCGGCAACCAGTTGATGACGCTCACCCTGCATGGCCGGAAAGCTGCGCTGACATTGGTTCAGGCCAAAGAGAACGCCGCAGGTGCGCAGCTGGAGACCGTTCTGGAGCAATCACTCACCACCGGAGAGTAGTCAGTTTTCGGCCACTCAACCGAATGTTGAACTTGCAAGTAATGGTGAGGTTTCCCTAACCTGATGCGCTCAGTCGGTTCACGTCCCCACCAGACCGAAGGAGCCATCCCCCCATGCTCGAACCCCTGAATCAGGCACGGCCCTACGCGATCAGCCTGTTCCGCTTCGTCGTCGGTTTCCTTTTCGCCTGCCACGGCGCCTCCTCCATCTTCGGAATCCTCGGCGGCCACATGGGCAGCGGCAGCGCCACCCCGGCCGGCACCTGGCCAACCTGGTACGCCGCCCTCATCCAGCTGATCTGCGGCACCCTGGTCGCACTCGGCCTCGGTACCCGCGCGGCCTCCTTCGTCGCCTCCGGCGCGATGGCGTACGCGTACTTCTCGGTGCACCAGTCGCAGTCGCTCCTCCCCCTCCAGAACGGCGGCGAGGCCGCAGCCGTCTTCAGCTGGGTGTTCCTGCTGCTGGTCTTCACGGGTCCCGGTGCCGTGGCCCTGGACCGGCTGTTCTCCGCACGGGCCGAGAGCGCCCGCCAGGAGGAGCACCCGCGCAACCACGCGGCCGTCACACTCTGACCCGACCCCGACCGAGCTGCGGCGCCCGGCTCCTCCGCGACGGCGGGGAGGAGCCGGGCGCCGCACCGCCCCCGTCCTACGCGGGACGGGCCGGCATCACACCCGCCCGGACGCCCCGAACGGCACCGAGAAGCAGGCGACCCGGGCCCCCGCACCACCCTGCGCATCATGAATGATCACCGACCGCGCTCCCCCCTCCCGGAACCCCCAGCCGTGCCGGGCGCGCGCCGAGCCGTTCCCGTGCCGATCGGTCCGGAAATCGAGCCAGACCTCGTTGGCCGGGTCCGCGGTCTCCGCGGCCCGGTGCTGATAGTGCGGCCCTGCGGCCTTCGGGTCGGCGCCGCAGGGGGAGGTGTGCACATGCATCCCGTACGCACGGTCCGGTACGAGCCCACGCAGCCGGGCTTCGACCCGGGTGCCCGAACCGTCCGACCGCTGCTCGACCTCGATCCAGGCCGCCGCGGGAACCAGGTCCATGTCGTACGTGAGGGCACGGGACGGAAGGAACGCGCCGGGCGGGGCGAAACGGGCCGAGGTCCGCATGTCGTGTCCGGTCCCGTCACCGCCCGCCGCACGACCACGACCGGACCCCGCCCCCTCCGCACCACTGACCTCGCCGGTGCGGCCCACCCCGTCCGCACTGCTGGCCTCACCCGCCCCGCTGACCCCATCCGCACGGTTCACCCCATCCGCACTGCTCGTCCTGTCCGCACTGCTCGTCCTGTCCGCACCGCGGGCACCCTCCGCACCGCTCACCCCCTCCGCGACGCTGACACCGCCGGCCGCCAGCACCAGGGCCGTGGCCACCGCCAGCGCCCCTGATCCCGCCCGACCGACCCGTACCGCTGCTCGTACCGTCATCCGCTGCTCCTCGTTGTCGCCGGGCCCTTCCCTCCGGCCCTAACGACAGCGACCTCCCAAGGTGTACGTGAGCTGCACAACATCACCCACTCCTGGCGATCTCCGGGTAAACAGCGGGCGTACGCTGTACAGCTGGCCATGCCGCCCCTGCCGCTCCCCTGCGACGTCGCGGCGTTGACACGAAATCGGGGAGTAGTAAGTGCTTGAGAGTGTGGGCGAGCTGACCAGCAGCCCATGGATCTACGCGGTGGTCGCACTCTCGGTGCTTCTGGACGTCTTCGTGCCCCTCCTGCCCAGTGGCGTCCTGGTGATCGCCGCCGCCACGGCGGCTGCCGCGGGCTCCACCACGGTCGGCGCCGGGGAAGCGACCCATCAGGTGCCGTCGCTGCTCGTACTGACCCTGAGCGCGGCCACCGCCTCGGTGCTCGGCGACCTCGTCGCGTACCGCCTCGCCTGGCGCGGCGGTGAACGGCTGGACCGCGCCATAGCCCGCTCCCGACGCCTCACCACGGCACAGGAACGTCTCGGCGCGGCACTCAGCCGGGGCGGCGGTGCTCTCGTCGTCGTCGCCCGGTTCGCCCCGGCGGGCCGCTCGGTGGTCTCGCTGGGCGCGGGCGCCGCCCACCGCAAGGCGAAGGAATTCCTGCCGTGGTCGGCGCTGGCCGGTGTGGTCTGGGCGGGCTACAGCGTGGGGCTCGGCTACTTCGGCGGTCAGTGGCTGGGCGCGACATGGTTCAGCACAGCGGTCTCGGTGCTCGCGCTGTTCGTGGCGGGCTCGCTGGCGGCACTCGTGGTACGACGCCCCGCCGCCGTGGCCGGTCCCGTACAGCCACCGGTGCCGGCGGCAACCGCACCGGCACCTCCGGCATCGGCTCCGGGTCCCGCCCGCTCCTGACAGCCGCGTCACGCCCGTGCGGCGCCACGCACCTCCAGCCCGTCGAGCAGCTTCATCGTGGCGGCGGTGATCTCGTCGACGGCCCGGTCGAAGACCTCCTGATTGTGCGCGGCGGGCGCCCGGAACCCGGACACCTTGCGTACGTACTGAAGGGCGGCGGCGCGCATGTCCTCCTCGGTGGCTTCTTCGGGGATGGCCGGCGGACGTAGGGTCTTGATGCTTCGGCACATACCTCCAGTGTGTACCGCACCACTGACAACGGCTTCGCCGCTCCCCACCGCCCCCGTGGCTGTTCCTCACCGCCCTGTGCCTCCCGCGCCCAGCCGGTCACGGCGCGTTGACGGTGACGATGTGCCCCTGGGCATCAACGGTGAGGGCCACGCGCTCGACACGATTCGTCACGGCCACCCCCAGCCACACGACGCTCCACAGCATGCAGGAGAAGACCGTCAGAATGGCGTGCAGCACATGGTTCACCGGCTGCCCGCGCACGAGCACCACCTGCGCCCCGGACCGTGACTCCACGCGCCACCCGCTCGCGATCCGCTGGTTGACCACCCAGTCGAGGATGAGACCGCGCTGCGTGGCATCGGGCGGCTCACCGTTCGCGGTGTAGTAGCCGGGAGGCGGTTCGATGGAAGCGCATCCCCGTCGCACACGTCGGAGCTTCACGGGGATCACCTCCAGGTTTCGAGGTCGCCGCCTCGCCACTCGATCAGGTCCGGCTGATCCAGTTCCACGGCCTCATCCTCGCCCGCGGCGAGTCCGGCCTCCCTGAGCAGCGCGGCGACATCGCCCCGCCCGTGCGCCAGACCCACGATCTGACCGCGCACGGTCACTCGCCGCCCACCGGTCGGCGAAGGCGGATGAACGATCACGGGCGGATGTCCGGCCATGCCTCCACGGTGCCCTGAGCACAGCCGGACCGCATCCCGGCGGGGAGGGACCGTGCACCGGCCGGAACGGCGGCCGGTCCGTCCTGGTCACCCGTCGTACCGCCGGGCAGCGGATTCATCGGCCGGTGGTTCGCCGTGGAGATAGCGGCCCGGGGACGTCCCCACCGTCCGCCGGAACGCCGCGAGGAAGGCGCTCGGTGTCGCGTACCCCACGATGTGCGCGACCCGGGAGACGGGCAGGCCCTCGGCCAGGAGCGGAAGGGCCGCACGCAGCCGCACATGGGTGCGCCAGCGGTCGAAGCTCATTCCGGTGTCATGGACGAACAGCCGGGTCAGGGTGCGTCGGCTCACCCCGACGGCCCGTGCGTGCGCCTCCAGGCTCCGGAGGTCCGCGGGATCGACGAGCAGCGCGTCGGCCACGGCGCGTACGCGGTCGTCGGCGGGCTCCGGCACATCGATGGGTACGGCGGGCAGCGGGCGCAGGAGGTCCAGCACCACCGCCTCGCCCCGCAACCGCTCGTCGTCGGCCAGGTCGTCCCGGCCGAGGTAGCCGATCAGATGGGCCAGCAGCCCGTCCACGCCGACCGGGGTGGGTTCCGTCCAGTTCTGATCGCACCGGTCCGGTTCGAGGTAGAGACTGCACAATGTCGCGTCCCGGGTCGCGCCGGTCCGGTGGACGACCCCTGCGGGCAGCCACAGCGCCCGTGTGCGTGGCAGGACCCAGTAGGCATCACCGACGGCGACCCCGAGCACCCCGCGCCGCGCCCAGGCCAACTGGTGCTGCGGATGACTGTGCGGGACGAACCACTGCCCGGACACCAGCGGAAGGCTTCCGACAACGATCGCGCCGACCCCGGCGGGAACGGCCGACACAACGCCCTCAGTCATGTGCCCCACGGTATGTCCTCAACGCGAAATGGCCTGGCACTACGGCGGATTGGGCCCCGCACGGGTGCCCGTGCCCGACCGGCTCCGGGCCGCGTCCGGTCCTCGGGGGCCGGATATCGCGTTGGCGGCCTTGCCCGGCGGACGTTACGGCATGATGGGGGCATGGCGTTGTCCACGGCGTTCACGAAGATGCTCGGTGTGCGGTATCCGATCGCGCTGGCTCCGATGGGCGGGTCCGCCGGCGGAGCGCTGGCGGCAGCCGTCTCCCGCGCCGGCGGATTCGGGATTCTGGGCGGCGGGTACGGGGACGCGGAGTGGCTGGCCCGTGAGGTGCCGATCGCCGCAGGCGCGGGGAAGCCGTGGGGCATCGGATTCCTGACCTGGGGTATCGGTCTCGCCGCGGTGGAGACGGCGTTGGCCCACGGCCCTCGCGCGGTGATGCTGTCCTTCGGCGATCCGAGCCCGTACGCGGAGCGGATCCGCCGGTCGGGGGCTCTGCTGATCCTTCAGGTCACCGATCTGGAGGAGGCCGGACAGGCCGTGGACCTCGGCGCCGATGTCATCGTGGCGCAGGGAACGGAGAGCGGCGGACACGGAGCCGCACGCGGCCGGTCCACCCTGCCGTTCGTGCCCGCCGTGGTGGATCTCGCGGGTCCGGTGCCGGTGCTCGCGGCGGGCGGGATCGCGGACGGACGCGGCGTGGCGGCGGCCCTCGTGCTGGGAGCCGCCGGAGCACTCGTCGGCACCCGCTTCCAGGCCACCACCGAGGCCCTGGTCGATCCTTCGATCACTGCGGCGATCATCGCGGGCCGGGGGCAGGACACCGAGCTGAGCACCGTACTGGACATCGCACGCGGCTCCCGCTGGCCGTCGAAGTACCCCGCCCGCACCCTCGGCCACCCCTACCTGGACCGCTGGCGCGGCCGGGAGGCCGAACTCGCCGCCGACCCCGGGGCCCGTCAGGAGTACGAGGACGGCGTGGCACGCGGCACGGTGCCCCCACAGCCGGTCTGGGCGGGCGAGGCCGTCGACCTCATCACCGACCTGCCCTCGGCGGAGACCGTGGTCACCACCATGGCCGCCCAGGCCCAGGAGGCCCTGGCCAGAGCGGCGCACGACTGACAGTGAGGATGTGACGCGGCCGGCGGTGGTGACGCTGCGGGTACGGGTAAGAGTCGGGCACGGGCACGAGAGCCTCCGTGAGCGTGGCCCGGTGGGGCGGCCCTGCGTGCCCGGCTGGGTACGTCTCCAGCCGCCGCCGACCGATCCGGATGCGCTGGTGTGCCGCCGGGATGGTGTGCCCTGTCCGAGTACGTCGCCGCCGCCAGCCGCGTTGGATCCCAGCCGCCGGAAGTACCCGTGACCCCTGCAGCAGCATGACCGTCACCGGTAGCATCCGGGGCAGTGAAATCAGCAGTTCTTGTGGTCTGGACGCGTAAACCCGCAGGTCAGGAATTGTGGTCCCCGCAGGTGCGGGGATGGTCCCTCGCCTGCTGCGTCACGTGACTTTGCAAAACCGTGGTCCCCGCAGGTGCGGGGATGGTCCCTCAACAGGGTGCCGTGGTGTGTGGGAGTCGTCGTGGTCCCTGCAGGTGCGGGGATGGCCCCCGATGGCCGAGAAAGACCGCTCCGTACGCGGGTGGTCCCCGTACGCGCGGGGATGGTCCTTCACGGGGCGGCGCTCTCGTTCGGCCTGGCACGTGGTCCCCGCACGCGCGGGGATGGTCCCGTCCAGATCGGTGACGACTTCAAGGAGCCGGAGTGGTCCCCGCGTTGCGGGGGTTGCCCCCTTCGCCTTCGGGCGGAGGGGGCTTTCGTGCTGTCTGGGGTCAGGCGTCGGCCGGGGGCTCGGGGTGCCGGGCAGTTGTCGTCACTGCGTCCAGGGCCAGGTGCCAGGGGTAGGCGAGCCGCTCTCCGGGCTGGTTGGGCACGAAGCCGCGCTCGCCGTACAGCACCGTCACCCCGGCACCGCGCAGTGTCTCCACCGACCGGTCGAAAGCGGGGTGCTGCACGTAGGCGACGTTCACGCACGGCATCGCCACGATGGGAATTCGCTTCCCGATGCCCTCCGCGAGGACCCCGACGACGAAGTTGGACGTCAGGCCCAACGCCCACGAGTTGACGGTGTTGAACGTGGCCGGAGCGGCCAGGATCACGTCCGCCTTCGGCCAGACGTCAGGCTCTCCGGGCCGCTTGTATTCCGACCGCACCGGGTGCCCGGTCAGCTGCTCCAGGCTCGGCAGATCCGCCTCCAGCCACCGGGCCGCTGTGGGCGTCAACCCCAGGCACACATCCCACCCTCGGGCCCTTGCGTTCTCGACGACCTCGGCAACCTCGAAGACAGGCGGGGCAGCCGAGCCAAACAGGTACAGAGTCCTCATGCAGTCAGTCGACCACACAGGCAACCGCCCCCGAACCGGGCGGTATCGGGGGCGATGCAGGATCCAGCGCGCAGGCGCGCGGGTACCGTTCCAGATGTCGAGTCAGGAACGGAGACCAGTATGCCCAGACTGGACGACGACCACACAGGTGCCTGCCCGGATCAAAGAGCAGCGGAAACTCGCCAGGCTGACCCAACGGCAGCTCGCGAACCTGCTGCCGTACTCGTACAGCCTCCTCAATCAGGTTGAGTGCGGCGCGAAGCCAGCCAACTTGGACTTCTTGGCGGCTGTGGCCCATGCCCTGCGGATCGACGTCACCGTGCTGACGGGACAGCCCTACGTGACCGAATTGCAGCAGGACCGCCTCGCCGAACTGGTCCGCCCGATCCGTGAAGCCCTCGACCTGTACGACCTGGGGGCCGACGACGCCATCCCCGATCGACCTGCCGAGCAGCTCATCGCGAACGCCGAAGACCTCTGCGCCCAGGTGCGAGCAACGCACCTGCGGAACGCTGCCCGGCTCCTGCCCGCCACCATCTCCGAGCTCACCACCGCAGCCTGGCGTGCGCAGTCAACGGAGCTGTGGCAGGCCCTTGCCTCGACGTACCGCACCGCGCACGACATCTCGGTGAAGCTCGGCTACTACGACCTCTCCAGCGTCGCCCTGGACCGTATGGACTGGGCGGCACAGCGTGCCTCTGACCCGTGCCTGGCGGCTATCCGTCAGTACATGCGGGCCCTGGTCTACTTCCGTGAAGGCGAGTACACGATCGGGCAGCGCCTCGTCGCCGCCGGGCACAGCATCGTCGGTGCTGCCGAGCAGACCAGGGAGTCCATGGCGGTCACTGGACAGCTCCATCTCGGGGCGTCCGTCATCGTCGCACGAGCCGACCAGAAGTCGGCAGTCGACACCCACATTGCCGAAGCGTGGCAGTGTGCCAAGGCGACGGGCGACGCGTCCGACGTCCACTGGCTCAGCTTCGGCCCGACCAACGTGGCCCTGCACAAGATGTCGGCTGCAGTGGAGATGCGGCAGTACGACGAAGCGCTGAAGCAGGCGCGAAAGATCAGGATCCCGGCCGGTCTTGCCACGTCCAGGCGCGCCCACTTCCTGATCGACCGGGCGCGCTCCGAGATGGAGACCGGCCGGACCGAAGCCGCCCTCGGCAGCATCATCGACGCCCGCCACACGGCGCCCGAGCAGACCCGATACCACCCGGGGGCCAGGGAGACCATCACCGGGCTCGTGCATCTCTCCCGCCGCACGCCGGACACCCTTGGCCACATGGCCGCGTGGATCGGCCTGTAGGACACTCACTCGCTGACCTGCCAACGCTCACGAAACTGTGAGCGTTGTGCTGTTCCCTGCGGGCCACGCTGGTCTCACCTGATCAGCGACGAGCCGGGGACGCCACGATGACCGTGAAGGACCTACCACCAGTCAGCACACTGTCGGAGCAGCAGCAACGTGGTACGGCGTGTACGTGGTGCGCGACCCCACTCGGCACCGGCCTAGGTGTCGACCTCGGCGAGCAGCGGGTCCGGCCTGCCACCGGTGCCGCGTACTCGTGGTTCCCCCGTGAGTGCCTGGACGCGCTGGCCTGTGCGGGGCGGAGGGTGGCCCGGTGAAGACTGCCGCCGCCGGGCAGCGCCCCGGGTACCGGTCGCCGGAGTGCAGGGTCGCCACTGACCGGTCCTGGCCCGCAGGGCACCAGCACTGCCCCGGTAATCGCGCCGTCGTCGTGGGCGGGGCCGTCGCGGAGCGCCTGCGCTGTGCCTGTGTCTGCCACGGAGCGCAGAGGAGCGAGGGATGAACTGTCACCACCGCAACGGTGTGCACCCGTTCCCCGTCGAGACCGCGACCATGGCCCGCTGCCCCGAGCACGGGATCACGCTCCTGTGGCGCGGCGACCCCATCACCAACACCGAACTTGCCGAGGCCGCCGCTGCGGAGACCCGGCTGGACGACCTGTTGGCTATGGCCGAGGAGTTACGCAGCGACACGCACAGCGCGCACTGCCGAGCTGCTGCCCTGCCGCACCTGGCGGACGGGCACACCCACCGGCGGGCTGACTGCGCCTGCCTCTGCCACAGCTGACCGGCCATAAGGCTCACGGGGAGGCGCGCCCGCCCCTCCCCGCCCAGTGGCCTACGTGCCGTGGGCACGGATTCTCGCCCCTCGAACGAGCGGCGACGGACGTCCGCCCCCGGGAAATGTGGATTCCGAGTGGACCATGACCACGGGAAGACCCCCCACCGCGGTTGGGGGACCAAGCAATCTTTAAGCCTGCGGCCTATCCCTGGTGGGCGCGGACAATTTCGAACCGCCAGAATCTACTGGATAGGTTCGGCCAGAGCAGGTCGCGCACCATGACGGCCCCGACCTCGGCTGCTGTCCAAGGTCCTCCAGGACTGCCGTTGTGCACCGCCGTTGACGTTGGCAGTGGATATCAGCTCATGAGTTCGACTTCTGCACACCAGCCCTGGGCTGTAGCGTCAGCGCTTCAGCAGCGCGCCTGTCGTCTGCGTGCTTCTGCTCTATGGAGGCTCGCAGCTCCCCAGGGGTCGGCCATGGCGCGCGTCGATGGATCATGCGGTGACAGTTGGCGCAGATGAGGGCGAGATCGCTGAGCTTGGTGCGGCCTTCGCCGGCCTCGTGCAGCGGAACGACGTGGTGGCACTCGATGTACCCGCTTCCGCGGTCACCGTAGACCTTCTCGAAGTCGAAGCCGCATGCCTCGCAAGCGAGCTGGCGGCCCTGGCGCAGCACCGCATCGATCTTCCTCTTGCGCAACCCTTTGTCTCGCTCGCGGCTCCTGTGGCGGCGTATCAACAACCTGCCCTCGGGCGCGCTGTAGTCGTCTTCCGCCTCGGCCTCCGGGGGCAGCTCCAGGAATTCGCCGGAAGTGAGGCCGCGCCGGATGCGCTGGGCCACCTCCGCCATCTGAGCCGGCCGGGCGCGGAAGTCGTTCATGACTTCGACATCGAGCGCGTTGCCGTTCGTGGGCTTTCCTGAGTAGTCCGGGTGCCGGGAAGTTATGTCAACCGTCTTGCGAGCTACGCCGTTGGGGTTCCGGAACAGCTCGTTCCGTAGTTCCTCAGGATGGATCGGCATGGTCTGCAGCAGCGCGGACAGCTCGATCACGCGTGGGTCGTTGAACTCCAGTCGCTTCCATCCGTTGGCCATCGCCAAGTCGCAGGCCAGGATGATCTCGTCACGCGTCCAGTCGGGGCTCCGGGAGGAACGGATCACGAAGCCGAGTCGGGCGAGCCACCTTGCGGCGTGCGACCTTCCCCCACTCAACTCATCCGGCCTCAGCTCCCGGCCTTGATCGAACTTGTGGGCCACGCCGGCGATGGCCTTCGAGTCGTATGTCCGGCCCTCATGCAGGAGGAGGTACCCGGTCGCCGGCTTGTACCCGTACGTGGACAGGAACCGGTCACGACCCAACTCGTCATACTCTGCAATAGCTTTGAGAACACCGTCTTGGCTGATCGCACCTTTGCGCATGGCAGAAGCGTACGGTCCGTCACTGACAGTCGGTCAGATGACGACGCTCTGCCCAGGTCGAAGCTGGTTGGGACAGGAGCCCACGACGCTCGCCGCGATTGTGCTGGCAACCGCGAACGGTGCCCCACCTCCCGGTCTTCACCATGCCCATGATTCCGCCGGGGCATAGTCAGATCGCTGTCACGATGAACATCTACGCCCACGTCATCCAGGACACCCAGCGTGAGGCCGTAAGCCACCTGGACCGCATGCTGAAGCGGCAGCGGCCCGACCGTGGGTGACCGCGCCCGTTGATGTCAGAAGTGGATGTCAAAGACCCCCAGCCATGATCGGCTGGGGGTCTTTGTGCTGGTGGGCGCGGGCAGTTTCGAACTGCCGACATCTGCTTTGTAAGAGCAGCGCTCTACCCCTGAGCTACGCACCCGTGGATGAGGCAACAGCGTACATGGCCCGGGGCCCCGGCTCACAAACGGTTCCACGGCCCCGGGTCCCTGCGGCGATGTCGTCCCCGGGCGGCGGGGGGATAGCCCTACCCCGGAGACGGTAGCCGTCCGGATTCCCGGTGGTGGGGGCGGTGCATACGGTGGAGGCCGCACCGGCAGCAGCGCCGCGGCGGGCGGCAGCGCTCGGCGGCATCATCCTGGGGGAACGATCACCGTGGCATTCCGTACCGGTTCCGGCAGTGGCGGCAGTGGTGACAGGGGTGGCAGGGGTGACAGGGGTGACAGGGGCACTCCTGCCACCCCTGGGGGCCGTGCGGGATCGCGGTCCCGTGGGGCTGTTCTGGGGCGGGTGTTCGTCGTGGCCGGTGGGGTCGTCCTGCTCGCCGCGGTGCTCAGCGCCTGCGGGGGTACGAATCTCGACGATGCTCCGGTCGAGCGGAAGTCGTTCGGGCTCACGGGCAGGACGCTGACCATCGCGGCCGAGAACTCCAGCGTCGAGCTCGTACCCGCCGATGTGCGGCGGGTGGAGGTGGAGCGGCAGGTCGACGGGTGGGTGATGCTGGGGAGCGGGCCCGATCCCGTCTGGAGGATGAAGGGCGACACCCTGACGCTCGGGGTGACCTGCGATGCCGTGAGCAGCGACTGTGTCTCCCGGCACCGGGTGAAGGTGCCTCGCGATGTGACCGTGAAGGTGGACGCGGACAACGGTCGGGTGAGTGCCTCCGGGTTCGCCACCCCTCTTGAGCTGTTCTCCGACAACGGCGGAGTCGTCGTCCGGGATGCCCGCGGGCCGCTGAAGCTCGGCAGCGACAACGGGTCCGTCCTCGCGGAGAGGATCTCCGCGACGTCCGTGATCACCCGCTCGGACAACGGATCGGTCCGGCTGAAGTTCAGCGGTGTGCCGGATCTGGTGGACTCCGTGACCGACAACGGAGGCGTCACCATCGACCTGCCCGCCGGAAATCCGGCGTACGCCGTGAGTGCCACGACCGACAACGGCACGGTCTCCGTGGACGTGCCGCGCAGCGACACCAGCACCCATGTGGTGAAGGTCCGCACCGACAATGGACAAGTCACCGTGCGAAGCGCGAACTAACCGGCCCGTGTGTTCGTCCTTACCTGGTGGGAGAATGTACCGGGCAGGGCGAAACGGCACGGGAGAGGGATGTGACGGCGACACACGCGCGGCCGCAGGTTAGAGCGGGTGGGAGTTCCGCCGTCCAGGGGTTCCGGGACGTCCTGGCGCTGATGCTGCTGCCGGTGCCCCTCGTCGCCGCCGTGCTGCCCGCGTCGTTCGCCGGTGGCGGTACGCGCCGCTGGTTCGGCGGGCGCGGGGAGAATCAGCGCGCAGACGCCCAGGCGGCGAAGGACGCTGCCGCCGAGGCCTTCTACGAGCTGGACACCGCTCAGCGCGATCTCCAGATCTCCATCGAGACGATCACCGCGGTCGACAGTTCCTCGCGCGGGCGCAAGGCGGCCGAGGACTTCGCCGCTCTGGGACGTCGTATCGACGAGGTCAGCCACGCGTACATCACCGCCGTCGACGCGCACGACCTCGACCGGGACGATCTGGAGCCGTCCGTCGCCGCCCGTGCCCGGACCGAGCTGACCCGGGCCAAGGACGACCTCGTACGGGTCAAGGGCGAGCTGGACCGTTTCGCCCAGGGGCTGGGCACCCTGCTCGGCAGTGCGGAGACCCAGCTCGCCCGGCTCGCCCCCGCCGTGGAGCGGGCCCGGCAGGCGCTGCTCGGTGCCAGCAACGCTCTCGACGCGGTACGCGCTTCGGGGCTGCGGGCCGACGACCTCGCGACCCGGCTGGCAGCCCTCGCCCCGGAGCTGACCAAGCTCAACCAGGGAGCCGGACGGCACGGTGTGGCAGAGACACTCCAGCGGGCCGACACGGTGCTGCGTGACGCGGAAGCCGTACGTGCCGAGGCCGAGCGGCTGCCGGAACGGGCCGCCGAGATCGACCGGCGGCTGGTGTCGCTGCGTACCCGGGCCCAGGCGCTGACCACACGCGCGGGGTCGGTCGAGCCGGTGCTCAGCGAGCTGCGCCGGCGGTTCACGGCCGCGTGCTGGCAGGACCTCCAGCCCGTCCCGGAGCAGGCCTCGGTGAATGTCCGGCAGGCCGAGGAGAAGCTCGCGGAGGCCGCGAAGGCCCGCGAGGAGCAGCACTGGGCCGACGCGACCTCCCGGCTGAGCACGGTCCGGGCCCTGCTCAACGCGACCGATGAGGCGGTGTCCGCCGCCGGTGACCGGTTGCAGCGGCTGGACGCCGTGGCCAAGGACCCGCAGCAGGAGATCCAGCGGACCCGGTTCGCCGTCCGGGACGCCCAGCGGCTGGCCATGGCCGGGCGCAACACGCCCGATCCGCGTCATGCCCGTCCGCTGGACGACGCCGTGGCCCGGCTGGAGCGTGCGATCAGTGGCCTTGAGGGGCGTCACCCCGACTACTGGCACTTCCTGACCGAGACCGAAGCCGTGCGGCAGACCGCGGCCCGGGTCGTCTCCGAGATCCGCGAGGAGCGCGGTGCCGGCGGCTGAGCAGCGTTGGAGGCTGAGCGGCGCCGGCGGTCGAACGGTTGAGTGTCGGTGGCGGTTGAGTGGCGGCGGGGGCTGAACGGTGCTGGAGGCAGTCGCCGGGCACGTCGCTGTGCGGTTCCGTGGCTGAGCAGCCCGCACCGGCCCCGGCCCGCCACGCCGTACCCCGCCCCCGCTCGCCCCGCCCCGCCCTGCTCCACAGCCCTGCCAGCCGATTTGTACGGTTGTCCTGCGTGGCCGATCCTGGAAGTGCCCGCCCTCATGGAGGCCGAAGGAGCGCGACATGGCCATACACGCACCTCACCTGGGACGGCCGCATTCCGTTCGGCGCCGCACCGGCACCCGGCTCGACGAGCATCTGCCGGTCGACCACCGGCTCAGTCAGGTCTACCGGATCGGCGCGGGGCTGACCGGGCTGGTGCTGCTCGCCTTCGGCATCCTCGGGCTGATCGACAAGGTCGGCTTCTTCGACACCGGCGGCGACACGGTCGCGGGCCTCAACACCAACGGTGCGCTCAGCGTGCTGTCCATCTGCGTCGGGCTGCTGCTCTTCGCCGGGATGGTCATCGGCGGCAACTTCGCCTCGACCCTCAACATGGTCCTGGGCATCGCCTTCATCCTCAGCGGGTTCGTGAACCTCGCGCTCCTGGACACCGGGCTGAACTTCCTCGCGTTCCGCATCCAGAACGTGCTGTTCAGCTTTGTCGTCGGCGTGATGCTGATGTTCTTCGGGATGTACGGGAGGGTCAGCGGCGGGCTGCCGCACGACAACCCCTACTGGCGCGCCCGCCATCCGGAGCAGGCCGCATACGAGGCACGCCGCAGGCGCCCGCCGCTGGTCATGCCCGAGGCCCGGAAATAGGGGTCCGGTGCCCGGGGACGCGCCGTCCGGGGCCGGTTCGGGCGTAGCCCCGTACCGGCGTTGGCTTTAGCCTGGGGCCATGCCTCGCTATGAATTCCGCTGCCGCACCTGCGGAGACACGTTCGAACTCAGCCGTCCGATGGCCGAGTCCTCCGACCCCGCCGCCTGCCCTGCCGGGCACGACGACACCGTGAAGCTGCTCTCCGCCGTCGCCGTGGGCGGGTCGGCCGCGCCTTCCGCCTCCGGTGGCGGAGGCGGTGGCGGCGGTGGCTGCTGCGGCGGCGGGTGCTGCGGCTGACCCCCGTACGTGTAGGAGCGGCCCCCGTACGCGTATCGGGCGCGCCCCGCGTACGCGTACGGGCGCCCCGCGTACACGTAGGGCCAGCCCCTGTCGGCGTACGCCGGTCGCGACGGTCCCGTACGCGTACCACCGGCCCCGTACGGGCGCGACGGGACTATCCGGGCACGCCCCGAGCGGCTGAGTCCGCTCCGGAATCCGCCCCGGAATCCGCTCCGGAATCCGCTCCGGAATCCGCTCCGGAATCCGCTCCGGAATCGGCCGACCGCGCCGCGCCCAGGAAGCGGCGCAGGATCTCCTCGCCCGCCGCGATCCCGCGCTCGTCGAGTACGTCCACGTGCGGAGCGCTCCAGCCGCTGTCGGCGAGTTCGCCGTGGCCGGGGCGCCAGGCGCGGTCGGCGGCCAGCAGCAGGTCCGCGTCGAGGAGCGAGTCACCGGCGGCGAGGGTGAGCGTCGCGCCGCAGCGGCGGGCCACCTCCCGCATCGCGGCACTCTTGGTGAGGGGCCTGGGGACGGCGTAGATCTTCCGGCCCTGGAGCGAGACGGTCCAGCCCCGGCTGTCCGCCCACCGGGCCAGTTCCTTCACCCAGCCCTCGGGCAGCAGCGCGCGCTCCACGACGAGGTAGGCGAAGAGGTCCTCGGCGACCCGCTCCTTGAGCAGCCATGCCGGGTCGGCCGCCGCGACGAGGTGGGCGCGGACCTCGGCGAGCGAGGCGCACTCGTCGGCCAGGCGTCCGGCCACCTGTGCCTGCCAGTCCGGGTCGGAGACCCCGTCGACCAGGAGGTGTCCGCCGTTGGCGCAGATGGCGTAGCGCGGAGCCGGGCCGGGGAGCCGGATGCGGTGGTACTGCTCGCGGGTGCGGGTGGTGGTCGGTACGAAGACCGTCGAGCGGGCCACGTCGTCGAGGAGCCCGGCCGCCGTCTCCGTCACGTACGACAGGGGCTTGTGGTCGTACACCTCCACGCAGAGCAGCCTGGGCGCCTCGGCGTCCGGCATCGTGAGGTGGAGCGCTCCGGCGGAGTAGATGAGGGTGCGGTCGAGGTCGCTGGCGACCAGCGTCGGGGCGGTGGTCACTTCTCCGTCACCGCCCTGCCGTCCGCGCCGGTAGCGCCCTTGGTGTACCGGGGGTGGATCAGACCCACACAGGTGTACGGGAGTTCGTCGACCTCCTCGACGGGGACACCGCGCTGTTCGGCGAGGAGCCGGATGTGTTCGAGGTCGGCGCCCGCGCCGCGCCTGGCGAGGATCTTCCACGGGACCCGGCGCAGCAGTACGCGCGTGGTCTCGCCGACGCCCGGCTTGACCAGGTTGACGTCGTGGATGCCGTACTCCTCGCTGATGCGCTCGACGGCTTCCCAGCCCTCCCAGGTCGGCGCCCGGTCGGCGGTGAGGAGTTCCTTGACGTCGGCGTCGACCTCGTCCGCGACCTCGTCGAAGCGTGCGGCGACCGTGTCGAGGAAGTGGCCGGACACATCGGAGCCGGCCAGCTCCCGGTAGAACTTGGCGCCGTGGAAGTCGTGGGGGCCGACCAGGTCGGCGCGCAGCACCGTACGGGAGATCAGGCCGGAGACCGTGGAGTTGAGGCAGGCGGACGGGATGAGGAAGTCCTCGCGCGTGCCGTAGGTGCGCACACAGCCGCCCGGGTCGGCCAGGACCGCGATCTCCGGGTTGAAGCCCTCGAACTCGGCGAGTGCCGCCGCCAGTTCGCGGGTGATGGCGCCCTTCCCGGTCCAGCCGTCGACGAACACGACGTCGGCCGGGTCGTGGTGGGCGGCCAGCCAGCGCAGGGCGTTGGCGTCGATGCCCCGGCCGCGCACGATGGAGACGGCGTAGTGCGGCAGGTCGAGGCCGTGCCGGTGCTGGGCCCAGCGGCGCATCAGGACGCCGACCGGTGTGCCGGCACGGGCCAGGGAGACGAGCACCGGGCGCGGTCCGCGCTCCGCGAGGACCGTCTCGGTGACGGTGCCGACCGCTCGGGCGATGCGTGCGGCCGAGGTGTCCAGGGCCGCCTCGAACAGGGCCTGGTACTCGGGGCTGGGCTGGTACTCCACGGGCAGCGACTCGGCGTAGTGCGCGCCACCGCTCTGTATCGCCTCCTCGCGCTCCTCGGTGGGCGCCTCCAGCTCCGTGCCCGAGAGGTCCTGGAGCAGCCAGCCGATGTCGGCGGGCGCGTAGGAGGAGAAGTCGGGGCCGCGCAGGGGCTCGGGCAGCATGGGGGGTTCCTGCCGGTCGGGGGCGTGCGCGGGAGCGCGTGAGGGGATGTACGAGGGGACGACGGCAAGCAGCACCCGGCCGGTGTGGGCCGCCAGCCGGGCGAGCAGGCCGTCGGGGGCGTGCAGTTCGGGGGTGTCGGCGGTGGAGTCGACGACTGCCACGACGGCGTCGAAGCCGGCCCCCGCGACGTTGTACGCGTACCGGTCGCCGGGGCCGTCCGCGGGGTTGTCGTGGGCCGGGAAGACCAGCCGGCTCCGTATCGCGTATCCGGGGTCGTCCACGGCCAGGACGGGCGAGCGGGTCGTGGTCGAGTAGCGCACCTCGGCGTCGGTGAGCGCCTCCAGCGCGGTGCCGAGGCGCAGCGGCGCGTACATCAGCTCCTCGAAGCCGAGGACCAGTACGCGGCGGGCGTCGCCCAGCGCGTCGGCGATCCGGGCCGCCATGCCGGGGAGGGCCGGTTCCAGGAGCGCCCGGTGAGCGGGGGTGAAGCCGTGCCGGCCACCGTCCGGGACGCCGGTGGGCCACTCCAGGGGTATCCGGGTGCAGGGTGCGGGCGCCGGAGCCGCTGTCGCCGGAGCCGGGGCCGTCGCTGCCGCTGTCGCCGAAGCCGGGGCCGTCGCTGCCGCCTCCGTCACGGTGGCTGCCGACTCCCCCTCCGTCACCGTGGTTGCCGGCTCCGCCGCCGTCTCCATCACGTCCGTCGCAGCGGCCGTCTCCTGTTCCGCCACCAGCGCCTGGCCGCGCTCCAGGACTCCGTCCGGCAGGCCGACCGTCCCGGAGTTCCGCGCCACCAGGTCCACCCGGGCGCCGATCTCGGCGGCGAACGCGTTCAGCCGGTCATGGTCCTCGGGCGCACGCATGTCCACCAGGGCCACGATGACGTACCGCTCGCGGGGACACAGCTCGTGGAGCACGCGAATGGTGTTGAGCACGGTGTTGCCGGTCGAGAACTCGTCGTCGACCAGGACCAGCGGTGCGGAGGTGCCTGTGGTGCCGGGGCCCGCCAGCAGTGTCCCGTCCTCCGGCAGCAGCAGGTGCGACGTGGCGTGCGAGTGGGACTCCTCGAATCCGCCCGCCCTGGCCACTCCCGCCACCGGGCGCCGCGTCGAGTGCAGATACGGGGCGGCCCCGAGGCCGTCCGCGACGGCGTGGCCGAGGCCGGTGGCCGTTTCCGCGTAGCCGAGGACGACCGCGCGGCCGGCCTCGGCGTCACCCAGGAGCGCCCGTACCCGCTCGCCCAGCTCGACCCCGGCGCCGTACACCACCGAGGGCCGCTGCGGCACATGCTTGCCCAGCACGTTCGACACGAGCAGATGCGCCCGTTTGGGGTTGCGGCGCAGGGCGAGGCCCAGCATCTCCGGGAGCTCCCGGTCGCCGATCAGTTCGACTCCCAGTCGCTCGGCAACCCAGCTGCCCGACCACACCACGTCCACGGCCTCTTCTCCCGTCGCGCGCTCGCTCATCGATGCACGCTCAGTCCGCCGGCCCGGCGGCCAGCAGTTCCACGAAACCGACGTCTTCCCTCGCCACACCGAAGACCTCGGCCCGCAGCAGTGTCCGCTCGGCCCAGGCCCGGTGCGGCTTCACTTCGTTCATCTTGTTCGTGTACGCGGAACGCAGTACACCCCCGCCGCCGCTCTCCGGCCGCAGGATGTCCTCCGCGTCACTGAACTCCTCGTGACTGACCACCGACAGCGCGTGCACGGGGGCCACGTGCGAGGGGTGGATGCACGTCTTGCCGAGCAGTCCGTTGGCCCGGTCGAGCCCGATCTCGCGCAGCAGGCCGTCCAGGTCGTGCTCGATGAGTGCCGTACGCAGTTCCTCGGCGCGGCCCTCCAGGAAGGGGCTGCGGCGGAGCTGCGGTTTGAACATGCGCTCCTGGACGCGGAAGTACTCCCACACCGGTCCGGTGATCGTGAAGCCCGTGCCGTCCGCCCGGCCCAGGACATTGACGACATCGCCGATGACGGCACTGACGATCTGGACGTCGTACGCCGTCATGTCGGGCGCCCGGCGCAGACCGTAGGCCGAGCAGAAGTCGGTGACGCCGAGCCGCAGGGCGAGGACCCGGTCCCGGTACTTGTCCACGGAACGGGCGATTCCGCGCAGGGTTTCGCTCCGCGTCTCCAGATGCAGCAGCTCGGGCGATTCGAGAACCGGCATGGCGAACAGCCGCTGCCCGCAGGCCGCCTCCGCCGCGGAGAGGGCTTCCAGGAAGAGCCCGCCCCGTTCCTCCGTGAACTTCGGTAGTACGAATCCGGACAACATGCGGACCGAGGCGCCGAGCCGGTCGACCAGGTCGGTGATCTGACCCGGCTCGCGGACCCGGATGAAGAGCAGCGGAATCTCGTCGGACGCCTCGGCGAGCGCCGTGAACTGCGTGACGAGGTTCGCCTCGGCGTCGGCCACCTCGGCGTCGTTAATCGAATCCTCCAGGCAGAGCACCATGGAGACGACGCCGCGCCGGACCTGCTTGATCACATCGTCGGCGAGTGCCGGCCGGGTGGCCGGAGAGTAGAGCGTGGCCCCCAGGGCGACCGAGAGCAGCCTGGCGGGCGAGTCCGCGTTGAATTCGCACGGCTCGCGAAGGAACAGACCCTCTCGGGCGGCGGGCGAGATATGCCCGAAATGACGCATTGGTTTCCCCCGAACTGCCTGACCGGCCGGACGAATGTATGGCCGGTAATAGTACGTATGGACGGGTGTCAACAGTTCCCCATGTGCATGAATTTCCGGTTACCCGCCCATTGCCCCCCTGCGCCGCCAGGTATCGTCACGCCTCTCACGGGCTCCCGCCGGGCCCATGGACTTGTGCCCCCCGCGTTGTCCGCACGGGCGCCCAGCAGGCAGGATGACGGGCATGACGCACGCGATGCTGAAGGGCTCGAACGTCCCCCTCGACGCCATGGCCGTACGGGCCGTGCTGCGCTGGACCCCGGGGGCCGGGGTTCCGGATGTAGATGCCTCCGCCCTGCTGCTGGGCGCCTCCGGCCGTGTGCGCTCCGACGAGGACTTCGTCTTCTACAACCAGCCCCGGCACCCCTCCGGCCTGGTACGGCGGCTGCCCAAGCGCAGCGTCACCGATGGGCTGACCGACACGATCGAGGCGGATCTGAGCGCGCTCGATCCCTCGGTGGACCAGGTGGTCATCGCCGCCTCCTCCGACGGCGCGGCCTTCCAGCAGGTCCGGGACCTGCGGATTCTGCTGTTCGACGCCGCCTACGCGGACGGTGAGCCGCTGGCCGTGTTCGATGTCAGGGCGGAGACCGGGGAGGAGACCGCCATCATCTGCGGCGAGCTCTACCGGCGCGGGGAGGGCTGGAAGTTCCGGGCGGTCGGACAGGGGTATCCGACCGGTCTGATCGGGCTCGCCACCGCCTTCGGGATCTCGGTCGACGAGTCGGAGGCACAGGCGCAGGCGCAGGGCCGGGCCGACACGGCGGCACAGGCGCAGGCGCGGTCCGAGGGACAGACGCAGGCCACCGCCCCCGAGGAAGCCGCACACGGGCCGTACACGGCCCACCCGCTCGGCCCCGACTCCCATGCCACGGTCCAGCACCACCAGCCCTCGTACGGCTACCCACAGCCCGTCTCCGCCCCGCCCGCGTACGGCTACCCGCAGCCCGGACCGGCTTCCGCCCCGCCCGCGTACGGATATCCGCAGCCCGAGCCCGCCGCCGCGGCGCCCGGATACACGCCCGGATACGGCTATCCGCAGTCCGAGCCCGCGGCCGCCCCGTCCGGATACGGCTACCCGCAGCCCGCGGCGGCCGCGGCGCACGCACCGGATCCGCACTTCACGCTGCCCCCGCAGGGCCCCCAGTTCGTCCGTTCCTGAGCCGCCGGGCCGCTGAGCACCCGGACCACGCGTCCGGCCGCCGGTCGGCACCGGTGCTCAGGTCCGGGTTTTGTAGCCGCGCCCCCACTGCATCCCGAAGCCGTACATCCGGTCCAGCTCCGACTGGAAGCCGTAGACGAATTTCACCTCGCGCCGCACGATGAGCTCGTCCTTGACGTTCTCCACGGTGAAGACGGCGCAGGAGCGGGCCTGCGGGGCGCGCTCGTCCAGCTCGATCTCGATCCGCGGGCCGTTGCCCGGGTAGAGCGTCACCTTGGCGTGCGTACGGTCGAACGCGGGCGTCTGGTCGTAGATGTAGACGAAGAACAGCAGCCGCTTGATCTGGTCGCGCTGGTCGAGATTGACGTAGACCGTTTCCCCCGACGGCGCCCCGAAGCGGTCGTCGCCGCTGAGCCTGATGTACGGCGGGGCGTTCAGATCGCCTATCAGGTTGCCCAGGGGCTGGACGACTCCCTTGGTGCCGTCCTGGAGTTCGTACATGCAGCCGAGGTCCAGGTCGACGTTGACCATGCCCTGGGTGTGCGCCTGGACCACATCGGGCTTGAAGAGCTTGAACGGGCGCAGCAGCGAGCCGCCCTCGCTCGATCTGCCGGAGATGTCCGAGCTCCGCATCCGCCAGGACAGGTTCACCCGGAGGTTGCCGGAGAGCGCGCCCTGTTTGTTCAGCGAGACCGTGGCGTTCCGCTTGGAGAGCACGATGGAACTCGTCGCGGAGTTGCCCGACTCGAACTGTGCTGCGCGCCCCGGCCACACGCCGTCGAAGAAGCCCATCCCAACCCCCATATGAATCGTGGCGCGGCCGCTGCCCGGCCCCCGCCCCCGCACGTACCCCTGCTGTCCCTGCTGCCCCGCTGTCCCCATGGCGCCGCAGAGCGCACGGCGGCCACCGGGGCACATGACCGCGGGGCGGCCACCGGGCCGGGTCCGGATTTCGCCGGAGAGCCGTCGCCGTGTGGGCCGCCCCGCAGAGAGCGTTCCTCAATACCTACCGGGTCACACCCCGGAGGAGACTTCCGCCTTGGAACCGGAGCTGTCGCCCCCGTCGCCGCCGGCCGCGGCGAGCGCCTTGTTGCGGCGGACCGAGGACCAGAAGGACCAGGCGATCAGCACGACGCCGACGGAGCCGGTGATGAACTCGTTGATCTCGTACTGGATGGTGACGAGCAGGATGGCGGCCAGCGCGCCGATGGCGTAGTGGGCGCCGTGCTCCAGGTAGACGTAGTCGTCCAGCGTGCCCTCACGGACCAGATAGACGGTGAGCGAACGGACGTACATGGCACCGATACCGAGGCCGAGGGCCATCAGCACGATCTCGTTGGTGATGGCGAAGGCGCCGATGACACCGTCGAAGGAGAAGGACGCGTCCAGGACCTCGAGGTAGAGGAACATGAAGAACGCGGCCTTGCCGGCGAGGCCGACCGCGGAGACGGACTTGCCCGCCTTCTTGGCCTCTTCCTCGGCCTCGTGCTCGCGATCTTCCTCCTCTTCGAGCTTGTTCTCGAAGAAGCCGGAGAGCCCGCCGACCACGAGGTACGTGATCAGACCCGCGATACCCGAGAGCATGACGGTCGACGCCTTGTCCGCGTGCCCGCCACCGTGCTGGTGGGCATGGGTCGCGAACGTCAGCGCGGTGATCAGCAGCACGATCAGCGCGATGCAGACCGACAGCATGTCGACCTTGCCGAGCTTGGCGAGCGGGCGCTCGATCCAGCGCAGCCACTGGATGTCACGGTCCTCGAAGATGAAGTCGAGGAAGATCATCAAGAGGAACATGCCACCGAAGGCGGCGATCGACGGATGCGCGTCCGTGACCAGTTCCTTGTACCTGTCAGGGTCGTTGAAAGAAAGATCGATCGCCTCGATCGGACCGAGCTGTGCACTGACGGCGACGATCACGACGGGGAAGACCAGCCGCATACCGAAGACCGCGATGAGCACACCCACCGTGAGGAAGATCTTCTGCCAGAAGGCATTCATCTTCTTCAAAATTCCGGCGTTGATCACCGCGTTGTCGAAGGACAGCGAGATCTCCAGGACCGACAGGATCGCCACAATGCCGAATGCCTGCCACCCCCCGTAGAACGCCGCTGCGACCAGACCGATCGCGGTGACCGCGAACGACCAGCCGAAGGTTTTCAGAACCACTGGCTACCCCATCGTGTTATGTAAGGGTCTCCCCAGGTGTGTACGGGGCTCCCCCGCGCCGTGCGCGGTTTTACGAAACGTTGACCCCGAAGTCTAGAGCGATACCTCTCAGCCCCGACGCGTACCCCTGCCCCACCGCACGGAATTTCCACTCGCCGTTGTACCGGTAGAGCTCTCCGAAGATCATCGCGGTCTCCGTCGAGGCGTCCTCGCTCAGGTCGTAGCGCGCCAGTTCCTGGCCGTCCGCCTGATTCACCACACGAATGAAGGCATTGCTGACCTGCCCGAAGGTCTGCCCGCGATTGTCCGCCTCATGGATCGAGACCGGGAAGATGATCTTGTCGCAGTGGGCGGGTACCTGGTCGAGGTGCACGATGACCGACTCGTCGTCGCCGTCGCCCTCACCGGTGAGGTTGTCACCGGTGTGCTCCACGGAGCCGTCCGGGCTGGTGAGGTTGTTGTAGAAGACGAACCACTCGTCGCCGAGCACCCGTCCCGACTGGCACAGCAGCGCGCTGGCGTCGAGGTCGAAGTCGGCTCCGGTGGTGGACCGTGCGTCCCAGCCGAGCCCGATCAGCACCTGGGTGAGGTTGGGAGCGGCCTTGGAGAGGGAGACATTGCCTCCCTTGGCGAGCGTGACGCCCATGTGTGTCCTCCCCGAGTCGTTGGACGATGTCGCCGGACGCTCGGACGCCCGGGTGAGCGAGGGCGCGTGCGCGCCCGGTTCACGAGCGCGTGCGCGCCCGGATGGCGGGCGGGTGAACGCCCTGTTGAGCACGTCCGGCGCCGCACACATCGTGCGGCGCCGGACGGGGTGGTGCTGATGGCGGCTCAGCGCTGCCGCGGAGCTGTCACCGGGCGTCGGTCAGACGTTGACGCCGAAGTCCTGCGCGATGCCGCGCAGACCCGAGGCATAGCCCTGGCCGATGGCGCGGAACTTCCACTCCGCCCCGTTGCGGTACAGCTCGCCGAAGACCATGGCGGTCTCGGTCGAGGCGTCCTCGCTCAGGTCGTAGCGCGCCAGCTCCGTGTTGTCGGCCTGGTTGACCACGCGGATGTACGCGTTGCGCACCTGGCCGAAGCTCTGCTGACGGCTCTCGGCCTCGTAGATCGAGACCGGGAAGACGATCTTGTCCACATCGGCCGGCACACCGGCCAGGTTCACCTTGACGACCTCGTCGTCACCCTCGCCCTCACCGGTGAGGTTGTCACCGGTGTGCTCCACGGAACCGTCGGGGCTCTTGAGGTTGTTGAAGAAAACGAAATTCCCGTCGTTTCCGACCTTGCCCTCGGCGTTCGTCAGCAGGGCGCTGGCGTCGAGGTCGAAGTCACCACCGGTGGTGGTACGGGCATCCCAGCCCAGACCGACGATGACCGCGGTCAGGTTGGGCGCGGCCTTGGTCAGCGAGACGTTGCCGCCCTTGCTGAGGCTGACTCCCACGAGTCCTCCCATAGGTTTTCAGGGGCCGGCAGACACCAGCGTCCCCGTCGTGCGTTGGTATCGGATCAACGATTGGATCCTAGTGACCGGTTCCCTGCCAAAACAGGCTTTTGGCCGGGCGTCGCGATTCCGGGTCCGGAGCCCCGCGATTCCCGGGACCGGAGCCTCACGGATCCGGGGATCGGAGGCTCACGGATCCGGGGATCAAAGGCTCACGGATCGGATCGTCGCGGCTCCGGGATCAGATCGCCGCGAGCGCCGCGATGTAGTCCTTGAGGTCACGCGCGTCGGGCAGACCGTTGACCACGGTCCAGCGGACGACGCCCTCCTTGTCGATGATGAAGGTGCCGCGCACCGCGCAGCCCTTCTCCTCGTCGAAGACGCCGTACGCACGCGAGGTCGCGCCGTGCGGCCAGAAGTCGGAGACCAGCGGGTACTCCAGGCCCTCCTGCTCGGCGAAGACCCGCAGGGTGTGGATGGAGTCGTTGGAGACGGCGAGGAGCTGGGTGTCGTCGTTCTCGAACTGCGGCAGCTCGTCCCGGAGCGCGCACAGCTCACCCGTGCAGACGCCGGTGAAGGCGAACGGGTAGAACAGCAGCACCACGTTCTTCTCGCCCCGGAAGTCCGAGAGCCTCACGGTCCGGCCGTGGTTGTCCTTCAGCTCGAAATCCGGGGCCTGGGTGCCGACCTCGATCGCCATGGAACGCGTCCCTTCGCTACGTCACCGCTTGACCGGACTGAGCCGTCCGGGTGGCACCCACCCTACGCATGGGCGGGGCGACGGCACGTACGAAGGCCCCCGGGGGCGTGATCGCCGCCGGGGGCCCCGGGTGATGAGAGAGCGGGTCAGCGCTTGCCTTTGGCCCCCTTGGGGGTGACCAGACGGCTGCCCGTCCAGTCCTTGCCCGCACTGATGCTCTTGGTCTGAGCGAGGCCGGCTGTCTGGGCAGCCTCATTGATGTCGCTCGGTTCGACGTATCCGTCACGGCCGGTCTTCGGCGTCATCAGCCAGACCGTTCCGCCGTCCTCAAGCAGACCAATGGCATCCACCAGCGCGTCCGTAAGGTCGCCGTCCTCGTCACGGAACCAGAGCAGGACGACGTCGGCGACGTCGTCGTACTCCTCGTCGACGAGATCCTGGCCGGTAGTGGCCTCAATGCCCTCACGGAGCTCCAGCTCGACGTCGTCGTCGTAGCCGATCTCCTGGACCACTTGTCCGGGCTCGAACCCCAGGCGTGCAGCCGGGTTGGTCCGCTCCTCCGCGTGGTCCGCGGTCGCGCTCACGGGTTGCCTCCTGATCATGTTTCGGAAAATGCTTCAGCCACGCGCGTGCGCGGGGCGTTGGCCGTAGTCCACACGGGCTCGGCGAATCGCGCAAGTACCCAGCGTCCGAGACCGCCTAAACGGTGACGTTCCCTGCCACGTCACCGCAACTCCGGGCGGTCTCCCTCGGGGCCTTCGATGTCGCCCAATCCGTATACGTCCTTCCTCAGCTTATGCCGTTTCGGTCCGGCATTCGGATCCGAACAGCCTTTGGGAACGCTTGGACGGCTTGGGCGTATGGTTGCGGTTTGGCCCGACCCATCCTTGTGCTGCCCATACTCGTGCCCCGGACGTGACCGTTCGGAACCTCATGGTTACCCCGCGGTAGAGATGACGTTTACGCCCTCGCGGTACACGATGGAGGCGGCGCACAGCAGATGTCCCGGGGGTACGTTCCCCGTAACCAGGCCCCGTAGAGCAGCACCGAACAGCGAAGGAACAGCGTGGCTTCCGGATCCGATCGCAACCCGATCATCATTGGCGGCCTTCCGAGCCAGGTCCCGGACTTCGATCCCGAAGAGACCCAGGAATGGCTCGACTCCCTCGACGCCGCCGTCGACGAGCGAGGCCGTGAGCGGGCCCGCTATCTGATGCTCCGGCTCATCGAGCGCGCGCGGGAGAAGCGCGTCGCCGTGCCGGAGATGCGCAGTACGGACTATGTGAACACGATCGCCACGAAGGACGAGCCGTTCTTCCCGGGCGACGAGGAGATCGAGCGCAAGGTCCTCAACGCGACCCGCTGGAACGCGGCCGTGATGGTCTCGCGCGCCCAGCGTCCCGGGATCGGGGTCGGCGGTCACATCGCCACCTTCGCCTCCTCCGCCTCGCTGTACGACGTGGGCTTCAACCACTTCTTCCGCGGCAAGGACCAGGGCGACGGCGGCGACCAGATCTTCTTCCAGGGGCACGCCTCCCCCGGTATCTACGCCCGCGCCTTCCTGCTCGACCGGCTGAACGAGGCGCAGCTCGACGCCTTCCGCCAGGAGAAGTCGAAGGCGCCGAACGGCCTGTCCAGCTACCCGCACCCGCGGCTGATGCCGGACTTCTGGGAGTTCCCGACCGTCTCGATGGGCCTCGGTCCGCTCGGCGCGATCTACCAGGCGCGGATGAACCGCTACATGGAGGCGCGCGGCATCGCCGACACCTCCAAGTCGCATGTGTGGGCCTATCTGGGCGACGGCGAGATGGACGAGCCCGAGTCGCTCGGACAGCTGTCCATCGCCGCCCGTGAGGGCCTGGACAACCTGACCTTCGTGGTCAACTGCAACCTCCAGCGCCTCGACGGGCCGGTACGCGGCAACGGCAAGATCATCCAGGAGCTGGAGTCGCAGTTCCGCGGGGCCGGCTGGAACGTCATCAAGCTGGTCTGGGACCGCACCTGGGACCCGCTGCTCGCGCAGGACCGCACGGGCATCCTGGTCAACAAGCTGAACACCACGCCGGACGGGCAGTTCCAGACGTACGCCACCGAGACGGGTGCGTACATCCGTGAGCACTTCTTCGGCGACGACCCCCGGCTGCGCGACATGGTCAAGGACATGTCGGACCACCAGATCCTGCACCTGGGGCGCGGCGGGCACGACCACCGCAAGGTCTACGCGGCGTACGCGGCGGCCAAGGCCCACAAGGGCCAGCCGACCGTGATCCTCGCGCAGACGGTCAAGGGCTGGACCCTCGGACCGAACTTCGAGGGCCGCAACGCGACCCACCAGATGAAGAAGCTCACGGTCGAGGACCTCAAGCGCTTCCGCGACCGGCTGCACATCCCGATCACGGACAAGCAGCTGGACGAGGGCTACCCGCCGTACTACCACCCGGGCCGCGACTCGGAGGAGATCCAGTACATGCACGACCGCCGCCAGGGTCTGGGCGGTTACGTCCCGACCCGTGTCGTGCGGTCGAAGCCCCTGGCCCTGCCCGAGGACAAGACGTACGCGACTGCGAAGAAGGGTTCGGGTCAGCAGTCGATCGCCACGACCATGGCGTTCGTCCGCATCCTGAAGGACCTCATGCGGGACAAGGAGATCGGCAAGCGTTTCGTGCTGATCGCGCCCGACGAGTACCGCACCTTCGGCATGGACGCGTTCTTCCCGAGCGCGAAGATCTACAACCCGCTCGGCCAGCAGTACGAGGCGGTGGACCGCGATCTGCTGCTCGCGTACAAGGAGTCACCGACCGGCCAGATGCTGCACGACGGCATCTCCGAGGCGGGCTGCACGGCCTCGCTGATCGCCGCCGGTTCGGCGTACGCGACGCACGGCGAGCCGCTGATCCCGGTGTACGTCTTCTACTCGATGTTCGGTTTCCAGCGCACCGGCGACCAGTTCTGGCAGATGGCCGACCAGCTGGCGCGCGGCTTCGTGCTGGGCGCCACCGCCGGCCGTACGACGCTGACCGGTGAGGGTCTCCAGCACGCCGACGGCCACTCGCAGCTGCTCGCCTCGACGAACCCGGGCTGTGTCGCGTACGACCCGGCCTTCGGGTACGAGATCGCGCACATCGTCAAGGACGGTCTGCGGCGGATGTACGGCGGGACGCCCGAGGAGAACGAGGACGTCTTCTACTACCTGACCGTCTACAACGAGCCGATCCGGCACCCGGCCGAGCCCGAGAACGTGGATGTCGAAGGCATCCTCAAGGGCGTGTACCGCTTCAGCAGCGGCGAGCGGGGCCAGATCCCGGCCCAGATCATGGCGTCCGGTGTGGCGGTCCCGTGGGCGGTGGAGGCACAGCGCATCCTCGCCGAGGAGTGGAACGTCAAGGCGGACGTCTGGTCGGCGACCTCCTGGAACGAGCTGCGCCGCGAGGCCGTGGACGTGGAGCGGTACAACCTGCTGCACCCCGAGGAGGAGCAGCGCGTGCCGTACGTCACGCGGAAGCTGTCCGGCTCCGAGGGCCCGTTCGTGGCGGTCTCGGACTGGATGCGTGCGGTGCCGGACCAGATCGCGCGCTGGGTGCCCGGCGCGTACCAGTCGCTGGGTGCGGACGGCTTCGGCTTCGCCGACACCCGCGGCGCCGCCCGCAGGTTCTTCCACATCGACGCGCAGTCGATCGTCCTCGCGGTGCTCACGGAGCTCGCGAAGGAGGGGAAGATCGACCGTTCGGCGCTGAAGACGGCGGTCGACCGCTACGACCTCCTGGATGTGGCCGCGGCCGATCCGGGCGCGGCGGGCGGCGACGCCTGAGCCGGCAGGCACACGTAGGCGCACATACCGAAGGGCGGCGGGGCCACTGGTCCCGCCGCCCTTCGGCGTACCGGGCCGCTCCCGCGCCCGTCAGTTCTCCCAGATCTTGAAGGCCCTGACCCCGTACGGGGAGCGGGGCGTCCAGGTGCCGCCGCCCGGGTACGTCTCGAACTCGGCCGTCTCCGCGCACTCCGCCGACTGGTACGTCGTGACGGGCCGCCCGGTGCGGTTGGCGAGCGACTGCGCGTCGCTGCCCGCGGGCAGCGGGACACAGCTCTCGATGTCGACGGAGGACAGCTCATGGATCTGCCGGGCGCCGGTGAAGTCGGGCTTCCGCCAGAGGCAGAGCTGCCCGGCCCCGCAGCTGCCGAGCGCGACTCCGGCGGGCTTCGGGGCGGTAGCCGGTTTCGGCGCGGTAGCGGGCTTCGGCGCGGTAGCGACCTTCGGCGCGGCCCCGGCCGGGACCATGGCCACGGCCGGTGGGACGAGCGCGGTGACGGCCAGGGCGGCCAGGGCGAGAACGGTCGTACGCATGGTGGATCAACCCCCGTTGTCGTGCGGATCTTCTGTCCGCACCCTGACCCGCCGGACAAGGCCCTGGGAAGGGGGGCAGGGCCCGATCACCCTGATAGGCGACAGCCCCGCCGGAGAGGTCCGGCGGGGCTGTCCATGGCGCTGTGTTGACGCGTGCCGTGCCGGCGCTTACGCGCCGTCGGGCAGGTCAGATGTGGCCGACTCCGGCGCCCGCCTCGGCGTTGGCGCCGCGCTTGGTGAACGTGGCGACCACGGCGGCGACGACGGCCACGGCGCCCGCGACGGTGAAGGCCAGGCCCATGCCGGACATGAACGTGTCGTGGATGACCCCGCCGATCCGGTCGATCACGTCCGGGGTCATACCGGGCGCCTTGCCCAGTTCCTCGGCGGGAACGATGCCGAACTCCGCCGCCTCTTCGAGCTTGGGGTCGATCGGACCCGGCAGGCCCGCGTCCTTCCAGTTGCCCGCGAAGTCCGCGCTCACCTTGGCCGACATGACCGCGCCGAGAACGGCGGTGCCCAGGGCGCCACCGACCTGCATCGCGGCCTGCTGGAGGCCTCCGGCCACACCCGAGAGCTCCATCGGCGCGTTGCCGACGATGACCTCGGTGGCGCCGACCATGACGGGGGCGAGCCCGCAGCCGAGCAGGGCGAACCAGAGCGACATGCCGAAGGTTCCGGTGCTCTCGCTCAGCGTCGTCATGCCGAACATCGCCACGGCGGTGCACACCATGCCGCCGACCAGCGGCACCCGCGGGCCGAACTTGGTGATCAGCATGCCGGCGACCGGGGAGGCGACGATCATCATCGCGGTGAGCGGCAGCAGGTGCAGACCGCTGTCGACCGGGCTCATCCCGTGGACGCCCTGGAGGAAGAACGTCACGAAGAACAGGCCGCCCATGAAGGCGAAGGCCATCAGCACCATCAGAATGGCGCCCGCGGTCAGCGGGACGGAGCGGAACATCCCCAGCGGGACGAGCGGCTCCTTGACCTTGGTCTCCCAGAAGCCGAAGACGAGGAAGAGGACGATCGCGAGTCCGAGGAAGCCGATGGTCCTGCCATCGGTCCAGCCCCACGACTCACCGGCCTTGATGATCCCCCAGATGAGGGAGAACATCGCGCCCGAGAGCAGCAGGATCCCCACGATGTCGAAGGAGCGCGGCGCGTTGGCGGCGCGGTGGTCCTTGAGGATCACCAGGCCGAAGACGAGCGCGATGACGCCGACCGGTACGTTGATGAAGAAGACGGACTGCCAGCTGACGTGCTCGACGAGCAGACCGCCGACGATCGGGCCGCCCGCGGTGGACGCGCCGATGACCATGCCCCAGATGCCGATGGCCATGTTCAGCTTCTCGGCGGGGAAGGTGGCCCGCAGCAGGCCCAGGGCGGCCGGCATGAGCAGCGCGCCGAACAGGCCCTGAAGGACCCGGAAGACGATGACGAAACCGATCTCGCTGGAGAGACCGATGGCGCCGGACGCCACGGCGAAACCGGCGATGCCTATCAGGAACGTCTGGCGGTGACCGAAACGGTCGCCGAGCTTGCCGGCGGTGATGAGGGCGACGGCGAGTGCGAGCAGATATCCGTTGGTGATCCACTGGACGTCGGCGAGCGAGGCGCCGAGATCCTTTTTGATCTCGGGGTTGGCGATCGCGACGATAGTGCCGTCGAGCGCCACCATCATCACGCCGATGGCGACGGAGAACAGCGTCAGCCAGGGGTGGCCGCGAAGCCCCTTGACCGGTGCGGGTACGGCGCTGTCGTCCGGCTCCCGCGGTGCCTTCTCGACGGTGGTCTGACTAGTCATACGGGGAGACTAGTGACAGCCACTGACAGTTGACAAACCAATTCACAAGTCAGTAACTGTCACGTAACTCACAGGCAGGGCAGGCCAATCGGCCTGAACTGAACAGCACAAAAGGCGAAAAGAGGACGAGTAAGTGACGGACGGGCAGCACACCGAGCACCCGGCAGGGCTGCGTGAACGCAAGAAGCAGCGCACCCGCGATGCCCTGGTGCACGCCGCCCTCGTTCTCTTCACGACCCAGGGATACGACCGGACCACCGTCGACGAGATCGTCGACGCGGTCGAGGTGTCCCAGCGCACCTTCTTCCGCTACTTCGCGAGCAAGGAAGAGGTCGCCTTCGCCGTCCAGGAGATGGTGGAGTCCCACTTCCTGTCGGAGTTGCGTCAACGCCCTGCCGACGAGGCCCCTTTCGAGGCAATGCGCCGGGCCGTCATGCGCGCCTGGAACAGTATCGGCGAGGCCATCGAGGAGCTCGTCACGGTCGACCTCCATATGCGGACCTACCAGTTGATCGAATCGAACCCGACCCTGCTCGCCGCCCATCTGCGGCGCTGCATCGATCTGGAGGACAAGATCGCCCGCCTGATCGCGGAACGGGAAGGGCTCGATGTGACGAGCGACCCCCGGCCGCGGGTGGCCGTCGCGGCGTTCTCCGGCGTGATGCGGGTGGCCGGACAGCTGTGGGGCCGGGGGCACGACCCGAGCGTGGAGTCCCTGCGCGACCTGACCGGGATCTACCTGGACCAGCTCGCCCCCGCACTCGCGGGCGACTGGCGCCAGGACGCTCCCACCCGCGGTCCGCACTGTGCCGCACCTCTCGCCCCCGGCCATGACGGACCTCACACCCACGCGTCCGCCGCGGCGGGGACCGGGCACCGGAAGCGGCGTCCGGGGTCCTGAGCACGGCGGAGCGTACGGGCCGCACCTACGGAACGTGAGGGCCGGCGACGCCGATTCCTCGCAGCCGGGTGATGTGCGTCACCCTCGTAACGACGTTCGTCGCACGTCTCCTAGGGTGTGGAGCAGTGAATTCCTTCGACTCCTCCCCCACGTTGACCGCATGGCGCGCGCTGCTCGCCGTCGCGGTCGTGTTCGTGATGCTGGCGACCACGGGCTGGACCGCCGTACGCCATCAACGCTCCGACGAGCCACGCGAGATCGCGCTCGCCTCGTGGGCCCGGGACCGGATAGCCGGTCACGCGCTGCCGGACGTCTCCGCGCCGCCGTACCGGCTGGCCCACTTCTTCGCCACGCTGACCGCCGGACAGCAGGTCTCGCTGGCGGACAAGTACCCCTTGGTCGTGGGAAATCTGAACGGCGTCCCGGTCACCGTGCGCTACCACGCCAACCGGCTGGCCCTCAAACAGGCACAGGCCGTGGAACGGCGGCGAACGCACGACGTCACACTCTCCCCGGACGGCCGCGGCGAAGCCGTGCGCCGGATGGAGCGCTTCCGGTCGATGCTCGCCGAGGGCCGGCAGATCCTGTCCTTCGATCCGTCCGGAAAGGGCCGCGCCGCCGAGGTGTTCGGTGATCTCGACCGCGCCGAACGGGTCTCCGTCGTCGTGCCGGGTGTCGATACCAGTCTGCTGACGCTGGAGCGGACGGCCAGGCGCAAGTACGCGGCACCGGTCGGCATGGCGCAGTCGCTGTACGGGGCGGAGCGCGCCGTCCGCCCCGGAGCCCGTACCGCCGTCATCGCCTGGGCCGACTACACGGCCCCCGCGGGCATCGGCATGGACGCGGCCCTCGGCCGGCTCGCGGCGGACGGGGCGGTCCGGCTCAACGCCATGGTGAGCGGGCTGCCGGGCACCTCGGCCGTCTCGCTCTTCTGCCACAGCTACGGCTCCGTGCTCTGCGGGGTCGCCGCCCACGAGGTGCCCTCCCGGGTGACCGACATCGCGGTCGCGGGCAGCCCCGGCATGCGGGCCGACAGTGCCGAGCAGCTGGAGACCGACGCCCGGGTGTGGGCGATGCGGGACCGTGACGACTGGATCCAGGACGTGCCGTACCTCGCGGTCGGCGGGATCGGGCACGGTGCCGACCCGGTGGATCCCGACTTCGGGGCCCGGATCGTCTCGGCGGGGGACGCGATCGGCCACAGCGGCTATTTCGAGCCGGGCACCGAGAGCCTCAGCAACTTCGCCGCGATCGGCGTCGGCGCGTACGGATCGGTCAGCTGTGCGGACGCGGACACCGCGTGCCGCAGCGGTATTTCCGGTCGGCGGGAAACCTGACGCGCGTGGAGAGTGGTGGGCTTCCGATTGATTCGGTCTTGACGCCGAGGGGGGACGGGCGGGGCTGTGCCGCATACGATGAGGCGCATGGGTGATGTGCTGGCCGGAATTCATGCCACCTGGGAGTTCGACACCGACTCCTTGCTCATCCGCTTCGAACGGGGTATCCGCACGCCGAAGCTCTTCCAGAGTCTGCGTGAACGCCGCATCCCGCATGCGGCGTTGTCGTCGGTGACGCTGACCCCAGGCAAGCGGGGCACGGTGGTTCTTCGTGCGGTGCCGAGACCGGGCGCCGATCCGCTCCTGGAGGCTGCGGCGGGACAGCTGAAGGACGGGTGCGACCCGTACCGCCTGGTACTTCCGGCGGAACGGGAGGTCCTCGCCGAGTACTACGCGGACGAGCTGCGCGCGCTGCTCGGACCCGATGACGGGCTGCCCGCCGACCGCTTCCTCGTCGCTGCCCCCGAGGCCCCGATGAACTTCAAGGCGTACGACGGCAGGGCCAGCTTCGACGGGGAGCGGATCTCCTTCCGGTGGTCGTGGACCGGAGCCTCCAGCGCCAAGTGGAAGGCCGGCGACCAGACCTTCCCGGTGGCCGAACTGTGCGGGGTCGAGTGGCGCTCGCCCGAGGCGCTCGACGGTTACCTCCGGCTCGTGCCCCGTACGGCGGTGGCGGTGGGCCACGGTGGGGCGAGCGGCCTGGGCGAGGCCTGTGGCCCGGCCGGACCCGTCGCCGCGGCGGGCACCGCACCCGGGACCGGCCGGGCGGTTTCCGGCCATTCGGCCCGTGCGGACCAGGATCCGGCCGCGGTGCTCTTCGGCCTCGGCTACGGCCCGGTCCACGAGTCGCTGCCCTTCGCCGCCGCCGTACTGGAATCCGTCCGCAGATCGCAGACCGCACCGGTCGGACCCGCCCCGGTCCTGGTCGGTGCCGGGCGGCGCGATCCCGCGGACATCGCCGAGCGGATACGGCACCTCGGGGAGCTGCACCAGGCGGGTCTGGTGACGGACGACGAGTACAGCGCGAAGAAGGCGCAGCTGCTCGCGGAGCTGTAGCCCCGGCCGGGGCGCGGCTCCGACCCGACCCCGTACCCCGGTATGAGTGGCCGGGCGGCGGTCCGGCACCCCGGTATGACGCCGGGTTCCGGGTCGTCTGCCTACGCTGATCGGGCCATGTCCACTTCCCCCGCCGGGCCGCCGCCCGCCGATGGCCTGCTGAGCGCCGCCCGCCGCAATCTGCGCGAGCTCGCCCACGGGCTGTCCCACGCGTCCCATCCGCCCACACCGCTGCTGGCCGGTGCCCCGAAACGGTGGCAGCGGCTGTCTCCGTACGTGGTGGTGCTCGCCCTCGCCGCGAGCTTCATCCCGATCACCATCAACGTCCTGACCACGCGGTACGACGTACCGGGGGGTGTGGCCGGAGCACTGGCCGTCGGCCAGGCCGCCCCGTTGCTGATGCTGGCGCACCGGCCCCTGCAGGCCTGGTGGATCATCTTCCCCTCCGACATCCTCGGTGCGCTCGTCCTCCTGGCGCAGCCGGCCGGGAAGCTGGACATCTGGCCGTGGCCCCCTCCGGTGATCGTCGCCTATATGTTCGTGCTGCTGGCGATCGGGCTGCGGGAGACCCGGCGGACCGTGGTCTGTGTCTGGCTGTTGACGGGTGCCGCCGGCCTGGTGCTGCACCGGGTCGATCCCGAGCGCAGCAACGGCAGCGCGCTGTTGGTGTTCATGCTCGGCGCGGTCATGCTGGTGATCGGGGCCGCGGTACGGGAACGGGGCGAGGCGCAGCGCCGGCTCGCCGAGCAGGAGACCATCAGCGAGGCCGAGCGGGCACAGCGCACCCTCCTGGAGGAGCGGACCCGGATCGCCCGTGAGCTGCATGACGTGGTCGCGCACCACATGTCGGTGATCACGGTGCAGGCCGACTCCGCCCCGTACCGGATCGACGGACTGTCGGACGAGGCGCGCGAGGAGTTCACGTCCATCGCCGCCAGTGCGCGGGAGTCGCTGGGCGAGATGCGGCGGCTGCTGTCGGTGCTGCGCAGCGATGGCACGGAGGGCGAACGCGCTCCGCAGCCCGGCCTGGACCGGGTGCAGCAGCTGGTGGAGGCGACGGTACGGGCGGGGCTGCCGGCCGAACTGTCGCTGGCGGCGGACCTCGGCGAGGTGCCACCGGCGGTGGACGTGTCGGCGTACCGCATCGTGCAGGAGGCGCTGGCGAATGTGATCCGGCACGCGCCGGGGGCGCGGACCCGGGTGTCCATCACGGCGGGCGCGGGTCATCTGACGGTGCTGGTCGTCAACAGCCCCGCGGAGCACGCCCGTTCGCCGCTGGAGACGACGGGGACCGGGCACGGGCTGGTCGGGATGCGTGAGCGCGTACGGTTGACCGGCGGAACCCTGGACACGGGCCCGCTGCCCGACGGCGGATTCCGGGTGGCCGCCCGGCTGCCGCTGCCCCCGGCCAAAGCCCCGTCCGCACAGCAGACTTCGGAGGAATCGTGACCATCCGCGTGATCATCGTCGACGACCAGGCCATGGTGCGCGCGGGGTTCGCGGCGCTGCTGTCGGCGCAGAGCGACATCGATGTGGTGGGCGAGGCGCCGGACGGGCGCCAGGGCGTCGAGGTCAGCCGGAACGCGCATCCCGACGTGGTGCTGATGGATGTCCGGATGCCCGAGATGGACGGACTGGCGGCGGCCCGCGAGCTGTTGAACCCGCCGGTGGGTGTGGTGCACCGGCCGAAGGTGCTGATGCTGACCACCTTCGACGTGGACGACTATGTGTACGAGGCGCTGCGCGCCGGTGCGTCCGGTTTCCTGCTGAAGGACGCCCCGCCCGCCGACCTGATCTCGGCGGTACGGGTGGTGGCGGCGGGCGACGCGTTGCTGGCGCCCTCCGTGACACGGCGCCTGATCGCGGACTTCGCGGCCCAGCGGCCGTCCGGGGCGTCCCGCGGCGGGCCCGCGCTGCGGCTGAACGGGCTCACCCCGCGCGAGAGCGAGGTGCTGGAGCTGATCGCGCGGGGGCTGTCCAACCAGGAGATCGCCGCGCGGCTGGTGCTGGCCGAGCAGACGGTGAAGACGCACATCGGCCGGGTGCTGGCCAAGCTGGACCTGCGGGACCGGGCGCAGGCGGTGATCTTCGCGTACGAGTCGGGGCTGGTGGCCCCGGGGGACACGGGGGCGTAGGAGCCACCGGGGGACGCGGGGCGCGGGGGAAGGCCACCGGGGGGGCGTGGCGCGGGGGAAGGCCACCGGGGGGCGTGGCGCGGGGGAAGGCCACCGGGGGGCGTGGCCGGCCCCGCACCGCCGTACGGCCCTCCGCGCGGGCCGTTTCCGGAGCCCGCACGGACCGTCGCACGCCCCCGCCCCGCCCCGCCCCGCCGGTCCCGGGCCCCATGTCGTACACCCCCTACCCAGGTATCACTTCGCACGTGGCTCCCCGGTGTGACGCCTCCTCACCCGTCGTCCTCCTACCTTCCTCTCCGTCGCGCCGATCGGCGTACGACAGCCGGAGAGGGAGGGCGAGATGCGTCGATACGCGAGGACCCTGGTCGCGGTCGCACTGGCGACCACCGTGGTGGCCGGGACGGCGGGGTGGGTGTCGGGGGACGCGCAGGCGGCCGTGACCGGGCCACCGCCGGGCAGCGCGTCCTGGCGGGCGGACCATACACGGGGGCAGGAACTGCCCGATCCGGGGCGGGCCACTCCGGGTGAAGTCGCCCGGTTCTTCCGGGGGTTGGGTGCGGCCGAGCAGCAGCGGCTGGTGGTGCGCCACCCGCTCGTCGTCGGCAATCTCGACGGTGTCCCGGTGGAGTTGCGCTACCGCGCCAACGCCCTGTCCCTGAGGGCCGCCGACGACCCCCGGTACCGGAGTCTCGCCGCCCCCGGGCGGCGGATCCTCGCGTTCGACCCGCGTGGCCGGGGCCAGGTCGCCGAGGTGTTCGGGGACCTGCGGTCGGCGCGCCGGGTGTCCGTCGTGGTGCCCGGTTCCGACATCGACGCCGGGACCTTCGACCGGACGAACGACGTGTACGGCACTCCGGCGGGCATGGCGAGATCCCTGTACGCGCAGAGCGGTGCGGGCACCGCGGTCGTCGCCTGGGCCGGGTACACCACCCCGGTGGGCGTCGGTCTCGATGCCGCGACCGGGGGCCTGGCGAAGGCCGGGGCCCAGCGGCTGACCCGGTTCGCGGAGGGGCTGGCGGCCGACGGGCTGCCCGAGCCCGCCGTGTTCTGCCACAGCTACGGTTCCGTGGTCTGCGGTCTCGCCGCGCCCCGGCTGCGCGCCTCCGACCTGGTGGTGATCGGTTCCCCCGGGATGCGCGCCGACGACGTGGGCGATCTGCGCACCCGGGCCCGGGTCTGGGCGGCGAAGGACGCCACCGACTGGATCGACGACGTACCGAACGTGGAGTTCGCCGGTCTGGGACACGGCAGCGATCCGGCCGATCCGCGGTTCGGGGCGCGCCGGGTCCCCGCGGAGGACGCCGAAGGCCACACCGGCTACTTCGTACCCGGGACGGACTCCCTGCGCGCCCTCGCCGCGATCGCGGACGGGCCGGAACGAACCACGGTCGCCAACGGCTCGGAACGAACCACGGTCGCCAACGGGTCGGAACGAACGGCCGTCGCCGACGGAGCCGGCCGCACCACGATCGCGGACGGAGCCGGACGATGAGCCTCAAGCAGCTCGCGGCGCGCGTCGACGCCCGCACCCCCGCCCATCGCGACCGGGCCGTGGACGGTCTGCGCGCCCTGGCCCTGCTCGCCGTACCGACCGGGCACTGGCTGCTCGGCGGTTTCACGCTCGACGACGGCGGCGCCCTGCACAACGCGAGCCCGCTCTCCACGTTCGGGTTCTTCGCCCCGGTCAGCTGGGTGCTCCAGATGCTGGGGATCTTCTTCCTGGTCGGCGGGTACGCCTCGGTGATCTCCTACCGCCGCCGGAAGTCCACGACCGGCGCCTGGCTGCGCGGCCGGCTGGCCCGGCTGGGCAGGCCCGTACTGGGGGTGACCGCGGTCTGGGCGGCGCTGATCCCGGTGCTGTACGCGCTCGGGGTGCCCGGTGACACGCTGCGTACCGGGTCGACGCTGGTGATCCAGCCGCTCTGGTTCGTCGGGGTCTACACGGTGGTCACGGCCCTCACCCCGCTCTGCATCCGGGCCGCGAGGAGGATGGGCGGCTGGGCCGCCGTGCCGCTGCTGGCGTCGGTCGCCGTCGTGGACTCCCTGCGCTACGGGCCGCTCGCGGACTCCGTACCGTCCTGGCTGAGCCTGCTGAACATCCTGCCGGGCTGGCTCTTCGCGTATCAGCTCGGGGTGTCCTGGGGCGAGGGGCGCATCGGCAGGCGGGGCGCGAGGATCCTGCTCGTCGGCGGCGGTGTGCTGTTCGCGGCGCTGCTGCTCGCCTTCCACTACCCGGCGTCGATGGTCGGCGTACCCGGCGAGGCGCGCACCAACTCGCATCCGCCGTCGCTGCTGGTGCTGGCGCTGGCCGCCGCGCAGAGCGGTGCGGCGATCCTGCTGAGGGACCGGATCGGCCGGCTGCTGCGCCGCCCGCTGCTGTGGGCGCCGGTCGTCGTCATCAATCTGTCGGCGATGACGATCCTGTGCTGGCACCAGACGGCGATGCTCGCGGCCGCCGTCCCGGCGTCGTTCGCCGGGGCCGTGCCGGGGCTGACGACCGGTCCCGACACGATCGGCTGGATCCTGGCCCGGCTGGCGTGGATGCCGCTGTTCGCCGGGCTGCTGGTGCTGATCGCCCGGTACGCGCGCCGCTTCGAGGCGCCCTGGCAGGCGGGCACCCGCGCCGCGAACGCCCGCCGCGCGCTGGCGGGGCTGCTGGCGGCGGGGTTCACGGCGTTCGCGCTGGGACTGGCGTGAGCGGGGCCGGGTGCGCGGCACGACCGGGCGCTCTCACCCCGCCCCGGAGCGCCGCGCGACCGCGCGGCCGCACACAGCGCCCGGGGACGCCGGAGGGCCCGGGGCAACGCCGGCAGGTGCTATTCGCGCGCTGCGGAGGTGCTGCTCATGTCCGGGTAGCGGTCCCCCGCCACCTGCCCGGCGATCGGCTCCAGCGCGGCCAGCTCCTCGGCCGTCAGCGTGAGCCGGGTCGCCGCGACGTTCTCCAGCAGGCGGCTGCGCTTACGGGTCCCCGGGATCGGGACCACGCTCAGGCCGTGCGCCCCGGCGCGCTGCTGCACCCAGGCGAGGGCCACCTGCGCGGCCGTGGCCCCGTGCGCCGCCGCGATCCTGTGCACGGGCTCCAGCAGCGCGGCGTTCTTCCGGGCGTTCTCGCCGGTGAAGCGCGGCTGGGCCTGCCGGAAGTCGCCGTCCGTCAGTTCCTTGCCCGCGTCGGCGAACGCCCCGGTCAGGAAGCCGCGGCCGAGCGGCGAGTACGGCACGAAGGCCACGCCGAGCTCGGCCGCCGCGCCGACCGCGCTGACCTCCACGTCCCGGCTGAAGAGCGACCACTCGGACTGGAGGGCGGCGATCGGGTGCACGGCGTGCGCCTCGCGCAGTTCCGCGCCGGTCACCTCGCTCAGCCCGAGCTCCCTGACCTTGCCCTGCCGGACCAGTTCGGCCATCGCCCCGACCGATTCGGCCAGCGGTACGAGGGGGTCGCGGCGGTGCATGTAGTAGACGTCGATGACCTCGGTGTTCAGCCTGCGCAGGCTGGCCTCGACGGCCTGCCCGATGTACGCGGGGTCATTGCGCACCCCGCGGTAGACCGGGTCGTCGGTCCGCTCGATGCCGAACTTGGTGGCCAGGGTGATCTCGTCGCGGTGCGCGCCGACGAACGGGGCGAGGAACTCCTCGTTGGCCCCGCGCCCGTACACATCGGCGGTGTCGAAGAGCGTGACGCCCGCCTCCAGCGCCGCTTCGAGGGTGTCGCGGGCCGCGAATTCGTCGGTGTCCCCGTAGAACTCGCTGATGCCCATGCAGCCGAGCCCCTGTACGCCGACCCGCGGTCCGCCGTTGCCGAGCTCCGTGGTCGCGATCCTGTTGTCAGTCATCAGGCACTGGGCCTTTCCGGCGCCCGACGGGCGCCTGCATAGAAGTCGATCTTGTGATCGAGGACGGCGAGGGTGTCCTGGAGCTCCGCGATCCGCGCCGTCACATCGCGGCGGGTCGACTCCAGCAGCTCCTGGCGCTCCTCGAAGGTGTGCTCGCCCTCGCGCAGCAGCTCGGCGTACCGGACCATGTCGGCGACCGGCATCCCCGTCAGCCGCAGCTTGCCGACGAAGCCCAGCCAGTCCAGGTCACGGTTGCTGAACCGGCGCTGACCCGTGTGCGAGCGGTCGACGTGCGGCATCAGCCCGATCCGCTCGTACCAGCGCAGGGTGTGCGCCGTGAGCCCGGTGAAGGCGACGACCTCGCTGATGGTGTAGTGGTCCCGGCCCTCGGGGCGCGGATGCGCCTTCGGGGCAGCCACGCAGGCGTCCGTCCGTACGGAAGTGCTCTCCATCACCGTCATGACCTCCACGCTAAAACCTTGGAGTGCACTCCAAGCAAGCGGAGACCGTGAGCCACGAAGGTCGGATCGCCCGAGAACCCGGAAGTCCGAAGGCCCGAAGGCCCGGAAGCCCGAAGCCCTGGGACACCGTTCGCACGCCGGGACGTGAAGGAATGCGGCCCGACGGCCGGCGGGGGACGGCGGCGGAGGAGGGTGGCCGGGCGCCGGTTAGGCTCGGGGACATGGAGAGCCTGCGACTCATCGACACCTGGCCGGTCCCCACGGCGGCGGCGGCCGTCGTACGAGCGGACGGCACGGTCCTCGGCTCGCACGGCCCCACCGCGCACCGCTTCCCCCTCGCCTCGGTCACCAAGCCGCTGGCGGCCTACGCGGCGCTGGTGGCGTACGAGGAGGGGGCGGTCGAGCTGGACGAACCGGCGGGGCCCGAGGGCTCCACGGTGCGCCACCTCCTCGCGCACACCAGTGGCCTCGCCTTCGACGAGCACCGGGTGACGGCGCCCCCCGGCAACCGGCGGCTGTACTCCAACGCGGGCTTCGAAGTGCTCGGCGACCACATCGCCAAGGCGTCCGGCATCCCGTTCCCCGAGTATCTGCGCCAGGCCGTGCTGGAACCGCTCGGCATGGCGTCGACGACCCTGGACGGCTCGCCCGCCCGCGACGGCGTCTCGACCGTCGACGACCTGGTCCGCTTCGCCGCCGAGGTCCAGGCCCCCCGCCTCCTGGACCCCCGTACGGTCCTCGAAGCCCAGACCGTCGTCCACCCGGGGCTCAAGGGCGTGCTGCCCGGCTACGGCCACCAGAACCCGAACGACTGGGGCCTCGGCTTCGAGATCCGGGACTCCAAGTCCCCGCACTGGACGGGCACTTCCTCGTCCCCGGCCACCTTCGGCCACTTCGGCCAGTCCGGTACGTTCCTGTGGATCGACCCGGTCGCGGGCGCGGCCTGCGTCGCCCTGACCGACCAGGCCTTCGGCCCGTGGGCAGCGGAGGTGTGGACCCCGTTCACGGACGCGGTGCTGAGGGAGCTGGCGGCGTAACCGGGGCGCGGGCGGCGCTCGGCGGGACGGACGACATGCACTCGAACCACACCGTCTTGCCGCAGCCGTCCCGCCGCGCCTCCACGCCCCACTTGTCGGTGACGGCGTCGACCAGGAGCAGCCCCCGGCCGCCCTCGTCGAGCACGTCACGCACAGCGACGGCGGGTTCCTCCGGGCAGCCGTCCGCCACCTCGACGCGCACCCCGTCCCCGCCCGGCAGCAGGAAGACGAAGGTCTGACAGCGACGCCCCGGTACGTGCCGGACGACATTGGCGATCAGCTCGGTGAGCGCGAGTTCCGCCGCGTCGGCGACATCGAGAAGCGCCCAGCCGGTGAGGTACGTGCGCAGGATGCTGCGCAGGTGCCGGGCCGAGTGCTCGCCCATCGCGAAGTCGGCACGGTAGGCGGGCTCCCCGGCACCGGACAGGAGTGCAGTTGCATGATTCATGTCACCATGGTGCGAGCAACTGGCTACGCTCGGCTACGTACGGAAACGAACGCCGCCAGGCGTTGAACGCCGGAGGTCCCCCGCAGTGGCCAACATCCAATGTCTCGATCCCAGCGCCTCCCCCCCTGGACTACTACGGATGGGAGTTACGCCGCCAACGCGAGGCACACGGCCTGAAACAGAGCCAGTTGGGCGCGATCATCTTCTGCACGGGCTCGCTGATCGGCCAGATCGAGACGACGAAGAAGGTCCCCACCCGCGACTTCTCGGAGCGGTTGGACGCGGCACTGGGTACGGACGGGGTGTTCTCGCGGCTGATCGGCCTGGTCCTGCGCAGCCAACTGCCGAGCTGGTTCCAGCCGTACGCAGAGATGGAGGCGCGCGCCGCGTACATCTCCACGTACCAGGCGCAGTTGGTCTACGGACTGTTACAGACGCAAGAGTACGCACGGGCACTGATCGGCGTCGATCATCCGACCAAGGTCGATGAGATGGTGGCGGCCAGGCTGGACCGTCAGCGGGTTCTGAGGCGGGAGAATCCGCCCGCACTGTGGATCATCCTGAGCGAAGCCGCGCTGCTCCAGTCAGTTGGCGGACGCGATGTCATGCGCAGGCAACTGGCTCATCTGTTGGGCTTCCGGCAGGATCCCTGGGTACAGATCCAGGTGCTCCCATTCACAGTCGGCCAGCACACCGGAATGATGGGGTCGTTCACGCTGCTGCGGTTCGACGAAGACCCGGACCTGTTCTACGTGGACGGCTACGACGAAGGCCGTATGACCGCCAACCCATCAGTGATCAAGGAACGTTCGGTCGGCTACGCTCGACTGCAAGCCACAGCCCTCTCCCCCGAGGACTCGGCGACTCTGATCGCTCGTGTGATGGAGGAACGCTATGGGGACCAGTCACGACCTGACAGGAACGCGCTGGCGTAAATCGTCGTACAGCGGCACCAACGGCGGCGAGTGCGTCGAATGCACGGTCACCGGCGGGGCCGCCTGGCGGAAGTCCTCGTACAGCGGGAACACCGGCGGCGACTGCGTCGAATGCACCGTGACCGGCGGCGCCGCCTGGCAGAAGTCGTCGTACAGCGGCAACACCGGCGGTGAGTGCGTCGAAATGGCCGACGCCTCCTGCGGTTCCGTCCCCGTCCGCGACAGCAAGAACCCGACCGGGCCCGTCATCGTCCTCGGTGCCGACGCCTGGCGGGCGTTCGTGGACGGGCTGCGCTGATCGGCCGACCCGGCTGACCCGGTTTGACCCGGCCGCCCCGCGCCGACCGCCCCGAAGCGAGGCACACGGGCGCCGGGTCCTGGTCGCGGAGGTACTGGGTCCCGATCAGGGGTCACCCGCCCGCTCTCAGTCCCGCAGCTCCCAGATCAGCAGCTCCGCCGCCGTCTCCGCGACCGCTTCCAGGTCCTTCGATCCGGTGATCCGGGCCGCGTCTCCGGGGCCCAGTTCCTCGCCGCCCAGGGCGACCCGGCCCCGTACCACGTGCACGTACAGGCGCGCCGCGTCCGGCACCGCTGTCCGTTCGCCTTCACCGAGTCTGCGCACATGGAGCATCGCCCCCGCTCCCGGGAGGGCGTACGGGGTGGCGTCGGCGATCCCGGGGACGACCTCGTACGACGGTTCGCCGCCCGGCTCCAGGGGTGCCAGCCACATCTGGAGGAACGTCAGCGGGACGTCCCCGTCGTTGCGTTCGACATGGCGTACCCCGGCGGCCGCGCTCAGATGCTGAAGGTCACCGGCGCGTACGGCGGTGGCGTGACCGGCGGAGTCGCGGTGGGTGAGCTCGCCCTCGACGACCCAGGTGACGATCTCCGTGTGGCTGTGCGGATGCTCGTCGAAGCCCGCGCCGGGGGCCAGGCGCTCCTCGTTGCAGGCCAGGACCGCGCCGAAGCGGAGGTTGTCGGGGTCGTAGAAACGCCCGAACGAGAAAGCGTGCAGGGAGGCGATGCCCGCCTCCGCGTCCCCGCCCTCGTAACGGCTCTCGGACCTGTGTACGGAAATCACAGGTGCCACGGTAGCCCGGCCCCCCGACCACCTGCCCCGATAGGGCAATCTTGTGTACGTGCCCCGACCCGATCCTGAGCAGCCCGCCGCACCCGACGCCCACCTGCATGCCGCGACCCTGAAACGGCTGGAGCAGTCCTCCGGCCGGCTGGCCGCGAACGCGATTGCCCGCATGGACGAATCGCTGCCGTGGTACCGGGCCATGCCCCCGGAGAACCGGTCCTGGATCGGTCTGGTCGCCCAGGCCGGTATCGCCGCGTTCACCGAGTGGTTCCGGCATCCGGAGACCCCGCAGGCCATTTCCACCGATGTCTTCGGCACGGCTCCGCGCGAGCTGACCCGGGCGATCACGCTGCGGCAGACCGTCGAGATGGTGCGGACGACCATCGAGGTCATGGAGGCCGCGATCGAGGAGGTCGCCGCGCCCGGGGACGAGTCGGTGCTGCGGGAGGCGCTGCTCGTCTACGCGCGGGAGATCGCCTTCGCGACCGCCCAGGTGTACGCCCAGGCCGCCGAGGCCCGGGGCGCCTGGGACGCCCGGCTGGAATCGCTCGTGGTGAACGCGGTGCTCTCCGGCGAGGCCGACGAGGGGGCCGTCTCCCGGGCCGCCGCGCTCGGCTGGAACTCCCCCGAACATGTCTGCGTCATCCTGGGCACCGCGCCCGACGGCGACAGCGAACTGACCGTGGAGGCGATCCGGCGTGCCGCTCGGCACGCCAAGCTCCAGGTCCTGACCGGTGTCCTGGGCAACCGGCTGGTCGTCATCGCGGGCGGCAGCGACAATCCGCTCCAGGTCGCCAAGGGTCTGATCGGCCCGTACGCGGCGGGCCCCGTGGTCGCCGGGCCCGTGGTGCCCGACCTGCTCGCCGCCACCCGGTCCGCGCAGGCCGCGGCGGCCGGGCTGAAGGCGTGCTCCGCCTGGCAGGACGCACCGCGCCCGGTACTCGCGGACGATCTCCTTCCGGAGCGCGCGATGGCGGGTGACCCCGCCGCACGGGACCAATTGGTGGAGGAGATCTACAGACCGCTGGAGGAAGCGGGCTCGGCGCTGCTGGAGACCCTGAGTGTCTATCTGGAGCAGGCGAGCAGCCTCGAAGGCGCCGCCAGGATGCTCTTCGTTCACCCCAACACCGTGCGCTACCGGCTACGACGTGTGACCGACGTCACCGGCTGGTCACCCTCCGATGTGCGCTCGGCGTTCACGCTGCGAATCGCCCTCATCCTCGGGCGCTTGGCGGCGGCGGATCCTCAGTCCTAGACTTTTGTTGGACTTCAACAATTCCCCCGACGGTTCTTCGTCCCTGTCCCCACGGGCGTATCGGACCGTCCGCAAGAGAGAGTGTGAGGGTGCTCGTACTCGTCGCTCCCGGCCAAGGCGCTCAGACGCCCGGCTTCCTGACTCCCTGGCTCGACCTCCCCGGTGCCACCGACCGCATCGCGGCCTGGTCCGACGCCATCGGGCTCGACCTTGCCCACTACGGCACACAGGCCGACGCCGAAGAGATCCGCGACACGGCCGTGGCCCAGCCGCTGCTCGTCGCCGCCGGTCTCCTCTCGGCCGCCGCCCTGGACGCCTCCCCCGGTGTCATCGCGGGTCACAGCGTCGGTGAGATCACCGCCGCCGCCCTCGCCGGTGTCATCGACGACGAGGCCGCGCTCCGTCTCGTACGGACCCGGGGGCTCGGCATGGCCGAGGCCGCCGCGGTCACCGAGACCGGCATGGCCGCGCTCCTCGGTGGCGACCCCGACGTATCGGTGGCCCACCTGGAGAAGCTGGGGCTGACCCCGGCCAACGTCAACGGCGGCGGCCAGATCGTCGCCGCGGGCACCGCCGCGCAGATCGCCGCGCTGGTCGCGGACATGCCCGAGGGCGTGCGCCGTGTGGTGCCGCTCAAGGTGGCCGGCGCGTTCCACACGCACCACATGGCTCCGGCCGTGGAGAAGCTGCGGGCGGCGGCCGAGGACCTCAAGGTCTCGGACCCGACCGTGACGTACGTCTCCAACGCGGACGGCAGGACGGTCGCCACCGGCACCGAGATCATCTCCCGGCTCGTCGGCCAGGTCGCCAGCCCGGTCCGCTGGGACCTGTGCATGGAGACCTTCCAGGCGCTCGGGGTCACCGCGCTCATCGAGGTGTGCCCCGGCGGCACCCTCACCGGGCTCGCCAAGCGGGCGCTGCCCGGCGTGAAGACCCTCGCGCTCAAGACACCCGACGACCTCGACGCGGCACGCGCGCTCATCTCCGAGCACGCGGGCGCCTAAGGAGCCCGAGAGCATGTCGAAGATCAAGCCCAGCCAGGGCGCCCCGTACGCACGCATCATGGGCGTGGGCGGCTACCGCCCCACCCGTGTCGTGCCGAACGAGGTGATCCTCGAAACGATCGACTCGTCCGACGAGTGGATCCGCTCGCGCTCCGGCATCGCCACCCGCCACTGGGCCTCCGACGAGGAGACCGTGGCCGCGATGTCCATCGAGGCCTCGGGCAAGGCGATCGCCGACGCGGGGATCACGCCCGAGCAGATCGGCGCGGTCGTCGTCTCCACCGTCTCGCACTTCAAGCAGACGCCGGCCATCGCCACCGAGATCGCCCACCGGATCGGCGCGGGCAGGCCCGCCGCCTTCGACATCTCGGCCGGCTGCGCGGGCTTCGGCTACGGTCTGACGCTCGCCAAGGGCATGATCATCGAAGGCTCGGCGGAGTACGTCCTGGTGATCGGCGTGGAGCGGCTCAGCGACCTCACCGACCTGGAGGACCGCGCGACGGCCTTCCTGTTCGGCGACGGCGCGGGTGCCGTGATCGTCGGCCCCTCCAAGGTGCCGGCCATCGGCCCCACGGTCTGGGGTTCCGAGGGCGACAAGTCCGAGACCATCAAGCAGACCGTGGCCTGGGACGATTTCCACGCGACGCGTCCGGAGAAGTTCCCGGCCATCACGCAGGAGGGTCAGGCGGTCTTCCGCTGGGCCGTCTTCGAGATGGCGAAGGTGGCCCAGCAGGCGCTGGACGCGGCCGGGATCGCACCGGAAGACCTGGACGTCTTCATTCCGCACCAGGCCAACATGCGGATCATCGACTCGATGGTGAAGACCTTGAAGCTGCCGGAGCACGTCACGGTCGCCCGTGACGTGGAAACCACCGGCAACACGTCCGCCGCCTCGATTCCGCTCGCAATGGAGCGGCTCCTGGCGACCGGTCGGGCGAAGAGCGGCGACACCGCGCTCGTCATCGGCTTCGGGGCGGGTCTCGTCTACGCCGCGACGGTCGTTACCCTCCCCTAGGCACACCGGACCTTTTGGTCCGGACACCCGAACCCTGAAGAAAACCATCGAAGGAGCGCCAACATGGCCGCCACCCAGGAAGAGATCGTCACCGGTCTCGCCGACATCGTCAACGAGATCGCCGGTATCCCGGTCGAGGACGTCCAGCTGGACAAGTCCTTCACCGACGACCTGGACGTCGACTCGCTGTCCATGGTCGAGGTCGTCGTCGCCGCCGAAGAGCGCTTCGATGTCAAGATCCCCGACGAGGACGTCAAGAACCTCAAGACGGTCGGCGACGCTGCCGAGTACATCCTGAAGCACCAGGGCTGATCCAGCCCCGGTTCGTGTGTCGCCACCCGGCGGTGGCGCCGCTGATTCACGACCCTCTACACGTGGAGAAGATTTTCCAGTGATCCCGACCAATCGCACCGTGGTCGTCACCGGTATCGGCGCAACCACTCCGCTGGGTGGCGACTCCGCATCGACCTGGGAAGGTCTGATGGCCGGCCGGTCCGGCGTCAAGCCCCTCGAAGGCGAGCGTTTCGCCGAACTGCCCGTCCGGATCGCCGCCCTCGCGGCCGTCGACCCGGGCGATGTCCTGCCCCGTCCGCTCGCCCGCAAGCTGGACCGCTCGGCGCAGTTCGCGCTGATCGCGGCCCGCGAGGCGTGGGCGGACGCCGGCTTCACCGGCAAGGCCGGTGAGGACGAGAAGGTCCTCCCCGAGCGTCTGGGCACGGTCATCGCCTCCGGCATCGGCGGCGTGATCACCCTGCTCGACCAGTACGACGTGCTGAAGGAGAAGGGCGTACGCCGCGTCTCCCCGCACACCGTTCCGATGCTCATGCCCAACGGCCCGGCCGCCAACGTCGGCCTGGAGGTCAACGCCCAGGCCGGTGTCCACACCCCGGTCTCCGCCTGTGCCTCGGGCGCCGAGGCCATCGGCTACGCCGTCGAGATGATCCGCACCGGCCGCGCCGACGTGGTCGTCGCGGGTGGCACGGAGGCGGCGATCCACCCGCTGCCGATCGCCGCGTTCGCCAACATGATGGCGATGTCCAAGAGCAACGACGAGCCCGAGAAGGCCTCCCGCCCGTACGACACGGCCCGCGACGGCTTCGTCCTCGGCGAGGGCGCCGGTGTCGTCGTCCTGGAGTCCGCGGAGCACGCCGCCGCACGTGGCGCCAGGGTCTACTGCGAGGTGCTGGGCCAGGGGCTGTCCGCGGACGCCCACCACATCGCGCAGCCCGAGCCCACCGGGCGCGGCATCGCCGCCGCGATGCAGAACCTGCTCGACTCGACGGACCTCAAGCCGTCCGAGGTCGTTCACCTCAACGCGCACGCCACGTCGACCCCGCAGGGTGACATCGCCGAGATCAAGGCCCTGCGCAAGGTCCTGGGCGACGATCTCGACCATGTCGCGATCTCCGCGACCAAGTCGATGACCGGTCACCTGCTCGGCGGCGCGGGCGGCATCGAGACCGTCGCCACGGTCCTGGCGCTGTACAACCGGATGGCCCCGCCGACCATCAACGTCGAGCACCTCGACGACGCGGTGGAGGCGGACGTCGTCCGTGACAAGCCGCGCCCGCTGCCCGAGGGGCCGATCGCCGCGATCAACAACTCGTTCGGATTCGGCGGCCACAACGTGGTCCTGGCGTTCCGTTCGGTCTGACGCACCCGCGCACACGGCTGTGGCCCGCCTCCCCCGTCCGGGGAGGCGGGCCACAGCCGTGTGCGGCTCTCACACCACCTGGTGCAGCCAGCGGACGGGCGCGCCCTCCCCGGCGTGCCGGAAGGACTCCAGTTCGTCGTCCCAGGGCTTGCCGAGGAGCTTGGCGATCTCCGCCTCCAGATCGCTCTCGCCGCGCACGGAGCGGGCCAGCGCGGCCCGCAGCCGGTCCTCCGGGACCAGGATGTCCCCGTGCATGCCGGTGACGGCGTGGAAGATGCCCAGCTCGGGGGTGGAGCTGTAGCGCTCGCCCTCGGCGGTGGGACACGGCTCGGCGGTCACCTCGAAGCGCAGCAGATCCCAGCCCCGGAGCGCCGAGGCGAGCTGCGAGGCAGTGCCGGGCCGGCCCTTCCAGGAGAATTCGGACCGCCAGGTGCCGGGGGCGGCCGGCTGTCTGATCCAGTCCAGCTGGACCCGCACACCGAGAACACCCGCTACCGCCCATTCGACATGTGGGCACAGCGCGCGCGGTGCGGAGTGAACGTACAGGACTCCACGTGTCGTCACCGGGACCTCCAGTGTGGGACGAGGTACGCCTTCCCCAGCGGCCTCATGCCCGTACCGTCTCTTTTCGGCCAGTTACCGAGGTTGTCATCAGTAAACAGCATCGGGAGTTAATCTCCTGAAAAGGGACAGTATGTGACGTGAGGTAATTGCCGGAACCCCCCACGCGTACGCGGGTGGACTGGGCGTCACTGGTTCGACGGGGAAAAGCTACCGTGCGCCGGGGCCGGACGTGTGACGTACCGTCGGTCCGGGGCCCATGAATCACCAAGCTTTCACCCGGCAGGGCGCGCACGCCCGTGACCTGGGGCTGCGGGCTTTGCCGGGGAGCATGACCAGAGGCATAAACCAATGGATGACCGGAGAGGACCAGGGATGCCGGAGCGTGCGATACGCCCTCGTTCGCGTACCGCGGCCGCCGTGTTGACGGCAGCGTCAATGCTCGGTGCCGCCGCGCTGGCCGGCTGCACCGGTGGCCCGGATCAGACCGCGAAAAACACACCGGCCTCGTCACGCGCGGGCTCTCCGTCCCCCTCCCCCACCCCTGACTGGAATCGCCGTCCGGCGTCCGTCGCGGCCGTGGGTGACTCCATCACGCGGGGTTTCGACGCCTGTTCGGTGCTGGCCGACTGCCCCGAGGTGTCCTGGGCGACCGGCACGGACGACGGGGTGCGCTCTCTCGCGGTGCGGCTGCTCGGCGCGTCGAAGGCTGCCGCGAGCAGCTGGAACCACGCGGTGTCGGGGGCCCGGATCGCCCAGCTGCCCGAGCAGATGGCGCTGGCGGCGAAGGAGAAGCCGGAGCTGGTGACCGTGATGATCGGCGCCAACGACGCCTGCCGGGACTCGGTCGCGGTCATGACCCCGGTGGCGGACTTCCGGGCGTCGTTCGAGGCGTCGATGCGTCAGCTGCGCGCCACGGCGCCGAAGGCGCAGGTGTATGTGTCGAGCGTGCCGGACCTCAAGCGGCTGTGGTCCACCGGACGGACCAACGAGCTCGGCAAGCAGATCTGGAAGCTCGGGATCTGCAAGTCGATGCTGGGCGACGCGGACAGCATGGACGCGGCGGCGGTGGCCCGCCGGGACGCGGTGCAGGACCGGGTGGTCGCGTACAACGACGTGCTGCGCGACGTCTGCGCGAAGGACCGGCGCTGCCGGTACGACGGCGGGGCGGTCTTCGACTACCGGTTCACCGGCGAGCAGCTCAGCCAGTGGGACTGGTTCCACCCGGGACGGGACGGACAGGCCAGGCTGGCAGAAATCGCCTACCGCAACGTTACGGCCGGCGAGCCTCCGGCGTAGGGTCCGGGATCATGACGACGGGCAGGCCCACGGCCATACGGACGGAAGACTTCGGCGCGCTCGCGGACGGCACCGGTGTCCGGCGCTGGACCCTGGAGCGGGACGGGACGCGGGTGCGGGTGCTGACCTACGGCGCGATCGTGCAGTCGGTCGAGGTGCCGGGCCGGGACGGCACCCGGACCGGGGTGGCGCTCGGGCTGCCGGACGTCGCGTCGTACGAGAAGTTCCCGGGGCCGTATCTCGGGGCGCTGGTCGGGCGGTACGCGAACCGGATCGCGGGCGCCGGGTTCGTCCTGGACGGCACCGCGCACCGGGTGACGCGCAACGAGGGCCGCAACCATGTGCACGGCGGCACGCGCGGCTTCGACAAGCGTGTGTGGCGGGCCCGGGAGGTCCCGGACGGGGTGGAGCTGTCGCTGGTCGCCGAGGACGGCGAGGAGGGCTTTCCCGGGCGGCTCGCGCTCTCGGTGACGTACCGCCTCGACGAGGGCGGGGCACTGCGGATCGGGTACCGGGCGGGCACCGACGCCCCGACGGTGCTGAACCTCACGAACCACACCTACTGGAATCTGGCGGGGGCCGACAGCGGCAGCGCGCTCGGGCAGCAGCTGCGGATCGCGGCCGGGCGGATCACCCCGGTGGACGGCGAGGCGGTGCCGACGGGCGAACTCGCGCCGGTGGCGGGGACCCGGTTCGACTTCCGCCGGACGCGGGTGGTGGGCGCGGGGTACGACCACAACTTCGTCCTGGACCGGGCCGCGGCGGGCACCTCCGCCGGGGAGACCCCCGCGGGGGAGGCCTTCGCGGCGGAGCTGTACGACGCGTGGTCGGGGCGGGTGCTGACCGTACGCACGACGGAGCCGGGGCTCCAGCTGTACACCGCCGACCACTTCGACGGTCAGCCGTTCGGGCCGTGCGCCGGGATCGCGCTGGAGACCCAGCACTTCCCGGACTCCCCGAACCGCCCGGAGTTCCCGAGCACGGTGCTGCGGCCGGGTGAGGAGTTCGTGTCGAGCACCGTGTACGGGTTCTCGGTGCGCTGACCCGGGCGCGGGGCCTGCGGGCCCCGGTTGCCGTCGGGCACACGGGGTGACCAGGGCTCATGCCATAGCAAGAAAGATCGACAAGGATCCCCTGCGAGTGATTTACCGCGGGTAGGGGGCGTTTTCGTGCGCCGGCGCGGTGCGGGGACGCCAGGGTGATCCGTATGCGTAACTCCTTTGCCGATTCCCCCACTTCCGGCTCCTCCTCCCCCAACTCCTCCCCGGAGAAGCCCTCTCGGCGCCGGGTGGTCGCCGGAGCGGCCGCCGGGGCCGCGGCCCTCGCCGCGACCGCCGCGAGCGCCGTACCCGCCGCCGCGGCCCCCGCCGGTGCCGCGGGGGCGGCCCCCGCCGCTCCGGCCGCTCCGGCGGCGCCCCGGGCCGACTGGGCCGACTGTCTCACCGTGGCCCGCGCGATCCTGGTGCGGGACGAGCACGACAAGCCGCTGGTCCCCCGCTACCGCGACGTCCTGCTGGGCAAGGGCCTGCCCCGGCCCCGCGGCGGCGCCAAGAAGGTGCTGATCATCGGCGCCGGACCGGCCGGTCTGACCGCGGCCCATCTGCTGCGCGAGGCCGGCCACTCGGTCACCGTCATCGAGGCGAACGGCAACCGGGTCGGCGGCCGGATCAAGACCTTCCGCGCCGGCGGCCACGAGAACGCGAAGGCGCCCTTCGCCGACCCGAAGCAGTACGCCGAGGCCGGGGCGATGCGCATCCCGGACAGCCACCCGCTGGTCACCGGTCTGATCGACAGCTTCGATCTGAAGCGCCGCCGCTTCCACCTGGTCGACGTGGACGGCGACGGCCGGGCCGCCAACCGCACCTGGATCCACGTCAACGGCATCCGGGTCCGCCGCGCCGACTACGCGAAGAAGCCGCAGGCGGTCAACCGTTCCTTCGGGGTGCCCGCGAAATTCGAGGACAGGACCGCCTCACAGATCGTGCGGGAGGCGTTCGCGCCCGTGCGCGAGAAGATCGACGGCAAGAACGGCGCGAACCTGGTCAAGGCCTGGGCGGAGGTGATCCACGAGTACGGGCACTGGTCGATGTACCGCTTCCTGACCGAGGCGGCCGGGCTCGACGTGCGCACCATCGACCTCATCGGCACGGTCGAGAACATGACCTCGCGGCTCCATCTCGCCTTTGTGCACAGCTTCATCGGGGCCTCGCTGATCAGCCCGGACACGGCGTTCTTCGAACTGCCCGACGGCACGTCCAAGCTGGTCGACGCGATGTACGGGCGGGTGAAGGACCTGGTGCGGCTGGACCGCCGGGCCACCCGGATCAGCCATGGACCGGACGGGGTCCGGGTCGAGACGGTCTCCGAGGGACGCGACGGGCCGGTGGTGCGGGAGACGTTCACCGGCGACCGGGCGATCATCACCGTGCCGTTCTCCGGGCTGCGCCACATCCCGGTGCGGCCGCTCATGTCGTACGGCAAGCGGCGGGCCGTCACCGAGATCCACTACGACGCGGCGACCAAGGTGCTCCTCGAATTCAGCATGCGCTGGTGGGAGTTCGAGGAGAAGGACTGGAAGAAGCAGCTGGAGCGGGTCCGCCCCGGACTGTACGACGCCTACCGGCTCGGCCGCGCGCCCGCCGACGGTTCGCTGCTCGGCTCCCACCCCGTCGTACCGCCCGGCCATGTCCCGGACGGCCAGCGCGTGCACTACGCCGCGTGCCGCGCCACCGCCCGCAACCAGCCCGAGGCGGCCCATGTCTTCGGCGGCGGCTCGGTGACCGACAACCCCAACCGCTTCATGTTCCAGCCCTCCCACCCGGTCGACCGCAGCCCCGGCGGCGTCGTCCTCGCCTCCTACAGCTGGGCCGACGACGCCCTGAAGTGGGACTCGCTGGACGAGGACGAGCGCTACCCGCGCGCCCTGGCCGGGATGCAGGAGGTCTACGGGCAGCGCATCGAGGTCTTCTACACGGGCGTCGGCCGGACCCAGTCGTGGATGCGTGACCCGTACGCGTACGGCGAGGCGTCCGTACTCCTGCCCGGCCAGCACACCGAGCTGTTCCCCGATGTCCGCACGGCCGAGGGGCCGTTGCACTTCGCGGGCTGCCACACCTCGATCAAGCCCGCGTGGATCGAGGGGGCGCTGGAGTCGGCCGTGCGCACCGCGCTGGAGGTCAACAGCGCCTGACCGGTGCCCGGAGACCCTGGGAGGAGACCGCCGTCAGCGGGCGAGGCCCAGGGTCACACCGAGCCCCACGAGCACCGAGCCGATGCCCCGGTTGAGTGCCTTCTGCCGGCGGAGCATCGCCGTGCGCAGCTGCGAGTGGGAGAAGAACACCGCCACCAGGCCGAACCAGCCGAAGTGCGCGACCGACATGAACAGCCCGTACCCCGCCTGCTGCCAGTAGCCGGTGCCGGGGCCGACCACCTGGGTGAAGGTCGACACGACGAACAGCGTCGTCTTGGGGTTCAGGGCATTGGTGAGGAAGCCGGTGCGCAGCGCCCCGAAGCGGGACAGCTCCGGCTTCGACTCCAGGTCGACCTCCAGATCGCCGCGGGCGAGGAACGTGCGGACCCCGATGTAGACGAGATACGCCGCACCGGCCAGCTTGATCGCGGTGAACAGGGCCGTCGACGAGGCGATCAGCAGTCCGACGCCGAGCATCGTGTACGTGACGTGGACCAGGACGCCCGCGGCGACACCGGCCGCCGCGAACAGTCCGGTGGTGCGGCCGTACAGATAGCTGTTGCGGACCACCATCGCGAAATCGGCACCCGGACTGATGACGGCGAGAACGGTGATGACGGCGACGGCGAGCAGTTCGGTCATGGCCGCGGCTCCACTCAGCTGCCGTGGGCGGTGTGGGGGTGGGGCACCGGAGGCGTCACCGGCGCCGGGGCGGCGGTCGCCTGCGCGGCGCCGTCCCCGTCCGTTCCCCCGGGCGCCACGAGGTCGCGGACCATCAGGGTGGCTCCGGCGACGGCGCCCGGCATCAGGAACACGGCGACGAACGGGACCAGGAACGCGAGCGTGAGCGGGACGCCGAAGCCGAGCACCAGCATCCGGCGGCCGCGCAGCAGGACCAGCCGGTCCTTGAGGACCATGCCGCGGCGCTGGAGGGCCACGGCGGTCAGTTCCTCGGAGAGAAAGTATCCCGAGACGCAGAAGCCGATGGCGGGGACGACGGTCTGTCCGACGACCGGGATGAAGCCGAGGGCGAAGAGGATGATCCCGTACAGGGCGACGCGCAGCAGGATGCGGAGGGAGTCGCGGGCGGAGATCCACAGGTCGCGCCAGAGCGGCAGACCGGACTCGGGGACCTCGCCGCCCTCGCTGCGGTCGACCTCCTCGGAGAGCGACTCGTAGAAGGGCTGGCCCACCAGCAGTGTCACGGCGGTGAACGTGATGACCGCGAGGAACAGGCCGAAGACGAAGACCAGCACCACCAGGGTGTTGCGCAGCAGGCCCAGCCAGGGCGAGGACCAGTCGTCGGCGAACGGGGTGGCCCAGGCGACGAAGTCGTCGGCGCCGTAGCCGAGTCCGACCAGCGCACCCACGTAGACGACGAGGGTGACCAGTCCGGGCAGCAGCCCGAATCCGAACCATCGTCCGTGCCGGACAGCCCAGCGCTGCCCCTTCATCAAGTAGCCGAAACCCGCCCCGAGATCACTCATGGGCGTCAGGGTACTTGCGCACGGCAAGGACAAGGGCCGCACCCCCGTCGCGGGTGTGCGGCCCTCGGCCGGGCGTACCGGTCAGGCGACCGACAGTTCGACCTTGATGTTGCCGCGGGTCGCGTTCGAGTACGGGCAGACCTGGTGGGCCTTCTCGATGAGCGACCGGGCGGTGGCCGCGTCGACGTTCGGGATGGAGGCGGTGATCGCGACCTCCAGGCCGAAGCCGCCGTCCTCGTTCTTGCCGATGCCGACCGAGGCGGTCACGGTCGAGCCGGAGATGTCGGCCTTCTCCTGGCGGGCGACGACGCCGAGGGCACCCTGGAAGCAGGCGCTGTAGCCGGCGGCGAAGAGCTGCTCCGGGTTGGTCCCGGCGCCGCTGCCGCCCATGGCCTTCGGCGGGTTGACGACGACGTCGAGGTTGCCGTCGTCGGAGAAGACACGGCCGTCACGGCCGTTCTCCGCGGTGGCGACGGCGGTGTAGGCAACGGCTATGTTCTGCGTGGTCATGCTGAGGATTCCTCCTGCTGATGCGCCGCGACTCGCGCCCACGATCGCGACGGCCTGGGATGAGACTAACGGGTGTGCCGAACGGGCCGGGTGGGGATCGGCGGACCGGGGGGCGGTGGTCAGGCGGACCGGGGGGCGGTGGTCAGGCGGACCGGGGATGGCGGTCAGGCGAGGGAAACGATCATCTTGCCGGTGTTCTCGCCGCGCAGCAGGCCGAGGAAGGCGTCGAAGCCGTTCTCGATGCCCTCGACGACGGTCTCGTTGTACTTGAGCTCGCCCGAGGCCAGCCAGCCGGCGACCTCCTCGACGAACCGGGGCTGGAGCTCGGCGTGATCGGTGACGAGCATGCCCTGGAGCCGCAGCCGCTTGCCGATGATCAGCGCCATGTTGCGCGGGCCGGGGACCGGCTCCGTGTCGTTGTACTGGGCGATCATTCCGCAGATGGTGGCGCGGCCGTGCACGTTGAGCGTGGTGATCGCGGCTTCCAGGTGCTCGCCGCCGACGTTGTCGAAGTAGACGTCGATCCCGTCCGGGGCGGCGGCCCTGAGCTGGTCGAGGACCGGGCCGTTCTTGTAGTTGAACGCGGCGTCGAAGCCGTACTCCTCGACGAGGACCCGGACCTTCTCGTCGGAGCCCGCCGAACCGATGACGCGCGAGGCGCCCTTGAGCCTGGCCATCTGGCCGACCTGGCTGCCCACCGCGCCCGCCGCGCCGGAGACGAAGACCGCGTCGCCCTCCTTGAACGAGGCGACATCGAGGAGGCCCGCGTACGCGGTGAGGCCGGTCATGCCGAGCACCCCGAGGTAGGCGGAGAGCGGGGCCAGGTCGGGGTCGACCTTCACGGCGTGCTCGGCGGGCACCTCGGCGTACTCGCGCCAGCCGAGACCGTGCAGCACGTGGTCGCCGACGGCGAAGCCCTCGGCGTTCGACGCGACGACCTCGCCGACCGCGCCGCCGTCCATGGGGTGGTCGAGCTTGAAGGGCGCGGTGTACGACTTCACGTCGTTCATCCGGCCCCGCATGTACGGGTCGACCGAGAAGTGCTTGTTGCGGACGAGGACACGGCCCTCGGCCGGAGCGGTGACCGGGGCCTCACGCAGCGCGAAGTCCTCGGCCGTGGGCCAGCCGTGCGGACGGGCGACAAGGTGCCATTCACGGCTGGACGTGGGAAGAGCTGCAGACATGGGCTCGGGGTCTCCTCGATGTCGTACGGAAATGCCTCACCGGCGGGAAGCTCCCGCCCGGGAAAAAGCTTCAGGACATGAAACAACCATGCTCCTGGATATTTCATGTTGTCAAGTAAATGGGTACCCTGGGTGCCATGGCCACCCGTACAGACCCCCTGACCCTTGAGGTCGTCGAGCTCATCGGCACCGTCGTGGCGCGCTACTACGAGGAGTACGACCGGGCCGCGGCCACGCACTCGCTCACCGGAGCGCAGGCGCGGGTGCTCGGGCTGCTCGCCCTGGAGCCGATGCCCATGCGGAAGATCGCCCAGAAGCTGAAGTGCGAGCCGTCGAACGTGACGGGCATTGTCGACCGGCTGGAGGCCCGGGAGCTGGTGGAGCGCAGGCCCGACCCCGACGACCGGCGCGTGAAGCTGGCCGCGCCGACGGAGAAGGGGGCCCGCACGGCCCGGGAGCTGCGCGACGGGCTGCGCTTCGCCCGGGAGCCGCTGGCCGGGCTCTCGGACGCGGAGCGCAGGGTGCTGCGGGACCTCCTGCGCCGGATGCTGGGCGAGGACATCGGCGGGACATGAGCGCGGGAGGGGACGGGGACGGGGGCGCGGACGGGGCAGGGACGGGGACGGGACAAGCGCGGACGGGGGCCGGCAGAGGCTGCCCGGCAGGCCCCGGCACCCACCTGGCGCACCGTCAGCCGCGTTCCCCCTTACGGCCCATCCCAGCGCGCGCCGCGCCCCTGGGGACGCCACGATGCGAAGAGAACCGGCTGCCGCCGGTGCCCCACATCAGCGCTCTCGGGAGAACCTGCCGTGACCGTCAGTCTTGAGCAGTTGCGCCGTTGCCATATCGCCGTCGATCTCGGGGCCGCCAGGACCCGTGTGTACGTCAAAGGGCTCGGGCTCGTCGTCGACGAGCCCAGTGTCGCCGCCGTGAACACCCGTACCGGATCACTCATCGCCGTCGGCGCGCTCGCCGAGCAGATGACCGGCCGCACCCCCGGGTACATCCGGGTGGCCCGCCCCGTCTCCGGCGGCACCGTCGTCGACATCGAGATGGCCCAGCGCATGCTGCGCCATCTGCTCGGTGAGAAGCTCCGCCGCCAGCTGCGCCGCAAGCCCCGGCTGCGCGCCGCCGCCTGCACCCCGCACGACAGCGATCCGCTCGCCCAGCGCGCCGCGGTGGAGACCATGGTCGGGCTCGGCGCCCGGCGGGTGGAGCTGGTGGACACCCTGATCGCGGCGGCCGTCGGCTGCGGACTGCCGGTCGAGCAGCCGACCGCCACCATGATCATGGTGTGCGGAGCCGCCACCACCCAGATCGCGGTCCTCTCGCTCGGCTCGATCGTGACCGCCGTCCGCATCCCGATCGGCGGTGACGCCATCGACCACGCGGTGATCCAGCATCTGCGCCAGCACCATGAGCTGATGCTGCCGAGCCAGTCCGTGCGCCCGCTGCAACTGGCCCTCAGCGGCAACGGCCTCACCCCCCACGGGCCCGCCGTGACCGAGATCCACGGCCGCGACGTGGCCACCGGGCTGGCCCGCTCCGTGCAGGTCGACACCGCGGCCGTCCGGCAGGCCATCCACACCCCGCTCACCGCGGTGCTCGACGGCCTCGGCAAGGTGCTCCGGGACTGTCCGCCGGACCTGGTGGCCGACCTCGCGGACCGGGGGATCATGATGGTGGGCGGCAGCGCGCTGCTGCCCGGACTGGACCAGATGCTGCGCGACGCGACCGGCATGCCGGTGCACATCGCCGAACGGCCGGACGTCTGCTCCGTGCTCGGCCTGGGCGCCATGCTGGACGGCAAGATCCGTCCGATGGTCCTCAACCCGCTGGCGGGCTGAGAGCGCTGCGGGGGTCGATGAGACCGCGGGGGCTGAAGGAGCTGCGGGAGCTGAAGGGGCTGAAGGGGCTGAAGGGGCTCAGGGGGCGATGCACATGAGCGAAGAGCACGGAGAGACCGGAAAAGCCGGAACGGCTGAAGGGGCCGGAACGGCTGAAGGGGCCGGTGCGGCCGGTGCGGCCGAGCCTTCCGGGGCCGCCGGGGCTGCCGGAGCTGCCGGGCCGGGCGGCGGGGGAACGGCGACGCGGCGGTCCACGAAGCCCCGGCTGCCGATGCTGCTGGAGGCAGTGCTCAGCGTCGGCAGCGATCTCGAACTGCGGGCCACGCTCCAGCAGATCGTGGACACCGCCACCGTGCTGACCGAGGCGCGCTACGGCGCACTCGGCGTCCTGGACCCCGAAGAGGGCACGATCACCGAGCTGTTCACCTCCGGGATGACCGACGAGGAGCGCGGGCACATCGACCGGTTCCCCGACGGCCGCACGGGCATCCTCGGCGTTCTCATCGAGGATCCGCAGCCGCTGCGCTCCGACGACCTGACCACCGATCCGCGGGCGGTGGGCATGCCGCCGGGGCACCCCCCGATGCGCTCCTTCCTCGGTGCCCCGATCCGGGTGCACGCCGAGGTCTTCGGCAACCTCTATCTCGCCGAGAAGCGCTCCGGGCACTTCACCGACACGGACACGGCGCTGCTGCGGGTCCTCGCCTCCCAGGCCGGGATCGCGATCGGCAACGCCCGGCTCTACGAGACGGCGCGGCAGCGGGAACGCTGGATCGAGGGGGCCGCGGCCGTCACCACGGCGCTGCTGACCGGCACGAACGCGGCCGACTCCCTGATGATCGTCGCCGAACGGGCCCGGGTGCTCGCCGGAGCGTCCGCCGGAGTGATCCTCCAGCCGACCGACGAGGGCGGGATGGAGATCGTGACCGCCTCCACGCTGGACGACCCGGCGGGCATCGTCGGCACGACCATCGCCCCCGGCTCCCCCGTCCTGGTGCAGCTGCTGGGCGGCGAACCGGTCTACATCAGCGACTCGGCGACCGACCCCCGGATGACCACCGACGTACGGTCCCGGTTCGGGCCCAGCATGATGCTGCCGCTGCAGAGCGGCGGCCGGCTGATCGGCACGCTGGCGCTGCCCCGGCGGCGCGGCGAGAGCCCGTACACGGCCGTGGACCGGCTGCTGGCCTCGCAGTTCGCCTCACAGGCGGCGCTGGCCCTGGTCATGGCGGACGCGCAGCACGACCGGGAGCAGCTCGCGGTGTACGAGGACCGCGACCGGATCGCCCGGGATCTGCACGATCTGGTCGTCCAGCGGCTCTTCGCGACCGAGATGATGCTGGAGTCGACCCGCCGCCGGGCCGCTCCGGGTGAGACCGGCGAGCTGCTGGGCCAGGCCGTGGACGAGCTGGACTCCACCATCCAGGAGGTCCGGACGGCCATCTTCGCGCTTCAGCAGCCGCCCGCCGAGGCCCCGGCGACCTTCCGGGGGCGGGTGCTCCGGGAGACGGGCGGCGCGGCGGCCGTGCTCGGCTTCCAGCCCTCGGTGCACTTCACCGGCCCGGTGGACGCGCTGGTCGGCGAGCCCGCCGACCGGGAGCTGCTGGCCGCCCTGCGGGGTGCGCTGGCCTCCGCGCACCGCCGGAGCGGGGTGTCGGCCATCGAGGTGGAGGTGGACGCGACGGCCAGGATGCCCGACGGGCGTGGCGCGGTACGGCTGGTGGTCGCGGACGACGGGCGCGACGAGAGCGGCGGCCGGTCGACGACGGTCACCTGGCAGGCGCCGCTCTGAGCGCGATCCGGGTGTTGGAGTGGGCGACGCCCGCGTCCTTCTTGAGCCGCCGCAGCAGTGTGTCCAGGGCCCCGGGATCGGCGGCGGTGGCCCGTACCAGGTAGTCGTGCCCGCCCGTCACATGCACCACCTCGGTGATGCCGGGCAGCATCAGCACGGCGCGCTCGAACTCCTCGTTCGTCGTGTCGAGGCGCAGGCTCACGTCGATGAAGACGACCAGGCCCGAACGCGTGTCGGCAGCCGGGTCGACGATGACGGTGAAGCCGCGGATGACCCCGTCACGGCGCATGCGGCGCACCCGGTCGCCCGCGGCGTTGGCGCTGAGCCCGACGCGTACGCCCAGATCGCGGTACGAGATCCGCGCGTCCTCCTGGAGGATGCCGAGGATTTCCCTGTCCAGCCGGTCCATAGCCCGATTGTCGCAGTCGGCGCCGGATCGCGACGGGGCTCGCGGGGCCCACGGGGCTGTCGATGCCGGTGAGGGCGTTGGGGGGCACGGATCAGGAGCGCACGCGGGCGTGGGGCCATTGGGGTGCCCCCGGTGGGGCGCGTGCCCCGCATGGAGCACCCCGGAGGGCCCGCGACACCGCCCCGCCCTTGACTTGACCTGTGGATACCGCCGTCAGACAGTCCCCCGAGCCCGCCGCCCGGCAGTCCGCGGCCGCGTACCGCAACCTCGTCATGGCGACGATCGGGTTCGCGCTGACCTTCTGGGCGTGGAACCTGATCGCGCCGATGTCCGGCGACTACAAGGAACGGCTCGGGCTCAGCTCGTTCCAGCAGTCGTTCCTGGTCGCCGTGCCGGTGATCGTCGGTTCGCTCGGCCGTATCCCGGTGGGTGCGCTCACCGACAAGTACGGCGCCAAGCTGATGTTCCCCGCCGTCTCGGCGCTCACGATCGTGCCCGTCCTGCTGCTGATCCCGGCGAAGGACTCCTACGGTGCGATGCTCGCGGTCGGCTTCCTGCTGGGACTGGGCGGCACCACCTTCGCGATCGGTATTCCGCTGGTCAACTCGTGGTTCCCGCCGGCCGAACGGGGCCTCGCGCTGGGTGTCTTCGGCATGGGCATGGGCGGGGTGGCGCTGTCGGGCTACTTCACCCCGCGCATCGCCAAGCACGGCGACAACCTGCCGTTCCTCGTGGTCGCGGGTGCGCTCGTCGTGTACGCGATTCTCGCCGCCGTCCTTGTCAGCGACCGGCCCGACCGGCAGATCCCGACCGACTCCCTGGTCCACCGGCTCGGCCGGGCCGGCCGGCTGCGGGTCACCTGGGAGCTGTCCGCGCTGTACGCGATCGGCTTCGGCGGCATCGTGGCCTTCGGGGTGTACCTGCCGACGTATCTGAAGACCTGGTACGACATGTCGCCGACCGAGGCGGGCACCAAGGCGGCCGGGTTCGCCCTCGTCACGGTCCTCTTCCGGCCGATCGGCGGCTGGCTCTCGGACCGGATCCACCCGGCGCTGGTCACCTCGGTGGCGCTGCTGGTCGCCGCGCTGATGGCGATCGTCCAGGCCTTCGACCCGGACCTGAACCCGGTCGGCACGATCGCGCTGCTCGTCATGGCGGCCGGGCTCGGCACAGCGAGCGGCAGTATCTTCGCCCTCGTCTCGCAGGTGACACCGCAGCCGAAGGTGGGCAGTGTCACCGGCATCGTCGGCGCGATGGGCGGCCTCGGCGGCTTCGTGCCCCCGCTGGTGATGGGGGCGATCTTCACCGCCAAGGATTCGTACTCGATCGGGTTCATGCTGCTGTCCGATCTGGCGCTGGCCGGCTCCGTGTACGCGTACGGCCGGATGCGGAACATCCAGCGCGAGGGCTGAGGCCGTGCTCCGGGGAGCGCCGAACGATGGCGTCCCCACCGGGACGCCACCGCTCTCCACGGGACGGTCAGCGACCGGTGGTCGGAGGCGCGGCGGTCAGAAGCACGGACCCACTCGCGGCCGTACTCGGCGGCGAAGAAGCGGCCGTCGAGCGACCGGGGGAACGTCACGGACGAGCCGAGGTCCACGTCATAGCGGTGGACGGGACCCGCCGTCGGCGATTCGGAGCCGGCGCCGAACTCCGGCGGGAGCCCGCGTCACCCCGCCCGTACCTGATCCAGGCGGGTCGCGCGGCGGGAAGCTTCGGTGGGCCGGGTCCGCCCGGTGCCGGGGGCGAAGAGCGTCCGCCCGCCGTCCGCCCGGCGGTTCGCCGCCATCCGCCCGGCGTCCGCGAGCCGTTCGGGACGGACCGGGGCCGGAAGCCCGCCCACCGGCTTAGGCTTCGCAGAGTGATCACACTTCTGCCGGCGCTTCAGGACCCCACCGGCCCCGCAGCCTCCCAGGAGGCGGTCCGCTTCGGTGAACGCTCCCTGACCTACGCGCAGTTGGCCGCAACCTCGCGCTCCCTGGCAACCCGGCTCGCGGGCGCGGGACGGGTCGCCGTCTGGGCCACGCCGACGCCGGAGACGGTGGTCGCGGTGGTGGCCGCGCTGCTGGCCGGGGTACCGGCCGTCCCCCTCAACCCGAAGACGGGCGAACGGGAACTGACGCACATCATCGCCGACAGCGCGCCCTCGGCGGTGCTGGCCGGTCCGGCGGAGGAGCTGCCGCCCGCGCTGGCGGATCTGGAGCGGCTGGACGTGGTCCCGGACGGGGAAGCGGCGGACCCCGCGCTCCACGGGCCCGCTCTCCACGGGACCACGCCCGGGTCCCACGGGCCCACTCTCCACGAGCCCGATCCCGAGTCACCGGCGCTCATCGTCTACACCTCCGGCACCACCGGCCCGCCCAAGGGCGCGGTCCTGCCCCGGCGGGCGATCGCCGCCTCGCTGGACGCGCTGGAGGACGCCTGGCGATGGACCGGCGACGACGTCCTCGTGCACGCCCTGCCGCTGTTCCATGTGCACGGCCTGATCCTGGGCGTCCTGGGCCCGCTGCGCCGGGGCGGTTCGGTGCGCCACCTGGGCAGGTTCTCCACCGAGGGCGTGGCCCGGGAACTGTCCGACGGGGGCACGATGCTGTTCGGCGTGCCGACGATGTACCACCGGCTCGCGGAAGCGCTCGACGACCGGCCCTCGTCCGGCGGCCTCGCCGCGGCGCTCTCCGGTGCCCGGCTGCTGGTCTCCGGTTCGGCCGCGCTGCCGGTCCACGACCACGAGCGGATCGCGGCCGCGACCGGCCGCCGGGTGATCGAGCGGTACGGCATGACGGAGACCCTGATGAACACGGGCGTCCGGGCGGACGGTGAACCGCGCCCCGGCACGGTCGGCCCGCCCCTGTCCGGCGTGGAGCTCCGCCTGGTCGAGGAGGACGGCAGCGTGCTGGAGGACCCCGCGGCCATCGGCGAGATCCAGGTCCGCGGCCCGAACCTCTTCAGCGGCTACCTCAACCGCCCCGACGCCACGGCCGCCGCGCACACCCCGGACGGCTGGTTCCGTACGGGCGACGTGGCCACCCGTGACCCGGACGGCTATGTCCGGATCGTCGGCCGCAAGGGCACCGACCTGATCAAGAGCGGCGGATACAAGATCGGCGCGGGCGAGATCGAGAACGCCCTGCTGGACCACCCGGGCGTCCGCGAGGCAGCCGTCACCGGCGAACCGGACCCGGACCTCGGTGAGCGGATCGTCGCCTGGGTGGTGCCGTCCGACCCCGGATCGCCCCCGGCGGAACGGGAACTGGCGGACCATGTGGCCGCCCAGCTGGCCCCGCACAAGCGCCCGCGCACCGTGCGCTACCTGGACGCCCTGCCCCGCAACGACCTGGGAAAGATCATGAAGAGGTCCCTCCGTGCCTAGGAACTCCGGCCGCATGAGCGCCCGTGAGGCGATCGCCGCCCTCACCGCCGACTTCGAGGAGCACCGGCCCGCCGGACACCCCGCCCCGGCCGACGGTCCGCTCGGCTGGTCCGGGTACGGGCAGGCCCGGGCCCGCGCCGCCGAACGGACCGGCGAGGAGGAATCCGTCGTGTACGGCACCGGCGCGGTGGGCGGGACGCGGTGCGCGCTGATCTCCTTCGAGTTCGGCTTCCTGGGAGGTTCGCTGGGGCAGTCCACCGGCGACCGTCTGGAGGCCGCGTACGCGCTGGCGCTGGAGCGGCGCGTTCCGCTCGTCTCGCTCGTCGCCACGGGCGGCAGCCGGATACAGGAGGGCATGATCGCGCTGACCCAGCTCCAGCGGGTGGCCCGCGCCTCGGCCCGGCTGCGTGCCGCCGGACTCGCGCAGATCGCGGTGCTGCGCGATCCGACGACCGGCGGCGGCTGGGCCACGGTGGGGGCGGGCGCCGATGTGGTGCTGGCCCTGCCCGGTGCGCAGGTCGGGTTCGCCGGGTCCCGGGTGCGGCCCGCCGACGCGGACCCGTACGCGTACAGCGCCGAGGGCCAGCTGGCGGCGGGTCAGATCGACGCGGTCGTCGCGCCGGGCGAACTGGCCGGGACCGTGGGCCGCTGGCTGCTCGCGCTCGGCCGGCACGGGGACCTGCCGGCCGCACCGCTGCCGCGTGCCCTGTCGGCCACCGGTCTTCCGGAGACCGGACGGGCCGCGGTGGAGCAGGCCCGCGCACCGGGCCGGCCGCACACCCAGGCGTATCTGGACGACTACTTCGACCAGTTGCTGCCGCTGAGCGGTGACCGGTGCGGCGGCACGGACGCGGGGCTGCTGTGCGGATTCGGCCTGCGCGAGGACGGGCCGGTGGCGTACGTCGCCCAGTGCGGCACCGCGACCCGCCCGGCCGGGTACCGCACGGCGGCCCGGGTGATCCGGCTCGCGGACCGGCTCGGCGTCCCCGTACTCACCCTGATCGACACCCCGGGAGCCGCGAACGACGCGGAGGCGGAACGGGCGGGCGCGGGCGCGGCCATCGCCGACACCTTCGCGGCGATCGCGGCAGCCCGGGTACCGGTGACCACGCTGGTCATCGGCGAGGGAGGCTCGGGCGGCGCACTGGCCCTCGCGGCGCCGGACAACACCCATGTCACCGCGGACAGCTACTTCTCCGTCATCGCCCCGGAGCTGGCGGCAGCGATCCTGAAACGCCCGCCGGCCGAGACCGGCGCCACGGCGGACCAGCTACGGCTGCGCCCCCAGGACCTGGTCGAACTGGGTATTGCCCGCTCGATCGTGGGTGAGGGGCGGGCATGACGACCGGGTAGGGGCAGGACCGGCACCGCTGAGGACAGCCGCCTCCCCTCCCCCTCCCCCTCCCCCTCCCTCCACCCCTCCCCTCCATCCATTACGGCTGCGGGTCCCGTGCGTCGTAGCGGGCGAAGCCGCGCCAGCGGAGCGCCAGGAGGGAGACCGCGACCACGCAGGCGATGCCGCCGCCGGTGACGGCCACGGCCGGGGAGGTCAGATCGGCGACCGAACCGGCCAGGAAGTCGCCCAGCTTCGGCCCGCCCGCCACGACGACGATGAAGACGCCCTGGAGGCGCCCGCGCATCTCGTCCGGCACGGCGGCCTGGAGCATGGTGTTGCGGAAGACCATGGAAATGGTGTCGGCGCACCCGGCGAGCGCGAGGAAAACGAGCCCGAGCCAGAGCTGCCGGGTCAGCCCGAACACGGCGATGGCCGAGCCCCAGCAGACGACGGCGACCATGATGGCGAGCCCGTGCCGCCGGATCCGCCCGAGCCAGCCGGAGAACACGCCGCCCAGCAGCGCCCCGAGCGCCGGTGCGGCGACCAGCAGCCCGGTGGTCTTCGCGTCACCGCCGTACCAGACCACGGCGACGACCGGGAAGAGCGCCCGCGGGTGGGCGAGCACCATGGCGCACAGGTCGGTGAAGAAGGTCATCCGAAGATTCGGCCGGGTCCCGAGGAACCGCAGCCCGTCGAGCACGGAGGCCCGTTTCCGCACCCCACCCTCGTCCTTGCCCTGACTCTCGCCCTCGCCGCGCTCCGGAAGCATCGAGGGGAGCCGCCACATCGCGTAGAGGGAGGCGGTGAAGGTGACGGCGTCGACGGTGTACGCGGCCCGGTAGCCCCACCAGCCGACGATCAGCCCGCCCAGCATGGGCCCGACGAGCGCCCCGGTCGTGCTGGTCATGGAGTTGAGCGCGTTGGCCGCGGGCAGCTGCTCCGCCGGGAGCAGCCGGGCGATCATCGAGCTGCGGGCCGGTGAGTTGAGCGCGAAGCAGACGGCCTGGAGCGCGACGACGGCGTACAGCAGCCCCACCTGCTCCACCCCGGCGACCGCCACGGCCACCAGCACCAGCGACAGCAGGAACGACCCGGTGGCGCTGAAGAGACCGAGCTTGCGCCGGTCGACGGTGTCGGCCACGGCCCCGCCGTACAGCCCGAACACCACCAGCGGCACGAGCGAGCAGAACCCGATGAGCCCCACGGAGAACGCGGACCCGGTGATGTCGTAGACCTGGAGCGACACGGCCAGCGCCGTCATGCCCTGCCCGACCCAGGACACGGTGTTCCCGAACCACAGCCGCCGGTAGTCGGGCGAGGTACGCAGCGGGGTCAGGTCGGCGAATATGCGTGTGCGGGGTACAGATGGTTCGGTCGTTTCGGTCACAGAGGATGGTAGCGACCCCCGTCCCCACCGACGAGGGGGATACGCCGACAAGGCCACCGTACGTCCGGGCCGCCTCGCCCCCGCAGGCGCGGGGGCGACAAACCGAGAGATCGCAACCGTGCGAGCACGGGCGGACCATCCCCGCAGGCGCGGGGTCGACACACTGTCAGTCGTCTCGACCAGCCCATCCTTGGGACCATCCCCGCAGGCGCGGGGTCGACGCCCGCACGACCCACGCCGGGTTCCAGGAAGCCGGACCATCCCCGCAGGCGCGGGGTCGACTCCTTGGGGCCCGTTGAACCGGTCCCTGGCCAGCGGACCATCCCCGCAGGCGCGGGGTCGACGAACCCCCGCCCCGGCGCGTCACCGTGACGTCAGGACCATCCCCGCAGGCGCGGGGTCGACGCGGTCCTGCCGGGGGTGACCTTGCCGGGCCCCGGACCATCCCCGCAGGCGCGGGGTCGACCCCCAGGAGACGGGTTCCTCAACTCCTGGAGAGGGGCCATCCCCGCAGGCGCGGGGTCGACCAGCGCACGGGCATCTCGGATGCGCTACGCCGCGGACCATCCCCGCAGGCGCGGGGTCGACGGCCGAACTCGCGGTCGCCGTAGCGCCGCTCACGGACCATCCCCGCAGGCGCGGGGTCGACTGGCTCGCCGACGCGGCCAAGGCCGGGCAGGACGGACCATCCCCGCAGGCGCGGGGTCGACCGTCTCCGACGGGGCCAACCGGCACGATTCACCCTTGCTCGGCCCCACCCTGGACGCGGCGCAGGCGCAGGTCGGCGCGATGCCGGAGACCGTCAACGTCAACCTCGACCGCGGCTACGACAGCGCCAAGTCCCGTTTGCTGATAGCCGAGTTGGGTTTCACGGCCGAGATCGCCCGCAAGGGAGTGCCCGCCCCGATCCAAGCCGGCAAGCGCTGGGTGGTCGAGCGCACCCACTCGTGGATGAACGACTACGGCAAGCTCCGGCGCTGCACCGAGAGGAGCGGCGAGGTCGTGGACTTCTACCTCTACCTCGCCGCCACTCTCGTCACGCTCCGCATGCTCATCCGACGCTCGACGAGCCGCTACCGCTGGGACGGCCGCCCCACCACCCGACGCCTCAAGTGATCCATTTGCCGGTCGGTCTTAGGTGATTCTCTTCGAATACCGCTGCTGTCGCTCCTCGCCGCGACCGGACGATCGCCGGAGTCACGCAGACGCCTGTGTGCCCAGCAACCCCTCGGTAGACCATCCATCCGTACGTGGACGCGATCACCGCGCTCAACGACAGAAAAACAACCACAGGCACATCATCGTGGTGTGCGGGCAGCAAGTCGGCCATGCGATACGGCACTCCACCACCGGCGCACCCCTGTGTCGCGAGGCCCCGTCCCGCCGTCCGGCCCGTGCCGATCTTCATGGGACGGCCCACTCAGGGGCAGGCGGCTCGATCCCGAACGAGTCCCGTGCCACCCGTCCGAAGCACCCCGGAAACGAGTTTCCCCAGGTCAGAACGATTCTGCCTGGGGTTTCTCGGTGGGGCGGGTGGGACTCGAACCCACGGCCGACGGATTATGAGTCCGCTGCTCTAACCGGCTGAGCTACCGCCCCGTTTCGGCGTGGCGCGTACAAGTGTGCGCACCGTCTGCCGCAGCATAGCCGGTCATACGATCTCTCGCTCCGGATGGTCGACTTCGCCTGACCATGAGGACTTCGCTGCGTGCTGCCCGGTTCCGGATGAGGCGAAGCAGACCCGAAAGTGTCACGGCCCGGCCCGGCGAGGACCGGGTGCGGGCATACGAAAAAGGACCCCGCAGGGTCCTCTTCCGTTCCGCTCCCCCGACTGGACTCGAACCAGTAACCCTCCGGTTAACAGCCGAATGCTCTGCCAATTGAGCTACAGGGGATCGCGCTCCCCCGACTGGACTCGAACCAGTAACCTGCCGGTTAACAGCCGGCTGCTCTGCCAATTGAGCTACAGGGGATTGCTGCGTTGCCTCGAATCGTACCTACCTGGCGGCTGCCGGGCGGCGCGCGTTCGCTGCGACACATACATTAGCGCAAGCAGGGGGGTGCTCCGCCAATCGGTATCGCTCGGGGTGATCTCGGGTGCGTACGGGTAGGCGGCCTGCACACGTCGCACGGAGCGAAGGAAGGGTGGCAGCCATGCGGTACCGGCTCACGTTCATCGCCGGACTGGCCCTCGGTTACGTGCTCGGCACGCGAGCCGGGCGCGAGCGTTACGAGCAGTTGAAGAAGTCCGCACGACAGTTCGCCGAGAACCCCGCCGTGCGCAACGCCGCCGAGTCGGCGGCGAGCAGCGGGCGGGACTTCGCGGGCAAGGCGTACCACTCGGTGAGCGAGAAGGTCGGGGACAAGGTGCCCGCCTCGGTGGCCGACCGGGTGCGGTCGCTGCGGGAGCGCAGCAGTCTGAACGGCGCGGAGGACGACTGGGGCACCACCAATACCTGAGGACCCGGACCGGTACGCGTCGGGGCCGGCCGGGCCCCTTCGGTGCCGGTTGCGGGAAAGGCCGGGGGGTGCGGCAGAATCTGCGTATGGGCATAGTCGCCGGCTTGGACAGTTCTTCCGCCTTCACTCACATCGTCGTCTGCGACACGGACACGGGCGCCGTGCTGCGGCAGGGGTACGCCGCGCATCCGGTCGAGGCCAAGGCCTCCGAGGTCGACCCGCAGGCGTGGCTGCTCTCACTCGGCGAGGCGGCCTCCGCCGGGCTGCTCGAAGGTGTGCAGGCCATCGGTGTGTCCGCGCAGCAGCACGGGCTCGTCCCCCTGGACCACCAGGGCAATCTCGTACGTCCGGCGCTGCTCGGCAATGACCGGCGGGCGCAGGTCGCCGCGGCCGATCTGATCGACGGGCTCGGCGGGCGGCAGGCCTGGGCCGAGGCCGTCGGGGCCGTACCGCAGGCGGCGCAGCCGGTGGCGAAGCTGCGCTGGCTGGCGCGGACCGAGCCGGAGAACGCGCAGCGCGTCGCGGCCGTCATGCAGCCGCACGACTGGCTGGTGTGGCAGTTGCTGGGCAGGCCGGCCCGGCGGACCACCGACCGGGGCGCGGCGTCCGGTACCGGCTACTGGTCGGCCGGGACCGGCTCTTACCGGCCCGACCTGGTGGAGCTGGCGCTGGGGCATCAGGCGGCGCTGCCCGAGGTGCTCGGTCCCGCCGACTGTGCCGGGACGACGCCGGAGGGGCTGCTGATCTCGGCGGGCACCGGCGAGACGATGGCGGCGGCGTTCGGGCTCGGGGTCGCGGTGGGCGATGCGGTGGTGTCGCTGGGGGCCTCCGGGTCCGTGATGGCGGTGCACCACGAGGCGCTGGCCGATCCGACCGGGATGATCACCTCCTTCGCCGACGCCACCGGGATGCATCTGCCGGTGGTGCACACCTCGAACGCGGTGCGCGCGCTGCGCGGGACCGCCGAGATGCTGGGCCTGGAGGGGCTGGAGGAGCTGTCCGCGCTCGCGTTGAAGTCGACGCCCGGGGCCTCGGGCCTGGTGCTGCTGCCGTATCTGGAGGGCGAGCGCACCCCCCAGCTGCCGCACACCGCCGGAACGCTCTGCGGGCTGCGGCGGGAGTCGATGAAGCCGGAGCATCTGGCACGGGCCGCGTTCGAGGGGATGCTGTGCTCGCTGGCCGACGCGCTCGACGTACTGCGCGGCCGCGGTGTGGAGGTGCGCCGGGTGTTCCTGCTGGGCGCCGCCGCCGAGCTGCCTGCCGTGCAGGCGCTGGCGCCCTCGGTGTTCGGTACGCAGGTCGTCGTACCGCAGCCCGCCGAGTACGCGGCCCTCGGTGCGGCGCGGCAGGCGGCGTGGGCGCTCGGGGTCTCGCAGGGGACCCTCGATCCGCGTACTCCCCCGGCCTGGCAGGGCGCCGCGGCCCAGGTGCTGGAGCCGGGCGAGGAGCTGGCCGCGGGCCGGGCGGTGCGTCAGCAGTACGAGGCGACGCGCGATCAGATCCACCCCGGGGCGTTCGCAGGCGGGGTCTGAGGCGAGCGGCACGTCGGGGTGCGTCCTCCGGGCGGCGCTTCCGGTTGTCTCCCGGGCCGGTCCGGGGTTCCGGACCGGCCGCCTCCGGGGGGCGGTCCGCGCTTCCGGTCGTCGCCGGGCCCGTCCCGGGTTCCGGTCGGGGTGCGGGCGGAGCCCGGTCGCGGGGCGGTCGTGGCCCGGTCGCGGGGCCCAACCGGAGCCCCGGTCGCGGCACGCTCGGGCCCAGCCGGGAGCCCTGATCGCAGGGCGGTCGTGGCCCGGTCGCGGGGCGGTCGGGTTTTGACCTGGGTTTGAGGAAAAGTGTTCGCGGTCTGCGTACGGCGTACCGGAAAATGGGGCGACCTCTGCCCTCCGCCGACCCGAGAGACACGCGTGCTCATAAAAATCCTGCGGACCTATCTCGGCCCGTACAGAAAACCCATCGCAGTGCTGGTGTTCCTCCAGCTGCTGCAGACCTGTGCCAGCCTCTATCTGCCCAGCCTCAACGCCGACATCATCGACAACGGTGTCGTGAAGGGGGACACGGGCTACATCCTGGAGTTCGGCGGTCTCATGATCGCCGTCAGCGTCGTCCAGGTGGTCTGCAACGCCGGCGCCGTCTACTACGGCGCGCGCACCGCGTCCGCGCTCGGGCGTGATGTCCGGGCGTCGATCTTCGACCGGGTGCAGGCGTTCTCGGCGCGGGAGGTCGGGCGTTTCGGTGCGCCCTCGCTGATCACTCGTACGACCAATGACGTCCAGCAGGTACAGATGCTGGTGCTGATGGCGTTCACGCTGATGGTGTCGGCCCCGATCATGTGTATCGGCGGCATCATCATGGCCCTCGGCCAGGACGTTCCGCTGTCCGCGGTGCTGCTGGCCGTGGTGCCGGTGCTCGGCATCTCGGTGAGCCTCATCGTCAAGAAGATGCGGCCGCTGTTCCGCACGATGCAGGAGCGGCTGGACACGGTGAACCAGGTGCTGCGCGAGCAGATCACCGGCAACCGCGTCATCCGCGCCTTCGTCCGGGACGAGTACGAGGAGGGGCGCTTCCGGGGGGCGAACACCGAGCTGACCGATGTGTCGGTCTCGACCGGCCGGCTCATGGCGTTCATGTTCCCGACCGTGATGACGGTGGTGAACCTGTCCTCCATCGCCGTGGTCTGGTTCGGGGCGCACCGCATCGACAGCGGTGGGATGCAGATCGGCGCGCTGACCGCGTTCCTCGCCTATCTGATGCAGATCGTGATGTCGGTGATGATGGCCACCTTCATGTTCATGATGGTGCCGCGCGCCGAGGTCTGTGCCGAGCGCATCCAGGAGGTCCTGGAGACCGATTCGAGCGTCGTGCCACCGCTCGCCCCGGTCACGGAGCTGCGCAGGCACGGTCATCTGGAGGTGCGGGGCGCGGAGTTCCGCTACCCGGGTGCCGAGGAGCCGGTGCTGCGGGCCGTGGACCTGGTGGCGCGCCCCGGTGAGACGACCGCGATCATCGGGTCGACGGGCAGCGGGAAGTCGACGCTGCTCGGGCTCGTACCGCGGCTGTTCGACGCGACGGACGGCGAGGTGCTGGTCGACGGTGCGGACGTACGGACGCTGGACCCGGTGCTGCTGGCGAAGACCGTGAGCCTGGTGCCGCAGAAGCCGTACCTCTTCTCGGGGACGGTCGCGACGAATCTGCGGTACGGGAATCCGGACGCGACCGACGAGGAGCTGTGGCACGCGCTGGAGGTGGCGCAGGCCAAGGAGTTCGTGGAGCAGCTGGAGCACGGGCTGGACGCGCCGATCGCGCAGGGCGGCACCAATGTCTCCGGTGGCCAGCGGCAGCGGCTGGCGATCGCCAGGACGCTCGTGCAGCAGCCGGAGATCTATCTCTTCGACGACTCGTTCTCGGCGCTGGACTACGCGACGGACGCGGCGCTGCGCGCGGCGCTGTCCCGGGAGACGGCCGAGGCGACGGTGGTGATCGTGGCGCAGCGGGTGGCCACGATCCGTGATGCCGACCGGATACTGGTGCTCGACGAGGGCCGGGTCGTGGGATCGGGCACCCACGGCGAACTGATGGACGGCAATGAAACGTACCGGGAGATCGTGCTCTCCCAGCTGACGGAAGCGGAGGCCGCGTAATGGCCGGGCCGGGCGGACGAATGATGGCCGGAGCGCCCACCGAGCGGTCCATGGACTTCAAGGGGTCCGGGAAGCGGCTGCTGAAGAGGTTCAGCCGGGAGAGGTCCTCGCTGTATCTGATGCTGGCCGCCGGGGTGCTGAGCGTGGCGCTCTCGGTGGTCGGTCCGAAGATCCTCGGCATGGCGACCGACCTGATCTTCGCGGGGGTGGTCGGCCGGGGGATGCCGGAGGGCACCACCAAGGAGCAGGCCATCGAGGGCCTGCGCGACAAGGGCAGCGGCGGGCTGGCCGACATGCTGTCCGGGGTGGACTTCACCCCGGGTCACGGCATCGACTTCGGTGCCGTGGGGAACGTCCTGCTGATCGCGCTGGTGATCTATGTCGGCGCCGGGCTGCTGATGCTCGTGTCCACCCGGATCTCGGTCCGGGTGATCAACCGGATCGTCTTCCAGCTGCGCGAGGACCTCCAGACGAAGCTGGCGCGGCTGCCGCTTTCGTACTTCGACCGCGCCAAGCGCGGCGAGGTGCTCAGCCGGGCGACGAACGACATCGACAACATCTCGCAGACGATGCAGCAGACGATGGGGCAGCTCATCAACTCCCTGCTGACCATCGTCGGCGTGCTGATCATGATGTTCTGGATCTCGCCGCTGCTGGCGCTGGTCGCGCTGGCGACGATCCCGCTGTCGGTTTTCGTGGCCATGCGGGTGGGCAAGCGTTCGCAGCCGCAGTTCGTGGAGCAGTGGAAGGTGACGGGCAAGCTCAACGCCCACATCGAGGAGATGTACACCGGGCACACCCTGGTGAAGGTCTTCGGGCGGCAGGAGGAGTCCGCGAGGGACTTCGCCGAGCAGAACGAGGCGCTGTACGAGGCGGGCTTCAAGGCGCAGTTCAACAGCGGGATCATGCAGCCGCTGATGATGTTCGTGTCGAACCTGAACTATGTGCTCGTCGCCGTCGTCGGCGGTCTGCGGGTCGCCTCCGGTGCGCTGTCGATCGGTGATGTGCAGGCGTTCATCCAGTACTCCCGGCAGTTCTCGATGCCGCTGACCCAGGTCGCCTCGATGGCGAACCTGGTGCAGTCGGGTGTCGCGTCGGCCGAGCGGATCTTCGAGCTGCTGGACGCGGAGGAGCAGGGGGCCGACCCGGAGAACGGTGAGCGCCCCGACGAGCTGCGCGGCAGCGTCTCGCTGGAGAAGGTGTCGTTCCGCTACGACCCGGAGAAGCCGCTCATCGAGGATCTGTCGCTGAGCGTCGAACCGGGCCAGACGGTGGCGATCGTCGGGCCGACGGGCGCCGGAAAAACGACCCTGGTCAATCTGCTGATGCGGTTCTACGAGGTGACGGGCGGCCGGATCGCCCTCGACGGGGTCGATGCGGCGAAGATGTCGCGCGCCGACCTGCGGTCCGGGATCGGCATGGTCCTCCAGGACACCTGGCTGTTCGGCGGCTCGATCGCGGACAACATCGCGTACGGCGCTTCGCGCGAGGTCGGCCGGGAGGAGATCGAGGCGGCGGCGAAGGCGGCGCACGCCGACCGCTTCATCCGTACCCTGCCGGACGGTTACGACACGGTGATCGACGACGAGGGCTCCGGGGTCAGCGCCGGCGAGAAGCAGCTGATCACCATCGCGCGGGCGTTCCTGTCCGACCCGGTGATCCTGGTGCTCGACGAGGCCACCAGCTCGGTGGACACCCGTACCGAGGTGCTGATCCAGAAGGCGATGGCGCGCCTCGCGCACGGCCGGACCAGCTTCGTCATCGCGCACCGGCTCTCCACGATCCGGGATGCCGACGTCATCCTGGTGATGGAGAGCGGCTCGATCGTCGAACAGGGCTCGCACGACGAGCTGCTGGCGGCCAAGGGTGCCTACGCCCGGCTGTACGCGGCCCAGTTCGCGCAGGCGCTCGCCGAGGTGGACTGACCCGTTCTGTCTCCTGCCCTGTCCCTGTGTCCCTGTGTCCCCGTGTCCCCGTCCCATAACCCGGCTCCGTGCCCGGCTCCGTGCCTGTCCGCCGCCCCCGGGGCGGGGCGGGGGCAGGGCAGGTGCGGGGCAGGGCGGGGGCAGGGCAGGGCGGTCCGCCCGGGGCTTCGGCGCTCTCAGTCGAGGTAGCCGCGGAGCTGGTCGGCGAACGCGTGGTCCCGCAGTTTGCTGAGGGTCTTGGACTCGATCTGGCGGATGCGTTCACGGGTCACCCCGAAGATCCGGCCGATCTCCTCCAGGGTGCGGGGCCGCCCGTCGGCCAGCCCGTAGCGCAGCTGCACCACTTTGCGTTCCCGCTCGCCGAGGGTGGAGAGCACCGCCTCCAGATGTTCGCGCAGCAGCAGGAAGGCGGCGGACTCGACCGGTGAGGCCGCGTCGCCGTCCTCGATCAGGTCGCCGAAGGAGACATCGTCCTCCTCGCCGACGGGCGCGTGCAGCGAGACGGGCTCCAGGGCCAGGCGCAGGACCTCGCTCACCCGCTCCGGGGTCAGATCGAGCTCGGCGGCCACCTCTTCGGCGGTCGGCTCACAGCCGCGTTCCTGGAGCATCCGGCGCTGGACCCGGACGACGCGGTTGATGAGCTCGACGACATGGACCGGGACGCGGATGGTGCGGGCCTGGTCGGCCAGCGCGCGGGACATGGCCTGGCGGATCCACCAGGTCGCGTACGTGGAGAACTTGTAGCCCCGGGCGTAGTCGAACTTCTCGACCGCCCTGATCAGCCCGAGGTTCCCCTCCTGGACGAGGTCGAGCATCGTCAGCCCGCGGCCCACGTAGCGCTTGGCGACCGAGACGACGAGGCGCAGGTTCGCCTCGATGAGCCGGCGCTTGGCCATCCGGCCCATGACGACCAGCCGGTCCAGGTCGACGGCGAGCCGGGAGTCGGGGTCCGGGGTGCTCGCGAGCCGTTCCTCGGCGAAGAGCCCGGCTTCGACGCGGCGGGCGAGGTCCACCTCGTCGGCGGCGGTGAGCAGGGGGATCCGGCCGATCTCGCGCAGATACTGCCGGAAGAGATCGGAGGACGGGCCGCCGGACTCCGGTCTGCTGTGCGGCTCCGGGGGCCCGGATACCGTCGACTCCTCCATGACCGCTTCGGGCTCCGGCGGCGGGTCCACCGCGGTTTCCGGGTGGTGCGCGGCCCGGTTCTGCGCGGGAATGGCCGGGACATGCTCGGTCGTCATCACGGTCCGGGTCTGCACGGGGGCGACCTCCAGGTGATCGCTGCCGGATTGCGGGGATGGAGGTCCGCCCTCGGTGGACCGATCGCGCTCCGATGACTCAGGCACCGGCCCCCAGTGTGGGGCACGACACATCGCTCCCACGAGGGGCGTGCGGCGACTTTCTGAGTCCGGTGTGTGACCGGGCGATTACGGCCCCGCCGCCCGGCGGCGCTGTCCTGGTGCGGTCCCGGGGGCGCCTTGTGGTCCCGGGGTGCCCCCGCGGGCCCCGGGGTGCCCCTGCGGTCCCGGGGTGCCCCCGCAGGTCCGGGGGTGCCCCGCAGGTCCAGGGGTGCCCCGCCAGTCTCGGGGTGCCTCCGCGGTCCCGGGTGTGGCGGTAGGGGCGTGCGTCAGAGCGCGTCGGCGCCGTTGGCGCGGAGGGACTGGGCGTACTGCTGGAGCACCCAGACCTCGTTCTGCGCGGCGGCCAGGTCGTCCGGCGCCACATTGCTGCCGAGGCGGGCGAGGCTGCCCTGGACATCGTCGATCCGGCGGTCCACGGCGCGCAGCCGGACCTGGACCAGTTGCATGCCCGCGTACGTCTCGTCGATGGACTTGCCGTGGAAGACCTCGACAGCCAGCTCGGTGACGAGGTTGCGCACGGTGTCGTTGGGGGCGGCGTCCAGGACGGCGACCAGATACTCGCGGGTCTCGGCCAGGCCCTGTTCGGCGCCGCCCGCCTCCGCGACGCACTGCCGTACGGCGGCGTAGGGCGGGGCCGTGAACTCGTCGACCCCGTAGGCGTCGAAGGCCGGGGAGACCAGGGCGGGCTTCTGCAGGGCGAGCTTGAGCAGCTCGCGCTCGGTGCGGTGGGCGGGGCTGCGGAGGTTGAGCGCGGGGCCGGAGGGGGCGGTGGGTGCCTGGACGGTCTGCGGGGTGCCCTTCCGGGACGGTCCGCCGGGTCCGTTGCCCCGCTCGCTCCTGTCGTTGCGGGCCCAGCGGGCAAGCTGCGCGACCCGGTGCACGACGAATTCCTGGTCGAGGATGCCGACGAAACCGGCGAGCTGGACGGCGACCTCACGCTGCACACTGCTCGTCTTGATCTTCGCGACGACGGCGGCGGCCTCGTCGAGCGCCGCGGCGCGGCCCGCGGGCGTCTCCAGGTCGTAGCGCCGGACGATCTGGCGCAGCGCGAACTCGAAGAGCGGGGTGCGGGGCTCGACCAGGTCGCGGACCGCCTCGTCGCCCTTGGCCAGGCGCAGGTCGCAGGGGTCCATGCTGTCCGGGGCGATCGCGATGTAGGTCTCCGCGGCGAACTTCTGGTCGTCCTCGAAGGCACGCAGGGCCGCCTTCTGCCCGGCCGCGTCGCCGTCGAAGGTGAAGATCACCCGGGCGCTGCCGTTGTCCATCAGGAGGCGGCGCAGGATCTTGATGTGGTCGTTGCCGAAGGCGGTGCCGCAGGTGGCGATGGCCGTGGTGACCCCGGCCAGATGGCAGGCCATGACGTCGGTGTAGCCCTCGACGACGACGGCCCGGCTGGCCTTGGCGATGTCCTTCTTGGCCAGGTCGATGCCGTACAGCACCTGGGACTTCTTGTAGATCGAGGTCTCGGGGGTGTTGAGGTACTTCGGCCCGTTGTCGTCGTCGCGCAGCTTGCGGGCGCCGAAGCCGACGATCTCACCGGAGGTGTCGCTGATCGGCCACATCAGCCGGCCGCGGAACCGGTCGATGGGACCGCGGCGGCCGTCCTGCGACAGACCGGAGGTGATCAGCTCCTTGTCGCTGAAGCCCTTGCCGCGCAGATAGCGGGTGAGGTGGTCCCACCCCGCGGGGCTGTAGCCGACGCCGAAATGGGCGGCGGCGGCCTGGTCGAAGCCGCGGCCGGCCAGGAACTTGCGGCCGATCTCGGCCTCGGGACCGTCCAGCTGCTCCACATAGAACTGGGCGGCGGCCTTGTGCGCCTCGATCAGCCTGATGCGTTCGCCGCGCTGGTGGGAGGGGTTGTAGCCGCCCTCCTCGTACCGCAGGGTGATGCCCGCCTTGGCGGCGAGCCGCTCGACCGTCTCCGAGAAGGTGAGGTGGTCGATCTTCATCACGAAGGCAAGGGTGTCGCCGCCCTCCTGGCAGCCGAAGCAGTGGAAGAGCCCCTTGCTGGGGCTCACCTGGAAGGAGGGGGACTTCTCGTCGTGGAAGGGGCAGAGTCCCTTGAGGTTTCCGCCGCCCGCGTTACGGAGCTGAAGGTATTCGGACACGACGGAGTCGATCGGGACCGCGTCCCGTACCGCCTTCACGTCGTCGTCATTGATCCTGCCTGCCACGAGTGAAGTCTACGGGTGGGCTCGGACAACCGGTGGCGCGAGCGGTCGCGCACGTGGTCGCGCGAGCGGTCGCCCGCAGCGGCGGGGCGGGGGCCGCCGGAGCTACGATGCGCGCGGTGCGGTCCTTCGGACCCGGGGAACATGGGGTGGGCATGCGGAACAGACGGCGCGTGACGGTGCTGGTGGCAGCGGGCGCGCTGGCAGCGGGCGGTGTGCTGGCCGGAGGCGGTGCGCTGTGGTCGGCGTACGGCGGTACCGACTTCCCGGAGGTCGCACCCGGGATCGCCGCCTCGGCGGTGAAGGCCGATGCCCGCCGGCTCCACGCGCTGACCGCGTCCGGCACGGACCTGGGCGGGATCACGCTCGGTTCGGACCACTGCTTCCCCGACGGGGGGACCGTGATGAAGCTCGACGAGCCCGTGGCCGGGGCGTACCGCGCGCACGCACGGTGGCGTGTGGACGGCGTGGAGAAGTCCGACGCCATGGGTGCCGCCGACGCCGCGCGGTCCGGGCTGACGGAGGCCGGCTGGCGGATCACCCGGGACGACGACGGCGGGGAGGTCCGGCTGGAGGCCGAGCGGACCGCGACGGCGGGCGAGGTCATGGCGGGCCGGCACACGGTGAAGCTGCGGTGGACCCGCGCCTCCGGACAGCTCGTCGGCACCGCGCTCGCCGAGTGCGCGCAGGCGCCCGGGGCGCACGACGACACCTCCTGGGAGCCGTACGCATAGTGCCACCGGCCGCGCATCCGCGTTTCGCCGGACCGCGCGGCCTTCGTACGGCACCCCAGGTGCCCCAGGTGCCCCGGGCACCCCAGATGTCCCAGGTGCCCCGGGCACCCCAGATGTCCCGGGTGCCCGCGACGGGGTGTCAGAGCAGGGATTCCAGCGGGACCGACGGATCGCCCAGTGCCTCCGGGTCGAGCTGCCGCCCCGCCCGGATCAGCTCCTGGACGGTCTCGGTGACGTCCCACACGTTGACGTTCATCCCGGCCAGCACCCGGCGGTCCTTCAGCCAGAAGGCGATGAACTCCCGCTTGCCCGCGTCGCCCCGGATGACGACCTGGTCGTAACTGCCGGGCGGGGCCCAGCCCGAGTATTCGAGGCCGAGGTCGTACTGGTCGGAGAAGAAGTACGGCACCCGGTCGTAGCTGACCTCCTGGCCGAGCATGGCCCGCGCCGCGGCCGGACCGCTGTTCAGCGCGTTGGCCCAGTGCTCGACCCGGAGCCGGGTGCCGAGCATGGGGTGGTCCACGGCGGCGATGTCCCCGGCCGCGTAGATGTGCGGGTCGGAGGTGCGCAGGGAGGCGTCGACGGCGATCCCGCCGCCGTGCGCCCGTCCGGCCAGTTCGAGTCCGGCGGCCTCGGCGAGCCCGGTGCGCGGCGCGGCGCCGATCGCGGCGAGCACGTCGTGGGCGGGGTGCTCCTCCCCGTCGTCGGTGCGGGCGGCGAGGACCAGGCCGTCCTGGCCGATGATCTCGGTGAGGCGGGCGCCGAAGTGGAAGCGGACGCCGTGCGCGCTGTGCAGCTCGGTGAAGATCTGGCCCAGTTCGGGGCCGATGACCTGGTACAGCGGGGTCGATTCCGGCTCGACGACGGTGACCTCGGCGCCGTAGCCCCGGGCCGCCGCGGCGACCTCCAGGCCGATCCAGCCGGCTCCGGCGATCACCAGGTGGCCGTTGTCGCGGCCGAGCGCGGACAGGACGTTGCGCAGCCGGTCGGCGTGGGCCAGACGGCGCAGGTGGTGGACGCCGGTCAGGTCCGTACCCGGGATGTCGAGCCGGCGCGGTTCGGCCCCGGTGGCGAGCAGCAGCTTGTCGTAGTGGATGACCGTGTTGTCGCCGAGCTGTACGGAGCGGGCGTAGCGGTCGACGGCCGTGACGGGCTGGCCGAGGTGCAGCTCGATGTCGGCGCCCGCGTACCACGCCGTCTCGTGGACGAAGACGCTGTCGCGCTCCTCCTTGCCGGTCAGGTACCCCTTGGACAGGGGCGGCCGTTCGTACGGATGGTCGCGCTCATCGCCGATCAGGATCACCCGGCCGCTGAAACCCTCCGATCGGAGTGTTTCGGCTGCCTTCGCCCCCGCGAGTCCTCCGCCGATGATGACGAACGTCCGGTGTGCGTCGACCACTTGATGCCTCCTCAGTGCAGTGCTGTGCGGCGCCGCCACCTGCGAGCGTCCCGCACGCAGCGTGATGGCGAAAGAGGGTGTGCCCCGTTCAGGTCACACCCAGTGGTCACGGGTCCAGTCTGCCCACCCGGGCCGGCACCGCGTGGAGCAGGGTCCTCCGGTTGCGTGCGGAGCCGGAAAATCCCCGCGCGGCGCGGTACGGCTCCCAGCACATCACCTGCCCCGTTGCCGACGGCCGCCGCCGCGCCCCACCGCCGCGGGACACACCCCGGGCGAAGGCCGGCGGCAGTGGGGCGGGAGGCGGGGCACGACAGGACCTGCGGCGGCGGGACGGGCGGTGGACCGGCTCAGCGGTGACGGGCCGTGAGGGCGGTGTGCAGGGAGAGCGCGGAGGCGTCGGTGAGTGCGGCGATCTGGTCGACCAGGACCCGCTTGCGGGCGCGGTCGTCGGGCGCGGCGTCGTACAGCGCCCGGAACTGCGGCTCCAGGCCTTCCGGGGCGCGGGCGGTGAGCGCGGCGGCCAGCTCCGCGATGACGATCCGCTGGTCGGCGCGGATGGCCTCCTGCTCGGCGCGCTGCATCACATAGCGGTCGGCGACCGCCTTGAGCACCGCGCACTCCATGCGGACCTCGCGCGGGAGCACCAGCTCCGCGCCGTACCGGCCGAGCCGCCCGGGGCCGTACACCTCGCGCGTCGCCGTCTCGGCGGCCTGGCAGAAGCGGCCGATGAGCTGGCTGGTGGCGTCCTTCAGCCGGGCCTGGGCCACGGCCGAGCCGTCGTAGCCGTGGGGCCACCACTCCTGGTCGAGCAGCCGGTCCAGGGCGTCGGCGAGCTCCTGCGGTTCGGTGTCCGCCGGTACGTAGCGCCCGATGGCGACGGCCCGGATCTCGCGCCGCTCGGGCTCGGCGTACAGGCAGTTGGGGTCGATGTGCCCGGCGTGCAGCCCGTCCTCGACGTCGTGCACCGAATACGCGACGTCGTCGGACCAGTCCATGACCTGGGCCTCGAAGCACTTGCGGTCCCGCGGGGCGCCCTCGCGGGCCCACGCGAAGACCGGCAGGTCGTCCTCGTAGACCCCGAACTTCGGGGAGCGGGGGTCGGTGGGGTGGGCGCCGCGCGGCCAGGGGTACTTGGTGGCGGCGTCCAGGGCGGCCCGGGTCAGATTGAGCCCGACGCTGACGAGCTCCCCGGTCCGGGTGTCGCGGACGAAACGCTTGGGTTCGAGGCGGGTCAGCAGGCGCAGCGACTGGGCGTTTCCCTCGAAGCCGCCGCAGTCCGAGGCGAAGTCGTTGAGCGCCTGTTCGCCGTTGTGCCCGAACGGGGGGTGGCCCATGTCGTGGGCGAGGCAGGCCGTCTCGACGAGATCGGGATCACAGCCGAGCGCGGCACCGAGCTCACGGCCGACCTGGGCGCACTCCAGGGAGTGGGTGAGCCGGGTCCGGGGGCTGGCGTCCCAGGCGCTGGAGCGGGTGCCGGGCGTCACCACCTGCGTCTTCCCGGCCAGCCTGCGCAGCGCGGCGGAGTGCAGCACCCGGGCCCGGTCGCGCTGGAAGGCGGTGCGGCCGGGCCGCTTGTCCAGCTCGGTGTCCCAGCGCTCGGTGTCGGCATGCTGGTACGGGCCCGTTCCGACATCCTGTGCGGCTTGTGCGCTGTCTGCCCGATGTGCCCCGCGTGCGCCCTGTGTCCCGTCCATGCTCCCGACAGTAGCGACCGGGACCGACAACGGGTCACGCGCGTGCCCGGGAGACACGCGGGGCGGGGCGGGACAGTGCCTGCGGGACCGGGGTGCGCCCGGCCGTCGGGGGTCAAGGGGGCAGGTATCGGGTCGGGGGCGGGGGCGGGGATCGGGCAGGGGCCTGTGCGCCGGGCGTCGGGCGGAGGCCCGCGTCCGGGGTCAGGCGGAGGCCCGAGTCCGTGCGTCCGCCGGGGCGCCGTGTGCCACCGCCCGGTCGTACCGGTGCAGCAGCAGCCGGACCATCGCCGGATGCGCGCCGAGCGGGGCGGCGGCGATCCCCGGTGCGGCGTCCGCGGCGGCGGCGGCGAACCGGCCGGGCGCGGTGAAGTACGAGGCGACGGCGACCCGGTGGCGGCCCCGGGCGGCCAGCGCGCGCAGGGCGATGGGCACGGTGGGCGTCGTGGCGGAGGCGTACGCGGGCACCACCGGCACTCCGCCCAGCCGTTCGCCGAGCATCCGGGCGGTACGCCGGGTGTCGAGCACCGGGTCGGGGTCGCGGGACCCGGCGGCGGCGAGCACGACGGCGGCGCTGCGGCTGCCCGGGTCCACGGGCCGCCAGCCCGCCTCCACGAGCCGCCCGTACAGCGCCTCGACGAGCAGCGGGTGCGGCCCGAGCGGCGCGGCGATCCGGCTCCGCAGACGGGGCTCGGCGGCAGCGGCCCGGGGCAGGTCGTGCTTGACGTGGTGGCCCCGGCCGAGCAGCAGAGGTACGAGCACGGCCTCGCCGGCCCCGACCCGGGCCAGTGTGTCGGGCAGCAGGGGCTCGTTCAGCTCGATGTGTCCGAGCCGGACGTCGAGCCCGGGGCGCATGTCCCGGACCCGGTCCAGGAGGCCGAGGACCGTGCGCAGTGCCTGCGGGTCACGGCTGCCGTGCGCGACGACGACCAGAGTGGGGGCGGGGCGGACGCCGCTGCCGCCGTGGGCGGGTCGGGCGGGCTGCCGGGTGCGGGGCATGGCCTGCGGGTTCCGTTCAGGGAGACGAGGCTGAGCCGGGTGCCGAGCTGTGCGGTGAAACGGGTGAGGAGTTGCGCCGTGCTGTCGGGAGGTACTGGCTCGCGAAGGTGTTCCGGTGCGGGCTCCGTCATGCGGCGATGGTGCCGGACGGAGGTTGCCGGGCCGTTGCGTTCCCGTGACGGGGGTTTTCCGGCGCCTCACGGCCGGACAGGAGGCGGTGTCAGCGCTCGGCGGCGAGCAGCGGTTTCCCACATCGGCGAACCTTTTGGCCGTTTTGCTCGTCCGAGCAGGTGGGACCGCACAACAGATCGACAGGGGGGTTCCCATGCGAGGCGAGCGGCTGACGTGGCCGGACCGGCTGAAGAGACGGAAGAAGCCGGAAGGCCGGGAGGGGCTGGTGGGGCCAGAGGGGCCGGTGGGGTCAGAGGGGCTGAGGGAGCAACCGGAGGAGACGCCAGAGGGGAAGCCGGAAGGGAAGCCGGAGGAGACGCCGGAAGGTTCCGGGCGGCTTCGCCGGCCGTTCCGGCTGTCGCTGCCACTGCCGTCGTCGTTGTCGCTGCCGCTGCCGCGCACCCGGCGGGCGCAGCGGCGGGTGGTGCAGGGGCTGATGCTCGCCTGTGTGGTGGCGATCGCGCCCGCGACCTGGATGCACACCACCGCCGACGCCCGGGTGCGGACCACGGCCGACGCACCGGCCCGGGAGGTCGCCATGGTGTTCGGGGCCGGGCTGTGGAAGGGCAGGCCGTCGCCGTACCTGGCGCACCGGCTGGACGCGGCGGCCGAGCTGTACCGGACCGGCAAGGTGAAGGTCGTGCTGGTCACCGGGGACAACAGCCGGGTGGAGTACGACGAGCCGGACGCGATGCGGACGTACCTCACGGAGCGCGGGGTGCCGGACACACGGATCGTCAGCGACTTCGCCGGGTTCGACACGTGGGACTCGTGCGTACGGGCCAAGAAGATCTTCGGCGTGGACAAGGCCGTACTGGTGAGCCAGGGCTTCCACATCCGGCGGGCCATCGCCCTGTGCCAGTCGGCGGGCATCGACGCGTACGGGGTCGGGGTCGACGCCAAACGTGACGCGACCTGGTACTACGGCGGGGCACGGGAGATCCTCGCGGCGGGGAAGGCGGCCCTGGACGCCACGTTCAGGCCCGACCCGCACTTCCTGGGACCCGAGGAGACCGGGGTGGCGGAGGCACTGGCCTCCGGCCGGCGGTGAGCACCCCCCTTCCCGCCGGCCGGCGGGAAGCGGTCCCTCTCCCGTCGGACGCCCCCTCGGACGCCCCCGTCGGAAGCCCCCGTCGGACGGCCCATCGGAAGCCCCCTCGAACGACCCCCTCACGCCCCCTCGGAAGCCCCCCTCCGCGCCTCGCGCACCCCGGCCTCACCGGTCCTCCCCCGGCGGGCTGAGGTGTGCGTACCGGGGGCGTAACCGGAGGCCGCGGCACTCGTAATACCCGGCTCGCACGCTGGGCGCATGGTCAGCACCGAGACGCCCACCCACTGCCCCTACTGCGCGCTCCAGTGCGGGATGACGCTGCGCCCGGTCGCCGACGGTACGGTGGCCGAGGTCGTGGAGCGCACCGATTTCCCCGTCAACCGGGGTGCCGGTGCCGGGGCTGCGCGCCGCCGTGGAACTGTTCTGCGGGGCGGCGAGCGGGATGGTGCTGACCGCCCGGGGGCCCGAGCAGCAGGCCAAGGGCACGGACACGGTGGGTGCCTGGATCAACGTCTGCCTGGCCACCGGGCGGGCGGGCCGCCGCTGTCCGGGTACGGCTGTCTGACCGGGCAGGGCAATGGGCAGGGCGGCCGTGAGCACGGCCAGAAGGCCGATCAGCTGCCCGGCTACCGCAAGCTCACCGATCCGGCGGCCCGTGCCCATGTCGCGGGTGTGTGGGGAGTCGCCCCGGAGTCACTGCCGGGGCCGGGGCGCAGCGCCTACGAGCTGCTGGACGCGCTCGGGCGGGATGTGCGCGCACTGCTGGTGATGGGCTCCAACCCGGTCGTCTCCGCGCCGCGCGCCGGGCATGTGGAGCAACGGCTGCGGTCGCTGGACTTCCTCGCGGTCGCCGATGTGGTGCTCTCCGAGACGGCGGCGCTGGCCGATGTGGTGCTGCCGGTGACGCAGTGGGCGGAGGAGAGCGGGACCACCACCAGCCTGGAGGGCCGGGTGCTGCTGCGGCGGCGGGCGGTCACCGCGCCGGACGGGGTGCGCAGCGACCTGGCGGTGCTGCGCGGCCTGGCGGCCCGGCTGGGGCACGGGACGGGGTTCCCGGCCGAGCCCGAGGAGGTCTTCGACGAGCTGCGGCGTGCCTCGGCGGGAGGTCCGGCCGACTACGCGGGCATCAGCTACGCGCGGATCGCGGCCGAGGACGGGGTGTTCTGGCCCTGCCCCGACGCGTCGCACGCCGGTACGCCCCGGCTGTTCCTGGAGCGGTTCGCCACCGAGGACGGGCGGGCCTCCTTCGGACCGGTCGCGCACCGTCCGGCCGCCGAGGAGACCGACGCGGACTACCCGGTGGTGCTGACCACCGGGCGGGTCGTCTCCCAGTACCAGTCGGGAGCGCAGACCCGCCGGGTCGCCGAGCTGAACGCGGCCGCCCCGGGTCCGTACGTCGAGCTGCATCCACGGCTCGCGGACCGGATCGGGGTGGCCGAGGGCGACCCCGTGGAGGTCGCCTCACGGCGCGGGCGGGCTGTGGCGCCCGCCCGGATCACCGCGTCGATCCGGCCGGACACCGTCTTCATGCCGTTCCACTGGGCGGGTGAGGGCCGGGCCAACACCCTGACCAACCCGGCCCTCGACCCGGTGTCCCGGATGCCGGAGTTCAAGGTGTGCGCCGTCCGGGTGGCGGCGGCCGTCCGGTGATCCACCGCCCGTCGGGGATGAGGATGCCGCTGGTACGCAGGGAGCGGGTGACGGCCGCCGCCGCCAGATAGACCCAGGCGCGCACCGGCTGCTCCCCGGCCGCCGGGACCTCGGGTCCTCCGGCCCCGGACTCCCCGGACTCCCCGGACTCCCCGGACTCCCCTGCCCCGGCCGCCGGGAACCCGGCCACCGGGAACTCGACCGTCCGGATCACCCGCTCGTACAGGTTCCGCGGGTGGTCGGGCCCCAGGTACTCCTCCAGATGGTCGAGCAGCCCCAGCAGTTCCCCGTACACCCCCGGCACCGCCGTGATGAGGGTGCCGTGGACCGCGCCGTGGCCCTCGACGGCGTACGGGTACCCGGGCCCGTCGTAGAGCAGGGCGCCCGGCAGCACGGCCGGGCGCTCCCCGGTCGTCCGGCCCCGGAGGAAGAGGTCGTGGTTGGGTTCGCCGGGGAGCAGCGTGCCGTACACGAAGAACGGCAGCTCGGCGGCTGATCCGGCACCGGCTTCGGTGAGGCTCACGGCCGCCGTCACAGGGCGGATTCGGGTGCCGTCTCCGCCATCACCCAGCCGAGGTAGCGGGCGCTGCCGCGGACCACCGGGATCGCGATGATCTCGGGGGTGTCGTAGTCGTGCGCCGCCTGGATGTGGTCCTCCAGCTCGTCGTAGCGCTCGGCCGTCGTCTTGAGGAACACCTGCCACTCCTCGTTGGTCTCGATGGCGTTCTGCCACCGGTAGACCGAGACGACGGGTGCGGAGATCTGGGCGCAGGCGGCGAGCCGTGCCTCCACCGCGCCCCGGGCCAGGGCGTGGGCCTTGTCCTCGCTGTCCGTCGTGGTCAGCACGGTCAGCCATGCCGGCGCTGTCATCGTCGCTCTCCTCGGGTCATGGAGGGGCTTGTGCCCCCTTGTCGCTGCCTCCCCCCGATTGTCGGTCCGGACCGGCTCAGGCGCCGTACGGGCGCCGAGCCTTGGCCTCGCGCAGAGCCCGGCCCCACCAGATCACCTGGTCGAGCAGCGCCTTGGCCGCCGCGTCGGCCTCCGCCGGGTCCTTGTGCTGTCCTTCGTCGTCGAAGAGCGCACCCGCGTTGTGGAAGGAGACGGTGTCGCGCACGGAGACGGTGTGCAGTTCGGCGAAGACCTGGCGGAGGTGTTCGACGGCGCGCAGTCCGCCGGAGACTCCTCCGTACGAGACGAAGGCGACGGGCTTGGCCTGCCATTCGAGGTAGTGCCAGTCGATGACGTTCTTCAGCGAGGCGGGGTAGGAGTGGTTGTACTCGGGGGTGAGGACGACAAAGGCTTCGGCCGCCGCCAACCGGGGTGTGACCTTGGCGAGTTGGTCGGCTCCCGCAGGGCTCGGCTGATAGGAGAGGGTGTACGGGAGGTCGAGTTCGGCAAGGTCGATCAGGTCGGTCTCGATCTCCGGACGATCTGCCGCGCGGGCGAGGAACCACTTGGCGACGACCGGGCCGAAACGCCCTTCGCGGGTGCTGGCGAGAATGACGGCCACCTTGAGCGGGGTGGTGGCCGTGCCGGTCGGTACGTGGGTGTCGATGTCCATGGCGGCGAGAATCACGCCTCAACCACGGTTGAGGTCAAGCCCGTCGCCCATGGATGTCCGGCATACGGTGGCGGTATGACAACTCCCGCACCGGCGCTCTACGTCGAGGTCGACGGACACCCGGCCACCGAGGCGGATCTGCGGATCCCCGCCTTCTTCAACTACGGCCACTTCACGGCCATGCAGATCCGGGACGGGAAGGTACGCGGCCTCGCGCTCCACCTCGCCCGGCTGGACAGTGCGAGCCGCGAGCTGTTCGAGCTGGCACTCGACGGGGAACACGTACGGGACCTGATCCGGCACGCCCTGGACGGTGCCGGGGTACGGGACGCCTCCGTCCGGGTCCACGGCTTCCTGCCGCCGGGCGACACGGAGTCGACGCTGATGATCACGGTGCGCCCGCCCGCCCGGATGGACGCCGGGCCGAAGAGCCTGATGTCGGTGCCGTACGCACGGGTGGTGCCGCACATCAAGCGCCCCGGCGAGTTCGGGCAGACCTACTACGGCCTGCTGGCCGGGCGGTCGGGCTTCGACGAAGCGCTGCTGACGGCGCCCGGCGGCGTGGTGACCGAGGGCGCGATCACGAACATCGGGTTCTGGGACGGCACTTCGGTGGTGTGGCCGCAGGCACCGGCACTCACCGGCATCACGATGGCCCTGCTGGACAACGGACTCGCCGGGGCCTGGCGGCCCCCGGTGCGGCGCCCGGTGACACTGGACGGACTCGGCTCGTACCGGGCGGCCTTCCTCACCAACTCGCAGGGGATCGCTCCGGTCCGGCGGATCGACGACACGGAGTTCGCGGTCGACGAGGAGCTGATGGGGCGGCTGGCCCAGGTGTACGAAGGCGTCGCCCGGGACACCGTCTGAGCCGCGGGGCCCACGGCCCGGCCGGTGCAGGAGCATGGGGGCATGCAGATCCACATCGAAGCCTCCGACCTCCCGGGCCGCACCTGCGGCCCCGACACCGACTTCTCCGGTTTCGACAACATCCATGTCGGCGTGCAGCGCAAGGACCGGCCCGGCGAACTGCTGGGCCCGCACCCCGGCGACGCCCCGGCCGCCGCCTGGACGCTGGACTGCACGGCCACGCCCACGGAGGTCGGCATCGAGATCGCCGGGCCGTACATCCAGAACAGGCTGGGCGGGCGCTTCGTCTATCTCTCCTGGGGGACGGTGGACGGAGCGGGCGTGTTCACCATGTTCCGGCGCGCCAAACTCCTGTTCACCGACATCGATCCGGCCGTCCTCGAAGCCGCCGCCCGCACCGGGCACCTCACGGCGCGGCTGCGGCTCACCGACGCCAAGGGGCAGCCCGTGTGCGCCCGGGTGCGCCCGCCGCACATCACGTGGAGCGCCACGGACGGCACATGACACCGCCCCCACCGGGCCCAGGGGGGAATGGGCCGGGTGAGGGCGGTTGCCATGGGGGCGGCGGTCGGTATCCGTCCCGTGGGGGGTGTCAGACGTGTTCCCGTCACCACCACGGACATTCCTGTGACCTACGTCACACCCAAGGCGGGCGCCGTCTCGCGCCGTAGATCTCACTCGATCGGCACCGTGCGTCGGCGGCCCGACCGATCGGCCCAGCCGCACCGCCGCGACCTGCGCGGACGCCGTCCGGGCGGGGCGCCGCAGCGGGCCGTACGGGTGAAAGCTGAGTGGGCGTCAGAAGGCATGGGCGGCGGGCCACCCGTTAGGTCGGAGGCAGGACACACCCGCTCGCGCCCGTCTGCCCGGAGGAATTCCCATGCGCAGTCCTGCCCGCCTCGTGACAGGCACCGCCACCGCCGCACTCACCGTCATGGCGCTCGGCCTCACCGTCGCCGCCCCGTCCGCGTACGCGGGTGACCTCGGCCTGCTGGAGATCACCCCGGCATCCGCCGCACCGGGCGCCACGGTCACCGTGAGCACCACCGCGTGCGGCCCCAAGGGGTCGGGCATCGGCGACGCGAACTCCCTGGAGGCCGGTGACTTCGAGATGCGCCCCGGCACCCACAAGGAGTCCGCGGTGGGCGAGTTCACGGTCCCGCACGACACCGAGCCCGGCACGTACGACATCGCGGTCTCCTGCGACAACGGCAAGGAGGCCACCGGCGACTTCGAGGTGATCGCGGGCGGGAAGCACACCACCCCGCCGGAGACCCGGCCGGAGACCCCGCCGGAGACCCGGCCGGAGACCCCGCCGGAGACCCGGCCGGAGGAGAAGCCCGAGTACGAGCGGCCCTCCGGGCACGTGAGGACCGGCGTCGGCGGCAGCGTCGGTCCCGACACCACGCAGATCACGGCGGGCGTCGGCGTGCTCGCCGCGGCAGCCGTCGGCGGGGTGTGGCTGATGCGCCGCCGCCCCGACGGCAGCCAGGGCGGCTGACACGGGGGCGGGGCCCCACCCCTCCGCAACGGCAGGCCACGACCAAGGACGACGACGTGTCCGAGAAGGCGCAGAAGGCCAGGGGCTGGCTGGTGGGCATCGCCGTACTGAGCGGCATCTGGCTCGTCCAGAACGGCTCCGGCACCCAGGTGGTACCGCCCCAGCCGTCCACCGCCCAGGCCTTCGCCGCCGGGCCGCAGCTCCAGCCCGGCTCCCCCGTCGCCGCACCGCTGCGGCCCTCCGCGCCGGTCCGGATCCGCATCCCGGAGATCGACGTGGACGCGCCGATGATGCGGCTCGGGCTGGGCGCCGACGGCAGCCTCGACGTACCGCCGGACGGCAACCGCAATATCGCCGGCTGGTACGAGGACGGCGTCCCGCCCGGCGCCAGGGGAACCTCCATCGTCGCCGGGCACGTGGACAACGCGCGGGGGCCCTCCGTCTTCTACGCGCTGGGCGCGCTGAAGAAGGGCACCGCGGTCGAGATCCTCCGCGAGGACGGACGCACGGCCGTCTTCTCGATCGACGCGATCGAGGTGTACGAGAGCGAGGACTTCCCCGACCAGCGGGTGTACGGCGACTCGCCGCACGCCTCACTGCGGCTGATCACCTGCGGCGGCGGCTTCTCGAAGGAGACCGGCTACCAGGGCAACGTGGTCGCGTACGCCCACCTCACCGAGGTGCGCTGAGCGCGGGCGCGCCGAGTCTGCGGGCACGGGCGCACCGGCCGGGCGCCGGCGCACCGAAGGGGATCACGCCGTCCACTGGTCGAATCCCAGCTTGGCGACCAGCGAGAACACCACGACCAGCAGCACCCCGCGGACGAAGTCGCTGCCCTTGCGCAGGGCCATGCGGGCCCCGATCATGCCGCCCGCCAGATTGAACACGGCCATCACGGCGGCCAACTGCCACAGCACGGTGCCCTGGTACGCGAACATCGCCAGCGCCCCGGCGTTGGTGCAGACATTGACGATCTTTGCGGTGCCGGAGGCGGCCACCAGGTCCAGGTGGAGCACCGCGGTCAGCGCCAGCACCAGGAAGGTGCCCGTGCCCGGCCCGAACAGTCCGTCGTAGAAGCCGATGCCGCCGCCGACCAGCACGATCGCGGTGACCGTACGGGCCCGGGTCACCCGCTTGCCCGTACCGTCGCCCCCGGCCGCGGTGCCGAACGACGGCCGCAGCATCACGAACGCGGCGACCCCGAGCAGCACCACCATGATCACCGGCCGCAGCACCTCGCTGCTGATCCCGGCGGCGAAGAACGCCCCGGTCATCGATCCGGCGAGCGCCATCAGCCCGACCCGGAGGGCCGTGCCCACCGGGACCGGCGCCCTGCGCAGATAGGTCACGGCGGCGCCCGAGGTGCCGACGATCGCGACCGCCTTGTTGGTGCCGAGGACATGGGCGGCCGGGACGTGCGGCAGACCCAGCAGCAGCGCGGGCAGGAGCAGCAGCCCGCCGCCGCCGACCACCGCGTCGATCCAGCCCGCCGCGGCGGCGGCGAGGCAGAGGAGTACCAGGGTGGTCAGTGTGATCTCGGGCATGTACCCGACACTAAGCGACGCCCCTCCACCCCCTCGTGCCGCCCCGGCGGCCCCCTCGCTCGGCGTCGAGGTGCACACCGAGTGCCGGGTACGCGCCCTGCGCACCGCCGACGGTGCGGTGCGGGCCGTGCGGCTCGCCGACGGCCACGAACTGGCGGCCGAGCTCACGGTGCTGGCCTGCGGGGTCCGCCCCCGGGACCGGGCTGGCGCGGGCCGCCGGCCTCGATGTCGGCGCGGGCGTCCTCGTGGACGACGAACTGCGCACCTCCGACCCGTACATCCACGCGGTCGGCGGCTGTGCCGAGCACCGCTCCACCGTGTACGGGCTGGCGGGTCCGGCCCTGGAGCAGGCGGACGTGCTCGCCGAGGTGCTGGCCGGGCGGTCCGCGCGCTACACCGGAACCCGGGCCCTGACCCGCCTGACCCTGCGCTCCCCCGCCACGTCCCCCACGGCATCCCCCGCGAGCGCGGCCGCACCCCCGCCGGGCGGGCTCGGCCTGGCCGCGTTCGGCGATTCACGGCCGTCGCCGGGGGACGACGTGATCCGGCTCGCCGACGCCGCCCGGGGCGCGTACCGCACGGTCGTCGTGCGGGGTTGGGGCTGTGCGGGGAACTGGAGCGGCTGATGGCCGGCCATGTCGCCGGCTACCGCGACGAGTGGGCCGAGACCATCGGCGATCCGGAGCGGCTGCGCCGCTTCGTCACCTTCGTCAACGCCCCCGGCGCCCCCGATCCCTCGGTGCGGTTCGTCCCGGAGCGCGACCAGATCAGGCCCGACCTGGACATCCTCGCGGGACCGGTGCTCGCCGTCCGCACGCTCGAAGGGAGCGCCTCCTGATGACGGACCGGACCACGGGGACGGCGCGGGACACCCGCGTGATCCAGCTCGCGGAGGGGACCGGCTGGTTCACGGTCTGCGAGCGCGCGCTGCTGACGCCGGGGCGCGGGGTCGCCGCCCTTCTCCCGGACGGGGGACAGGCCGCGCTGTTCATGGACCGGGCGGGCCGGACGTACGCGATCGGCAACCGGGACCCGTTCACCGGGGCGTACGTCCTCTCGCGCGGTCTGCTCGGCTCGGCCGGGGGCCGGCCGTTCGTCGCCTCGCCGCTGCTCAAGCAGCGTTTCGATCTGGCCACGGGTGCCTGCCTGGACGACGACGAGGTGCGCGTACCGGTCTTCGGGGTGCGCGTGGCGCCCGAACGGACGAACCTCATCCGCGAGCCGTTCACCGGTTATTGACGCACCGTCAACTTGATCACTCTACTGTCCTGACGCGCGACTCGCCGGGCCGACCGGACCGGCGGGCCCTCACGACATTCGTGGAGTGATCGTGGAACGTCGGACCTTCTTGCGCACAGCCGTGATCGGCACCTCGGCGGCGGCCTTCGGCGGCACCCTGTGGCGGGGCGCCGCCCTCGCCGACCCCGCCCAGCCGGGCACCGGCCCGTACGGCGCGCTGCAGGCGGCCAACGGCAACGGCATCCAGCTGCCGAGCGGCTTCAGCAGCCGGATCATCGCCCGCTCGGGCCGGACCGTGAGCGGCAGTTCGTACGCCTGGCACAGCGCGCCCGACGGCGGGGCGACGTACGCCGACGGCACCGGCTGGATCTATGTCTCCAACGCCGAGGTGTCCTCGGGCAGCGGCGGCGGCGCGAGCGCCGTGCGCTTCGACTCCTCGGGCAACGTCACCTCCGCGTACCGGATCCTGTCCGGCACCGACAACAACTGCGCGGGCGGGAAGACCCCGTGGAACACCTGGCTGTCCTGCGAGGAGGTGACCCGGGGCCACGTCCACGAGACCGACCCCTGGGGCGTGGACGCGGCCGTGCGCCGGCCCGCGCTGGGCCGCTTCAAGCACGAGGCGGCGGCGTCCGACCCGGACCACGGCTACGTCTACCTCACCGAGGACGAGTCCGACGGGCGCTTCTACCGCTTCCGCCCCACCACCTGGGGCGACCTCGCCAGCGGCACCCTCCAGGTGCTGGTGGCGGGCACCGGCACCTCGGGCCCGGTGACCTGGCAGACCGTGCCCGACCCGGACGGATCCCCCACCCAGACCCGCTACCAGGTCTCCGGCGCCAAGGTCTTCAACGGCGGCGAGGGCTGCTTCTACGCGGCGGGCACCTGCTGGTTCACCACCAAGGGCGACAACCGGGTGTGGGCGTACGACGCCGACGCCTCGTCCCTCTCGCTCGCCTACGACGACTCCCTGGTGTCCGGCGGCGCCCCGCTGACCGGCGTCGACAACGTCACCCGGTCGTCCTCCGGCGACCTCTATGTGGCGGAGGACGGCGGCAACATGGAGATCTGTCTGATCACCCCGGACGGCACCGTCGCCCCGTTCCTGCGGATCACCGGACAGTCCGGCTCCGAGATCACCGGTCCCGCCTTCTCCCCGGACGGCACCCGGCTCTACTTCTCCTCGCAGCGCGGTACCAGCGGGAGTTCGTCCGGGGGCATCACGTACGAGGTGAAGGGCCCGTTCCGCGGCTGACGCGGCGGACGGCGGGCCCCGTGCGTGGCGCCGGGCCCGCCGGGTCGGGCCCGGGCTGCCGGGCCCGCCGGGTCAGGCCTGGCCGCCTTCGACGGCCGCCGGGTCCATCCACATCACTTCCCAGAGGTGGCGGTCGGGGTCCTCGAAGGAGCGGCTGTACATGAAGCCCTCGTCCATGGGGGCGTTGGCGGGGAATCCACCGGACGCGAGCGCGGCGTCGGCCATCTCGTCGACCTTGGCGCGGCTGTCGGCGCTCAGGCAGAGGATGGCCTCCGTCGTCTTCTCCGCGTCGGCGATTTCCTTCTTGGTGAACTCCTTGAAGCGCGACTCGGTGATGAGCATGAAGAAGATCGTGTCGCTGATGATCAGGCAGGCCGCTGTTTCGTCGCTGAACTGCGGGTTGAAGCCGTAGCCGAGCTTCCCGAAGAAGTTCTTCGACGCCTCCAGGTCCTTCACCGGCAGGTTCACGAAGATCATCTGAGGCATGGCTGTCTCGCTTTTCGTCTCGGTGGCGCCGTGCCGCCGTATCGCCGTATCGCCGTGGCACAGTGCGCTCATTGCGGTGTTTTGTCACGCCATGACGTGCCCCACGTTACGTCCGCGCGGAACTCGTCGCCCGGCGGCGGGAAGATCCCCGCCCGGCTCAGGGAAGGGCGAGCGGGGCACCGCCCCTGAGCAGCGAGCCGCCCAGCGGGGTGAGCGTGTGCATGACCGAGGTGCCGCGCCGCAGGGTGAGGACCAGACCCGCCTCGCGCAGCACGGAGGCGTGCTGGCTCGCCGACGCGATGGACACCCCCGCCCTGCGGGCCAGTTCGCTCGTCGTGCAGCCGTTGCCGATGGCCTGGAGGACGGCGGAACGGGTGTGCCCGACGAGCCGGCCGAGCCATGGGCCCGGCTCGGCGAAGACCGGTGCGCCGTGGTGGGTCACGGGGTAGACCAGCACGGGCGGGAGCCCGGGGTCGCGGTAGACGACCGGGGTGCCCCGGCAGAAGAACGACGGCTGGAGGAGCAGCCCCCGTCCGTTCAGATGCACCTCGCGGTCGACGGGGTAGTCCGCCTCCAGCACGGGTGAGCGCCACCGGATCATGGGCGGCAGGGTGGCCAGCAGCCCGTCCGTGCCCCCGTCGAGCAGGGCCCGTCCGCGGACCGCCCGGTCGGCCTCGACGCTCGCCCGGATGTGCGGCCAGTACGGCTCGACGGCGGCGCGGTGGTAGCTGCGCAGGGCGCCTATGAGGCGGCCGAGCGGTTCCGTGCGGCCCGCGGAGAGGGCCTCCAGCAGAGCGTCCGGCGAGCGCCCCGCCGGGGACAGGCCCCGCCCGCACGGCGGATGCCCGCCCCGCACCCGCCCGGCCGTCAGCAGGCCCAGTTCATGACGGATCCGGTCGACGGGGGTGTCGCGCAGGGCTTCTATTCCGGCATCCAGGCCGAATGGCTCCGCACCTTCCCGGGAAGGCGTGAGGAAATCCGGGAAATAGCCTCGCGGTGGGACCACCGCCGCCAGCATATGTACTTCACCATTCAACCGCGCCCGGGTTTCCGTTCGCCATTTCCCGAACACCATGGAAGCACGCCGGTCTCTCAATCGATGGAAACTGAGAATGGTTTCCCATAATGCGTCCGGCCTGGTGGCCATCCTCACCTTCGAAAGGTCCGCCCCCGACACATGGATACGCAGCACCGCTCTCCCACCCCTTGCAACCGCAATCGCCCCCTCCAAAGGGTATGCGGGCAGTCACACGAGGTCACCACGGGGTTTCGGCCACAGTTGAAACGCCTCGCCCCGTTCCGCTTCACCCGAAAGGCTGTACGTCGTCGGGTACGAATCCGGCGCCACCGGATGAACACGTGAAGGCCGTGGGGGGCTTTGTGTGTTCGGCGGCGGTCGGCGACGGTGCGGCTCCGTGCCCGGCGGGGGTAAGCCGGGTGCGGCCCATGGGTGGGGATCCATGGGCCGCACCCCGGTCCCCGGCCTCTCTTTTCTTTGCTTACCAAACGGAGCAATGGGATCGGGTGGGGGCGGATTGAGCGCCGCATCGCACATCACCGCACAACTCCCAACGGCACATCTCCACACGGCATGTGCCCGCGCGACATGCGTCTACGGGGCGCACGCCCCGCATTTATGCGCGCGATGCATAAATGCGAGCGGCGGCACCCCCGCACAGGGTGCCGCCGCTTCTGGGTGGTGGTCGTCGGTGACGGCCGACGGTGGTGTCCGCGGCGGCCGCCAGTGTCCGGGGCGCCCTCGGCGTACGAGGCGGCCCCGGTGCCGTCTCAGCGGCTGTCGCTGCCCTTCGACTGCGCGGCGGCCCGGCCCGCCTCCAGGCGTGCCACCGGAATACGGAACGGCGAGCAGGAGACGTAGTCCAGGCCCACCTCGTGGAAGAAGTGCACCGACTCCGGGTCCCCGCCGTGCTCACCGCAGACACCGAGCTTGAGGTCGGGGCGGGTCGCCCGGCCCGCCGCGACGGCGCTGCGTACCAGGGCGCCGACACCGTCCTTGTCGATCGTCTCGAACGGCGACACCCCGAAGATGCCCTTCTCCAGGTACGCGGTGAAGAACGAGGCCTCGACGTCGTCGCGGGAGAAGCCCCACACCGTCTGGGTCAGGTCGTTCGTGCCGAAGGAGAAGAACTGGGCGGCCTCGGCGATCTGGCCCGCCGTCAGCGCGGCACGCGGCAGCTCGATCATCGTGCCGATGGTCAGCTTCAGATCGGTCCCGGTGGCGGCCTGGACCTCCACGATGACCCGGTCGGCCTCCTCGCGGACGATCTCCAGCTCCTGGACCGTGCCGACGAGCGGGATCATGATCTCGGCGCGCGGGTCGCCCTTGGCGTTCTTGCGCTGGGCGGCCGCCTCGGCGATGGCGCGCACCTGCATCGCGAACAGCCCGGGGATGACCAGGCCCAGACGTACGCCGCGCAGCCCCAGCATCGGGTTCTGCTCGTGCAGCTTGTGCACCGCCTGGAGCAGGCGCAGATCGTTCTCGTTGGCGTCCTTGCGGGATTCGGCGAGCGCGACCCGCACCGACAGCTCGGTGATGTCGGGCAGGAACTCGTGCAGCGGCGGGTCGAGCAGCCGGACGGTGACGGGCAGCCCGTCCATCGACTCGAACAGCTCGATGAAGTCGGCCTTCTGCAGGGGCAGCAGGGCGGACAGCGCGGCCTCGCGCTCGGCGTCGGTGTCCGCGAGGATCAGCTTCTCGACCATCTCGCGGCGCTCACCGAGGAACATGTGCTCGGTGCGGCACAGGCCGATGCCCTGGGCACCGAAGCGACGGGCGCGCAGGGCGTCCTCGGCGTTGTCCGCGTTGGCCCGTACGCGCAGCCGGCGCACCCGGTCCGCGTACGCCATGATCCGGTGCACGGCGGCGACCAGCTCGTCGGCGTCGTCGGCGCCCGCGTGCATCCGGCCCTCGAAGTACTCGACGACCGGGGACGGCACGACGGGTACCTCACCGAGGTACACCTTGCCGGTGGAGCCGTCGATCGAGACGACGTCGCCCTCCTCGATCACCCGGCCGCCCACCGTCATCCGGCGCCGCTTGGTGTCGACCTCCAGGTCCTCGGCGCCGCAGACACAGGTCTTGCCCATGCCGCGGGCGACGACGGCCGCATGCGAGGTCTTGCCGCCGCGCGAGGTCAGGATGCCCTCGGCGGCGATCATCCCGTCGAGGTCGTCCGGGTTGGTCTCACGGCGGATGAGGATGACCTTCTCGCCGGACCGGGACCACTTGACGGCGGTGTACGAGTCGAAGACCGCCTTGCCGACCGCGGCGCCCGGGGAGGCCGCGATGCCGCGGCCGAGCAGCTCGGTGACGGCCTCGTCGTCGAAGCGCGGGAACATCAGCTGGGCGAGCTGCGCCCCGTTGACCCGCTGGAGGGCCTCGGCCTCGTCGATCAGGCCCTGGTCGACGAGCTGGGTGGCGATCCGGAAGGCGGCACCGGCGGTGCGCTTGCCGACCCGGGTCTGGAGCATCCAGAGCTGACCGCGCTCGATGGTGAACTCGATGTCGCAGAGATCCTTGTAGTGGGTCTCCAGCTTCTCCATGATCTGCATCAGCTGGTCGTACGACTTCTTGTCGATCGACTCCAGCTCGGCGAGCGGCACCGTGTTGCGGATACCGGCGACGACGTCCTCGCCCTGCGCGTTCTGGAGGTAGTCGCCGTAGACGCCCTGGTGGCCGCTGGCCGGGTCGCGGGTGAAGGCGACGCCCGTACCGGAGTCGGGACCGAGGTTGCCGAAGACCATCGAGCAGACGTTGACGGCCGTGCCGAGGTCGCCGGGGATGCGCTCCTGGCGGCGGTAGAGCTTGGCGCGGTCGGTGTTCCACGAATCGAAGACCGCGTTTATGGCGAGGTCCATCTGCTCGCGCGGGTCCTGCGGGAAGTCGCGTCCCGCCTCCGCGCCGACGATCTTCTTGAACTTCGCGACCAGCTTCTTCAGGTCGGCCGCGGCGAGGTCCGTGTCGACGCTGACCTTCTTGGCCGCCTTCGCCTGCTCCAGAGCCTCCTCGAAGAGGTCTCCGTCGACCCCGAGGACGGTCTTGCCGAACATCTGGATGAGACGGCGGTAGGAGTCCCACGCGAAGCGCTCGTCGCCGGCCTGGGCGGCGAGACCGACGACGGAGGCGTCGGAGAGGCCGATGTTGAGGACCGTGTCCATCATGCCCGGCATCGAGAACTTGGCACCGGAGCGGACGGACACCAGGAGCGGGTCGTCGGCCTGGCCGAGCCGCTTGCCCATCCGCGCTTCGAGCGCGGCCAGGTGCGCGCTCACCTCGTCGCGCAGCGCCGTGGGCGCCTCACCGCTGTCGAGGTAGACCTTGCAGGCCTCGGTGGTGATCGTGAAGCCCGGAGGGACGGGCAGCCCGAGGTTGGTCATCTCGGCGAGGTTCGCACCCTTGCCGCCCAGAAGGTCTTTCAGATCCTTGTTGCCCTCGGTGAAGTCGTAGACGAACTTCTGGGGATCTTTGTTTTCCGACACGGGTCTCGACTCCTCGAGGACGCGGTGGCTGCCCTGACGGCGAGGAACATACCCAGATCGAAGGTGTCTGGGTACGTCCACTTGCGCGTCATGCGGCCTCAACCACCCGTCCGCCAGCAGATCGAAAGTGACGACGGTCTTCCGCCGATCCGGCGACTGCCTTCACTTCTTGAATGAAAAGACACGGACAGCTCGCATTTTCGCCCGATCCATCGACAGTACGTAATGAAGTCGTCGATCGATCAAAACAAAGCCTCCTGGCACCCAGTGCCACCATTTGAGAAATACACCCCCTCATTGAGCGCTCATCTGAGCCAACACTCCCTCAGGAGTGGCGCGAATCACGCTACAGGCGATGCTCAGATGTCACCATCTGGACGCCTCGGAGATGCCAGTGGGTCACTCACGAATCACCGAGAGCGATAAATGCCCGGGGGCACCGGCCTCAAGATGACCCTTGAGGGCACGTCGTCGACGTTTTTCCGCCGAACCCTGTCGAACCTTGCCGAATTTGCCGCTCAAACGAGCAAGGGCAGGAAGCAGGCACCGGGTGCCTGCTTCCTGCCCTTCATGACTGCGGTCCGAGACGGCTCCGAAGCTCCGGAGGCGCTCGACGGCCGTACCGGCCCGGGACGGGCTCAGCCGCCCGAGGTGTCCAGCTCCGCGTCGGCGCTCACGCCCGCGCAGTCGTAGGGGTCCTTGAGCCAGCCGTCCGGCAGGACGACCCGGTTGTTGCCCGACGTACGCCCGCGCGGCCCGTCCGCGCCGTCCGGCCACGGCTGGTCCAGGTCCAGTTCGCCCAGCTGGCCGCCCAGCTCCTCCAGCGAGGAGGTGATCGCCAGCTTCTTGCGCATCTCGGAACCGACCGCGAAGCCCTTGAGGTACCAGGCCACGTGCTTGCGGAAGTCGATCACGCCACGGGTCTCGTCACCGATCCACTCGCCCAGCAGCGTCGCGTGGCGCAGCATGACGTCCGCGACCTGGCGCAGGTCCGGCGCCTGCCGCGTCTCGGTGCCCTCGAAGGCGCTCACCAGGTCGCCGAAGAGCCAGGGCCGCCCCAGGCAGCCGCGGCCGACGACGACGCCGTCGCAGCCCGTCTCGCGCATCATCCGGCGCGCGTCGTCGGCGCACCAGATGTCGCCGTTGCCGAGGACGGGGATCTCCGGGACGTGTTCCTTGAGCCGGGCGATGGCGTCCCAGTCGGCGGTGCCGCCGTAGTGCTGGGCCGCGGTCCTGCCGTGCAGGGCGACGGCCGTGACGCCCTCCTCGACGGCGATGCGGCCCGCGTCGAGGTAGGTGATGTGGTCGTCGTCGATGCCCTTGCGCATCTTGATGGTGACCGGCAGCTCGCCCGCGTTGGAGACGGCCTGGTTCAGGATGGCCCGCAGCAGGGGCCGCTTGTAGGGGAGCGCGGAGCCGCCGCCCTTGCGGGTGACCTTGGGGACGGGGCAGCCGAAGTTCAGGTCGATGTGATCGGCCAGGTTCTCCTCGACGATCATCCGGACCGCCTTGCCGACGGTGACCGGATCCACTCCGTACAGCTGGATGGAGCGCGGGGTCTCGCTCGCGTCGAAGTGGATCAGCTGCATGGTCTTCTCGTTGCGCTCGACCAGTGCCCGCGTCGTGATCATCTCGCTGACGAACAGCCCCTTGCCCCCGGAGAACTCCCGGCACAGGGTCCGGAACGGGGCATTGGTGATACCGGCCATGGGGGCGAGCACCACCGGCGGCTGCACGGTGTGCGGGCCGATACGGAGCTGCGGGAGCGAGGGGGCGAGCGTGGTCATTCCCCCATTGTCCCGTACCGGGGGAAACCGCTGTGCCCGGCGTCGGCCCACAGGAGCGCCGGGACTCGCGGCGGCTGTCCGCCCGGCGGAAGGGAGGTCCGTCAGCGGTTCGGCCGGCCCCGCCCGGCGAGCGGGCCACGGGTCACCCGCCGGCCAGTGAGCGGACGGTGAGGATCTGTTCCGCGTGGCCGACCGGCCCGTCGAGGTCGTGCAGGACGCTGCTGGTGAGGCCCTGGCCCGAGGGGCCGAACGTGACCGTGGTGTCCAGTCCGGTCCACGGTCCGGCCGGCTGTCGGTGCAGATGGATCGTGAGGTCGAGGTTCGGGAACATCCACGAGGAAGGGTCCTGCTGGACGGCGATGCCGTTCGCGGTGTCCACGAGCGCGACGTACGAAGCGAGGGCGCTGCTCTCCTCGCCCGCGACCAGGCCGAGGGGCGAGGACACCCACGCCGCCGTACGCCCCGTGCGGGAGGGCGGCATGCGACGGACGTCGATGGACGAGACATAGCCTCCGTCCCACTGGTCGCTCATCACCCAGGGGGCGAGGTCCTCGGGGGCGGGAAGCCGCTCGTGAGGGCTGTCCGCGACGGCAGAGGTGTCCAGGGACGCCAGAAGCCAGGCCCGCGCCCGGACGACCATGCGGCCGCCGATGGACACGGTCGCTTCGAGGAGTTCGATGGTCCGGCCGGGGCGAAGGGCCTCCACCGAGATCTCGCACTCGTCGAGGGCGATGCGGCCCAGGATGTCGTAGCTGATCCTCGCGAGTACGAGCTGCTCCGGTCGCGTCGCGAGGTGCTGTTCGACAGCGTGCACGACCAGCCCCGCCAGCGGACTGAAGTGCTGCTCGTCGGTACGCCACGCACCCCCCGCGTGAGCGGTGGGTTTGTAGGAGTGTGCACCCGTGCGCTCGTAGTAGCTCGCACGATCGGCCGGGCCTGCGGTCACGGGGTCGGTCTCCTTGAGCAGGGCGGTGCCGCACCGGGTAGCTGCACCCTGCATGCATCGTACGGAGCACCGGACTCACCAGTCACCGTGATGTGACGCACAGCCGGTGCCGCGGACGGCCGGGAAGGTCAGCCCGCAAGGGCGGAGGAGGTGTTGCGGCCGAACGCTGCAGATCTTGAGGGGTGTGTCCCGCGACAGTCCCGGGAAACTCGCTTCACCTTCACCACCAACAGGAGCGATGATCTCCGCACAGGCTCGATGAAGGGCAGGCGATCATGGACGGCCGGCGATCAAGACTGGTGCTGCTGTGCGGTCTTCCCGGTGCCGGGAAGACCACGGTGGCCAAGAAGCTGGAGCGCGAACTGTGCGCCGTGCGCCTGTGCCCGGACGAATGGCTCACGGAGCTGGGCTTCAGCCTCTTCGACAGTGAGGCCCGGGACCGCGTCGAGCGTCGCCTGTGGCAGCACGCCCAGGATCTGCTGGCTTCCGGAGCCGTTGTGATCTTGGAGAACGGCTTCTGGCAGCGTCCGGAACGCGACGAGAAGCGGCTCCGGGCCCGCGCGCTCGGGGCCGGGGTCGAACTGCGCTACCTCAAGGTGCCGATGGCGGAACTGGAGCGGCGCATCGCCCTCCGGAACCGGGAACCGGGCTCGGTCGTGCTGACGACCGAGCTGCTCGGAGAGTGCTGGAGCCAGTTCGAGGCCCCGACACCCGCCGAACTGGACCTGTTCGATCCGCCCCTGTCATGGACGACGCGCGGGGAGCGCCCGTCACAGCCACTGCGCGGTGAGCCTCCGCGCACGTGAAGTCGTCGGCCGAAGGGCTGGCGTGACCGGTTCTCGGGGGGGGGGGGGGGGGGGACTCGCGCTGGTCATGGGCGGCGGTCCGAGGAGTAGATCACCCGTCAGCGGTCGGTTCGCAGGTCCTTGCTCGCTGGACCACGAACGATGTACTCGACCCCGTGATCGTCACCGGCTTCCGCCCGGCCGCACCCACAAGCTCACGCCCGGCCGGAAGACCGCCACCCGAGTCCTCGCCCTCGGACGCGCACCGGTCGAACACGGCTTCGCCCACCTCAAGAACCGGCGGATCCTCACCGGACTCCGCACCGAACCCGCTCGTGCCACCCGCCTCTTGTGCGCTCTGCCGGTCCTGACGAACCTCGAAGTCAACCGCTGACTGTCCTCGATGGGTGGAGCGGTCTCCCTGCGGAAAGGGGAGTCAGCTCCACTGTCGATAGGGGCTCCAGCTGAATTCCGCGCTGCTGCGCCGATCCGTAGGTTCACGTCATGACGCTTTCCACCAGGCACTTACCGCTCGTCAACCGGCGACGTGGTCTGTTCGTCTTCCTCGGTATCGCTTACCTCGGCATGTGGGCGGCCATGTCACCACTCCTGGCCGGCGGTTACCAGCGCGGTGACGCACGCGAGGAGACCGGTGCACTGGAGCAGGTGTGTATCGCGGCCGCGATGTTGTCCCCTGCCCTCGCCGCAATCCTCGTCGTCCGCTGGGTCGAGCGCAGCGGCCGGGTGCGGGACACGCTCGCCCTGCGCTGGACGAAGCCCTGGGGGCGTGCTGCACGGGCGTGCCTGATGGCTTTCGTCGTGCCCGCCGGCCTCACCGCGGCTGCTCTTGTCATCGGCACCTTCGCCGGCCGCTACACGTTCGGTGGAGTGCACTGGAACGGGCTCGGCTCGTGGGCGGCCGCAGCGGTGCTGAACATGCTGGTGTCGCTTCCGCTGTTCTTCGGCGAGGAACTGGGCTGGCAGGGCTACCTTTTTCCGCGCCTCGCACGGGACGGTGACCGCCGGAGCCTGATACGGGCGTACGCCATCACCGGCGCGGCCTTCGCCCTGTGGCACCTGCCCACGCTGCTGATGGGCGGTCAGTACCCAGGTCGGCCCTGGTATGTGTCGGTGCCCGCCATGCTGGTGAGTTGCCTCCTCATCCTGCCGGTCTTCACGTGGCTCCGTCTGCGCTCCGGCTCGGTCGTACCCGCCGTCATCGGGCATGCGTTCGTGAGTTCGGTGAGTGTTGCCATGGTCACGGAGTTCGCCGATTCCACGGCAGCACTGGATCCCCTGCACATGAGCATGGCCGGATGGCCCGGCTGGATCGTCACCGGCGCGTTCGTCGCCTTCTTGGCGCTGACCGGCCGACTCCAGCCATCCTTCTACACGGCCCGAACCGTCCCTCACCCCGTATCGATCCGCAAACTATGAGTACGCGTTCCGCGGGGCCGACCGCGGGCCCGCGTTCCGCGGGGCCGACCGCGGGCCGAGCCACCAAGGCCCGGGCAAGGCGGTACGGCTGAGGGTCCACGGCCAGGTGCTCATCCACAGTGCGTGAACCGGTTGTCGTACGCCCCACGCACCGCACCCGTCCAGGGGAAGGCTCAGTTTCCATCGGGTCAAGTCATCGGGCTGGGCTCTTCGAACGCGGAGTCAGGCCTCGTTACGAAGCCCCACCATGCGAACGCACGATGGGGCCTGTCCGGCTCGGCGAAGAACCGGGGGTTCAGACAGCGCCGAACACTCCGGCCTTCACGCCCGCCACGAACGACGCGAACGAGCCGGTGGGGAAGTCCAGGGTGGGGCCGCTCAGATCCTTGGAGTCACGGACGGGAACCACACCGCGCGAGGCGGCGAGGTTGGCGGCAACTTCGACGCAGGCGCCGCCATTGTTGCTGTATGAAGACTTGAACCAGCGGGGGGATTCGGTCGTCACGGAGTGCCCTTTCGTAACTGCTCGATCATGGCCACGGATGCCGCTTGTGAGAGCGCTTCGGCCTGCAACTGATGGTAGGCCGTCAACAGCGTTACTACAGAAGTGCTTTCCCGCTCGAGATGGCCCCGCTGAGTGGACTCCGCGTACGACATGAGCTGGCGGTCCGAGAGCGTCAGTATGTACAGCGGCAGGTCGAAGGGGCGACGCTCCCCCATGCCGAACGGCGCAACCTGGAGCACAGTGTTCGGCAACTCGGCGAACTCCACCAGTCTCGCCAACTGCGCGTCCATAACAGCCGATCCGCCTACGGGTCGACGGATACAGCTTTCGTCCAGCACCACCAGGACGAGCGGCGGGGCAGACTTCCGGACGAGTGCGGCTTGCCGCTCCGTGACGAGGCAGACCCGCTCGCGTGCCTGCTCGGAGGTGATCGCCCCCCGCTTGACGGCGCTCTCGGCGAGGACTGTTGCGTATTCCGGGGTCTGGAGCAGACCAGGGAGGACGCCTACTTCGTACAGCCGGATCTCCGCTGCCCGCCCCTCGTACCCCACGTACTCCGGGAAGCCTTCCAGCAGGCTGCCGTGCCGGATTTCACGCCACTGGCGTTCGAATGTGTCGGCCGTGTCACCGGTTTCGAAGACGTGGTCCGCACTGCGCGAGAATCGAAGAGTCGGAAGCTTGCGACCAGTTTCGACGGCGGAGATGTGCGTGCCCGAGTACCCCATATGCCTGCCCAGCTCTTCCTGCTTCCATCCGTGAGCCTCACGCAGCCTGCGGATTCGTGCACCGAAGGCTGCCTCCGGGCTGCTCTCGGGGGCTAACTCCTTGCGGTTCAAAGGCCCTTCACCAGCTTTCCGTTCGTGCCCAACAAGTTGAAGCGCCACAGACTCTAGGTCACGCTGGGCCGCCTTGGTAGTGGAACAGCTACGGAGAGGCACGATCGTGTGTGCAGAAGACGGTTTCCCGAGCGGACATGCCCGCCTCGTTCCCGCTCCCGGCACTCTCGTGGTGGACACCAGCCGCGCGGACCGCGTCGGGGAGTTCCGTGGGATCGCCGGCCCCTGCTGGAGCTTGCGGCCGGTCGGTGGTGGTATCGAGTGGACCGTGAACCCCGAGGACGTCCGTCCCGTGGACCGCATAGAGCGCCTCCGGGCCGAGAACGCGCGGCAGAACGCCCGCAGCGAGGGCCGGCTGCTGTGACCGGGCAGCCTTTCACGCACCTACCTGTCCGGCTCGCCCTCACCGCAGGGGCCGCCGCACTCCTCCTGCAGCAGTACGCCCGCCGGATCACGCAAGCCCTCACCCCTCAACCCCCCGCGCCCCGGCCGCTGTTCACCGAACTGCAACGAATCGAAACCGACCCCGCCCACCGGGCCCGCTTCCTCACCGCACTGGACGCCGCGATCCTCCGACGCGACGCGGAACACACCGCCGAGGTACACGCCGTCGAAGCAGCGGCCCACCTCCTCCACCGACACATCCACCCCGGCCCCGGACAACCCACCAGCCCCGGCCCACGCGCCACCGCCACCACCGCCGCCCCGGACACCGCCTACATCGCCGAGATCACCATGACCACCGGCACCGCACCACACCCCGTCCCCCTCGGCCGGATCACCGCACCCAACCGCCGCCTCGCCCTGCGCTGGCTCCGCACCCAGGCACTACGCCTCGCCGACGCACACGGACACCCCATACCGCCCGAAACCGCCACCTGGACACACGCGAGCCACGACGTCCGGCCGGTCACCTTCCACGGAACCGACGCCCCCGAAGCACTCCGCACCTGGGCCACCCACGACCACCATCAGGCCCACGCCCTGCACCACCTCGAAACCAGCCCCCACACCCCCCTGCTCACCGCCACCGACCCCGCCACCGGCCTCCACATCCACCTCACCACCCACCCCGCCCAGCCGGACCGGGCCACCACCCACCAGGAGGAACCATGCCTCTCCTCACCCCGTACGTCGCCTCACGGAGCACCGACAGAGGCACCCCGCAATCCGCCCTGACCATCGAGTTCACCCCGAACGGACCCCGGCTCGCCTACCGCGACCCACGCCCCGGCGACCGCGACAACCACGGCAACCTCTGGGTCCGCGTCGAAGAATCCCCCGACCCCGGACACGTCCAGTACGACTCCCTCCACCCCACCCGCCAACGCACCTGCATGCAACACCTCCTCTGCCAGATCTGCGCCCGACCCGCCGACCGGAACAAAGAAGGCTGGCTCTTCATCGACTGGCGACACGAGGACTCACCCCCCACCTGGCCCGAGAAATCCCTCACCACCATGCCCCCGCTCTGCACCGAACACGCCCACATCTCCGCCCGCCAGTGCCCCTTCCTCCGCCACGGAGAACACCACCTCCTCCGCGTACGCAAACCCCACCTCCACGGAGTCTCCGGAACCCTCTACCAACGCACCGCCACCGGCTGGACCACCACCGACAACGGCCAGCTCTCCCCCTACAGCAAACCCCGCCACCCCGGCATGCTCGCCTACCTCCTCGTCCGCCAACTACGCGGCACCACCATCGTCAAACACCCATAAACACCCCGGCACCCACCCCCCAACCCCACGACCACCGAGTCGATCACCAGCCTGTGTCAGTGCTCTGCGGCATGATGACCGCCGTGGATACCGAGATACTGATAGACGTCTGGCAGCGGATTCTCGTCGACCCTCGCAAGTCCTGGGTGCTCTTCGAACAGGGCACTTGTGTCGTACTGACAGCTCCCAGTGGGGATCTGGCCGAGCAGGCCACCGAGATCCTGAAGGAGTTCGGCCAGGCACATGCCGGATCTCCGGCAGGAGACTTCGGCGTGATCGACCTCGCGGACGCCGAGGGATGGGTCGTCACCGGACACCATGCCGACGTCCTCACCTATGTCGGCCCTGATGAACATCAAGATCATTCAGAAATCGCCGTCGGACTCTTCGGACGTTCCAAGCGCCACACGGACGGCACCGAACTCCACGTCGTCCACGTCGAGGACAGGCGAGGCCCGGCAGACCCGGCGTGAGTGCCCGCTCATCGGCGGAGCACCCGGCGGGTACGGACGTGGGCCCGGAACACCTGAGGTGTTCCGGGCCCACGGACCTGAAAAGACGCGTACGGGAACTCGTTACGGACTGCTTACCGCAACCCGTACGGGAGTTGAGAGCGCGTCAGCTCGCGTCGGACGACGACGCGGACTGGCCCTCGGCGGGCTGGTCCGACTGGTCGGCCTGGCCGGCGCCGGCGCGTTCGCGCATCTTGCGCAGCAGCTCCTGCTTCTTCTCCTCGGCCGTCTTGCGGTCGGCATTGCGTGCGGGGCCCGCGCCCTGCTGTTCGGCGCGGGACAGCTTCTTGCGCTGCCCGCCGACGCCGAGGAGGTTGTTGCGGCTCTTGGCCACGGCGTTCTCCCATCATGGTGAGAAGTCAGGAATGAACTGATCTGAATCGATCCGGTGAGCGGCGGGAGGTCGTGCCCGCCGCGCTCTCACTCGTAGATCTGGAAGAACGACGACATGAGGGAACCGTACCCCGGCCGAACAGTGACCAGCACCCGATTTCCCGCCGCACGGGGGTGTCCGGGCAGGCCGCCGAGTGGCCCGGCGGGCCGTATGACCTGGCGGGGAGCGGTCGGACCGTCGGGTCGACCGTCGCCCGGTGCTCCTCCGCCAAGTGCTCCTCGGCCTTCAGCCAGGGCGGGAACTGCGCTCCTCTGCGCCACCCGCAGGTGCCGCAGGTCAGCTGCCGCTGCCATCCCCGGCTTCCGCACCTGGACGGTGTGTTCGCGGCCGTGCTGGTCCCATCTGCTGACCTTGCTCGTGGTCATGGACGGCATGCGTGCCTCCTGGGGGAGCGTGGGCCCCAGTGTGCAACGGAGCCCCCGGTTCCGTACACGGAACCGGGGGCTTCGCCGCTGTCGCGCGTGGACATGCCGCCCGGGTGCCGGGCGCGTGCCCGGGTGTCAGCAGCCGAGCAGGCGGGCGCCCAGGTAGGACTGGATCTGGTCCAGGGAGACGCGCTCCTGCTGCATGGTGTCGCGCTCACGCACGGTCACCGCGTTGTCGTCGAGGGTGTCGAAGTCGACGGTGACGCAGAACGGCGTACCGATCTCGTCCTGGCGGCGGTAGCGGCGGCCGATGGCGCCCGCGTCGTCGAACTCAATGTTCCAGTTCTTGCGCAGGTCGGTGGCGAGGCCCTTGGCCTTCGGCGAGAGCTGCGGGTTGCGGGACAGCGGCAGGACCGCGACCTTGACCGGCGCGAGGCGCGGGTCGAGACGCATCACGGTGCGCTTCTCCATGACGCCCTTGGCGTTGGGCGCCTCGTCCTCGATGTAGGCGTCCAGGAGGAAGGCCAGCATCGCGCGGCCGACACCGGCCGCCGGCTCGATGACGTAGGGGGTCCAGCGCTCGCCGGCCTCCTGGTCGAAGTACGACAGGTCCGTGCCCGAGGCCTTGGAGTGCGCCTTGAGGTCGTAGTCCGTGCGGTTGGCGACGCCTTCCAGCTCGCCCCACTCGCTGCCGCCGAAGCGGAAGCGGTACTCGATGTCAGCGGTGCGCTTGGAGTAGTGGGAGAGCTTCTCCGCCGGGTGCTCGAACCAGCGCATGTTCTCCGGGCGCATGCCCAGGTCCGTGTACCAGTTCCAGCGCTGCTCCATCCAGTATTCCTGCCACTGCTCGTCCTCGCCCGGCTTGACGAAGAACTCCATCTCCATCTGCTCGAACTCACGGGTGCGGAAGATGAAGTTGCCCGGAGTGATCTCGTTCCGGAAGGACTTGCCCATCTGCGCGATGCCGAACGGCGGCTTCTTGCGCGAGGTCTGCTGGACCTGGCCGAAGTTGGTGAAGATGCCCTGCGCGGTCTCGGGACGCAGGTAGGCGACGGAGCCGGAGTCCTGGGTCGGGCCGAGGTGCGTGGAGAGCAGGCCCGAGAACTGCTTGGGCTCGGTGAACGTGCCCTTGTTGCCGCAGTTGGGGCAGTTGAGGTCGGCCAGGCCGTTGACGGGGGGCTTGCCGTGCTTCTCCTCGTACGCCTCTTCCAGGTGGTCGGCCCGGTAGCGCTTGTGGCAGGAGGTGCACTCGGTGAGCGGGTCCGAGAAGGTGGCGACATGGCCGGAGGCGACCCAGACATCGGGGGCCAGGATGACCGACGAGTCGAGACCGACCACGTCCTCGCGCGAGGTGACCATGTAACGCCACCACTGGCGCTTGAGGTTCTCCTTCATCTCCACGCCCAGCGGCCCGTAGTCCCAGGCGGCCTTCTGACCGCCGTAGATCTCACTGCAGGGGTAGACGAAGCCACGGCGCTTGCTCAGGCTGACGATGGTGTCGATCTTGTCGGCGGCCACGGTGCTCTCTTCATTACGACGGTGAAATTGGACAGGGGCGGCGCGGAGCGCCTCGATGGGGTGGTGCTCGTGCATCGGGCGCGGGCGAATGCCCAAGATTACCGGCGGGCGCACCCCCCGGATCAAATCGGTGGGGGGTCCAGCGATCTTCCGGCACCGTTCCGGTCATCTCATCAGCCTTGTTGACAATCGTTTCCACTTTTGTTGAAAATGACTGTCATGAACGTACGCCGCCTCATACCCACCGCCGCCGTCGCCGGCGCAGTCACCCTCGGCCTGACTGCCCTCTCGGCCTGCTCCGCCTCCGACACCGCGGACGGGAGCAACGGCGGCAAGCTGAAAGTGACGGCGTCGTTCTATCCGATGCAGTTCCTGGCCGAGCGGATCGGCGGCGAGCACGTCGCCGTCACCAGCCTGACCGAGCCCGGGGTCGAGCCGCACGACCTGGAGCTCACCCCCCGCCAGATCGGCTCCCTCAGCGACTCCGACTACGTCCTCTACCTCAAGGGCATCCAGCCCGCCGTGGACGACGCGATCAAGCAGTCCGGTGTGAAGAACACCGTCGACGCCGCGACCCTCACCACGCTGGAGGACCACGGAGCCCAGGTCAGCGGCCATGACCACGAGGGCGGGGAGGAGCACGGCCACGAGGGCGAGGAGGCCCACGGGGAGCACGAAGAGGGCGACGGGCACAACCACGGCGAGGAGGGCGGCGCCGATCCGCACATCTGGCTGGACCCGGTGAAGTACGCCGAGGTCGCCAAGGGCGTCGGGAAGTCCCTCCAGAAGGCCGACCCCGACCACGCCGCGGACTACGCCCGGAACACGACCGCCCTGGTCGACGAGCTGGGCGCGCTGAACACGGCGTTCGAGACGGGCCTGAAGAACACCACCACCAAGACCTTCATCACCACCCACTCCGCCTTCGGCTATCTCGCCGAGCGCTACGGGCTCACCCAGGAGGGCATCGCCGGCGTCGACCCCGAGGCCGAGCCGAGCCCCGCCCGGATCCAGGAGATCCACACCGTCGCGGAGAAGAGCGGGGCCACGACCGTCTTCTTCGAGACGCTCGCCAGCGACAAGACCGCCAGGACCCTCGCGAAGGACACCGGGCTGAAGACCGCCGTCCTGGACCCGCTGGAGGGAATCACCGGCAAGTCCCGGGGCGCTGACTACACCGAGGTCATGGAGTCCAATCTGGCGGCGCTCCAGAAGGCACTCGGCGCGAAGTGACAGACGTCACACCCGCCGGACGCGCTTCATCCGCCCCACCCGCCCTGTCCACCACGTCCGCCCTGTCCACCACATCCGTCCCATCCTTCCCATCCTTCCCATCGACAGCCGCATCGGAGGCGCTCATGCCGGAGTCCGGGAGTACCGCAGAAGAAGCCGTGATCAGCCTGCGCGGCGCCACGGCCACCCTCGGCGCGCGCCCCGTCCTGCGCGGGGTGGACCTGACCGTCCACCGCGGTGAGGTCGTCGCCCTGCTCGGCGCCAACGGTTCCGGCAAGTCCACCGCCGTACGCTCCGTGATCGGTCAGGTCCCGCTCACCGGCGGCACCGTCGAACTGTTCGGCACCGAGCTGCGCCGCTTCCGCCAGTGGGGCCGCGTCGGCTACGTACCGCAGCGCACCACCGCGGCGGGCGGCGTCCCGGCCACGATCCGCGAGGTCGTGGCCTCCGGGCGGCTGTCCCGTACGAAGCTGCGGCTGCCCGGCAGGGCGGACCGGGCGGCCGTCGACCGGGCCATCGAGCTGGTCGGGCTCACCGACCGCGCCAAGGACTCCGTGAGCGCCCTGTCCGGCGGCCAGCACCAGCGAGTCCTGATCGCCCGTGCCCTCGCCTCCGAGCCGGAACTGCTGATCATGGACGAGCCGATGGCCGGGGTCGACCTGGCCAGCCAGGAGATCCTCGCCTCGACCCTGCGCGCGCAGGTCGCCGCCGGCACTTCCGTCCTGCTCGTCCTGCACGAGCTCGGCCCGCTGGAGCCCCTGATCGACCGGGCGATCGTGCTGCGCGACGGCTGTGTGACGCACGACGGGCCGCCCCCCGAGGCCCTGGGCCAGCACGCGCTGCCCGGCCACGACCACGTACACCCCCACGCGGCTTCCGAGCCCGTCCGGACGGGACTGCTGAGCTGATCATGCTGGAATTCCTGAACCCTCCCTTCATGCAGCGGGCCCTGATCGCCGCCGTCCTGGTCGGCATCACCGCCCCCGCCATCGGCATCTTCCTGGTCCAGCGCCGCCAGGCCCTGATGGGCGACGGCATCGGCCATATCGCGATGACCGGGGTCGGCCTCGGCTTCCTGCTCTCCACCAGCCCCGTCTGGATGGCCACGGCCGTCGCCGTGGCCGGTGCGGTCGTCATGGAGCTGATCCGCTGGTACGGACACACCCGCGGCGACATCGCCCTGGCCATGCTCTTCTACGGAGGCATGGCGGGCGGCGTGATGCTGATCAACATGTCCGACACCGGTTCCAACGCGAACCTGATGTCGTATCTCTTCGGCTCCCTCTCCACGGTCTCCGAATCGGATGTCACCGCGATCTGCGTGCTGGCCGCCTTCGTGATGCTGGTGACGGTGGGGCTGCGCAGGCAGCTGTTCGCCGTCAGCCAGGACGAGGAGTTCGCCCGGGTCACCGGGCTGCCGGTGCGCGCGCTGAACCTGCTGGTCGCGGTCACGGCCGCGGTCACCGTCACCGTCGCGATGCGGGTCGTCGGCCTGCTGCTGGTCAGCGCCCTGATGGTGGTGCCGGTCGCGGCGGCGCAGCAGATCTCGAAGTCCTTCAGGGTGACGTTCGTGCTGGCCGTCGTCATCGGCACGGTGGTGACCCTGGCGGGAACGGTGACGACCTACTACCAGGACGTGCCTCCCGGCGCCACGATCGTGCTGATGGCCATCGCCGCGTTCATCCTGCTGACCGCGCTCGCCACGCCGCTCGCGAAGCGGCGTGCCCGCGCGAGCACCGCGGACGAGGACGGGTGCACCCTGGAAGTACCGGCCGCCCGACCGGCCGCGGACGACGTGCCGGTCTGACCGTGTCAGCGGGCCGGACTGGCACAATGGCCCGACGACACATGTACGGGCGACACGAGGAGGCACCAGTGGCCACGGCGCCGATCAGTGGCACGAACGCAGCCCCGGTACGCGGCCGGTCCACCCGGCAGCGCGCAGCCGTCGCGGCGGCGCTCGACGGGGTGGACGAGTTCCGCAGCGCACAGGAGCTGCACGATGTACTCAAACACCGCGGCGACTCGGTGGGGCTGACCACGGTCTACCGCACCCTGCAGTCCCTCGCCGACGCGGGCGAGGTCGATGTGCTCCGTACGACGGAGGGCGAGTCGGTGTACCGGCGGTGCTCCACCGGCGAACACCACCACCATCTCGTGTGCCGGGTCTGCGGCAAGGCCGTCGAGGTCGAAGGACCCGCGGTGGAGCAGTGGGCCGAGACGATCGCCTCCCAGCACGGGTATGTGAACGTCGCACACACCGTGGAGATCTTCGGGACCTGCGCGGAGTGCGCGCGGACGAAGGCGTAACGAGCGGACGAAGGGGCGGGCCCGGGGTGCCTCACACCCCGGACCCGCCCCTTTCTGTCGCTCCCGGTCCGTCACTTCCGGACCGCGGTTTCCGGGCCCGCCGCTTCCCGGCCCGTCACCCGTGAGGTGTCACTTCTGGGGCGTCGCCTCTTCCGCCCCGCCGAAGCGGCGGTCCCGCTGCGCGTACTCCAGGCAGGCGCGCCACAGGTCCCGGCGGTCGAAGTCCGGCCACAGGACGTCCTGGAAGACCATCTCGGCGTACGCGCTCTGCCAGATCAGGTAGTTGGACGTGCGCTGCTCGCCGCTGGGACGTACGAAGAGGTCCACGTCCGGCATGTCCGGGTAGTAGAGGTACTTCGCGAACGTCTTCTCGTTGACCTTCGACGGGTCGAGCTTCCCCGCCGCCACGTCCTCGGCGACGCGCTGCGCGGCGTCGGCGATCTCGGCGCGGCCGCCGTAGTTGACGCAGAAGTAGAGCGTCATCCGGTCGTTGCCCTCGGTCTGCTCCTGGGCGACCTGGAGTTCCTGGACCACGGACTTCCACAGCTTCGGCATCCGGCCCACCCAGCGGATGCGGATGCCCAGTTCGTCCATCTCGTCGCGGCGCCGACGGATGACGTCCCGGTTGAAGTTCATCAGGAACTTCACCTCGTCCGGCGAGCGCTTCCAGTTCTCGGTGGAGAAGGCGTACAGCGAGAGGTTCTTGACGCCCATCTCGATACAGCCCTTGAGAACGTCCATGACGACGCCCTCACCGACCTTGTGGCCCTCCGTGCGCGGGAGACCGCGCTCCTTGGCCCAGCGGCCGTTACCGTCCATCACGACGGCGACGTGCTTGGGCACCAGTTCGCCGGGGATCTTCGGAGGCGTCGCGCCGGAGGGGTGCGGTTCGGGGGTCTTGTACGTGCGCCGGTTACGGCCGCCGAGGATCCCGCGTACTGCCATGAGCTTCTCAGTCTCCCTGTGTCACTTCTCTACGTACCGCAGCGAGCGCAGTCCGCGCTCCAGATGCCAGTGCAGATAGGCGGACACCAGCCCGCTCCCCTCCCTGACATGACGCGCCTCGCACGCGTCCGCCGTCTCCCAGTCACCGGTGAGCAGCGCACTCAGCAGTACGAGGGCCTCCGCCGAGGGTACGACGCTCCCGGGCACCCGGCAGTCGCCGCATATGACTCCGCCCGCCGCGACGGAGAAGAACCGGTTCGGTCCGGGCATTCCGCACTTCGCGCAGTCCTCGAAGCTGGGGGCGTAGCCGTTGACCGCGAGGGAGCGCAGCAGGAACGCGTCGAGGATGAGGTGGGGTGCGTGTTCGCCCCGGGCCAGGGTGCGCAGCCCGCCGACGAGCAGCAGGTACTGCTGCACCGCGGGCTCGCCCTCGTGGTCGGTGAACCGCTCGGCGGTCTCCAGCATGGCGGTGCCCGCGGTGTAGCGGGCGTAGTCGGCGACGATGCCGCCACCGTACGGAGCGATCGTCTCGCTCTGGGTGCACAGCGGCAGGCCGCGGCCGATCAGTTCGCTGCCGCGGGCGAAGAACTGGACGTCGACGTGGGAGAAGGGCTCCAGGCGGGCGCCGAACTTGGACTTGGTGCGGCGCACTCCGCGGGCGACGGCGCGGACCCGGCCGTGGCCGCGGGTCAGGATCGTGATGATCCGGTCGGCCTCGCCCAGTTTCTGTGTGCGCAGCACGACGCCGTCGTCCCGGAACAAGCTCATGGCCCCATTGTCGCCCACCCGCAGGCGCGGCGGGCGGGCGGCGGCCATGAAGGGGCGCGGGCGGCCCCGCGGAGGGCGTACGGGCGGCCCTGCGGGGGCTGCGGGGACCTTGCGGGGCGCGGGCCCCGCGCTACGAGGGCGTGCGGGCGGCGGCCGCGAGGAGACGGGCGGTGTCGTCGGCACAAAGCTGGAGCGCGCTGCCGACCGTGGTCAGCACCTCACGCTCCGCCGGGCTGTACGGGCCGTCGGCCAGCGCGATCCTGGCGCCCTGGAGCAGCACCGATTCCCGCCCGGCGGTGGCCAGGTGCGGCGCGAGGGGGCCCAGGACCTCGTGCAGCTCGATGGCGAGGGTGGCACCGCAGGCCTCGGCCGCGGGGTCGGCGCCGGGGCCGTGCCCGGTGTCGGCGGCGAGCACCTCGACGATGGTGAAGAGCTGTTCCTGGGTGCAGTCGTCCAGTCCGGCCTCGCGCACCGTGGCGACCGCGGTGTCCAGGACCGTGCGGGAGGCGGTGCCGCCGGCCGCGAGGACGCCCAGCGTGACCGTGTGCACGGCCTCGCGGAGCATCGCGGAGAACCGGGTGGTGGTGGGGTGGTCGAGGCTGTCGGTGGCGAAGTGCTCCCGGCAGACGGCGCATTCGACGACGGGGCCCGCGCTGCCTCGCCGCAGCAGCGGCACACCGAGCACGGTGAAGCGCCGACGCCCGGTCAGGCGACGGTAGTTGCGGTCGCCTCCGCAGCCGGGGCAGAAGAACTCGCCGTCGCCCACGGCCTCCCAGGCGGTGCGGATGCCGTAGATGAACGGCCTCAGAGCGCGTTGTCCTTGGGCTGACCGCACGTCGCACACCTCCGTAACGCTCCGGCAACATTGCCGTGTGTTGGACGTGATGTTAGCCACATGCGTGATGTGACGTCAGCCTCCCGGCGGTCACAACCCCCGGATATGGCCGAACCCCGCCCACCCTGGTCGGGTGGACGGGGTTCGCGGACCATACCGTTACGGGATCAAAGCGGACTCCCGACGGGGTGCGGGGACGGCGTCAGCGGGCCGCGCGGTTGACCGCGGAGACGACCGCCTTGAGCGAGGCGCGCGTGGTGTTGGCGTCGATGCCGATGCCCCACAGCACCTTGCCGTCGATCGCGCACTCGATGTACGAGGCCGCCTGGGCGCTGGCACCCTCGCTCATCGTGTGCTCGGTGTAGTCCAGGAGACGGGCGTCGATGCCGATGGCCTGCAGCGCTTCGAAGAACGCGGAGATCGGGCCGTTGCCGGTTCCGGTGAGCACGGTGTCCGTACCGTCGACGTTGGCCTCGACGGTCAGCGTGTCCTTGCCGTCGGTGTCGGTCACGGTCTGACCGGAGCGGATCTGTACGCGGCCCCAGGCGTTCTGCGGGTTCGGCAGGTACTCGTCCTGGAAGGTGGACCAGATCTGGGCCGGGGTGACCTCGCCGCCCTCGGCGTCGGTCTTGGCCTGAATGATCCGGGAGAACTCGATCTGCATCCGGCGCGGCAGGTCCAGCTTGTGGTCGTTCTTCAGGACGTAGGCGATTCCGCCCTTGCCGGACTGCGAGTTGACCCGGATGACGGCCTCGTAGGAGCGGCCGACGTCCTTCGGGTCGATCGGCAGGTACGGCACCGCCCACTGGATGTCGTCCACGCTCTTGCCCCGGGCGGCCGCGTCGGCCTCCATGGCGTCGAAGCCCTTCTTGATGGCGTCCTGGTGGGAACCGGAGAAGGCGGTGTAGACCAGGTCGCCCGCGTAGGGGTGGCGCGGGTGGACCTCCATCTGGTTGCAGTACTCGCTGGTGCGGCGGATCTCGTCGATCTGCGAGAAGTCGATCTGCGGGTCGACGCCCTGCGAGAACAGGTTCATGCCCAGCGTGACCAGGTCGACGTTGCCGGTGCGCTCGCCCTGTCCGAACAGGCAGCCCTCGATCCGGTCCGCGCCGGCCATGATGGCCAGCTCGGCGGCGGCGACGGCGGTGCCGCGGTCGTTGTGCGGGTGGACCGACAGACAGACGAACTCGCGGCGGGACAGGTTGCGCGACATCCACTCGAACCGGTCCGCGTGCGTGGACGGCGTCGAACGCTCCACGGTGGCGGGCAGGTTCAGGATGATCTCGCGGCCCTCCTCGGGCTGCCAGACGTCGCAGACGGCCTCGCAGACCTCCAGGGCGAAGTCCAGCTCGGTGTCGGTGAAGATCTCCGGGCTGTACTGGTAGCCGAAGATCGTCTCCGGGCCCAGGATCTTCTCCGCGTACTCCATGACCAGCCGCGTGCCGTCCACGGCGATCTGCTTGACCTGCTCCTTGGAGCCGCGGAAGACCACGCGCCGGAAGGTGGGGGCGGTGGCGTTGTACAGGTGGACGGTGGCCCGGCGCGCGCCGACCAGCGACTCCACCGTGCGCTCGATCAGCTCCTCGCGGGCCTGCGTCAGAACGGAGATCGTCACGTCCTCGGGGATCGCGCCCTCTTCGATGATGGAGCGGACGAACGCGAAGTCGGTCTCGCCGGAGGACGGGAAGCCGACCTCGATCTCCTTGTAGCCCATGCTCACGAGCAGGTCGAACATCTCGCGCTTGCGGGCCGGGGACATCGGGTCGATCAGCGCCTGGTTGCCGTCGCGCAGATCGGTGGACAGCCAGCGGGGTGCCACGGTGATCCGGCTGTCGGGCCAGGTGCGGTCGGGGATGTCCACGGCGTCGTAACCGGCGTACCTGTGGACCGGCATCCCGGACGGCTTCTGCAGCTGCGTCGCGTTGGTGACGGGCGTGGGTCGGCCGACGGAATCAGCGGAATCGGCGTTGCCGGAGATGTTCGTGGCGGTCATGGCGTAGGGCTCCTCGGGGTCCGGCAAGGGGAACGGCCGACTGTGTCGCTGCAGCACCAGACTCCGCGGGGAGGGGGTCGGCCTACGACTACAGGCCCTCGCCGCGGCAGCTAAGGAGAAGCAGCCCGAAACGCATGATGCGACGAGAGTAACCGAGAGACACCCGGGGCGTCGGCCCGTATCAGTATGCGGGACCGGGCATCCATGACGGGTAAACAGTGACTCATCACTCCATTTCGTCAATCATCGTCGCAACCAGTGACAGTACGAACACGAAGTGCCACAGTCGTTTCCATGCAGCCCCGAACCGACGACGGGTTCCGCCCCGTCTTCTGCACCATCGTGCCGCCCCATCTCCTCGACAAGCTGTCGCAGTCCGACGACCCGCTTCTCGCCGATCCGGCCCGCCGCACCCTGGAGGCCGACGGATCCCGGCGCACCCGGCGCCGGATGGCCGCGCTGGCCGCCACCCCCGTCGCCCCGCCCACCGCGGGAGCCGTGCCCACCAAGCCCGACCGCACCGTGTACGACTGCCGCCACGGCACGCGCCTGCCGGGCCACCGGGTCCGCGCCGAGGGCGGGGAGCCCACCCAGGACGCCAGCGTCAACCGCGCGTACGCCGGGCTGGGTGCCACGTTCGAACTGCTGCTCACGGCGTACGGGCGCAGCTCGATCGACGGCAAGGGCCTGCCGCTGATCGGCTCCGTGCACTACGACGAGAAGTACAACAACGCGTTCTTCGACGGCGAGCAGATGGTCTTCGGGGACGGCGACGGCGAGATCTTCCTGGACTTCACCGTCGCCATCGACGTGATCGCCCACGAGCTGGCACACGGTCTGACGCAGTACACGGCCAACCTGACGTACGAGGGCCAGGCCGGCACGCTCAACGAGTCGGTCTCCGATGTGTTCGGCTCGCTGGTCAAGCAGTACTCCCTGGGCCAGACCGCCGAGCAGGCCGACTGGCTGATCGGCGCCGGGCTGCTCGCACCCCGGGTCAGCGGGGTGGCGCTGCGCTCGATGAAGGCCCCGGGCACGGCGTACGACGACGATGTGCTCGGCAAGGACCCGCAGCCCGCCTCGATGGACGACTACATCGAGACGGACGAGGACAACGGCGGGGTGCACCTCAACTCCGGCATCCCCAACCGTGCCTTCTACCTGCTGGCCACCGCGCTCGGCGGCAATGCCTGGGAGCGGGCCGGCCAGATCTGGTTCGACGTGCTGACCGGCGGCGAGCTGTCGGCCGACGCCGACTTCGCGGAATTCGCCCGGCTGACCGTGGCCGCGACGACCGAACGTTTCGGCGAGGGCGACGAGCACGAGGCGGTTCTCAAGGCCTGGTCGGAAGTGGGCGTGCCGACCGCTTGAGTCTCTCCCCCGCCCCGGCTAGACAGGACCCATGGAACCGATGCGCATCCAGGTGAGCCGTACCGGTGGTTTCGCCGGCATCGCACGGCACCGTGAGGTCGAGACCACGGGGCGGCCGGACGCGGCCGAGTGGGAGGCCCTGGCCGAGGCGGCGCTCGCGGGCGGCCGGGACAGCCCGCCGGCGGGAGTGCCGGACGGATTCCGGTACCGCATCACGATCGGTGACCGGACCGTGTACTGCGCTGACCCCGATCTGACCGGGGCGCAGCGCACCCTGGTCTCACGCATCCTCAAGGAGGGTGCGTGAGACCGGCCCTCCGCCGACCGCGGCATGCCCGCCGGGGCCTTCCCCTGGCGGGGCCTTCCCCTGGCGGGGCCTTCCCCTGCGGGACCCTGACCCCGGCCGGGGTCAGAACCCCAGCTTGCGCAGCTGCTTGGGGTCGCGCTGCCAGTCCTTGGCGACCTTCACATGCAGGTCCAGGAAGACCGGCGTACCGAGCAGCGCCTCGATGTGCTTGCGCGACTTGGTGCCGACTTCCTTGAGCCGCTTGCCCTTCGGGCCGATGATGATGCCCTTCTGGCTGGGGCGCTCGATGTAGACGTTCGCGTGGATGTCCAGCAGCGGCTTGTCCGCCGGGCGGTCCTCGCGCGGCAGCATCTCCTCGACGACGACCGCGATGGAGTGCGGCAGCTCGTCGCGTACGCCCTCCAGCGCGGCCTCCCGGATCAGCTCCGCGACCATGACCATCTCGGGCTCGTCGGTGAGGTCGCCCTCCGGGTAGAGCGGGGGGCTCTCCGGCAGGAGCGGGGCGATCAGGTCGGCGAGCAGGCTGACCTGCTGGTCCTTGACCGCCGAGACCGGAACGATCTCCGCCCACTCGAAGCCGAGCTCCTCACCGAGGCGGGAGACGGCGAGCAGCTGCTCGGCGAGCGCCTTGGAGTCGACCAGGTCGGTCTTGGTGATGATCGCGATCTTCGGGGTCTTCTTGATACCCGCCAGTTCCTTGACGATGAACTTGTCGCCGGGGCCGAGCTTCTGGTCGGCGGGCAGGCAGAACCCGATGACGTCGACCTCCGCCCAGGTGGTCCGCACGACGTCGTTCAGCCGCTCGCCGAGCAGGGTGCGCGGCTTGTGGAGGCCGGGGGTGTCGACCAGGATCAGCTGCGCGTCGTCGCGGTGCACGATGCCGCGCACCGTGTGCCGCGTGGTCTGGGGACGGTTGGAGGTGATCGCCACCTTCTGACCGACGAGAGCGTTCGTGAGGGTGGACTTGCCCGCGTTGGGGCGGCCCACGAAGCAGGCGAAGCCGGCCCGGTGGGGGGCGTTGTTCTCCGCGTGCTGCGCAGCAGCTTCTGGGTTCGGTCGAGCGCTCATGGCGACCATTCTCCCCGATCCCGGCGGCCCCGCCGCACAGCGGTCCGCGGCGGGGCTTGCCGCGGACGCCTCAGGAGGTACGCGCACGGCTCCGGCGGGCCCGTATCCACAGCCCGGTACCGGCTGCGACGATCACGCCCAGAGCCGCCGCGACCAGCCAGGGAAGCGCGATGTACGAGGTGGTCGCGGACTCCCGCGTGTCCCGGGCGGTGGCGGTGATGCGGACCTCACCCCATTCCAGCTGGGGCGCACCGGCCCAGGTCTCCGTCAGCCGCACCTGCTGGCGGGGCAGCAGTTCCGAGGGGATCCGCTTCAGGTCGCGGGCGAGCAGGGTGCGGCCGAAGAGGCCCTCGGCCTTGAGGGCGACCCGGGGGTTGAGGGTGACGTTGCCGCGGTTGCGCAGGGTGTACGAGATGACGGCGCGGCTCTTCCCCGTGCCGGGCACCAGTGGCCGGCTGTGGTCGATGCGGACATCGTCGACGGAGAGCGCGGGCATGGTGGGCCCGTTGACCCGCAGATGGATACGGGCGCCGACGGCCCGGCGGATGCCGACGGCGACGGAGCCGTCCCCGGCGGGGTCGACGTTCTCGTCGAGGGCGACGAGGGCACCCGGGTGGTCGCCGGGTTCGGCGTCCTCGGGGACGGTGATGGTGACCGGGAGGGTGACCGAGCCGCGCGCCTTCACGGTGACCCGGTCGCGGCCGGTCTTCGCCCAGGCGCCGATGGAGCGCTGCTTCTCGTTCTGCGCGCGGACCGCGAACCCGCCGTCGCGGGCGGTGTTGTACGCGTCGGCCGCGTACAGCCGGAAGGTGAGCGGCCGGTCGGTCCTGTTGGCGACGGTGACCCGGTCGGTGAGCGTGGCACCGGGGTCGGCGGAGAGGTGGAAGTACGGCCGCACGGCGGTAGGGGAGGCGGCCGGGTAGACGGACCAGCTGCCGTTGTCGGCGGCGTGGGCACCGGGCGCACCGGCCGGCGCCAGCGCGATCGCGGCCGCCAGGAGCAGCACGGAGAGCCCGCGGGCGGGAAGCGTGCGTACGGAGAGCTTGCGCACAGTGCGGAACCCCCAGGGTGGTGATGGGCTGCGGTGGGTCGCGGACGGTGGTGGGCGGGCCGGGTGCGTTCGCGGACCGCCCACCGGTGGGTCAGTACCGCGCCCTCAGGTGAGGGTGAGCGTCAGCACTCCGGAGTACGCGCCGGTGGCGGTGTACGCCGGTATGTTCAGCGCGAGCCGGGCGTCGACGGTGAACTCGCCTCCGGTGGAGGCCCCGTCCGGGGTGGATGCCAGCGTGGCGCCCGCGCCGCCGACCGTGCCCGCGGAACCGGCCGCGCAGGTGCTCGGGCTGCCCGGCTTCGTCGCGCAGACCGGGGTCCAGCTCAGCGCGTCGGCACCGACGTTCGCGCCGCCGGGGCCCCGGAAGTCGGTGACCCGGCCGGTGAGGGACCAGCCCGCGGGGCCGCCGCGGTAGTCCTCGACCGTCACCGTCCGCAGGGAGCCGCGGGAGGCACCGCCCCGGCCGAAGTCGACCGCCGACATCTCGACGGCGTCCCCGTCCTGGACCATGGAGAGCGTGCCCGCCCGCACGGACGCGGTGAGCCGCTGGCTGCCGTCGGGAGTCCCGCCGCCGCCGTCCGTGGCGGTGATCGTCAAGGAGACGGGGGCGGGCGGATCGGTCACCGTGCAGGGCGTGTCCAGCTCCATGATGTAGCTGGTGTGGATGTTGTAGTCGCCGGGCGACAACGTGATCTCACCGGGCGCGGTGACCAGGAACGTGCCCGTCATCGAGAACGACGGGAACGCTCCCTTGCCGGGAACGGGGTCGTTCTTCTTCGGACCGGCGACGCTGACCTCGGCGGACTGCGCACCGGCGACGGTGACCCGCCCGCTCGGCGTCATGATGTCGGCGGGCAGCGCGAGATCGACGGGGTTGCTCGCGGCGGGCTCGGCCACGGTGTACGTCACCGTGACGGTGTCGCCCACCTTCGGCGCCGCGTTGTCGACGGTGATCCGCGCGGTGGTCGTGCCGTCGATGGCCGGGATCCCGGCGATGGGCGGCGGAATGCAGTGGGTGGGGAAGTCCACCTCCGCGGAGGCCGTCGCGGTGGCCCCCGCCGGGCTGCCGAGCGCCCCCGTCCCGGCGACGACGAGTGCGGTGACGCCCAGCGCGGCGGCCCAGCGGCGCCGCGGGGCGGGGGATCTTCGCCTGATTGCTCCTACGAACACGGGTGACCTCCTGCGGGATACGGCGCAGCGGCTCTTCCGCGCCGGCAGGGGGCCATTGACGGGCCCGGCCGAAAAGAAGTCAATGGAGACGAGGGGCACCGACTGATGGCCCATCAGATGCTGGCATGATCCCGGACCGCCGCCGGACCGTCACCGGCCAGCCGCCGGACCCCGGCGGCGCGGGCACATGTCACGCGGCGCGGGCCCATCCCGAAGCGCGGGCACCCGCGCACCGCTCCCCCGCGGGGTCAGCCCGCCGACACCCTGACCCGTACGGTGCCGTCGGGTCCGGCGAGCAGCACCGGGGTGTCCGGCCCGCCCAGGTCCCGTACGGCCGCCCGGTCCGCGTCCGACGGGGTCTCGGCGGCGGAGACGACCGCCGCGGCCTCCAGGGAGGTGGCACCGCTGGCCACGGCCATCGCGACGGCGGTCTGCAGGGCGCTCAGCTTCAGCGACTCCAGCGCCACCGTGCCCGCGACATACGTACGCCCTGTCTCGTCCCGTACGGCCGCGCCCTCCGGCACACCGTTGCGGGCGCGGGCGCTGCGTGCCAGCGTGACGATCTTGCGGTCCTCGGGGCCGAGGTCGGTGGTCTCAGTCATGGCATGAGCATACGAAGGGTGCGGACCCGGGCGCGGCGACGGGGTGTCCTCATCCCGGGACCGGGTACAGCGAGCCGCGCCGGCCCTCCGGCGAGGCCAGCCACTGGAGCGTGCGCTCCGTGCCGGTGTCCGGCAGCGGGGTGTGCAGCACGATCGCCAGGTCGGGGCGGGCCGGGACTCTCAGCTGGGTGGACTCCACGGCCAGGACACCGACCACGGGGTGCACCAGTTCCTTGCGGATCTGGCCGCCCGGGGCGATGTCGCGCCGCTCCCACAGCTCGGTGAACTCGGCGCTCGCCGCCTTCGCCTCGTCGACGACGGCCCGGAACCCCTCGTCGTCCGGGCACTCCGAGCAGGCCGCCCGGAACTGCGCCACGACCTGCGGGGCGAGCCGTGCGGGGGGGCGGGCGGGGCGCCAAGTCGCCCGGCCGCCGCGCCACCTCGTACCACCCGCATCGCCGGGCGGGCCCGGTCCGTGGCTCTCACGCCACGGACCGGGCCCGCCCCTGCTCGACGTATCCCGCCCGTCCGCCCGGTCTACGGCCGGTCGAGCCGCAGCCGTTCCGCTCTCGGCAGGCCCGCCACGACCAGGTCGTAGGAGTCCTCGATCAGCTCGCGCAGCATCCGGTCCGGCACCCCGGAGACCGTCACCGTGTTCCAGTGACGCTTGTTCATGTGCCAGCCGGGCACGATCGCGGCGTGCTCCTCGCGCAGCCGTACCGCCTCGTCCGGGTCGCACTTCAGGTTGACCGTCAGCGGCCGCGCGTCCAGCGTGCTCAGCGCGAACATCTTGCCGAGCACCTTGAAGACCGAGGTCTCCGGACCGAACGGGAACTCCTCCGCGCTCGCGTTGAACTCCAGGCAGAACGCCCTCAGCCGCTCCGGCGTCATTCCGCTCGCATCCCTTCGGGCTCCACCAGCACCGTGACGATCTTGTTCCGGCGGCCCGCCGGGGACTCCGCGGTCAGCCGGAGCTTCCGGCCGTCGGGCAGGTCGACCGGTGCCGAGGCTCCGGCGATCGGGACCCGGCCGAGCGCCTTGGCGAGGAGGCCGCCGACCGTCTCCACGTCCTCGTCGTCGTACTCGTCGATCCCGAACAGGTCGCCGAGGTCCCCGATGTCCAGGCGCGCGGTCACCCGGTAGCAGCCGTTCTCCAGCTCCTGGACCGGCGGGAGCTCGCGGTCGTACTCGTCGGTGATCTCGCCGACGATCTCCTCCAGGATGTCCTCGATCGTGACGATGCCCGCCGTGCCGCCGTACTCGTCGATGACGACCGCGACATGGCTGCGTTCCTGCTGCATCTCGCGCAGCAGGTCCCCGGCGTTCTTCGTGTCCGGCACGAACGCCGCGGGCCGCATCGCCGTGGAGACCTGATCGGCCTCCGACTCCCTGTTGATGTGCGTCTTGCGGACCAGGTCCTTGAGGTAGACGATGCCGACGATGTCGTCCTCGTTCTCCCCGGTGACCGGGATCCGCGAGAAACCGGAGCGCAGGGCGAGCGTCAGGGCCTGACGGATCGTCTTGTAGCGCTCGATGCAGACCAGGTCGGTGCGCGGCACCATGACCTCGCGCACGAGCGTGTCGCCCAGCTCGAAGACCGAGTGCACCATGCGGCGCTCGTCGTCCTCGATCAGCGACTCCGCCTCCGCGAGGTCGACCATCGCCCGCAGTTCGGCCTCACTCGCGAACGGGCCCTTGCGGAAGCCCTTGCCGGGCGTCAGCGCGTTGCCGAGGAGGATCAGCAGCTGGGGAATCGGGCCCATCACCCTGGCCAGCGGCAGCAGGACGTACGCCGCCGCCGTCGCCGTGTTCAGCGGGTGCTGACGGCCGATGGTGCGCGGGGAGACCCCGATGGCGACATAGCTCACCAGGACCATCACCCCCATGGCGACGGCCAGGGCCTCCCAGGTCTCCGGGAATTCCTTCAGGCAGACGTAGGTGACGAGCACCCCGGCGGACATCTCGCAGGCGACCCGCACCAGCAGGGCGACATTGAGATAGCGGGTCGGGTCGGCCGCGACCTGGGCCAGCTTGGCGCTGCCGCGCCGCCCCGCCCGGACCGCCTCCGCCGCCCGGAAGCTGGATGTGCGGGCGATGCCCGCCTCCGCGCAGGCCGCCAGCCAGCCGACGACGACCAGCAGGACGGCGCCGGTGATGAGTGGGACGCTCACGAGACGGTGGGGGCGGGCGACGCGCCGGTGAGCCCGCGCTCGCCGCGCCAGCCGTCGACGATGGCCGCCTGAAGGCCGAACATCTCGGCCTTCTCGTCCGGCTCCTCGTGGTCGTAGCCCAGCAGATGCAGCACTCCATGGACGGTGAGGAGCTGGAGCTCCTCGTCCATGGAGTGCTGTGTCTCCGCCTCTTCGCCCTGCTTCTTCGCGACCTCCGGGCAGAGCACGATGTCACCGAGGAGCCCCTGCGGGGGCTCCGCGTCGTCCTTGGCCGGCGGACGCAGTTCGTCCATCGGGAAGGACATGACATCCGTCGGACCGGGGAGGTCCATCCACTGGATGTGGAGCTGCTCCATGGCATCGGTGTCCACCACGATCACCGAGAGCTCGGACAGCGGGTGGATCCGCATCCGGGCGAGTGCGTAGCGGGCGATGTCGAGGATCGCCTGCTCGTCGACCTCGGTTCCGGACTCGTTGTTGACATCGATCGACATGGTGCGCTGCGACTACTTCCCGTTGTGGCTGTCTCGGCTGTCGTACTTCTCGTACGCGTCGACGATACGGCCGACCAGCTTGTGCCGGACGACATCCTGGGAGGTGAGCCGGGAGAAGTGCACGTCCGGGATGTCCTCCAGGATGTCCTGAACCTGCCGCAGACCACTCTTCGTGCCGCTCGGAAGGTCGACCTGGGTGACGTCACCCGTGACGACGATCTTCGAGTCGAAGCCGAGCCGGGTGAGGAACATCTTCATCTGCTCGGCGCTGGTGTTCTGCGCCTCGTCGAGAATGATGAAGGCGTCATTGAGGGTGTTGTGCGTCAGCAGGTAGTCCTGCGTGACATAGAGCGAGTCCTCGGCCGCCACCTGGATGCAGACGGCCTCCTCACGGCCCGCCGGCTCGATGCTGTCGATGAAGCGCATGGGCTGTCCGCCGCCCCCGGCAGCCTCGTACTGCTCCGCCTTGTGGGCGAGACGGAAAGGCTCGATGCCCTGGGGAAGACGGATGTCGATGACATGGGCGTCGTAGCGGTGGTGCGCCTCCCGCCCTTCGGCGCAGCGGGTGCGGGTGTACGCGACGCCGCCGAGCGAACGCACGAGGGCGATCACATCGTCACGCAGCACGATCGACGCCGTCGTGTACTGGACACGGCAGCTGCGGTCCTCCCCCGGGACCGGACCGCCGTCGGCGTCGAGAAGGCCCTGGAGCAGCGCGAGCCGCACCTCGGCGGAATTGTGCAGATAGCCGTCCGGGACGAACGTGGAGTGCGGCGCGGTCCCGAGGAGATCCAGCTGCCGCAGGACCCGGGTGACCGGGTTCTCCAGCGTGATCACATCGCCCGGCTCCCCGGTCCGGTCCGGTGCGTGGTCCGGCCGGGTCGGGTGCCACGAGGTGACGCCGGGGAGGGCCCCCTCCAGCGCTTCGGCCGGCTCCGTGTCCGCCGCGGCGAGCGAGGGCGCGGTGGATCCGGCCGGGCTTCCGCCGCCGAGCAGCAGCCCCAGCGCGTACGGGTCCATCGGGACCTCGCGCCCGGGGAAACTCACCGGCGCCGTCAGCATCGGCAGCTCGTAGCGGCGGGCGGGCGCGGCGCCGAGGCCGCCGATCATCTCCTTGGTCTCCAGGACCCGCCACGGCTCGTCACCGCGGCGGTCGGAGTCGGTACGGACCGTCCACAGGTGTTCGCCGCAGCACAGGGTCCAGGATCCGTCCTGGGCGCCGACACGGTAGATGTCCTTCTCGCCCTGCGGGTGGACGCCGAGGATCGGGGTCGGCTCACCGTCGGAGCCGATGACCAGGTCGCCCACCCGGAGGCTTCCGATGGGGCGCCAGCCGTCCGGTGTGAGGACGTCGGTGAAGACCGGCTGCGCGCGCCCGCGCATATAGGCCAGCGGCGCCACCTCGATCGTGCCCGCCGCCATCAGCCGCGGGATCGAGTCGGGGTCGAGCATGTCGTGCAGGGCGTCGTAGAGCGGGCGCAGATACGGGTCGATCTTGTCGAAGAGCGTGCCGGGCAGGAAGCCGAGCCGCTCCCCCGCCTCGACGGCGGGCCGGGTCAGGATGATCCGGCTGACCTGCTTGGACTGGAGTGCCTGGACCGCCTTCGCCATGGCGAGATAGGTCTTGCCCGTACCGGCGGGACCGATGCCGAAGACGATCGTGTGCTTGTCGATCGCGTCGACGTACCGCTTCTGGTTGAGGGTCTTGGGGCGGATGGTGCGGCCGCGGCTGGAGAGGATGTTCTGGGTGAGCACCTCGGCGGGTGTCTCGCCCTGGGGGTCTCCCTGCCCGTCGCCGCTCGCCCGGAGCATGGCGATCGACCGTTCCACTGCGTCCTCCGTCATCGGCTGCCCGGTGCGGAGCACCAGCATCATCTCGTCGAACAAGCGCTGGATCAGGGCGACATCGGCCGCCTCGCCCGTGGCACTGATCTCATTGCCCCGGACATGGATGTCGGCCGCCGGGAACGCCGTTTCGATCACGCGCAGCAGCGAGTCGCCCGATCCGAGGAGCATCACCATGGGGTGTGCGGCCGGAATCCTGATCTGGGCACGCGCCTGCGGCTGTGTGGGTGTCTGAGTCATGGGCCGGCCCTCGGGCCTGCGCATACCTCCCGTTGCAGGGTTCTCGCTGCTCGACAACCTCTGGATTACCAAGCCTACGACTCACTGCCGACAACGCCGAGAGGTTTTACCGGGCGTGAGCGGACTGCCGGTTCACTGCGTGACGGGCGGCCGGATCACTGCGTGAGCGGACTGCCGGTTCACTGCGTGACGGGCGGCCGGTTCACTGCGTGACGGGCGGCCGGATCACTGGCGGAAGCCGATCGTCGGGACCGCCCGGCGCAGCGGCCAGGCGCGGGCGGCCGCGGGCAGCAGTTCCTCAAGGAAGGCGTACCGCTCCAGCGCGACCGGGTCCTGGTCGGCACAGGTGCGCACCTGCTGCCACCACGCGGCGATCTCCGCCCAGCCCGGCGCGGACAGTGAGCCGCCGAACTCCTGGACCGAGAGGGCCGCGGTCAGCCCGGCGAAGGCCAGCCGGTCGGCCAGCGGCCAGTCGGCGAGGGTCCCCGTGACGAATCCGGCGACGAAGACGTCACCGGCCCCGGTCGGGTCGAGCGCGGCCACGGCGATGGCGGGTACCTCGGCGGCGGTGCCGGTCCGCGCGTCGATGGCGTAGGCGCCCTCCGCGCCCAGGGTGACCACGGCCAGGGGTACGCGTTCGGCGAGGGCGTGGGCGGCGGCGCGCGGGCAGTCGGTGCGGGTGTAGCGCATCGCCTCCTCGGCGTTGGGCAGGAAGGCCTCGCAGTGCGCCAGGTCGGGCAGGCTGTCCAGGTCCCAGCGGCCGGTCTCGTCCCAGCCGACGTCGGCGAAGATCCGGGCGCCGTGCCGGGCGGCGGCGGCCACCCAGGGTTCGCCGCGGCCCGGGGTGAGTGAGGCTACGGCGGCCCTGGCGCGCGGCGGGCAGTGCGGGAACGTCCGGCCGGGCACGGTGGCCGTGGCGGGGGCCGGGGCCTCGTGGCCGTGCGAGACCATCGTCCGCTCGCCCTCGTAGGCCATGGAGACGGTGACCGGCGAGTGCCAGCCCGGGACGGTGTGCGACATCGACAGGTCGATGCCCTCGCCCTGTTCGAGGGCGTCCCAGCAGTACTCCCCGTAGTGGTCGTCGCCGAAGGCCGCGGCCAGTGACGTGCGCAGTCCGAGCCGGGCGAGGGCGGTGGCCATGTTGGCCACACCACCGGGGCTGGAGCCCATGCCGCGCGCCCAGGACTCGGTGCCGCGCACCGGGGCGCTGTCCAGTCCGGTGAAGATGATGTCGAGGAAGACCGTGCCGGTCAGGAAGACGTCGCAGGCGGGATCCTGCGGGGCGCGCAGCGCCAGCAGCGGGTCGATGCCTGGAATATCTGTGCTCACCGTGCGCTCCCCGGCCGTGGCGGATCTGGTCGCTGCGATTACCTGTGCGATCCGGCCAGTGTGCCCGATTCGCTCTTGTGAGCGGAGCATCCGCGCCGCACTGCTCACGGCAACCCTGACCTGCATAAACATGTGCTGCTACCCGGCCTGGAAGCGCACAAACGCACGTGTGACTCAGATCACACTGAAGTGACTTTCGGTCAGCTGGGAGCACTTGATACAAATTGGCCCGCGAGCACCGTTGGCGACCGATTACCGGCGAGTGCCACATCTCCGCTCATTCCCCCGCGTTGCCCTCCCCTGCTCCACCTCTGTCTTCACCCCTCGGCTCCGCCGCCGCGCTCCACCCCTGTGTCTTCACCCTCCCCGTACCGCCTCCCTGCCTTCTCAGGCATGTCTTCAGGAACGCCCATGTCCTCGCGCCCTCGCGCCGCGTGGCCCCTGGTCGCCGTGTTCACCGCCGGTTACCTCGCCGCCTATCTGCTCCCCACCATCGTCGGCCGGCTCAGCGTCTGCCTGGGCCTGAGTGCCGCCCAGGCAGGCATGGTCGGCAGTGCCCTGCTGCTGAGTTCGGCCTCCGCCGGTTTCACCCTGGCGGGCCGCGTCGAGCGGTGGGGGGCACGGAGACCGGCGCGTATCGGACTGGTCCTGGCGATGGCGGGATACGGCTGCGCCGCGCTGGCCGGGTCCGTCCCGCTGGTGGTCCTGGGCGCGATGGTCGGCGGGCTCGGCTCCGGTACGGCGACCGCGGTCGCCGCGGCCGGGATCGCCGCCCAGCGCGATCCGCACCGCACCTCGTCGCTCGGGCTGCTCGCTGTCTCCGCCACCGCGGGCGCCCTCTATCTGACGATCCCGCACCTGGGCGGCGGTCACCGGCTGCCGTTCGCCTCGATCGCGCTGGTCGCCCTGCTCGTCTGGCCCGCCACGGCCCGGCTCGGCGGTTCCACCGGCGGGCAGAGCCCGGCGCAGGCCTCCGGACGGCTGCCGCACCGCCGCTCCGGACTGGTGCTGGCGGGCGGCATGCTCATCTGGTCCATGGCGCAGAACGCCCTGTGGGGGGTGAGCAGCCGGATCGGTGTCGCGCAGGTGGGGCTTTCCGAGGTCACCGTCGGCGCCGTGTTCGCCGCCGCGCTCGGTGCCGGACTGCTCGGGGTGATGGGCGCCGGAGTGCTGGGGGCCCGGCTCGGCCGCGCGGTGCCGATCGGTCTCGGCACGATGATCATCGCGATGAGCATCGTGCTCAGCTCCTCGGCACAGGACCTCGGTTCGTTCGCGGTCGGCGAGATCCTGTGGAACACCTTCTACCCGGTGGTCCTGTCGTATCTGATAGGCCTCGCCGCGTCCCTGGACGTACGCGGTCGCTGGGCGGTCCTCGCGGGCTCCGCCTCGTCGGTCGGGGTGGCCTGCGGCCCGCTCCTGGGCAGTGTGCTCTCCGAGCAGGCCGGGTACGCGGTGATGGGCCTGATCCTGGGGGCGGCCACGCTCCTGGTGGCCGCCCCGGTCACCGCCGTCGCGCTGCACACCGGTGGACGTCCGCTGGTGCCCGGTTCGGTCCGGCGGCGCGGTGGCGCCCCGGCGGCCCTGCTCGCCGCGACCACCGGTGGCCTGCCCGGCGCCGTGCCCAAGCTCGGCTCGCCGGAACAGGCCGTCACGGAGCTCGCGGTGCCCGCCCTGCGCCGCAGGCGCCTGGGCCGGAACGCGTTCCGCGCGGCCGGTCCGGCGGGCGGGTCCGGTCAGTCGAACGCGTACGCCTCGACCTCGGAGAGGTAGCGCGCCCTGCGCTCCTCGTCGTGGTCGAGGAAGGCCGCCTCGAAGGAGTTGCGGGCCAGCGTGCGCAGGTGCTCGTTGTCCAGGGCGAGCGCCTCGTGGACCGCGTGGAAGGTGTCTCCGACGTACCCGCCGAAGTAGGCGGGGTCGTCGGAGTTCACCGTGCAGAGCAGCCCGGCGTCCATCATGGCCCGCAGGGGGTGCTCCTCCAGGAGGTCGATGGCGCGCAGCCGTACGTTGGACAGCGGGCAGAGCGTGAGCGGCACCCGGTCCGCGGCCAGCCTCCGCACCAGCTCCGGGTCCTCCATACAGCGCAGACCGTGGTCGACGCGCTCGACGCCGAGGACGTCCAGTGCCTCCCGGATGTACTCCGGCGGTCCCTCCTCCCCCGCGTGGGCGACCTTGCGCAGGCCGAGGGCCCCGGCGGCCTCGTAGACCTCGCGGAACTTGGCGGGCGGGTGGCCGACCTCCGCCGAGTCCAGGCCGACGGCGCTGATCCGGTGCAGATACGGCTTCGCGGCCTCCAGGGTCTCCAGTGCCGACGCGGCGGACAGGTCGCGCAGGAAGCACAGGATCAGCTGGGTGGAGACGCCGTGCGTCTCCTCGCTTCGCTCCAGCGCCCTGCCGAGGCCCTCGATCACGGTGCCGATCGGGACACCGCGCGCGGTGTGCGCCTGCGGGTCGAAGAAGATCTCCGCGTGCCGTACGCCCTGGGCGGCGGCGCGGGTGAGGTAGGCGTCGGCGAGCTCGGTGAAGTCGTCCTCGGTCCGCAGTACCGCCATCAGCGCGTAGTAGAGGTCGAGGAAGGTCTGGAGGTCGTCGAAGAGGTAGGCGGTGCGCAGCTCTTCCGTGGTGGCGTACGGCAGCTGCACCCCGTTGCGTTCGGCGAGCGCGAAGGCCAGCTCGGGTTCGAGGGTGCCTTCGATGTGGAGGTGGAGTTCTGCCTTGGGGAGGTGCACGTCGTCTCGCTCACAGATGGTGGTGCTGATGTGTTCCGGGTGCCGGCTTCCGTTGCCGGGTGCCGGGCCCGCTGTTCAGAGGTGCCGGCCGTGGTTCAGAAGTGCCGGCCGTGGTTCAGAAGTGCCGGCCGTGGTTTCAGTGGTGCCGGGTGGGCACCGGGACCCGGATCAGGTCCCGGGCGATGGTCAGTTCGCCCTCGAACCCGGCGGCGCGGGCCTGGGTCCCGAAGAGCCCCGGGTCGTTGTACCGCTGCGAGAAGTGGGTCAGCACCAGGTGCCGTACACCCGCCTCCTTCGCGACCCGGGCCGCCTGCCCGGCGGTCAGGTGGCCGTGGTCGGTGGCGAGCCGTTCGTCCTCGTCGAGGAAGGTCGACTCGATGACCAGCATGTCGCAGCCCTCGGCGAGCGTGTACACGCCGTCGCAGAGCCTGGTGTCCATGATGAACGCGAACCGCTGTCCGCGCCGGTGCGCGGAGACCTGGTCGAGGGTGACCGCGCCGAGTGCCCCCTCGCGCTGGATGCGGCCGACGTCCGGGCCGCGGATGCCGTGCTCGGCGAGCCGGTCGGGCAGCATGCGCCGGGTGTCGGGTTCGGTCAGCCGGTAGCCGTAGGACTCGACGGGGTGCGAGAGCCGGTGGCTGTCGAGGGTGTACGAGCCGGTGGCGGCCAGCACCCCGTCGGTGGCGACCGGGGCCTCGGTCAGCCGGACGGACTCGCGGTAGGCGGTCGCGTACCGCAGCCGCTCGAAGAAGTGCTGCCCGCTCGCCGGGTAGTGCGCGGTGACGGGGTGCGGGACCTGGTCGAGGTTGATCCGCTGGATCACTCCGGCCAGGCCCAGCGAGTGGTCGCCGTGGAAGTGCGTGACGCAGATGCGGTTGATGTCGTGCGCGGCGACACCGGCCCGGAGCATCTGGCGCTGGGTCCCCTCGCCGGGATCGAAGAGGATGCCCTCACCGTCCCAGCGCAGCAGATAGCCGTTGTGGTTGCGGTGCCGGGTGGGGACCTGGCTGGCGGTGCCGAGCACCACCAGCTCTCGTGCGGACATGGCGGGAGTGTCCGTTATCCGGGGGGCCACTGGAGGCCGCGGCCTCCCAGCACATGGGCGTGCGCGTGGAAGACGGTCTGGCCGGCACCGGAGCCGGTGTTGAGGACCAGGCGGTAGCCGGTGCCGTCGATCTTCTCTTCGGCGGCGACCGCTCCGGCCTCGCGCAGCATGTCCGCGGCGATCTTCGGTTCGGCGGCGGCGAGCGAGGCGGCGTCCGGGTAGTGCACCTTGGGGATGACCAGGATGTGCGTCGGGGCCTGCGGGTTGATGTCGCGGAAGGCGACGGTGGTGTCGCTCTCGCGGACGATGGTCGCCGGGATGTCTCCCGAGACGATCTTGCAGAACAGGCAGTCGGTCTGCGGCTCTCCCGCCATGGCCGGGCCTCCTCGCTCGTCGGTGATCAGTACACGCGCATGCTATCCGGCCCCGGTCCGCTCAACGGGTCCGCGGCCGGTCGAACCAGATCGTCAGCAGGACCGGTACGAGGCCCGTCCAGAACAGCACCTGGGGGACTCCGCGTCCGCTCCACGGGACGAGGACCATCACGACCGCCAGCAGCGTCCCCCACACCGCCTGCGCGAGCACCAGCCGCGCCCAGAACATCCGGCTGAGCAGGGACCGGAGGCTGAGCCGGATACCGGAGCGCAGCTTGCGGTAGCGGAGCAGGGCGCCGAGGCCCCAGGCCACGGCCATCATCAGGAGTGCGTAAAGCCGGGCGCCGAGGGACAGGGGCAGGTCCCTGGGGGCCTCGCCGTCGGTGGGGAAGAGATCGATCGACACACCCGCGATGCAGAGGCTGAGCACCGCGAGCCAGCGGGTGCCGCGCAGCATCCGGAACACGGTGTTGTCCAGCCTGGCGCGCAGCGTCGCGGAGGCCGGGTCCGCGGCGAGCGCGTCCGCGTACGCCGATGCCTTCGCCGGGAGCCGGACGTCCTTCGCGGCGCCCTGCATGCTCGCGAACTCCTCCAGCGCCCAGGCGTCCTCCGGGTCCAGCCGCAGGGTCTGCCGGACCGCGAACTCCCGGGCGTCGGCCCGGCCCACCGTCAGCGACGCCTTCCAGAGGCCGTAGTACGCCCCGGTGTACTCGGGGTTGAGCCGGACCGCGTGCTCGGCCGTCGCGAACGCCTCGGGCCAGCGCTCCTGCCAGGCCATGATCGCCTCGGACAGCGCGACATGCGCCGCCGACGACTCGGGGGCGAGCCGGACGGCCTCCTGGGCGGCGGCCAGCGCCTCGTCGCGGCGGCTCGAACGGCGCAGCCCGTAGGTCCGCACGATCAGCGCGTCCCAGTCCTCGGGGTCGGCCCGCAGGGCCTCGCCGGTCGTGGTGACGACCTCCCCGTACTCCCGCAGGCTCAGATGGCAGCGGGCGAGCTGGACCCAGGCCTTGCCGTCCTGGGGGTCCTCCGCCAGCCGGCGTGCCAGCAGCGCCTTGGCCTCGTCGTAACGGCCCAGGGAGTGCAGGGCGTGGGCCTGTTCGGTGAGCGGGTGCGTAGTGGTCACAGTCGGCGCTTCTTCTTCAGGTAGGCCAGCAGGTCGTCGTAACTGCCGCCGTCGTTGGCGAACATGGCCACGTTGCGGGCGGTCGCGAACCACGGTTCGGTGGAGGGCCGTACGGCCTTCGCGGCGGCCAGCAGGTCCTTCATGTTGATCAGCCGGACGGTGCCGGTGCGGGCCGAGTCGAGCAGGGCGGTCTCGGACGCGGACTCGCAGAGATGGGCGAGATCGGCGCCGGAGAAGTCCTCGGTGGCCCTGACGAGCTTCTTGAGGTCGACCGATTCGATGGGCCGCTCGCGCAGGTGGTAGCGGAGGATCGCCTCGCGCGCGGCGGCGTCGGGCGGCAGGACGAGCAGGGTGCGGTCCAGCCGGCCGGGGCGGCGCAGCGCGATGTCCACGTCCCAGGGGACGTTGGTGGCGGCGAGCACGAACACACCCTCGTTCGCGCCGTCGACGCCGTCCAGTTCGGTCAGGAGCTGGTTGACCGTGTTGCGCATGCCGCTGCTCGCCGTACGGCTGCGCTTGGCGCCCAGCGCGTCCAGCTCGTCCAGGAACACCACACAGGGCGCCTGGCGGCGGGCGGTCTCGAAGACCTCGTGCATGTTGCGCTCGGAGTTGCCGATCCACATGTCGAGGACGTCGTTGACCGAGACGGAGATGAACCGGGCACCGAGCTCGCCAGCGACGGCGCGGGCGATGAACGTCTTGCCGCAGCCGGGCGGTCCGTACAGCAGGAGGCCGCCGCGCAGGCTCTTGCCGTACAGCTTGCGCAGTTCGGGGTTGCGCATCGGGGCGAGGAAGGCGGCTTCGAGGCGGTCCTTGACCTCGTACATCCCGCCGACGTCGGCGAGCCGCAGGGTGGGCGCCTCCGCTTCCCAGGCGGCGGCGTCGCGGGGGTCCCCGCCGCCGTCCACGGCGAGCGGTGCCTCCGGGGCCGGCGAGGTCACGAAGCGCGGCGGGACGGCGTCCTTGATCTCGTTCTCCGCGGCCTTCCAGTCGAACCCCGGGGCGGAGGTCCCGGCCGTCTCCCCACCACCGGACGGCGCGGAGGAAGGCGCAGGCGCGGAGGAAGCGGCAGGCGCGGGGGCGGAGGCAGGCGCAGGGGCGGAGGCAGGCCCGGAGGAAGCGGCAGGCGCAGGGGCGGGGGAAGGCGCGGGGGCGGGGGAAGGTGCGGGCGACGCGGCCTGGGGCTGCGGCGGCATTCCCATCGCCCGCATCATCAGTCCGCGCGCCGCCTCGTCCCCCGGCGCGTGCTGGAGCGCCACGGCGGCCTGGGCGACCGCGGCCTCGGACTGCCCTTCGCCCAGCAGCAGTTCGGCCAGATGCAGCCGCAGAGGTACATCGCCGGGCGCCGCGTCGACCGCGGTGCGCAGGCTCATGATCAGAGGCGACTCGTTGGACATGACCTCACCCTACGTAACGGGTCTGACAGTCCGTCGCCCGGTCCGGCCCGGGACAGCCCCCGAAGTCCCGGACTCCGCCCTTCCGGAAGCTCAGCCCCAGCGTCCGGTGCGCCCCAGCAGCAGGGCCGCCGCCGCCGTCCCCGCGGTGGAGGTGCGCAGCACGCTGCGGCCCAGCCGGTAGGTCCGCGCGCCCGCCTCGGCGAAGGCCGCGAGTTCCTGCGGGGAGACGCCGCCCTCGGGGCCGACGACGAGCACGATCTCACCGCGCGCCGGGAGTTCGGCGGTGGCGAGCGGTTCGCTGTCGCAGTCGCGGTCCTCGTGCAGCACACCCGCGAAGTCCGCCGCGGCCAGCAGCGCGGCGACCTGCTTGGTCGTCATCGCCTCCGCGACCTCGGGGAACCGGACCCGCCGGGACTGCTTCCCCGCCTCCCGTGCCGTACTGCGCCACTTCGCCAGGGACTTGAGGCCGCGGTCGCCCTTCCACTGCGTGATGCAGCGGGCGGCCTGCCACGGGACGATCGCGTCGATGCCCGTCTCCGTCATGGTCTCCACGGCGACCTCGCCGCGGTCGCCCTTGGGGAGGGCCTGGACGACGGTGATCCGGGGGGTGGGACCGGGCTCCTCGTGGACTGTCGCGAGATCCGTCACCAGGAGCCGGTCCTTGCCCTCGGCCGCCCGTACGACGCCCTGCGCCCACCGGCCCAGACCGTCCGTCAGGACGACATCCTCCCCGGCGTGCAGCCGCTTCACGGAGACGGCGTGCCGTCCCTCGGGACCGTCCAGGACGAACTCGGGCCCGCTGGGCATCCGTTCGACGACGAAGACCGGTGCCGTCACTCGGCACTCCTTCCGCTCACTGCCACCCGGGCGGCTTCCAGTTCGGCGGCGAGCAGTTCGATCAGCTCTCCGGCGGGCAGCTCGCGTGCCATCCGGTGTCCTTGCCCGGCCCACAGTGCCATGCCCTGGGCGTCGCCGGTCCGGGCCGCCGCCTTGCGCAGCCCGCTGGTCACATAGTGCACCTGCGGGTAGGCGGCGGGGGCGTAGGGGCCGTGCTCGGTGACGAAGCGGTTGACCAGCCCGCGGGCGGGGCGGCCGGAGAAGGCCCGGGTCAGGGCCGTGCGGACGAACAGCGGGTTGGTCAGGGACCGCTTGTGCACCGGATGCGCCCCGGACTCGGGGCAGATGAGGAAGGCCGTACCGAGCTGGGCCGCGTCCGCCCCGGCCGCGAGCGCCCCGGCGATCTGGGAGCCGCGCATCATCCCGCCCGCCGCGATGACCGGCAGCTGCACGGTCTCGCGGACCTGGGTGACGAGGGAGAGCAGCCCGATGCCGGTGTTGTCGGCCTGCGGGTCGTCACGGTGCGTGGACTGGTGGCCGCCCGCCTCGACACCCTGGACGCAGAGCGCGTCGGCGCCCGCCCACTGGGCGCACTGCGCCTCCTCGGCGCTGGTGACCGTCACGATGGTGTACGTGCCCGCCTTGGCGAAGGCGTCCAGCGTGTCGCGGGTGGGGCAGCCGAAGGTGAAGGAGACCGCGGGGACCGGGTCCTCCAGGAGGATCGCGACCTTGGCCTCGTAGCCGTCGTCGCCGCTGGTGTCCGGATCCCCGAGCGGGGTCTCGTACCAGAGGGCCTCACCGGCGAGCTGCTGGCAGTAGACCTCGACGGCGCTCGGATCGGCGAGCGCGGGCTGCGGCATGAAGAGGTTGACGCCGAACGGCCGGCCGGTCAGTCTGCGGACCTGTTTGATCTCGTTGTACATGCCGTCCGTCGTCTTGTACCCGGCGGCGAGGAAGCCCAGCGCGCCGGCTTCGGCGACGGCGCCGACGAGCTCCGGGGACGAGACGCCGCCCGCCATCGGGGCCTGCACGATCGGATACCGGCAGAGATCGGTCAACTCGGAGGACATGACCGCATCGTGCCATGTCCGGCGCACAGTGCCGAATCAGCCATGGGACAGCGTGACCGGTATACCGCTGTACGCCGCACCGCCCGCCGGTACAGGACCGACGGGCGGTGCGGTGACAGGCCAGGACCGGCTCAGCGGCCGTTGAAGGCGTCCTTCAGCCGGGAGAACAGTCCTTGTTGACCTGGCTGAAACTGGCCGGTGGGCCGCTCCTCGCCGCGCAGCTTCGCCAGCTCGCGGAGCAGCCGCTCCTGCTCCGGGTCCAGCTTGGACGGGGTCAGCACCTCGACGTGCACGATCAGATCGCCGCGACCGCCGCCGCGCAGATGCGTGATGCCGCGCCCGTGCAGCGGAACGGACTGGCCGGACTGGGTGCCCGGCCTGATGTCGATCTCCTCCAGGCCGTCGAGCGTCTCCAGCGGCACCTTGGTGCCGAGCGAGGCCGCCGTCATGGGGATGGTGACCGTGCAGTGCAGATCGTCGCCGCGCCGCTGGAACACCGCGTGCGACAGCTCGTGGATCTCGACGTACAGATCGCCGGCCGGTCCGCCACCGGGGCCGACCTCGCCCTCGCCCGCGAGCTGGATGCGGGTGCCGTTGTCCACGCCCGCGGGGATCTTCACCGTGAGCGTGCGCCGGGAGCGGATGCGGCCGTCACCGGCGCACTCCGGGCACGGCGTCGGCACGACCGTGCCGAAGCCCTGGCACTGCGGGCAGGGCCGTGAGGTCATGACCTGGCCCAGGAAGGACCGGGTGACCTGGGACACCTCACCGCGTCCTCGGCACATGTCACAGGTCTGCGCGGAGGTACCGGGGGCCGCGCCCTCGCCGCTGCACGTCGTACAGACGACCGCCGTGTCGACCTGGATGTCCTTGGTGGTGCCGAACGCCGCCTCGGCGAGGTCGATCTCCAGCCGGATCATCGCGTCCTGGCCGCGCCGGGTGCGCGAACGGGGTCCGCGCTGCGAGGCCGTGCCGAAGAACGCGTCCATGATGTCGGAGAAGTTGCCGAAGCCACCGGCTCCGAAACCGCCCGCGCCACCCGCGCCGCCGGAGGCGGACAGCGGGTCGCCGCCGAGGTCGTAGACCTGCTTCTTCTGCGGGTCCGACAACACCTCGTAAGCGGCGTTGATCTCCTTGAACCGCTCCTGGGTCTTCGGGTCCGGGTTGACATCCGGGTGCAGCTCGCGGGCGAGCCGCCGGAATGCCTTCTTGATCTCGTCCTGAGATGCGTCGCGGCGCACGCCGAGTACGGCGTAGTAGTCCGTGGCCACTTACGACTCCGCCAGGATCTGTCCGACGTAACGTGCCACTGCGCGTACCGCTCCCATCGTTCCGGGGTAGTCCATGCGGGTCGGTCCGACCACGCCGAGTTTGGCGACTGCCTCGTCGCCCGAACCGTAGCCGACCGCGACGACGGACGTGGAGTTGAGGCCCTCGTGGGCGTTCTCGTGCCCGATACGTACGGTCATGCCCGAGTCCGTTGCCTCACCGAGCAGCTTCAGCAGGACCACCTGCTCCTCCAGTGCTTCCAGCACCGGCCGGATCATCACAGGGAAGTCGTGCCCGAAGCGGGTGAGGTTGGAGGTGCCGCCGATCATCAGCCGCTCCTCCGTCTCCTCGACCAGTGTTTCGAGAAGGACGGAGAGCACCGTGGAGACGGTGGCCCGGTCCTCGCTGTCGAAGGATTCCGGCAGCTCCTGCACCAGCTGCGGGACGTCCGTGAAACGGCGTCCGACGACCCGGCTGTTGAGCCGGGCCCGCAGATCGGCGAGAGAGGTCTCGCCGAACGGCGCAGGGCAGTCGATCATACGCTGTTCGACCCGGCCCGTGTCGGTGATCAGCACCAGCATCAGCCGGGCGGGCGCCAGCGCCAGCAGCTCCACATGCCGCACCGTCGAACGGGTCAGCGAGGGGTACTGCACCACGGCGACCTGCCGGGTCAGCTGCGCGAGCAGCCGTACGGTCCGGCCCACGACATCGTCGAGGTCGACCGCGCCGTCGAGGAAATTCTGAATGGCCCGGCGCTCCGGCGAGGAGAGCGGCTTGACGCCCGCGAGCCGGTCGACGAAGAGCCGGTAGCCCTTGTCCGTCGGGATGCGCCCCGCACTGGTGTGCGGCTGGGCGATGAAGCCCTCGTCCTCCAGCACCGCCATGTCGTTGCGGACGGTGGCCGGGGAGACCCCGAGCTTGTGCCGTTCCGTGAGCGCCTTGGAGCCGACGGGCTCCTCGGTGCCGACATAGTCCTGGACGATGGCGCGCAGCACTTCGAGTCTGCGTTCGCTGAGCATCGCGCACACCTCCAGCTGTCGTCTCCGGTGTCTGCCTGGCACTCTGTGCGTTCGAGTGCCAGCAATCCCCCCGGCCAGTGTACGGGGGCGGGGTGCCCCCCAGGCAAGGGCGACCGGCCACGCTACCCCGGGACCGCGCAGGTCGTTGCCGATAGCGTCGCCGCATGGACGTCTCTTGGGAAGAGTTCGGCTGGGAGCGGTTGGGCCACGGAGTGGGCCGGCGGCGGCTTCCCGGGTGGGATGCGACGGTCGCGCTGGTGGCCGGAGCGGACGGCGCGCTGCTCTACGACACCGGGTCGACGCTGCGCGAGGGGGTGGAGCTGCGGAACCAGGCGGAGGCACTGCTCGGGCGGAGAGTGACACATATCGCACTGAGCCACCCCCATTTCGATCATGTACTGGGCACCGCGGTGTTCGCCGGGGCCGAGGTGTACGGATCGGTCGGACTCGCCGCTCTCCTCGGGGGCGCGGCCGAGGAGCTGTGCGCCTCCGCCGTACGCCACGGAGTGCCCGAGGAGGAGGCCGCACAGGCGGTGGACGTCCTGGTGGTCCCGCGCCACGAGGTGCGCGGGGAGCACACACTCGACCTCGGCGGCGGGCGGCAGGTCCTGCTGGCCGACGCCGGGCCGGGGCACACCGGCCACGATCTGGCGGCGCTGGTGCCGGGCGCGGGCGGGGAGCGGGCCGTGGTGCTCTGCGGCGATCTGGTCGAGGAGTCCGGCGAACCGCAGGCGGGCCGGGACGCGGTCACCTCCCGCTGGCCCGCCGCGCTGGACAGGCTGCTGGCGCTCGGCGGCGAGGACGCGCTGTACGTACCGGGGCACGGCGCGGTGGTGGACGCGGCCTTCGTCCGGGCCCAGCGCGACCGGCTGGCGGAGCGCTTCGGCGTGTCGTGAGGGACCCCCGGCGCGGGCCCGGCCGGCCTTATCGTCGTGCCATGCGCAGCTACCAGCCGGACCTGACCCCGCCGTGGAAGAAGTCCGCCCCCGTCCCGGAGGTCCCCGCCGAGCCCGATCTGGTGGTGGAGGAGGTCTCCACCGGTTTCTGCGGTGCCGTCATTCGCTGCGAGAAGACGGCCCAGGGCCCCACGGTCACCCTGGAGGACCGCTTCGGCAAGCACCGGGTGTTCCCGATGGAGCCGCGCGGCTTCCTGCTGGAGGGCCGGGTGATCACGCTCGTACGCCCGTCGGCGGCGGGGCCCGTCCGGCCCGCGCGTACGGCCTCCGGCTCGGTGGCGGTGCCGGGAGCGCGGGCGCGGGTGGCGCGGGCCGGGCGGATCTATGTGGAGGGCCGGCACGACGCGGAGCTGGTCGAGCGGGTGTGGGGCGACGACCTCCGGATCGAGGGCGTGGTGGTCGAGTATCTGGAGGGCATCGACGACCTCCCGGCGATCGTGCGCGAGTTCTCGCCGGGTCCCGATGCCCGGCTGGGGGTGCTGGTGGACCATCTGGTGCCGGGCTCCAAGGAGTCCCGGATCGCCGGTCAGGTGTCGGACGCCGATGTGCTGGTGGTGGGCCACCCGTACATCGACGTCTGGGAGGCGGTGAAGCCCTCCTCGGTGGGGATCTCCGGCTGGCCGGTGGTGCCGCGCGGGCAGGACTGGAAGACGGGCGTGTGCCGGTCGCTGGGCTGGCCGGAGAACACCGGTGCGGCCTGGCAGCACATCCTTTCCAAGGTGCACTCCTATCGGGATCTTGAGCCGCAACTCCTGGGCCGGGTAGAGGAATTGATTGATTTCGTCACTCTTCCGGACTGACCTGACGAGGTTGTTGACGAGGATCCGATACCGATCCCCGTGAACGCCTGCGCCGCATGAGTACCGTCGGCTATTGAGGAGAGAAGAGGGGCTCGGCTGGCGACGGAAAGGCACGGGGGCTATGACACGCGAGGTCTGGCAGGGCAGTGCGGAGAACGAGGCGGCTTCCGCCGTCTTCCACCTCATGCAGCACCTCATCGACCAGTACAAGGTCAACCGGCCGGTGATGCCACTGGTGGTCGCCCAGGCGGCCGACGCCGATGTCGGACCCGAGACCGACGACCGGGTCGAGCAGATCGTGCGCCAGATCCACGAGGCCAACGCGTTGCGCAGGGTCCCCGTGCGGCTGCTCGACGGTGAGTCCTCGAAGGCGTACGAGGCGGCGCTCGACATGGTGCGCACGCTGACCGAGGAGCCCTGGGAGACCCGCGAGAGCTCGCAGTACAAGCCGTTCTCCTTCCCCCGCTCGCGTCTTCTCGGCGCCATCGAGCAGGCCACCGCGACGGTGATCGCACAGCCCGGAGGCTCGGCCCGCGGGCGCGAGGAGAGGATTCTGGAGCAGTTGCGCCAGTTGCGCTGGCGGACGGGCCGGCCCAGGAGCAACGACCGGTGGCACTCGCTGCGGACCTCGGTCCGGCCCGAGACCTTCGCCGGAGCCGCCTTCATCGCGGCGCTCACCGGGGTGCTCGGCGAGATCAGCTGGCTGCTGACCGCCGTGGTGGCGGCCGCCTCGCTGCTCGGCCTGGCGGTCGTGCGGCTGCTGAGCAGCGCCGCGCCACCGCTGTTGTGGCTGCGCCGGGCCAGCCGGTGGTTCGCGACCACCTCCTCGCTGGCCGCGTCCAGTACGGGCCACCCTTCGGACGGCTGGTCCCGCCTCTCGCCCAGCGGCTCCTGGCGGGTGATCCGGGCCCGGGCGGCCGCGGTGGCCGAACGGGTGGCGGACGCGAACCAGGGCGACGACCACCCGGGCGTCGAGCACGCGCGCCAGTTCCATCTGGAGCTGCGGGTCCAGGCCCTGCTGGAGGATCTCCTGCACAACTACCGGCCGCACGCGCTGGACTGGCGGCGCAGCAAGCGGACGGTCCCGCCGGTGGTGTTCCTGCCCAGGGCCACCCACGACAACGGCGGCATCCTGCTGATCAACGCGATCAACAACGTGCGTTCCCGGCGCAGCGAGGTGGACCCGCTGCTCCTGCTGGCCTCTCTGCCGGCCGCCCAGATCATGCGGCACACTCCGCCGCTGCCTCCGGAGCCGCCGCCGGCGAGCACCGCCTCGGGCTCCGCGGCGGCGCGGGCCCGTTACGACCGCTGGGTCGACGCGCTGAGCATGGGCCAGTCCCCCGTCGCGGCCGCGACGCTCGCCTGGGTGCTCCGGCTGCCGCTGTCCACCGCCAAGCTGACCCACGAGCACGCGCACGCGGAGCTCGCCACCTGTCGGGTCGACCGGACCTGGGCGTGGTGGCTGATGTCGCGGACGACCGTCGTGTTCGTCCTCGTCGGCAGTCTGCTGGGGACCTTCCTGTGGAGCGTGCACTGGCAGCGGAAGTACTGCCACGGCCCGCTGACCGACCGCAACACGGATGCGATCTGGAGCGGTTCCGGGGAGGACAGGGAGTGCGTCGGTGTGGCCACGTCCTCCGAGGTGCGTTTCGCCGCGGGCAACAGCCTGGAACTGAACGGGGTGGGCAAGGGCATCACCTTCGAGCGGATCGAGCGGGCGATCCGCGACGAGAACGCCCACATCGGGCCGAACGAGAACTACGTCACCATCGTCTACGCGGGGCCGCTCACCGCGCGGAACGGCGACGACAAGCTCACCCGCAAGGGGCTGGAGGAGCTCACGGGCGTCTATCTGCGCCAGCTCGAGACGAACAAGCAGCAGCCCGTCAAGCTCCGGGTGCTCACGGCCAACGGCGGCCAGGACATGCGCCATCAGCTGATCACGGTGGATCAGATCATCAAGGTGGCCGAACGGGACCCGACCGTCGTCGGCGTGGTCGGCTTCGGCCTCAACACCGGGAAGAGTCTGGCGGCCACCAAGAAGCTCAAAAGCGCCGGGATCGCTCTGCTCGACACCACCAATTCGAGCGGCGATCTGCCCACCCACTCGAACTACTTCGGCCTCGCCGCGACCGACAAGGAACAGACGGACGCCCTCGGACTGGTCGCCGAACAGATCGCCGCCAAGCTCCGCGCGGCCAAGAAGCACAAGCCGCGCGCGATCGTCCTTTCCCGGAAACTCCCCAAGGACGAAAAGGACGGCTACACGGCCGAACAGCGCGATGCCGGCAAGAAGATGCTCGACGCATCGGGATTCGACATGTACGAGGACGTCACGTATAAGATCGCCGGCGGTGCCCGCCTCAACGACCCGGTGAACCGCATCTGCAAGCAGGAACCGGTACCCGCCGCACTGTACTTCGCCGGACGGGCCGAGGACATCCCGAACCTGATGAAGCGCCTCTCGGAGACCGAGGGCTGCTCGCACGAGCCCATGACGGTGTTCACGGGGGACGATCTGACGAAGGAAACCTTCAAGGACGGCACGTCCATCGCCAGCAACGTCACGCTCTACCACAGCGCATTGGCCCCACTGGACAAGGCCGCCCCACTGGACAAGGACGACGAACTCAGTTTCTACGGAGATGCCCACACGCAGCTCGGCAAACTGCTCCCCTCCCATAAAGCGCAGGACCCGCTGCCGAGCCCCGCCTACGACGACGGCCTGTTCGCCAGCGGGCAGACCGTCATGTCCTACACCGCGACAGCCGCCCTGTACAACGCCGCTTCCCGAGATGACACCCGGCGAAGCGCCGCGGAGACCTGGGCGACCCTGCACACGGTGGTGCTCGCCAACATGCCTACCGGGACGATCATCCTGGACTCCACCAAGAACATGCACGGCCTCAACATCATCAAGGTGGTCCGGCACGGGACGGACGCTGTACGGATCGTCCTGTGCGGCAAGGCAGCGGGCGATCCGAAGCCTTTGGACTGCAAGCCGTAGGGGCGGGGGCCGACCGGCGCCGGCGCTCGGGGCACTGGGGCCGGGCATCGACCGGTCGGGGGCCCCGGGCCATCCCCGTCCGTGGGACGGCCCGTCGTCTCAGTCCACCAGGTCCCGCACCACCGCGTCGGCGAGCAGCCGCCCGCGCAAGGTGAGGACCGCGCGCCCCTCCTCGTACGGGCCGGCCTCCAGCAGCCCGTCCGTGAGCGCCCTGCGCGACGCGGCCAGGCCGTCCGGCCTGAGCAGCGACAGCGGGCAGCCCTCGCGCAGCCGCAGTTCCAGCAGGATCCGCTCGACCCGGCGGTCCTCGGCGGCGAGGATCTCGCGCCCGGCCCCGGGTGAGCGGCCCTCGGCCAGGGCCTGTGCGTACGCCCCCGGATGCTTCACGTTCCACCAGCGCACGCCGCCCACGTGGCTGTGCGCGCCCGGCCCGGCGCCCCACCAGTCGGCGCCGCGCCAGTACAGCTCGTTGTGCAGGCAGCGGCCTTCGGGCGTCCGGGCCCAGTTGGACACCTCGTACCAGGAGAAGCCCGCGGCGGCCATCGCCTCGTCCGCGATCAGATACCGGTCGGCGTGCGCGTCGTCGTCGGTCATCGGGATCTCGCCGCGCCGGATGCGCCGGGCGAGCTGGGTGCCCTCCTCGACGATCAGGGCATAGGCCGACACATGGTCGGGGCCCGCGCCGATGGCCGCGTCCAGGGAGGCCCGCCAGTCGTCGTCGGACTCGCCGGGGGTGCCGTAGATCAGGTCGAGATTGACGTGGTCGAAGCCCGCCGCCCTGGCCTCGGCCACACAGGCCTCGGGGCGCCCGGGGGTGTGCGTACGGTCCAGGATCTTCAGGACGTGCTGCCGGGCACTCTGCATGCCGAAGGAGACCCGGTTGAAGCCGCCCTCCCGCAGCTCGGCCAGATAGGCCGGGCCGACGGACTCCGGGTTGGCCTCGGTGGTGATCTCGGCGTCGTCCGCGAGCCCGAACTCGTCACGGATCGCCGCCAGCATCCGTACGAGATCGGCGGCGGGCAGCAGCGTGGGGGTGCCGCCGCCGACGAAGACGGTCCGGACCGGCCGGGGGTCGTCGCCCAGGACCTTGCGGGCCTGGCGGACCTCCTCGATCAGGTGCGTGGCGTAGTTGTCGCGGGAGGCCAGGGCCCCGCCGGAGCCGCGCAGCTCGGTGGCGGTGTAGGTGTTGAAATCGCAGTAGCCGCAGCGGGTGGCGCAGTAGGGCACATGCAGGTAGAAGCCGAGCGGGCGGCCGGCGGCGCCTTCCAGGGCGTGGCGGGGCAGCGCCCCGTCGTCGGGCACGGGCTCACCATCGGGCAGTACGGAAGGCATACCGTCCATTGTCACTCGCCGCCGGACCGGACCCGACCGGCCACCGTCCGGCGCGGGGCCGGCGTGCGCGGCCGGGGCTTCCGGCAGTCCTCAGTCGGCCCGGAGCACCATCAGGGCCACGTCGTCGTCCGGCGGCAGCTCGGCGAACTCGTGGACGGCCCGTTTGATCCGGTCCGCGATGGTCTCCGCGGGCAGCCCCGCGCAGCCGGACAGCACCCGGGCGAGCCCGTCCCCGTCGTCGAACAGGAGCCGTCCCGAGCGCCGCTCGGTCACCCCGTCGGTGACGCAGAGCAGCGCGTCGCCGGGCGCCAGGTCGAAGCTCTGGCTCTCGTACGCCACGTCCTCGACGACGCCGAGCAGCACCTGGGGATCGGCGGCGGGGCGTACGGAGCCGTCGGGGCGCAGCAGCAGGGGCAGCGGGTGGCCCGCGCTGGCCACGGTGCAGCGCACCCCACCGTCCGGGAGCGGGACGACCTCCCCGTAGAGCAGGGAGAGGAACCGGGACTGGGAGCCGTCCTGGAGCTGCTGGCCGCCGGCCGCCGCGACCATCAGGGCCGCGGCCTCGGCGGCCTCCATGGCGTCGTCGAGGAGCAGCCGGTTGAGCCGGTCCAGGACCTCACCGACGCCGAAGCCCTCCCGGGACAGGAGCCGCAGCCACGGGCGGGCGAGTCCGGTGACGACCGCGGCCTCGGGGCCGCTCCCCTGGACATCGCCGAGGACGAAGCACCAGCGGTCCCCGGGGCACGGGAAGATGTCGTAGAAGTCGCCCCCGACCACACCGTCGTCGCTCGGCTCGTAGACCAGCGCGCTGGTGACTCCGGGGATCTCGGCGACCTTGCTGGGCAGCAGGCCGCGCTGGAGGATGCGGCTGATGGTGGCCTGCCGGGTGTAGGCGCGGGCGGCACCGACGGCGAGGCCGAGGCGGCGTACGAAGTCCTCGATCAGCGCGGCCACCTCGTCGGGCACCCGGGCGGCGCCTTCCCGGCCGACGAGCACGGCGCCCAGCGAGCGGCCGCCCGTGGTGATCCGGAAGGCGAGGGCGGCCCCGTCACGGGCGCCGGGCTCCATGGCCGGCTCCCCCTCGAAGGCCCCGCCGCCGGTGGGCCACGGCACGGACACGGGTCCGGAACCGGCGCTGCCCGGCAGCCGGAGGGGCTCCTTCTCCAGCACCGTCCGCAGGTGCTCGGTGCCGGTCTCGTCGCTGTGCCAGACGCGGGCGAGCCGGGGTGCCGCGGCAGGCCCCGCGCCCTCGCTCTCCAGCCAGATCGCGCACCAGTCGGCGAGCCTGGGCACCAGCAGCTGACCCGCTATGGCCGCCACGAGGTCCTCGTCGAGCTGGCCCGCCAGCAGGTCGGACGCCTCGGCGAGGAAGGAGAGCGCGCCCCGGCTGTCCCAGCCCGCGTCGTCGCGCTCGGCGCGGGCGACGGCGGGGGCGAGGATCTCGGCGGCCCGCAGACCGCGCAGCAGGGTGTCCTCCTCGGACGGGAGGGGCGGGGCGGTCCAGCCGTCGATGGGGAGGCGGGCCCAGACGGTCTTGCGGCCGGTGCGGTAGGTGATGCCCCAGGCCTCGGCGAGTGTGGCGACGAGCTGCAGTCCGCGGCCGTACTCGGCGGGGTCCGGCCGCTCGGTGGGCGACGGGCCGGCCGCGGCCCCGGACGCCTCCCCGCTCACCGCGCGTGCCGGGTGGTGGTCGGTGACCTCCAGCAGCAGGGCCGCGGGCTCCTCGTCGCACTCCTCCTCCAGGCGTACGACCAGATCGACGGTCGTGCCCGCGTGCACGACCGCGTTGGTGACCAGCTCGTTGGCGACGGTCACCGCGTCGTCGGCCAGCCGGTCGGTGAAGCCCGCGGCGGCGGGTACCCCGGTCCCGGTCCACTCCGCGAGCGCGGCACGCACGAACCTGCGCGCCGCGGACGGGGCGAGCGGTATGCCGGGCAGGCTCGTGCAACTGACCAGGCGCGGGTCGTCGAAATGGCCGGCACCGGTGGTGCCGGGACGGTGAACGATGTCCCGCTGCAAGGGAATGGGCCCCACGGTGCGGCTCCTACCGGTCTGACGAAACGCCGCCGACAACAACGACAGCGTGACAGACCGACCGCGTGCATAAGCATCGAGTTACCGAAGTGGGCAGAAATTCGAGCAAGTCCGAACGCAATGCGACACAAAGAGGAACGCGGCGGACCGGACGGATGGCAGACCCGTACACAGTCTGCCGTTCCCGCCCGCACCGCCGCCATCCCCCGCCACACGCGTACCGCCGCACGACCACCCCGCGCGTACCGCCGCACGGCCACCGCGCGCCGTGCGGCGCGGGCGTCACGCTTCGCGCGAGCCCTCGTACATCTCCTCGATGAGCGGCTTGTACGCGCGCTCGACGACCGGCCGCTTCAGCTTGAGGCTGGGGGTCAGCTCGCCGTGCTCGACATCGAGGTCGCGCGGCAGCAGGCGGAACTTCTTGACGGTCTGCCAGCGCTGAAGGCCCTCGTTGAGGCGCTTCACATAGCCCTCGATGAGCTCGACCGTCGCGGGCGCCGCCACCACCTCGGCGTACGACTTGCCCTCCATGCCGTTCTCGGCGGCCCAGCCGAGGATGGTGGGCCCGTCGAGGGCGATGAGCGCGGAACAGAAGTTACGGTCCGCGCCGTGCACCAGGATGTTGGAGACGAACGGGCACACCGCCTTGAACTGGCCCTCGACCTCCGCCGGGGCGACGTACTTGCCGCCGGACGTCTTGATGAGGTCCTTCTTGCGGTCGGTGATCCGGAGATAGCCGTCCACGGACAGCTCACCGATGTCGCCGGTGTGCAGCCAGCCGTCCGATTCCAGGACCTCGGCGGTCTTCTCGGGCTGCTGGTGGTAGCCCTGCATGACGCCGGGGCCGCGCAGCAGGACCTCGCCGTCGTCCGCGATCCGCACCTCGGTGCCGGGGAGCGGCTTGCCGACGGTGCCGGTGCGGTAGGCCTCGCCCGGGTTGCAGAAGGAGGCGGCGCTGGTCTCGGTCAGGCCGTAGCCCTCCAGGATGTGGACCCCGGCCCCGGCGAAGAAATAGCCGATGTCGGGGGCGAGCGCCGCGGAACCGGAGATACAGGCGCGCAGCCGGCCGCCGAAGGCATCACGGATCTTGGCGAAGACGAGGGCGTCGGCGACCTTGTGCTTGGCGCCGAGTGCGAAGGGGACGGACGCCTTGCCGGTGCGCCGGAAGTTGTCCTGGGAGACCTTCGCGTACTCCCGGGCGATGCCAGCCGCCCACAGGAAGATCTTGTACTTGGCTCCGCCACCGGCCCGCGCCTTGGACGCGACCCCGTTGTAGACCTTCTCGAAGATCCGGGGGACGGCGGCCATATAGGTCGGCTGGACGACCGGAAGGTTCTCGATGATCTTGTCGATCCGGCCGTCGACCGCAGTCACATGACCGACCTCGATCTGGCCGGAGGTGAGGACCTTGCCGAAGACATGCGCGAGCGGCAGCCAGAGGTACTGCACGTCGTCCGCGGTGATGAGACCGGTCGCCACGGTGGCCTTGGCCATGTACGACCAGTTGTCGTGCGGCAGCCGTACGCCCTTGGGGCGGCCCGTGGTGCCCGAGGTGTAGATCAGGGTGGCCAGCTGGTCGGCCGTGATGGCGGAGACCCGATCGGTGATCGCGTCCGGGTGCTTCGCCAGGTGCTCGGCGCCCCGGGCCTCCAGCTCGGCGAGGGTGAGGATCCAGCCCTCCGGGTCGTCCTCGGCGGGCTCGACGCCCGCCGGGTCGATGACCACGACATGGCCGAGGCCCGGCAGATCGGCGCGGGCCTCACGGGCCTTCGCCAGCTGCGCGGCGTCCTCCGCGATCAGGACCCGGCTCTCGGAGTCCGCCAGGATGAAGGCGGACTCCTCGGTGTTGGTGGAGGGGTAGATCGTGGTGGTGGCGCCGCCCGCGCACATCACACCGAGGTCGATGAGGATCCACTCCACCCGGGTGGAGGAGGCGAGCGCGATGCGCTGTTCCGGCTGCACCCCGAGCGCGATCAGCCCGGCGGCGATCGCGTAGACGCGCTCGGCGGCCTGCCCCCAGCTGAGCGACTTCCACTCGTCGGGGCCTCCGCCCGGGGCCGCGGGCACCGGGTAGCGGTACGCCTCCCCGTCCGGGGTGGCCGCCACGCGGTCGATGAAGAGAGTCGCCACGGAGGGCGGTCGGTTATCGATCAAGGTCTGTGTGTCGCTCACGACGCGTCCTCCGGGCCTGCGGCATTGCTTCGACCGGCTTCTTGGTATTGCTGCTGCTTCTGCTGTTTCTTCTACTGGCTGCGGTTCCTGCTTCTCGTCCTGCGCGTGCTGCACTGGTTCTGCGTGTTCTGCGTGCCTCTGCGTGTTCCGCTCGTCCTGCCGCCGGCTCCCGCGTGCCGTCCGCGCCGGCGTACCGGCTCGGGGTTGCGTCCGGCCCAAGGGGCCCGTCCGGCTCGGGGTCCCGTCCGGACACGCTTGTTTAACTGGCGAGTAACCAACGAGTCGTGATCAGGGTAAGGCGCGCGGGACCGCCGCGTAAGAGGCAATGGGCCGCCGCTTCATAACGAACGGGCCCCTGTGCCGCAGGGTTCTGCGGCACAGGGGCCCGTTGGGCTACTCATCGGTACGAACGGGCGGCTACTTCTTGCCCTTGGCTTCGCCGGCCGACTCGTCCGTCGAGAGCACGGAGATGAAGGCGTCCTGCGGAACCTCCACGTTGCCGACCATCTTCATCCGCTTCTTGCCCTCCTTCTGCTTCTCCAGCAGCTTCCGCTTACGGGAGATGTCACCGCCGTAACACTTGGCGAGGACGTCCTTGCGGATGGCGCGGACGGTCTCACGGGCGATGACCCGGGAGCCGATGGCCGCCTGGATCGGCACCTCGAAGTTCTGCCGCGGGATGAGCTTCTGCAGCTTGGCGACGAGCCGCACGCCGTACGCGTACGCCTTGTCCTTGTGCGTGACCGCGGAGAACGCGTCGACCTTGTCGCCGTGGAGCAGGATGTCGACCTTGACGAGCTGGGCCGACTGCTCGCCGGTGGGCTCGTAGTCGAGCGAGGCGTAACCGCGGGTCTTGGACTTCAGCTGGTCGAAGAAGTCGAAGACGATCTCGGCGAGCGGCAGGGTGTAGCGGATCTCGACCCGGTCCTCGGACAGGTAGTCCATGCCGAGCAGGGTGCCGCGCCGGTTCTGGCAGAGCTCCATGATCGCGCCGATGAACTCGCTGGGGGCCAGGACCGTGGCGCGCACGACGGGCTCGTGCACCTTGTCGATCTTGCCCTCGGGGAACTCGCTCGGGTTGGTGACGATGTGCTCGGTGCCGTCCTCCATCTCGACGCGATAGACCACGTTCGGGGCGGTGGCGATGAGGTCGAGACCGAACTCGCGCTCCAGCCGCTCACGGACCACGTCGAGGTGGAGCAGGCCGAGGAAGCCGACGCGGAAGCCGAAGCCGAGCGCCGCGGAGGTCTCCGGCTCGTACACCAGGGCGGCGTCGTTGAGCTGGAGCTTGTCCAGCGCCTCGCGCAGGTCCGGGTAGTCCGAGCCGTCCAGCGGGTACAGCCCCGAGAACACCATCGGCTTGGGGTCCTTGTAGCCGCCGAGCGCCTCGGTCGCACCGTTGCTGAGGGAGGTGATCGTGTCACCGACCTTGGACTGCCGGACGTCCTTCACACCGGTGATGATGTAGCCCACCTCACCCACGCCGATGCCGTCGGCCGGGGTCATCTCCGGAGAGGAGACACCGATCTCCAGCAGCTCGTGGGTGGCGCCCGTGGACATCATCCGGATGCGCTCGCGCCTGTTGAGCTGGCCGTCGACGACACGGACGTAGGTCACGACACCGCGGTACGAGTCGTAGACCGAGTCGAAGATCATCGCGCGGGCGGGGGCGTCGGCCTTGCCGACCGGGGCGGGCACGTCCCGGACCACGCGGTCGAGCAGGGCGTCCACGCCGACGCCGGTCTTCGCCGAGACCTTGAGGACGTCCTCCGGCTGGCAGCCGATGAGGTTCGCCAGCTCCTCGGAGAACTTCTCGGGCTGCGCGGCGGGCAGGTCGATCTTGTTGAGCACCGGAACGATGGTGAGGTCGTTCTCCATCGCCAGATAGAGGTTGGCGAGGGTCTGGGCCTCGATGCCCTGCGCCGCGTCGACCAGCAGGACGGTGCCCTCGCAGGCCGCGAGCGAACGGGAGACCTCGTAGGTGAAGTCCACGTGGCCCGGGGTGTCGATCATGTTGAGGACATGGGTGCTGCCCTTGCCCTCCGCGGTGGTCGGCGCCCAGGGCAGACGGACCGCCTGGGACTTGATGGTGATTCCGCGCTCGCGCTCGATGTCCATCCGGTCGAGGTACTGAGCGCGCATCTGCCGCTGGTCGACCACACCCGTCAGCTGAAGCATCCGGTCGGCAAGGGTCGACTTGCCGTGGTCGATGTGCGCGATGATGCAGAAGTTGCGGATCAGCGCCGGGTCGGTACGGCTCGGCTCGGGCACGTGGATAGGAGTCGCGGGCACGCAGGGTCCTGATTCTTGAGACGCCGAACGCCGTGTCTCGGGTCGATGTCGGGTCGGTCGGATCAATACGTAGCTTCCATCGTCCCATGGTTGCGGGGCGGGGACCGGTTTGGGCCGGTCGGAGGGTGACTGGTACCGTTGACAGCTGTGCCTCGTGGCTCTCACGAGCGGCGTGGCGCACATCGAAGATCCAACGAACCTGAAAAGGCTCTTTCGTGGCGAACATCAAGTCCCAGATCAAGCGGAACAAGACCAACGAGAAGGCGCGCCTGCGCAACAAGGCCGTCAAGTCGTCGCTCAAGACCGCGATCCGCAAGGCCCGTGAGGCCGCCGCTGCCGGTGACGTCGAGAAGGCCACCACGGCCGTCCGCGACGCCTCCCGCCAGCTCGACAAGGCTGTCTCGAAGGGTGTCATCCACAAGAACGCCGCCGCCAACAAGAAGTCGGCGCTGGCCTCCAAGGTTGCCGCTCTCCAGGCCTGAGCTTTCTGATGTGAACGCCGGTACGGACCCAGCGGGCCCTCTCTCCCGCTCCTGACCGGCACCCCGCGCCGCACACCGAACCTGCGTTCGCCACGCGGGTGCGGCGCACCACAGCGTGAACCGGAAGCCCCGGTCGCCGTCCTCCCCAGGACGGCGACCGGGGCTTCCGTCTGTCGCACCGCTGTGGCCGCGGCTCCTGGGTGCCATGACCGGCCCCGGCTCGTGGTGGCGCGAGACCGGCCCGGGTTCCTGGTGGCGTGGGCCGTGGGCTGTGAGACCCGCCCGGGTTCCTGGTGGCGTGGGCCGTGGGCTGTGAGACCCGCCCGGGTTCCTGGTGGCGTGGGCCGTGGGCCGTGAGGACGGCGCCGGTCCCTGGTGCCGTGAGGACGGCGCCGGTTCCTGGCGCCGTGCGCACGGTGCCGACTCCTGGTGCCGTGACCGGCGGACGGCCGGGAGAGGCGGCTAACGCCCTGAGCGCGCCGCCCGCGCGATCGCCACGACGGCCTTCTCCAGGGCGTACTCCGGATCGTCCCCGCCGCCCTTGACTCCCGCGTCGGCCGCCGCGACGGCCCGCAGGGCCACGGCGACCCCGTCCGGCGTCCAGCCCCGCATCTGCTGGCGCACCCGGTCGATCTTCCATGGCGGCATACCCAGCTCACGGGCGAGGTCGGCGGGCCGGCCGCCCCTGGCCGAGGACAGCTTGCCGATCGCCCGCACCCCCTGTGCCAGCGCACTGGTGATCAGGACCGGCGCGACACCGGTCGACAGCGACCAGCGCAGCGCCTCCAGCGCCTCCGCTGCCCGGCCCTCGACCGCCCGGTCGGCGACGGTGAACGAGGACGCCTCGGCGCGGCCCGTGTAGTAGCGCCCGACGACCGCTTCGTCGATCGTGCCCTCGACGTCGGCGACCAGCTGGGACGCCGCGCTGGCCAGCTCCCGCAGATCACTGCCGATGGAGTCGACCAGGGCCTGGCAGGCCTCGGGGGTCGCGGAACGCCCCAGCGCCCGGAACTCGGATCTGACGAACGAGAGCCGCTCGGCCGCCTTGGTCGTCTTCGGGCAGGCCACCTCACGCGCCCCGGCCTTCCGCGCGGCGTCCAGCAGGCCCTTGCCCTTGGCGCCTCCGGCGTGCAGCAGGACGAGGGTGATCTCCTCGACCGGCGCGTTCACATACGCCTTGACGTCCTTGACGGTGTCGGCGGAGAGATCGTGCGCGTTGCGCACGATCACCACCTTGCGCTCGGCGAAGAGTGACGGGCTGGTCAGCTCGGCGAGCGTGCCGGGCTGCAACTGGTCGGAGCTGAGGTCGCGGACGTCCGTATCGGCGTCGGCGGCACGGGCCGCCGCCACCACCTGCTGCACCGCACGGTCCAGGAGGAGGTCCTCCTGGCCCACGGCGAGCGTGACGGGGGCGAGCGGATCGTCGGCAGAATTCTTCCTGGTGGCCATCGCGTTCCAGCATCCCACGCCCCACTGACAGCACAGGTCCTCCGGGGTCCCGCGCACTCCTGCCCGTACCGGAGAATGGGCAGGTGAGCGATGTGAGACATGTGCTGGTGCTGCCCGACCGCGATACCGCGGAGGAGGTGGCCGGAGAGCTCGCCGACCGTTTCGGGGTGAGTGAGGAACCACAGCTCGTACGGGACGCGCTGGCCGGCGAGGACGACGCCGAGGACGCCCAGTGGCTGGTGGTCGTGGAGGACCCGGCCGGGAAGCTGGACGCCGCCGCGCTCGACGCGTTCGCCGTGGAGTACGAGGGGTGGCTGGAGGCTCCTTAGGGCGTGTCCGTCCCGGGCCGCTCGGCCGCGTGCTCGCTGAGGAACGCGCCCGCGTGTGCGGCGGCTTCCTCCTTCGTGCCGTGCCACGTGGTGTCGTCGGCTTCGCCGCGTGTCCCGTCGGCGCCCAGCCCGGTCCACCGCCAGCCGCCGGAGACCGGGTCCGCCACCAATTCCGCGGTGCCACCGCAGAGTTCCACGGTGTTCACCCGCGCGGCCACCGGCCTGGCGATGGCATCGGGCCACTTCTTGCGGGCGCCCTGCCGGGTGATGCCCCAGGCGGCGCCCATCTGCTCATAGCTCGCGCCGTAGGAGCCGGCGGTCCTCGCCGCCATCGCCGTCAGCCGCTTGACCTCGGCGTCCACCACCTTCCAGGTGGCGAGGACCGACAGGGTCACATCCATGGGGTCGGCGTCCCACATCCGGTCCCCGGGAAGCCCGGTGGCCCGGGCGCGCATGGCCGAGGCGAGTGGGTTGAGTGCGTCCAGGAGGGCGGTGTCGAGGGCTGCCTGTTCCGCTTCGGTGATCTCCGACGTCGTCATGACGACAACCATAGTTACCAACGACGATATTGGTAACTTAAGTTTCCATTTGGCATATGCCAGTTCAGCCCTTGGGGACGATCTGGATGTCCATGTCGATGGAGATACTGGAGCCGACCGCGGCGATTCCGCGGGCCAGCATCGTCTGCCAGGTGAGGGTGAAGTCCTCCCGGTGCAGTTCCGTGGTGGCGCGACAGGCGGCGCGCATCTCCCCCCCCCAGCCCGTTGCCCACACCGAGGTACTGGGTGTCCAGCGTCACCGTGCGGCTGACGCCGTGCAGTGTGAGCGCACCCGTGACACCCCAGCGGCTGCCGCCCCGGTGAACAAAGCGGTCGCTGTAGAACTCCAGGGTCGGGAAGCGCCCGACATCGAGGAAGTCACTGGAGCGCAGATGGTCGTCGCGCATCTGGACGTTGGTGTCGATCGACGCCGCGTCGATGACCACATGCATGGCGGAGTCCTCCATGCGGTCGGCGATCCGTACCGCACCGGCGAAGTTGTTGAACCTGCCGTGGATACGGGCCATGCCGATATGACGTGCCGTGAAGCCGATCTGGGAGTGGCTGGGCTCGACCTCCCACTCACCGGGGTCGGGCAACTGCGGGGGCTGCGCCACCTGGAGGGTCACATCACCGAGGCTCGCGTGCCCGTCCTCGGAGACAACGGCCGCCCCGTGGAACGGCGTGAACCCCTCGGCCGTGACCGCCAGCCGGTAGTCGCCCGCCGGAACGGTGGCCAGGACCGTGCCGAACGGGTCGGTCTCACCGGCGACGACCTTGCGCCCCGCACTGTCGGTCACGACGTACTCGGCCTGTCGCACCGGCTCGCTGACCGGGTCCAGCACCCGGCAGCTGAGCACACCCGCGGACCGGGGCACCACGAGCCCGGCGAGGGCTCCGCCACCCACGGCGCCCGTCTGACTTCTGTTTCCCAGCCAGCGGCCGAACATCTCTCACTCACCCCAGTGACGGTTCACACTTCAGGGCCCCTGACGGCAGGACGTCGTTGTCGGAGCAGCGGCCCGCCGACGAGCATGCATTCGACCACTGATGCGACGTTCGAGGCAAACGGAGATCTCGTAGTGGGTTGTACGCAGGCATCACCGAAGGTCCCAATTGACTGTTCCGCCGCCTACTACCCCTTTCGCCGGTGACTGTCACGCGCGTCATCATGAGCGGCCCACCGCCCGCAGCTCCCTCCCCGCCCCCGTCACGGCGATGGCACCGTCCCTGTCGGTACGCAGCACCCTCGCTCCCCCGGCCCTGAGCGCGTCGACCGTACGAGCGGACGGATGGCCGTACGGGTTGTCCGCGCCGCAGGAGATGAGAGCCAGCCCCGGCCGCGCGCTGCGCATCAGCGCGGCGTCCTGGAACGCGGAGCCGTGGTGCGCCACCTTGAGGACATCCACCCGCGGCAACGCCGGATACGTACGCAACAGCCCCTGCTGGGCCGGAGGTTCGAGATCCCTGAGAAGCAACAGCGACGGCCCGCCCGCCACCCGGACGTACAAAGCAACGCTGGAGTCGTTCGGCTCCTCCGTCCCAGCGCGCTCCCCCGTACCTCCGAGCACCGAACCTCCTGCCACCGCACTGCCGGGCATCACACCGCCCGCCACCGCCTCTGCCGGCACCGCTCGCCCCGGGCCACCGCCCGGCCAGAGGACGCGCCAGTCGAGCGGTCCCACGCGGCGGCGCTCCCCCGGAACGGCCCGTACCAGCGGAACTCCTGCGGCGGCCGCCGCCCTCCGGACGAACGCGGCCTGCTCCGGCGGCTCGTCGAGGTTCGTCGTCTGAATCGCGCCCACCGTCCGCCCGCGCAACACACCCGGCAGCCCCCGGACATGGTCGGCGTGGAAGTGGGTGAGCACGAGCAGCGGCACCCGTGTGATCCCCAGATCCCTGAGGCACCGGTCCACCGGCCGGGGATCGGGCCCGGTGTCGACGACCACCCCCGAACCCTCCCCCGCGGCGAGCACCATGGCATCGCCCTGCCCGACGTCGCAGAGCGCGAACGCCCAGTCGGGCGGAGGCCAGCCGGTCAGGATCCGGGTCAGCGGCACCGGCCGCAGCAGCGCGAGGACCAGAACCAGCGCGGCTGTGGCGCAGACCCACGGATGGCGGGCCAGCCGCCGGGCGGACAGCACGACCAGGCACGTGACTGCGGCGAGCAACGCGGCACCGGCCCACCCTCCGGGCCACCCGGCCTCCGCTCCGGGCAGGCCCGCCCCGGTCCGGGCCACGGACGCGATCCATCCGACCGGCCACCCCGCGACCCCGGCCAGCACCTCGGCCACCGGTATGGCCACCGGGGCCACCGCCAGTGCGGCGAACCCGAGAACCGTCGCGGGCGCCACCGCGAACTCGGCGAGCAGATTGCAGGGGATCGCCACAAGGCTGACCCGGGAGGCAAGCACCACGACCACGGGCGCGCACACCGCCTGGGCGGCAGCGGCAGCGGCCAGCACCTCGGCGAGCCGGGGCGGAACCCGTCGCCGTCGCAGGGCCGCGCTCCACCGGGGCGCGAGCGTGAGCAGCGCGCCGGTGGCCAGCACGGACAGCAGGAATCCGTAACTGCGCGCCAGCCATGGGTCGTACAGCAGCAGAAGCAGAACAGCCGCCGCCAGGGCGGGAACCAGCGATCTGCGCCGCCCCGTCCCGATGGCGAGCAAGGTGATCATGCCGCATGCCGCCGCGCGGAGGACACTCGGTTCGGGGCGGCAGACAACGATGAACGCGAGCGCCAGGGCACCGCCGATGAGCGCGGTCGACCGCAGGGAGATTCCCAACCGGGGCGCCAGGCCGCGCCGTTCGGCACGCAGAGAGGTCCCGGGCGGTCCGATGAGCAGGAAGAGAAGAATCGACAGGTTGGCTCCCGAAACGGACAGCAGGTGGGTGAGGTCGGTGGCCTTGAATGCCTCGTGCAGGTCGGGCGTGACCCTGGAGGTATCGCCGACCACCAGGCCCGGGAGCAGCGCCCGCGCGTCGGCGTCGAGCCCATCGGTCGCCTTGCGCAGCCCGGCGCGCAGAGTCCCCGCCGTGCGCTGGAGGGGCGACGGGTCGCCGGCGATCCGGGGTGGTGCCTCTCCCTCCACCCGCAGGACGGCGGCGATGCGTTCCCCCTCGTGCAGCGGCGGCGCGAGGCGGCCGGCGAGGCGGAGCCGGGTGGACGGCAGCAGCTGACGCCAGGGCGTCACGGCGTCGCCGGGCGAGACCATGACGAGGACCGGCGTGCGGCCCCGGGTGACGGCACCGTCCGGGGCGGTGACCCGGACGACCTCGGCGTCGAGCAGCAATGTGACAGGGGTGCTGCGGTCACCGCGGACCTGCGGCCGGGCCTGCCGGGGATCGGAGGTGACGGTCACCTCCGCGTCCACCCGCCCGTGCGACAGCGCCAGAGCCGGAACGGGCCCCCGCCGCACATCCGCCCCGTGCAACCCGGCGGTTGCCGCCCCCGCGGCCACGCACAGCAGGACGGCCCCCACCGCGGCGGCCCCCGTCCGCCTCGGCCGGTCCGCCGAAGCCGGCCGGTCGCCCGAAGCCGACCGGGATCCCGAAGTCGACCGGGACCCTGAAGTCGACCGGTCAGCCGAAACCGACCGGTCCGCCGAGATCGGCCGGCGTGACATGGCCAGGAGCACCAGAGCGACGCCGCCACAGACCGCGGCCGCTCCCGCCGTCCACCGCCCCGGGGCTCCGAGGCCGAGCGCCGCAGCAGCCCAGACCGCCAGCGCGGGCGGAACGAGCCGCAGGTCGACCGCCTCTTCCTGGCGAGGGTCCGGGACGCCCAGCCGTCGCCCTGACGCCCCGTGAGGGCCGGCGTCCGCCCCGGGGGTCACCTCGGGCTCCGTCCCGGGCGCCGCCTCGCTACTGCTCATCGCCGGACCAGAGGCTCAAGGTCCGCGAACCGGCGGTCACCGATCCCCTTGACCTCACGGAGTTCGTCGACGGAGCGGAAACCGCCGTGCTCGGTGCGGTAGTCGACAATGTGCCGCGCGAGGACGGGGCCGACCCCTGGCAGGGTTTCGAGCTGCTCCGCGCTCGCCGTGTTCAGGCTGACCGGCGCTGTCGCCCCAGGCGGCCCGGCAGGCGTACCCCCACCGCCGCCCGGTGTCCCGGAGCCGGGCTGAACAGCGACCGGTCCCACCACCACCTGCTCGCCGTCCATGAGAACCCTCGCCCGGTTGATGCCGGTGACATCCGTGCCCTCGCGCACGCCTCCGGCGGCCTTCAACGCGTCGGTCACCCGCGAACCCACCGGCAGACTCCGGACACCCGGCCACCGCACCTTGCCGCTCACATCGACAACGATCCGCCCGGTATCGGCTGCGGCCGGCCGCCCCGGGTCCCTCCCCACGGGCGGCGCGGCGGAGCCGGGGCCCGATGGCTCCCGCACGGCCGCCGATACCGCTTCGCCCCCCTTCATCAGCTCGGGAGCACGCACGGGCTGCGGGCGCACTGACCAGAAGTGCACCGCGGCGAGCACCGCGGCTCCGACCAGCACCACGGCGAGCGCGGCGAACGTCTTCGGCTCCAGTCCGCACCGAAGCCGCAGCCAGAGAGGCAGCCTGTCCCGGAGTGCGAGCACCGCCTCCATCCGCCGTGACAGGCGCGTGCCCTGTCCGCCGGAGGGTGTGAGGGGTGGAGCGGCACCGGGGCGGTCCTGAGGCGCCGAACCCCGTAACGGCCCGTCCGCCGTCCGCGTCCGCGGACCCGCCTCCGGTCCGGGCTGAGCCGAGGTCTCCGTCACCGGGTCCGCCGCCGCGGTCCGCCCGCGCGCCCCGTCATAGGCACCGATCAGCAGCGCATCCGCCCGACGGCGCGAGGCTGCGGCGACAGCCGCGGCTTGTCCGCGCGGAGACCGCCGTCGGCCATGACGGGCACCGGGTCCTCTGCCCGCCGCGCCACTGGGACCCCTGCCGGGACCATGCCGCGCGCGACCGGAACCGGAAGCAGGACCGGGCGGGGAACCTGAAGGATGTAAGGAATCAGGAGCAGGACCAACGACGGGACCAGCAGGACCAGGGGCAGGACCAGAAAGAGGACCAAAACCGGGATCGAGTGCAGGATCGGGTGCGGATACAGAACTCGGCGTGGACGCGGAAGTAGGCGTGGAAACGGTGGGCGTTTGAGGTGATCGCAGGGCCATGCCTCACGACGTTAGACACACCCGGCCGAACCCGCTGAGCAGCCCCGATTCCCGTGGATAACTGCCCAGTTGTGGATAACTTCGCCACTCCTCCGGGTGCGTCCGCCTCCCGCGCCGCTTCCCGCGCCGCTTCCCGCGCCGCTTCCCGCTCCCCTTCCGGCGGCCCCCGGCTCGGCGGAAGTCACCAGGCCCAGCGGCCTCAGCGCGGCGAGATCACCACACCCAGCAGCCCCGGCCCGGTATGGGCCCCGATCACCGCGCCCACCTCGCTGACATGGAGATCGACCAGTCCCGGGATCCGCTCGCGCAGCCGCTCGGCCAGTGCCTCGGCGCGGTCCGGCGCGGACAGATGGTGCACGGCGATGTCCACCGGGCCCACTCCGGCCCGCTCGGCGACGATCTCCTCCAGGCGCGCGATGGCCTTGGACGCCGTCCGTACCTTCTCCAGCAGTTCGATCCGGCCGTCGCCCAACTGGAGGATCGGCTTCACCGCGAGCGCGGATCCCAACAGCGCCTGTGCCGCTCCGATACGGCCGCCGCGGCGCAGATAGTCGAGCGTGTCGACATAGAAATACGCGGAGGTTCCCTCGGCCCGTTTCTCCGCCGCCGCGACCGCCTCGTCCAGGCTGCCGCCCGCATCCGCCGTCTCCGCCGCCGCCAGGGCACAGAATCCCAGCGCCATGGCGACCATTCCGGTGTCCACCACGCGTACCGGCACGGGGGCGTCCTTGGCCGCGAGCAGCGCGGCGTCGTACGTTCCCGAAAGCTCGGCCGACAGATGCAGGGACACGATGGCGGTCGCCCCGGCCTCCGCGACGGCCCGGTACGCCGCGGCGAAAACCTCGGGGCTGGGCCGCGACGTCGTCACGGAGTGCCGTTTCTGCAACGCCAGGGCCAGCGAGCGGGCCGAAATCTCGGTGCCCTCCTCCAGCGCCTGATCCCCCAGGACGACGGTCAGGGGCACCGAGGTGATGCCGTGCCGTTCCATCGTCTGGTGCGGCAGATGGGCCGTTGAATCGGTGACGATCGCGACATGGCGGGACATGAGCCGGAGGTTACCTTCCGGGGCGGGGGTGCGGCAGCCCGGCCCCGGCCCGCTGATCAGTCGGGGCCGCCCCGGAACGCATCCTGCCACTCCCGCCCGCCGGGGATGTCGCAGGTCCGGCCGGGCGTTGCGGGCGTGTCAGTTGGTCGTCTCCGGCCTGGCCGACTTCTGCCAGGGGTAGCCCGTCCGCAGTCGTGGGTCCGGCGCTGTGATCGCCTGCGGCCCCTCCGCGTGCGCCGGGCCGGGCCAGGTCTCCTCGGCGGTGCTGCCGCTCCCGGGCCCGGTGCCCGCGCCCATGCCCGTCGCAGAGGACTGCGAAGGCTGCGAGGGCTGTGCGTGCTGCGTGGGCTGTGCCTGCGGGTCCGCCACCGTCCAGTGCCGCAGCGCTCCCGCCTCGACGTCGATCTGCGCGTTCAGCGCGTCCAGATCATCCTCGTTGAACCGCTGTGCGCGGTCGCGCGCCGCCCACCGCAGCGAGTCCGCCGAGTGCGTGATCCGCTCCGTGCGTTCTTTCAGCTTCGGCAGCAGCGCGGCGACCGTCGCCCGGTCCGGCTCGCGCTCCAGCCGCTTCAGCTCGTCGTCGAGCTCGCGTCCGTGCACGCTGAGCCGCTGGAACAGGCCCAGCGACTCCGAGAGCGAGGCGTCCTCGGCCAGGCCCGCCTGCAGCGCTTCCTGCGTCGCCCGCATGGACGTGCGCAGATCGAGCCGCAGCTGAGCGAGTGTGCCCGCGACGCCCACCTGTCCGAAGCTCTTGGCCCGCAGGGTGGTGTCCTCCACCGTGCGGCGTGCCTGAGTGATCGTGCGGTCCACGCCACGCTTGGCCGCGCCGATCGCCTTGACACCGGCGTATACACCCAGTGCGACGAACGCGACGAAAAGAAGCGCCACGATCGTGATCACGGCTTCCATGAACGCCCCTCGGTAGGTCGATGCGGCTGCCGGTACCGGTGCCCCCCTCCACCGTAAACGGAACGGGCAGGCCAGGGGTTCCTCCGGAACCCCCAACCTGCCCGTAGGGGAATGCCCTAACCGTGCGCCGGGGCCATCACGGACCCCCCGTGCACCGCGGTCATCAGGCCGGGACGATGTTGACCAGCTTGGGGGCGCGGACGATGACCTTGCGGATCCCGGCCCCGTCCAGCGCGGCGACCACCGCCGGATCGGCCAGCGCCAGAGCCTCCAGCTCACCGTCCCCGACCTCCGGGGACACCTCCAGACGAGCCCGGACCTTCCCCTTCACCTGCACCACACACGTCACCGTCTCGTCCACCACATACGCCGGATCCGCCACCGGGAACGCCTCGTGCACCACCGACCCCGTGTGCCCCAGACGCCGCCACAGCTCCTCCGCCACATGCGGCGCCAACGGCGCCACCAGCAGCACCAGCCGCTCCGCCACCGACCGCGACAGCGGACCCCCTGCCTTCGTCAGATGATTGTTCAGCTCGGTCACCTTCGCGATCGCCGTGTTGAAACGCATCTGAGCCATGTCCCGGCCCACCCCGTCGACCGCCTTGTGCAGCGCCCGCAGCGTCTCCACACCCGGCTCCGCGTCCACGACCGTGACCTCACCGGTCTCCTCGTCGACCACGTTGCGCCACAGCCGCTGCAACAGCCGGTACTGCCCCACCACCGCACGCGTGTCCCACGGCCGCGACACATCCAGCGGACCCATCGCCATCTCGTACAGACGCAGCGTGTCCGCCCCATACTCCGCACAGATCTCGTCCGGCGTCACCGCGTTCTTCAGGGACTTGCCCATCTTCCCCAGAACCCGGCCGACCTTCTCACCCCGGTAGTAGAACTTCCCGTCCCGCTCCTCGACCTCGGCGGCCGGCACCGCGATCCCACGGCTGTCACGGTAGACAAAAGCCTGGATCATGCCCTGGTTGTACAGCTTGTGGAACGGCTCGCTCGACGAGATATGCCCCAGATCATGCAGCACCTTCGACCAGAAACGCGCATACAGCAGATGCAGCACCGCATGCTCCGCACCACCGATGTACAGATCGACACCACCACCGGGCCGCCCCTCACCCGGCCCCATCCAGTACTCCTCGATCGCCGGATCGACCAGCTGCCGGCTGTTGAACGGATCCAGATAACGCAACTCGTACCAGCACGAACCCGCCCAGTTCGGCATCGTGTTCGTCTCACGCCGGTACTTCCGCGGGCCCCTCCCGTCACCCAGGTCCAGCGTCACATTCACCCAGTCCGCGTTCCGCGACAACGGCGCCTCCGGCCTGCTGTCCGCGTCCTGCGGATCGAACGTCCGCGGCGAGTAGTCCTCCACCTCCGGCAGTTCCAGAGGCAGCATCGACTCCGGCAGCGGATGAGCGACACCCTCCTCGTCGTACACGATCGGGAACGGCTCACCCCAGTACCGCTGACGGCTGAACAGCCAGTCACGCAGCCGGAAATTGACCGTCCCCTCGCCCACACCCCGCGCCTGCAGCCACTCGGTGATCCGCGCCTTCGCCTCGACAACACCCAGCCCGTCCAGCGAGATGTCGTCATTCGCGGAGTTGACCAGCTTCGCGTCGTGCGAACCGAACGCGTCCTCCCAGGTGGAGGCGTCCGTCCCCCGGCCGTCCGACGGCTCCACCACACAGCGCACCGGCAGCCCGAAAGCCCGCGCGAACGCGAAGTCACGCGCGTCGTGCGCCGGAACAGCCATGATCGCGCCGGTGCCATAGCCCATCAGGACGTAGTCCGCGATGAAGACGGGCACCCTCTCACCGCTCACCGGATTGGTCGCGTACGCGCCGGTGAACACACCCGTCTTGTCCTTCGCCTCGGCCTGCCGCTCCACCTCCGACTTCGCCGCCGCCTGCTTCCGGTAGGCGGTGACGGCCTCGGCCGGGCTGGCATAACCACCGGTCCACACCGGCTGCGTACCCTCCGGCCACGCAGCCGGAATGATCCGCTCGACCAGATCGTGCTCCGGCGCCAGCACCATGTACGTCGCACCGAACAACGTGTCCTGGCGGGTGGTGAACACCGTGATGCTGCCCGCGCCGTCCACCGGGAAATCGACGCGCGCACCCTCGGAACGCCCGATCCAGTTCCGCTGCTGCAGCTTGATCGCCTCGGGCCAGTCCAGCGCGTCCAGATCGTCCAGCAGCCGGTCGGCGTACGCCGTGATCCGCATGTTCCACTGCCGCAGCTTCGCCTTGAACACCGGGAAGTTGCCGCGCTCGGACCGGCCGTCCGCAGTGACTTCCTCGTTGGCCAGCACGGTGCCCAGGCCCGGCGACCAGTTGACGGGGGCGTCGGAGGCGTACGCCAGGCGGTACCCGCCCAGGACGTCGGCGCGCTCGGTGGCGCTCAGCGCACTCCAGTCACGACCGTCGGGGGTCGCGCGCTGCCCGCTCTCGAACTGCGCGACCAGCTCACCGATCGGACGCGCCCTACCCGCCTCCGCGTCGTACCAGGAATTGAAGATCTGCAGGAAGATCCACTGGGTCCACCGGTAGTACTCGGCCTCGATCGTCGCGAACGAGCGGCGCTTGTCGTGGCCCAGTCCCAGCCGGCGCAGCTGGGCCTTCATGTTCTCCATGTTGGCCTCGGTGGAGACCCGCGGGTGCGTGCCGGTCTGCACGGCGTACTGCTCCGCGGGCAGCCCGAAGGCGTCGAAGCCCAGGGTGTGCAGGACGTTGTGGCCGGTCATCCGCTGGTGACGGGCGTAGACGTCGGTGGCGATGTAGCCCAGGGGGTGGCCGACATGCAGGCCCGCACCCGAGGGGTACGGGAACATGTCCATGATGAACTTCTTCGGCTTCGCGGCCAGCTCCGGGTTGTCCGCCAGATCGCCGGTCGGGTTCGGCGCCTCGTACGTCCCCTCGGCGTCCCAGAAGTCCTGCCAGCGTGCCTCGATGTCGGCAGCCATCGCCGCCGTGTAGCGGTGCGGCGCGGCCGTCTCGGCTGCGGAATTCGTCTCGCTCATGATCCTCAAAGCTCCATCGATCGTCATCTGCCGGCGTCCACGTCTACGGACACGCGTCTACGGAAACGAAAAATCCCCTCGCACAGGAGGGGACGCCGCGCCGATTCCGACCAGGCATTCTCACCGGTCGGGACTGATCAGCGCGGCTCACTAAGCAGAAGGCGTACGGCACGCATGGCGTCAGGGTACCGCACGGGCCCGGAGCCGTGCCGGACGCAACCGGCCCGCGGACGCTCCGCCGGGTCCACCGCAGAGGCCTTCGGCGCGCGGGACGACAACGAGAAGCGGGCCATCCGATCCGGATGACCCGCTTCCCTACTGTGGAGCTAAGGAGAATTGAACTCCTGACCTCCTGCATGCCATGCAGGCGCTCTACCAACTGAGCTATAGCCCCTTGCTGTCCGCCGCCCGGTTTCCCTTGGCGACATCGAGAACATTACACGGTCCCCCCGGTCATCCACCAAATCGTTTCCCATGTGAACCGTTATGCCCGAATTTCACTCAGGTCGCCCTGAAGGTTCAGGCTGTCGCGAAGGAGTAGAAGCGCTTGAGGGTGCAGTGCTCCTCCAAGAGCCGCCCGTAGATCGGCTCCCCTTCCAGCTCGCGGTAGGTCTCGATGGGGTCGCCTTTTATGATCAGCGCCCGCGCGCACTCCTCGCACCAGTACTGGTACTCCGGATTGACCGGGTCCATGTCCCTGACGATGGGCGTACCGCTGCCGCACCAGTCGCACTTCCGCCTGTGTGCACCCATCAGTCAGCTCCAGCTGTGGCCGCAGGCCGTACACACGCTTGAGACCCCGCCGTTGTCACCCAGCACTTGGGCCACGTGGGACGAGCCGCAGGACGGGCAGCCGGGACGGGATCGGTCTTCGGGAGTTACGAAGCCGGAGGGCGGGGCGGGAACAACGGGCAGGTCGGGGACCTGTTCGCGACTCGCAGGCATCGCGCTCCCTCCCGATCGGTCCATCGCCCCCTCCGGCGGTCCGATTCTGCCATGACCCCGCAAGAGGGTCAGCCCGCGAACGGACGGAGAGCGGACGAAAGGGCTGACGGGAACAGTCGGAGTGCGGGCAGGAGCGGTCGCGGTACGGGCGGGAGCGGTCGGGGTACCGACGGCCGGAGAGCACCAGGAAGCACCGGGGGCACGCAAAAGATCCCGCCCCTGAAAGGGACGGGATCTTGATTGTGGAGCTAAGGAGAATTGAACTCCTGACCTCCTGCATGCCATGCAGGCGCTCTACCAACTGAGCTATAGCCCCGCTGTCCGCTGTGTTTCCCTGCGTTTCCGCGCTGCGAACAAGAAGAACTTTAGCGTGTGACCAGCCAGAAAGTGAAATCCGGCCGACGCCGCCCCGGGACGGCCTGTGGGCACTGCCTAGTCGTCGTCGCCGAGCACCGGCTCGGGCAGCGTGCCGGCGTTGTGCTCCAGCAGGCGCCAGCCGCGCGCGCCCTCACCCAGCACGGACCAGCAGCAGTTGGTGAGCCCGCCGAGCCCTTCCCAGTGGTGCGCTTCCAGGCCCAGCAGCCGGCCGATGGTCGTCCTGATCGTGCCGCCGTGGCTGGCCACGACCAGCGTGCCCCCGTCGGGCAGCTTCTCGGCGTGTTCCAGAACGACCGGGGCGGCCCGGTCGGCGACCTCGGTCTCCAGCTCACCGCCGCCCCTGCGCACGGGCTCGCCGCGCTTCCAGGCCGCGTACTGCTCGCCGTACTGTCCGACGATCTCCTCGTGCGTCAGGCCCTGCCAGGCGCCCGCGTACGTCTCGCGCAGCGCGGAGTCGTGGGCGACCTGGAGGCCCGTGACGGCGGCGAGCTCAGCGGCCGTTGCCGCCGCCCGCCGCAGGTCCGAGGCGACGATCGCGTCCGGCTTCAGCGAGGCGAGCAGCCGGGCGGCCCGACGGGCCTGCCCGACGCCGGTCTCGGTGAGCTCGATGTCCGTGGAGCCCTGGAAACGGCGCTCCAGGTTCCATGCCGTCTGACCGTGTCGCCAGAGGACGATCCTGCGGCCCCTGCCGCTGCTGCCGCCGTTCAGCTCCGGTCACCTTCCGTGCCGCCGTTGAGCTGGGCGTGCTCCTCGGCCTTGCCCCGGGTCTTGACGGCGTCCTCGGGGAGCGCGATCTCGGGGCAGTCCTTCCACAGGCGTTCGAGCGCGTAGAAGACACGCTCCTCGCTGTGCTGAACGTGGATCACGATGTCGACATAGTCGAGAAGGATCCAGCGGGCGTCGCGGTCGCCCTCACGGCGCACCGGCTTGGCGCCGAGCTCCTTCTGCAGCCGCTCCTCGATCTCGTCGACGATCGACTTGACCTGGCGGTCGTTCGGAGCCGAGGCCAGCAGGAAGGCATCGGTGATGGACAGCACATCGCTGACGTCGTAGGCGATGATGTCGTGCGCGAGCCGGTCGGCGGCCGCCTGAGCGGCGGCGTTGATGAGCTCGATGGAGCGGTCCGTGGCGGTCACATGCAGGCTTTCGTCGGCGGTCAGATCAACCTCTAGGGTCTCACGGACCGCCGACAGCCCCTACTGCGATCTGCCGCCGCGCTCTTCGGAGGCCGGCGCGGGGCGCCGGCCTCCGTACCGTCCGGCCCCCACCCCGCTACTTGATCTTGTAGTCCTGGCCGAGCACGACCGTCACGTCCGCGTTCACGGCGGGCTTGCCCTGCTTCACATCCTCCTCGGACAGCCCCAGGGTCTTGGCGACCTCCGTCGCCTTCGCCTTGTCCTCGGCGGTCCGGTACAGCACCTCGGACGACGCCTCGGCGCCGGCCTTCCCCCCGTCGACGTAGGCGTAACCGCCATTGACCAGCTGGACCCGGGCCCGGTCGCCGGCAGCCGCGTTTCCGGTGGCGTTCCGGACACCGACCCGGACCGGTGCGCCCGCTTCCGGGGCCTTGACCGCGCCACCCAGGACGTCCTTGACGACGCTTTCCGTGGCCTCGTCGGAGAGAGTGCCGTCGTTCTGGACCGGCAGGAGCTCCGTCTTGTAGTCCCCGACCTTGGCATGCCCCGCCAGTTTGGCCAGGGACGCGCCCAGGTCCTGCTCGGGCAGTGACGGGTCGAGGATCTGCGCCAGCGTCTCCACGGTGACCGTCGCGGCCTTCGGGTCCTCGGAGAGCTTGCGCAGCACACCCCGTACGACCTCGCCGAACCGCGTCAGCTGCTTCGTCTCGGGCTCGCCCTCACCCCGGTAGGTGGCGTACGCGACGGCCATCGGACCGCTCAGCGTCTGGGCTTCGCCCTTGTTCACGAGGGGCGAGGCGCCCTTCTTGGCATCGGGGACATCGGTATCGGTGTCGATCTCGATGTTGCCGACCAGTTCGACGAGGTTTTCCAGGTACGGGGTGTCCAGCCGCCACGTACCGCTGATCCTGGTGCCCAGGAGGCTGTCTATCGACTCACGGGTGCCGGTGCTGCCGTCGTCCTCGACGGACTTGCCCAGCGTGGTGGTCGTGGCGCCGTCGTCGGAGGCGACGGCGAGCGAGTTGGGGAGCAGGACGGTGGTGCCCTGCTTCGTGGTGGTGTTGTCGACGAGCAGCGCCGTGGCGGTGCCGCCCTTCTTGGTGTCGTGCAGATGGACCACGATGACGTCCCGCTGCTGCGGGCCGGCGGTGGTGCCGTTCTTCCCGTCCGAGCCGGAGAGGCCGGGAAGCTTGTCCGCGGACCAGAGGTAGCCGACCCCGCCGACGAGCACGAGGGCGACGACGACTATCAGCGCGACCATCCGGTTGCGGCCCTTGCGCCGTGCCTCCTCGCGCCGTTCGCTGCGGCTTTCGGTGAACTTCAGCCAGTCGATGACGTCTTCGGAGTCCTCGTCGGGCTCCTCGATGAACGAGAACTGCTCGGTGCGGTAGTCGGCGGCGGGGCGCCTCTGCTCCGGCAGCACGAGCTCCGGATCCGCCACTGGCTCGTCGGCTGGTTCCTCGGCCGGCCGGGCGGGCGCGGAAACGGGAGCGGCGACGGGGGCCGGGGCCTGCGCCTGGGGCGGGGCGGCTCCCTGATGCGGGATGTTCCACTGTTCGGCGGTGTCGACCGCGCCGGGCTGCTGGGCGGTGCCGTACCCGTAGTCGGTGTAGTTCCCGTAGCCGTACCCCTGATCGGCGCCCTGCCCCTGCTGGGGCTGCTCCGCGTAGGGGTCGTACTGCTGGGGGTGCTGGGCGTGCTGCGACTGGTGCGGGTACGGGGAGTGTTCCGGCTGCTGGGGCTGCCCGTACGGGTCGTAGCCGTACCCTTGGTCCGGAACCTGACCCTGCTGGAACTCCTGACCCGGCTGGAACTCCTGGCTCTGCTGGAACTCCTGACCCGGCTGGCCCTGCTGGAAATCCTGGCCCTGCTGAGGGGCGTAGGGGTCGTACTGCTGCTGCCCCTGCTGCTGGTACACCGGCTGCCCGTACTCGTCGTAGCCGACGATCTGCGGCTGCTGGTAGTACGGGTCGTACGGGTTCTGTCGGTCGTTCACCGGTGCCCCTCTCCGTGGCTCATTCGCCGCGGTACAGCTGGCGCTTGTCGATGTAGCGGACCACTCCGTCCGGCACCAAGTACCAGACCGGATCCCCCTGCGCGACCCTCCCGCGGCAGTCGGTGGACGAGATCGCCAGTGCCGGAACCTCCACGAGGGAGACTCCGCCCTTGGGCAGTCCGTCGTCCGTGAGCACGTGACCCGGCCGGGTCACACCGATGAAGTGGGAGAGCGAGAACAGCTCCTCCGCGTCCCGCCAGGTGAGGATCTGGGACAACGCGTCGGCGCCGGTGATGAAGAAGAGGTCCGCGTCGCCATGGACCTCGCGCAGGTCCCGCAGCGTATCGATCGTGTACGTCGGTCCGCCACGGTCGATGTCGCTGCGGCTGACCGAGAACTGCGGGTTGGACGCCGTGGCGATGACCGTCATCAGATAGCGGTCCTCGGCCGGGGAGACCTGCTTGTGACTCTTCTGCCACGGCTGCCCGGTGGGGACGAAGATGACCTCGTCGAGATGGAACTGGGCGGCCACTTCGCTGGCCGCCACCAGGTGTCCATGATGAATCGGGTCAAACGTCCCGCCCATCACGCCGAGTCGGCGCTTGACGCGGCCGGTAGGCACTTCCTGCTCTCCCATGCGTGCAGAGCCTACTGGCACGGTTGTACGCCCCCGCCTCAGCGGTCGCGGTTGAAGCGGGTGGTGACCCACAGCAGGAACAGCAGCGCGAAGAGGGCGCCACCACCGGTCAGGTAGGGGTTGAGGCTTGCGTGGTTGCCGCCCTCGCCACCCTCGGAGGCGAGAGTGACCAGCTGGTGTGCGGTGCTCGTGAGGCTCATCTTCAGCAGGACCTATCGATCGGGAGTCGGAAGGAAGACGTCGGGCACATCGTATGCGGGCGCCCCGGGCACGCTCACGCCGACTCAGTCGTTGTTGTCGTCGTTGCGGTATCCGCGCAGCAGGAACCAGGCGAGCAGGGCTGCTCCGACGATCGAGACGAGCAGCACGATCCGCAGGGTGTTGCCCGGCCCCTGCTCCTCGGATGCGGCGGCGAGCAGTGCGACGGTGTGCGGCATTTCGGGCGCTCCTCAAAGTTATCCACAGCCCCCCGCACACCGTAGCGCCAGCACATACGCTGGGATTTGTCAGGGGGACGGGCGACGTCTCGTACGAAACAGGGGGCCATCCATGACCGACAGCAGTCACGAGAACGTGCCGAGCAGGCAGCGCACGCGATTCCCGGGAATCTCCTCCCGGGCGTACGAACACCCGGCGGACCGTTCGGCGCTGGTCGCCCTGCGCAAGCTGAGCGGTTTCGACACCGTGTTCAAGGCCCTGAGCGGGCTGCTTCCGGAGCGCAGTCTGCGACTCCTCTTCCTGTCCGACTCCGTCCGGGTGAGCGACGCTCAGTTCTCCCACCTCAACGACATGCTGAGGGACGCCTGTTACATCCTGGACCTGGAGAAGGTCCCGCCGATGTATGTCAGCCAGAACCCGCAGCCCAATGCCATGTGCATCGGGCTCGACGAGCCGATCATCGTGGTGACGACGGGTCTGGTGGAGCTGCTCGACGAGGAGGAGATGCGGGCGGTGGTGGGACACGAGGTGGGCCACGCCCTCTCGGGGCACGCGGTGTACCGCACGATATTGCTCTTCCTCACCAACCTGGCGCTGAAGGTGGCCTGGATTCCGCTCGGCAATGTCGCGATCATGGCGATCGTGACGGCGCTGCGCGAGTGGTTCCGCAAGTCCGAGCTGTCCGCGGACCGGGCCGGGCTGCTGGTCGGTCAGGACCTCAAGGCCTCGATGCGGGGTCTGATGAAGATCGCCGGTGGCAATCACCTCCACGAGATGAACGTGGACGCCTTCCTCGCGCAGGCCGACGAGTACGAGAAGGGCGGCGACCTGCGCGACTCCGTGCTCAAGATCCTCAATGTGCTGCCCCGGACACACCCGTTCACCACGGTGCGGGCCGCCGAGCTGAAGAAGTGGTCGGAGACCCGCGACTACCAGCGGATCATGGACGGCCACTACCCGCGGCGCGACGAGGACAAGGACACCTCGGTGACGGACTCGTTCAGGGAGTCCGCCTCGCACTACGCCGAAACGGTGCGCACCAGCAAGGACCCGCTGATGAAGCTCGTCGGCGACATCGCCGGTGGTGCGGGAGACCTGGGCGGCAAGCTGCGCGACAAGTTCACCGGCGGAGGCAGCGGCGGTCCCGCTAAGGGCGGGCCGGAGGGGTCCGGCCGCCCTCAGGACCCTGAGGAGGGGCCGGGGACGGCTGGGGGCTGACCGCCAGGGTCCCGCACAGCGCCCCCGTGGGCCGGCCCGTGGTGTACGGGTCGGTACCCGCCGGGCCGCGGCCGTCCGTCCGTTCCCCGGCGAGCAGCGGACGCAGCGTCCCCGCGGCGTCGGCCGAGCAGGACTGCGGCCCGGCCTGCACATAGGCCTCGCGCAGCTCCGTCCGGTGCAGCCGCAGGTCCTCCCGGTCGAACCGGAAGTGCAGCTCGCGCCGCACGGTGAACAGGGAGGCGTCGTCCGTCCCGGAGGATCCCCCGGCCGCGGGTCGCAGGGTGTAGGTGAAGGTGTGGTCCGAGACCACTTCCAGGGTGCCGCCTTCCGCCTCGGCGTAGGCGAGGGTGCCCCGGACCCGGACCTGCGGGTCCGCCAGCTCCGCGTCCGCCGGGTCGAAGCGCACCAGCCAGCCGGTCGCGGCGTGCTGTCCGTCGTCGGCGGGGGCCTTCATGCTCCGCTCGAACTGGGCCGTCTGGTCGGGGTCGAGCAGCTGCTCGACGGGGCGCAGGGCATGACCGCCCAGCACATCGGGGTTGAGCGAGGACTCCACCAGGTAGTCCTTGGCCGTGGCCAGGGCAGCCGTCACCTGGCTGTCCGAGAAGTTCTGCGTACGCCGCACCGCGGGGAAGTTGATGCCCTCGGCGCCCGTCGGGTATTCCGCGGCGGGGCTTGTCGCGTAGAGGCGTTCGGGGGTGCCGCCCGGCACGGTGCCGCGGGGGGCGAGGGGGACCACGATGGACCGCAGGGTTTCGGCGCGCCGGGCGGCGGGCTGGGGGTAGGGATGGCGGAACCCGATGTAGACGGCCATGGAGAAGGCCAGGGCGATGAGCACGACGAGGGCTATGGCGGCCCGGGAGCCGCTCCGGGAACGGCGGGAAGGGTGTCCGGGAGGGAGGGAGCGGACCGCGCGGGCGTGCTCGCCCATCCGTTCCTGGGCTGAGAACTCCTGCAGCCGGGCAGCCCGGACGAATGATTCGTCGAAGACGAGGGAGCGGTACTCGTCCTCGCCGCCCGCGGGGTTCTCGGGCGGGCCTTCGGGTGGATCTCCGCGGCCTGTCATGACTTCTCCCGATCTCCACACCACCGGCCGAGATCGGTGTGCAACGGTCTGCTTCGGCCGGGAGGCGTACGGCAGTGAGAAGCCCCCTCGGAAGAGGGGCCATATCTTCAGGGTAGGTCGATCGGCCCGGACGTAAACGCGGAGGCGGGAGGCAACTGGCCGGGGAGACGGGTGAGGCCGCGGGTGAAGGGCCTGCGGCGGCTGGTTCAGGGGGTGCGCGGTACCGCGGAGACCGCGGGGCGGGAGTAGTCGGCCGAGGCCGAGGGAGCGGCACCGGGCCTCTCGAAGCCCGGTTCGGCGGCGCCTGGCTTGTCCACGCCGCTGGTCACCGGCGGCGGGAGCGGCTCGCCCCGGCCGGGTGAGGAGCCGCGGTAGACGGCGGTGAAGGCCAGCGCGACCATGCCGATACCCATGACCAGGGCGAGCAGCCAGGCCACCGGGCGGTGCCAGCGCGCGGCGCCCCGGTACGGGCGCAGGGAGCCGCCGTGACGCCCGTAGGGGCTCCTGTCGGCCGCGTCGCCGCACTCGGGGTCCAGCGGGCCCCCGTAAGCCCTCCCGCGGCCGTACGTGCCGTCCCGGCCGTAGTCGTCGTAGAGGTCGTCGTCCAGGGGGCCGGCGCTGCGGCGTGACCGGGCCGCTTCGGCCTCGGCACGTGCCTGCGCGGCGGCGAGCAGTCTCTCGACCGCGGTGGGTTCATGGACCGGTGCGGCCCGTACGAAGTCCTCGTCGAACACCACGGCGGCGAAGTCCTCGTCCGCGCCCCCGCGGTCGTCGTCGGGCTCCCAGCCGTCCGGGAACGGCTTGCCCCCCACGTCGTCCGGCACAGCTTCAGCGTAGCCGCGGCGGGGCGGTTTGGGCAGGGACCACCGCAAACTCACCCGTCCCGTACACCCCGCCCGCCCCACCGGACGCCCGCAGAATCACCGGGCCCGACGGAATGCCGCCCGTGCGCCCGCCCGGGTGACGCCGCGCATGCCCCGGGCGGACACCCACCCACCCGGGTGACGCGTCGCACGAGCCCTGACGCCCTGGAGGCCCGAGGCCCGGCGCTCACAAGGCCCGGGGCCCGCGGCGCCCGCGCCCGCGAGCTCCGGGCCCCGGCAACCACGAGTCCCGGGGCCTGCGGGGCCTGCGGGGCCTGCGGGGCCTCCAGGGCCTCCAGGGCCTCCAGAATCTCCAGAGCCCAGGTAGGCCCCAGAGCCTCCGAGGCCTACCTGATGTGGCCGTCGCCCGTGACGATGTACTTCGTCGACGTCAGCTCCGGCAGCCCCATCGGGCCGCGGGCATGCAGTTTCTGCGTGGAGATACCGATCTCGGCGCCGAACCCGAACTGTCCGCCGTCCGTGAAGCGCGTGGACGCGTTCACCGCGACCGTCGTCGAGTCGACCAGTTGGGTGAAGCGGCGGGCCGCGGCCTGTGAGGTGGTCACGATCGCCTCGGTGTGGCCCGAGGACCAGAGCCTGATGTGCGCCACGGCCGCGTCCAGCGAATCCACGACCGCGGCCGCGATGTCGTACGAGAGGTACTCGGTCTCCCAGTCCTCCGCCGTCGCCGGCACCACCGTGGCCTTGGAGCCCTCCGCGTGGGCGAGCACCCGCTCGTCCGCGTGCACGGTCACCCCCGCCCCGGCCAGCGCGTCCAGGGCGAGCGGCAGGAACTCGGCGGCGATGTCCTGGTGGACCAGCAGCGTCTCGGCCGAGTTGCAGACGCTGGGGCGCTGCGCCTTGGAGTTGACCAGGATGTCGACGGCCATGTCCAGGTCCGTCGACGCGTCGACGTAGACATGGCAGTTGCCGGTGCCCGTCTCGATGACCGGGACCGTGGACTCCTCGACGACCGTGCGGATCAGGGAGGCGCCCCCGCGCGGGATGAGGACGTCGACCAGGCCGCGGGCCCGCATCAGTTCGCGTACCGAGTCGCGGCTCTCCCCCGGCACCAGCTGCACCGCGTCGGCCGGGAGGCCCGAGCCGCCGACCGCGTCGCGCAGCACCCGTACGAGTGCGGTGTTGGAGGCGTACGCGGACGAAGAGCCGCGCAGCAGCACCGCGTTGCCGGACTTCAGGCACAGGGCCGCCGCGTCCACCGTCACATTGGGCCGGGCCTCGTAGATGATCCCGACCACGCCGAGCGGGACCCGGACCTGGCGCAGGTCGATGCCGTTGGGCAGGGTCGACCCGCGCACCACCTCGCCCACGGGGTCGGGCAGCGCCACCACGTCCCGTACATCGGCGGCGATGGCACGGATCCGCTCGGGCGTGAGGGTGAGCCGGTCGATGATTCCCTCGCTCGTCCCGGCCTCGCGGGCACGGGCGACGTCCTCGGCGTTGGCCTCGACGATCTCTCCCGTGCGCACCTCCAGCGCGTCCGCGATCGCCAGGAGCGCGTCGTCCTTGGCGGAGCGCGGAAGTGGCGCGATGTCGGCGGCCGCGGCGCGTGCCCGGTAGGCGGCCTGCTCGACCGGGGACATGTTGTCGTACGGCGAAAGCGTGGTCATGCCCGCAGAGTAGTGCGCACACTGCGGGCATCCGTCACGTATCCCGTGATGCGAGACAACCGCCCGAGGGGCGGTCCGGTCAGTACGGGTGCACCCCGACCGGGGCCGCGGGCGGCGGCCCGTAGCCCTCGGCGATGCGCTGGTGGTACGTCTCCCGGTCGATCACTTCCAGCCCGACGATCTCCCAGGGCGGCAGCCTGGCGCTGGAGCGGTGCTCGCCCCACAGCCGCAGGGCCACCGCCGCCGCGTCGTGCAGATCGCGGGCCTCTTCCCAGTAGCGGATCTCCGCGTGGTCATTGGCGTAGCGGCTGGTCAGCAGGAAGGGATGGTCGTGCGCCAGCTGTTCCAGGCCACGTCTGACCTCCTTCAGCGGCGTCTCCGTGCCCGAGACGGAGAGGGTGATGTGCCACAGCTTCGACTGGGTGTGCTCCTCCTTCACCGTCACCGGTACCTGCTCGGCGGTGCGGTCGGCGGCCACGCTCCTGTCGAACTCGGCCCCCGCTCCGACGCTGGTCAGGGCTCGGCTGCCCGTTCCGCGGGGCGGCGCCCCCGGGCGCGCTCGTCTCACCGGCGGCCTCCTGTGAATGTGTTGCTGTGCTGTACCCCTGGTGTCCCCGCTACAAAGTTGACCAGTCCGAGGCCTGGCTTGGGGCGGTTTTGGTGAAGGTCTCTGCCCCGAGGCCGGACTTTCAGCCGTTTCAGGGGGCGAGCCGGGGTGTGAGAACGACCAGATCGTCCCTGTGTACGACCTCGCGTTCGTAGGCGGGGCCCAGTTCCCTGGCCAGATCCCGGGTGGAGCGTCCGAGCAGCTGGGGGATTTCCTTGGCATCGAAATTGACGAGGCCGCGGGCGACGGGACGGCCGCTCGTATCACGCAGCTCCACCGGGTCACCGGCGGTGAACTCACCCTCCACGGCGGAGATTCCGGCGGGCAGCAGCGAGGTGCGGCGCTCGACGACGGCCCGTACGGCCCCGTCGTCGAGCGTCAGCGCGCCCCTCGGGGTCGAGGCGTGGGCCAGCCAGAGCAGCCGGTCGGCGGAGCGGCGCCCGGTGGGGTGGAAGTACGTACCGGTGTCGCGGCCCGCCAGGGCGTCTGCGGCCCGGCTCGCGGAGGTGAGGACGACCGGGACGCCGGCGGCCGTGGCGATCCGGGCGGCCTCGACCTTGGTGACCATGCCGCCGGTGCCGACGCCCGCCTTTCCGGCGCTGCCGATCGTGACGCCCGCCAGGTCCTCGGGTCCGCCGACCTCCACGATCCGGGAGGTGCCCGGGGTGCTGGGGTCGCCGTCGTAGAGACCGTCCACGTCGGAGAGGAGGACCAGCAGGTCGGCGTGGACGAGATGGGCGACGAGCGCGGCGAGCCGGTCGTTGTCGCCGAAGCGGATCTCGTCGGTGGCCACCGTGTCGTTCTCGTTGACGACGGGGAGGGCGCCCATGTCCAGGAGCTGGTCGAGGGTGCGGTAGGCGTTGCGGTAGTGGGCGCGGCGGCTGGTGTCGTCGGAGGTGAGGAGCACCTGGCCGACTCGTACGCCGTAGCGGGCGAACGAGGCGGTGTACCGGGCGACGAGCAGTCCCTGCCCCACGCTCGCGGCGGCCTGCTGGCGGGCCAGGTCCTTGGGCCTGCGGACCAGTCCCAGGGGGGCGAGTCCGGCGGCGATGGCACCGCTGGAGACGAGGACGATCTCCCGTTCGCCGCCGCTCCTGACCTTGGCCAGTACGTCGACGAGTGCGTCGACCCGGTCGGCGTCCAGGCCGCCGGCCGCCGTGGTGAGCGAGGAGGAGCCGACCTTGACGACGATCCGGCGGGCTTCGGTCACTCCGTGCCTTGCAGCTGTCACGTGCTTCCTCGCTCTGGCTCGCCCGGTGGTCCTCGGACCGGCCGCGGCCGCCGTGACGCTGTGCCGGGGCCGCCCCCGGCACGCACAGTACGCGAGGGGCGGCCCCCCGCGCCCGACCGTTCCGCCCGGTGGACAGGTGCGGGCGGCGCCGGCCGGGGGCCGACGGCGGGAACGGCCGGTCCGGCCCGGATCAGCTGTCGTTGACGCTCAGCATGCGGTCGACGACCCGGGCCGCGGCCCGGCCGTCGGAGGGCTCGCAGAAGTCGACCCGGAACTGCGCGTACTTCTCCTTGTACTCCTCCGTCACCGCGTCGATGTTCCGGATCGCGGAGACCAGGTCCTCGGAGGTCTTGATCAGCGGGCCCGGGGCGCGCGAGGTGAAGTCGAAGTAGAAGCCGCGCAGGGTGTCGCGGTAGTGCTCCAGGTCGTACGTGAAGAACAGCATCGGCCGCCCGGAGTGGGCGAAGTCGAAAAGCACCGAGGAGTAGTCCGTGATCAGCACATCGGCGATCAGGTAGAGGTCGGCGATGTCCGGGTAGTACGTGACGTCCCAGACGAAGCCCTGTCCGGCGCCGGGGATGCTGTCGAGGACCTTGTGGTGCTTGCGGTACAGCAGGACGTGGTCCTCGCCGAGCTCCCGCCGGGCCGCGTCGACGTCGATCTGGTTGTCCAGCTTGAAGCGGCGTCCGCCGTAGCGCTGGTCGTCGCGCCAGGTGGGTGCGTACAGGACGACCTTCTTGCCGGCGGGAATGCCGAGCTTCTCCCGTACCGCCGCCGCGCGCTTGACCCGGTCCGGGGCGTGGAAGACGTCGTTGCGCGGGTAGCCCGCCTCCAGGACCTCGCACTCCAGCCGGAAGGAGTTGGTCATGATCGGGGTGGTGAAGGAGTTGGGCGTGATGAACAGGCTGTACTGGCGGGAGCGCTGCGGCAGGCTCGCGATGTAGGCCAGGTTGGCCTTCGGGGTGCCCAGCAGGTCCGCGCCGATGCGCTTGAGCGGGGTGCCGTGCCAGGTCTGGACGACGACCTGGCCCTCGCGGCGGACGAACCACTCGCGGATGCCGCCGTTGGTGACGACGTAACGGCTGCGGGCCAGCGCCTCGTACCACTCCCTGCTGCCCCACTCCACGCCGCGCACGCCGGGCGGCAGGACGACCTGCTGGTCGTGGACCATCGCGATGTGTTCGACCTCGGTGCCCCGGCGCACCAGCTCCTCGTAGACGGCGCGGGGCGAGTCGGAGAACTGCTTGCCGCCGAAGCTGTTGTAGAGCACGGCCTCGCGCAGCGGCAGCTCGCGCTGCTCGGGGGTGTACACGTCGCGCATCAGCCGCTGCCGGTAGGCGCCGCGGAGTTCGGGGTCGAGGACGGCGCCGGACTCCACGAAGATCCGGTCGAAGTCGAGCCGCTCCACGGTGTACGTGCGGTGTGCGCCGCGGTGGGTCAGCGGCAGGGTGCCGACCAGGTCGGGGCGGATCGTGACGGGGATGTCGCGGGTGTGGTCCCACTCGGCGCGGGCCCGCAGGAAGGGCAGCCAGCGCCCGGCGCGCAGGGGCAGCGTGCCCTCGTACGCGGGCATGGTGTCCGGTGTCACGCGGGCGGTGAAGCGGCCGTCCGCGAACTCGGCCGGCAGCGGCCGGTCCTCGTTGCGGCCGGTGTGACGCAGGATCAGCTTCATCGTCGCGGCGTCGCCGGTGTAGGTGCCGGACAGCACCAGTTCGCCGCCGCTCGACCACTCGACACCGTCGACGACGGGCTGGACGCACCGCAGTTGCGGGGTGAAGTTGCCCGCGCCGTCGGTGACGACGGCGAATTCGAGGCCGCCGGGCAGCGGGTGGACACCGGTGGCCGGCTTGCTGCCGATGGTGGCGCGGCGCGTGGTGCCGTCCGCGAACACGATGAGCGCGCGGTACTTCCTGGCACGGCCGGGGGTGACCCCGTCCACCGGGAGGTCCGCGAAGGACAGCCGGGCGGTGTGGCGGAGCCAGCCGTCGGCGCCGGTGACGCCCTTCTCCAGCGGGAGGTCGGTCACATGGCCGGTGGCCTCGTGGTCGATGCGCAGCGCGGTGGGCTGCTTGCCCGTGGCGCGGGCGCGCAGGGTCACGGTGAGGGTGTCGGCGTCCGCTTCCTGGGCCTCGACCTCGGCGGGCACGACGTCCACCGTGAGCTTGAGCCGGTTGCGGTCGTAGCCCGCGACGAGCCGTACGCCGTCGTCGAGCACATGGACCTGGCTGTGTCCGGCGGCGCCCGCGTTGTTCTTGGTCACGCTGCCGACGGACATGCCGCCGGGGCGCGGGATGCCGATGCCCAGGCGCCAGGTGCCCGGCTGCCACTGGCCGCGGGTGCGCAGGCGGGACGGGTCGATGCCGATCTCGAAGCCCGACCAGTCGTAGTTGTGCAGGGCGCCCTTGGCCTCGGCGGTGGCCATGGGCTCCAGGACGGTGCGCACGCGCAGCGGCAGGGTGCTGCGGCTGCCCTGGCGGCGCAGCACGGCCACGCGGAGCGAGCGCTTGCCCGTCGCGGAGGGGACGTTGGGGATGTAGGCGTACCCGTGGACGACCAGCTTGCCGTCCTTCCAGGCCAGGTCCAGCATCTTGCCGCGGACGGGCAGTTCACTGCGGTTGAAGTTGCGCACGGTGGCGGGCAGCGAGGAGTTCTCCACACCGGGCAGCTCGATCCGGGCCCGGCGCAGGCCCCGCACCGAGAAGGCGCCGGGGTTCTCCCGCTCGTAGTGCAGCAGGCCCACGAGCTCGTCACCGCGCCCGTTGGCCGCCAGGTGCCACTTGACCCGGGCCATCGGCGAGAACTTCCGGACGAGCTTGGGCGCGGCCTGTGCCAGGAAGTCCTTGGCGGCGCTGTGGAATGCGGGGCGCTCCTCGACCGGGGTCTCCGGGAAGTACTTCATGAGCCGGCTGAGCTCTTCGGGAATCGCTTCGAGGGACGCCACGGCGGGAGGGCCTTTCCGGGGGGACGTGCAGAGATGAACCCCTGGAATACGGGGCGTAAATGAGACGTCTACAACGGTCTCATGGTTGCCCCACAGTATGACGTGACACCAGTCACAGGATCGACCCGCCCCCGGGTCCGCCCCGGTCCTGCTCCGCGGTCCGCTCGGGGGCCTGTTCCGGGGCCTGTTCCGGGGCCTGTTCCAGGGCCTGTTCCAGGGTCCGCCCCGGTCCTGTGACGAGGTCCGTTCGGGAGGCGTTCCCGGGGCCGTCCCGGCCTGCGGACGGGCCCCGGCGGGGCGGGGTCAGGCGCGGTGCGCCCGTGGTGCCCGCAGTGCCGCCAGCACCGTCCTGCGGGCCTTGCGGACCACCCGCCGGGCGAAGGACACGGAGGAGTGCCGCGCCGGTGCCTCGACGCGTCTGCCGCCGACCCATTCGGTCACGGTCACCTCATAGGCCTCGTCGGGCAGCCCGGAACCGTCGCCGAAGTGCGGATACGCCAGGTACAGCCGGGCCGGGCCCGTCCTGCGCACGAGTTCCGGCTCCTCCTTGGCCCGCAGGAAGCGCAGGACGTCGAGCAGCAGGTCCAGCCTTCCCGTCGCCACGCAGACCAGCCGGAGCCGCTCCTGCGCCTTGAGCCGGCGCGCCAGCCCGGGGGTCCAGTAGGCCTCCATCAGCGGGGCCGCGAGCGCCATCTTCTTCCGGTGGACCGCGGCCGACTGCTTCAGCATCTTCGGGCCGAACTGCGGCAGCAGGGTGATGACGAACGGGCGGACCATCAGGGCGTCGCGCCGGGGCCCGGCGGGCACATGGGCGGCGATGAGCCGCATGAGCGCCCTGGCCGAGTCGAAGCGCAGGACGTAGGTGCCGCTCTTGGTCACGTGCTTGCCGTCGTCACGGCCCACCAGGTAGTAGCAGGTGTAGTCGGCGACGACCGAGACACCGCTGCCCCGCAGGTACGCCTCCATGGTGAAGAGGGCGTCCTCGCCAGTCTTCAGCTCCTCGTCGAAGGTCATGCCGAGCCGGGTGAGCAGCTCGCGCCGGAACAGCTTCTGGGCGCTCAGGGTGAATTTGATGTTGGAGGAGTACACATCGGCGCGCTCGACGGTCTCCTTCCACATCGACTTGGCCGCGCCCCGGTTGACGCCGACGACCTTGCCGAGGACCACGTCCGTGCCGGCCCGGTCGCCCATCGCGACCATGCGCTCCAGGGCCTCCTCGCCGAAGTAGTCGTCGGCGTCGAGGAAGAAGACGTACCGGCCGCGGGCGAGCCCCAGGCCGACGTTACGGGGCCCGCTGGGCCCTCCGGAGTTCGGCTGCCGGACCACCCGCATGGGAATGTCCGTCCGGGCGGCGAACTCCTCCAGATACTCCCCCGTACCGTCCGTGGAACCGTCGTCGACGGCGACGATCTCCATGCGCCCGGCGCCGAGCGTCTGCGCTTCGACGGACTCCAGACAGCGGATCAGGTAGGGCATCGCCTCATACGCGCCAATGATCACACTGACATCGGGCTCGCTGGTCCTGTTCGGCATTTCGGACATGTGCACGTATTGATTTGATCACGATATAGGCCATATTGCCCGACTCTCACACCTGATGTGCCTGAATATGCCGAACGGCCCGTGCATCCCTCCAGGGGGAGAGATGCACGGGCCGTTGCCGGGGTTGCGTCGTTTTCGGCAGGCACGGACAGTTTGGCCAGGCGTTGGCCGGGCGTTGGTCAGCCGTTCAACAGGGGTTTGCCGACGGGCCGGGAACGGCCTCGGTCAGCGGCCCGCCACCGCGTCCGCCGTGGTCCCTGCCTCGGCCAGAACCTCCGCCTCGCCGGTCCCGGCGCCGCTGGAGGCCGCCTCCCGGTCGGGCAGCGCCGCGCTCTGCTCACGGAGGCGCTGCGCGACGCCCGCGTTGCGCGCCTCGGCCTTGGCTGCGAGGGCACGCACAGCGGCGTTGAACTGCTCCATGGAGGTCGGCTCGTCCGGACCGAGGAGGTAGCTCTTCAGCTCGCGGCGGGCTCCGGCCAGCGAGTCCGCCGCCGGGTCGGTGACCGCTGCCAGCAGTTCACCGATCTCCTCGGCACCGTTGGAGAGGATGACGGCGGCCCGGACGGCGGTGTTCTGCCGCTTGAACTCCTCGGCACCGAGCTCGGCCGAGTCGGTGACCGCGTACGGCTTGCCGCTCGCGATGAAGTCGGAGACCACGCTGGAGATGTCCGACACCATCGCGTCGGACTCGTTGAAGCAGTCGTACAGCTTCGGCTGCGCGCCGGAGATGGTCCGGTGCTCCCACCAGCCGAAGGAGCGCCAGTAGGCGTCGTTCCACTCGGCCCGCAGGGCGGCCGTCTCGGCCTCCCGGGCAGGGTCGGCGAGCGAGACCCGCGACTCCTCGGCGTCGTCGCCGCCGGACAGGCCGGTCGCCGTCAGCGCGGCGAGACGGGCCTCGATCCGCGCCAGCTCGACCTTGGCCGCGCTCTGTTCCGCGGCGGCCGAGGCCGCCTCCTTCGCCCAGCGAGGATCGGCGGCGCGCTGGGCGGCGGCCTTCTCCAGCATGGCCTTGATCCGCGCGTCGACGGCCTTGGCCCTGGCGCTGCGGATGCCCGTGAAGGGGTGCGGCTTGTAGATGACCCGGACCGGCCGGTCCGCGGCCACCAGCCGCCGCACGATGTTCTCACCGGCCAGCAGCAGCGAGGTGTTGCCCGGGTTGTCGTCCCAGCCCTCCCAGGTGGGGGCGTACAGCACGGTCGGGACGGGGTTCTTCGTCGTACCGGTCCAGCTCTTGATCGGCGCCAGCTGCGGGCGGCCGACCTCGACGATGTCCTCGTCGCGGATGCCCACGTCGGCCAGGGCGTACCGGTCGCGTCCGGCCCGGCCCGCGGTCCACACCTCGTCGTACACCTTGGAGTACGGGTTGACGCTGGCCAGCTTGTCGCTGTCGCCGTGCCCGATGAAGACGTGCTTCATGGTCGGGACCCGCAGTATGTGGATGTTCTTGCCGACGTTGGCGGGGTAGAGGCAGACCCGGACGGTGGAGAGGTCCAGGTTCATCAGATGGGTGCCCGCGGGGATGCAGATCACCGGTACGCCGGTCTCGGCCAGCTGCGGCACCAGGCCGCGCTCACGCATGATGATCAGCGGGCGGCCCTCGACCTGCGCCATCGTGTCGAGCCACATGTTGCCCTGGTACGCCGACTCGTTCGAGCCGGAGAAGTAGAGCACGACGGTGGGCTGGTACTCGCGCAGCCAGGTTTCGACGGCCTTGAGCACGGCGGGGGCCGACGGGACCAGCCGGCCGCGGCGCAGGTACGGGACGAGCACCGCGTTGTACAGGACGGCCAGCACCAGGGTGATGGCGGCGCCGACGTAGCCGACGACGTCCTTGCCGGTCTCGGCGGCGAACAGTATGCCCGCCATGGCCGGGATGTCCAGGTGGAGCATCTTCTCGGCGGAACGGTGCAGCAGCGCGTTCGGCGGCGCGTCGGGGATGCGGACGGCGTGCAGGTCCACGTTGCGGGTGACGACCGGCATGGTGCGCCGCAGCTTGATCAGCGTCGTCAGGGCGCCGTGCGGGGCCTGGAGTCCGTAGAAGACCAGGAAGCAGGCGACAGCCGTGTAGAACAGCGGCTCCTCCGCGAGGTCCAGCCGGGCCAGCAGCAGGATGAGCATCAGCTGGCGGAGCAGGAAGCGGATGGGCAGTCCGGCCCGCACCTTGCCGAGCCGGTTGACCAGATAGCTCCCCCGCTGATGCAGGTACCAGTCCGTGACGTACGTGACAGCGGTGGCCGCCGCGAAGAACCAGATGTTGGGGAGAAGGGCGGCGACCATGACGCAGGGATATCCCAGCCCCATCAACAGTGCTGCCGCCAGTTCCGACCTGCTGCCCACACGGGCCAGGCGAATGGCTGTCGAGATCACGAAGAACCTGCTCCAGGGGGGTGCCGGTTAATTCACGTATAGAGGGAAATGTGAAGGTGCGGCTTCACGCACTCGGGCCTCTGCGGTCGCACAAGGCGATCACAGAGGCCCGAAAAATCACAATTGTCAAGAATTATTACACATCTTCTTGACGGTCGAGCACCGAGGCCAGCGCCTGCTCGAACCCGGAGGATTCGGCGGCACCGCGCGTCGGGTCCTGCTGACGTACATCGATGACATGGCCGGTCAGCTCGGACAGGAGCACGTCCAGCGAGGTGCGCGCCACGGCCTCCGAGGAGAGCAGCGAGCCCTCGGGCTCCTGGCCGAACGCCTTGGTGCGCATCGGCGTCGCGGTCCGCTCCGGATTGACGCAGTTGACACGGATACCCTCGCCCGCCCACTCGTCGGCCAGCGCCTGGGTGAGGTTCACCATGGCGGCCTTGGTGGAGGAGTAGAGGCTGTACTCGGCGCGGCCCCGGGTGTAGCTGCTGGAGGTGTAGAGCAGCAACTGGCCCTGGGTCTCCGCCAGATACTTGTACGAGGCGCGGGCGATCTGGACGGGCGCCAGGTAGTTGACGTTCAGTGCTTCCTGGATCGTGGTGTTGTCGGTCTCGGCCAGCTTGCCGATGCGCAGCACGCCCGCGGTGTTGATGACGTAGTCGACGCGGCCGGTCTCGGCGTACGCCTTGGAGAGCGCGTCGTCGACGTGCTCCGGGTTCTCGACGTGCGTACCGGTGGTGGAGCGGCCCAGCGCGTAGACCTTCGCGCCGTACTGCTCGGCCAGCGTGGCGATGTCGGCGCCGATGCCGTACGAGCCGCCGAAGACGACGAGGGTCTTGCCGGAGAGCAGCTCCCGGTAGGCGGCCTCGTCGGCCTGGCGCGGGGCGGCGGTGGAGGCCAGCTGGAAGAGCTTGTCGGTGATGAAGACGTCGACCGGCTGGGTCACCTTCATGTTGTACTCGTCGCCCGCGACCACGTAGATCGGTACGTCGGGGAGGTACTTGAGGACCACCGAACAGTCGTCGGTGGCCTGGAAGTTGGGGTCGCCCGCCGCGATCCGGTACGCCTTGCGGATCGTCGAGAGCTTGAAGGCCTGCGGGGTCTGCCCGCGGCGCAGCCGGGACCGGTCGGGGACGTCGGTGATGAACTCCCCGTCCCCGCCGTGGGTGCGCGTCACGATGATCGTGTCGGCGGAGGGGATGGCGACGTCGACGGCCTGGTAGCGGTCGAGCGCGTCGACACAGTCCTTGATGACTCGCTGTGACAGCAGCGGCCGGACCGCGTCATGGAAGAGGACGTTGCGGTCCTCGCCCTCGGCAAGGCCCTCGCCGAGCGCCGCGATGGCGCGCTCGGTGGTCTCGTTGCGGGTGGTGCCGCCCTCGATGATCCGGGTGACCTTGGTCAGTCCGGCCTTGGCGACGATCTTCTCGATGTCGGGCACGAACCCGGGCGCCATCAGCACGATCACATCGTCGATGCCCTCGGCGTTCTCGAAGATGGTCAGCGTGTGCTCGATGACTGCCTTGCCGGCGATCTTCAGCAGCTGCTTGGGGATCGACAGTCCCACGCGCTGACCGGTACCACCGGCGAGCACGACTGCTGTGGTCCGGGGCTTGGCTTCATGCGGCACAGACACAGACGACCTACCTTGCTATGACGGGGGAAACAGTGTGATGGTCGCACTCTCCGTGACCGTCCCGCAAGGCGGACGTCGGTCACCGCATGCCCTGCGGAAACCCGCAGTTCACTGCCTGGCCAGGGAGGTTGGCTCCGCCGGACCGGTACGCGGGGTGACCGAATCCACAGAGGTGTTGCGCAATCCGCACATCCGGCGCACGGACCATGACCGTCACCAGGCATTATCCCGGTCCGGTACGTCACCGGGCGAGCAGCCGCGCGGATCCGGCGGCCGGACCGGGCGGGCCCGGCACGCGTCACGCGCGGCGGGCCCGTCCGGAACGCGGACGCGGGCCGTGCTCCCTAGAAGGGGTCGAACTCGTCGTATTCCTTCTGCGCGTCGTCCCGCTCGGTGGTGCGCTCCCGGCGGCGCTGCGCGGCGGGGCGCGGCTCCTCCAGGCGGTGGTCCTCGCCCCGGCGGCCCAGCATCTCGGCGCCGGCCGTCACGGTCGGCTCCCAGTCGAAGACGACCGCGTTCTCCTCGGGACCGATGGCGACGCCGTCGCCGGCCCGGGCGCCCGCCTTCATCAGGGCGTCCTCGACACCGAGGCGGTTGAGCCGGTCCGCGAGGTAGCCGACGGCCTCGTCGTTGTTGAAGTCGGTCTGCCGCACCCAGCGCTCGGGCTTCTCGCCGCGCACGCGGTAGATGCCCTCGTCGTCCACCGCCACGGTGAAGCCCGCGTCGTCGACGGCCTTCGGGCGGATGACGACCCGGGTCGCCTCCTCCTTCGGCTTGGCGGCGCGCGCCTCGGCGATGATGCCCGCGAGCGCGTACGAGAGGTCCTTGAGGCCCTTGTGCGCGATGGCCGAAACCTCGAAGACGCGGTAACCGCGGTCCTCCAGCTCCGGGCGGATCATGTCGGCGAGGTCCTGGCCGTCGGGGATGTCGACCTTGTTCAGGACGACGACGCGCGGCCGGTCGTCGAGACCGCCGTACTGCCGCAGCTCCTCCTCGATGATGTCGAGGTCGGAGACGGGGTCGCGGTCCGACTCCAGCGTGGCGGTGTCCAGCACGTGCACCAGCACCGAGCAGCGCTCGACGTGGCGCAGGAACTCCAGGCCCAGCCCCTTGCCCTGGCTGGCTCCGGGGATGAGGCCGGGGACGTCCGCGATGGTGTAGACGGTCCCGCCGGCGGTCACCACTCCGAGGTTCGGCACGAGGGTGGTGAACGGGTAGTCCGCGATCTTCGGCTTCGCCGCGGAGAGCACGGAGATCAGCGAGGACTTGCCGGCGCTCGGGTAGCCGACGAGTGCGACGTCCGCGACGGTCTTGAGCTCCAGGACGATGTCCCGGTCCTCGCCCGGCTCACCGAGCAGCGCGAAGCCGGGCGCCTTGCGGCGGGCGGAGGCGAGCGCCGCGTTGCCGAGGCCGCCGCGGCCGCCCTGGCCGGCGACGAAGGTGGTGCCCTGGCCGACCAGGTCGGCGAGCACATTGCCCGCCCTGTCCAGGACGACGGTGCCGTCGGGCACGGGCAGGACCAGGTCCTGGCCGTCCTTGCCGGAACGGTTGTCGCCCGCACCGGGCTGGCCGTTGGTGGCCTTGCGGTGGGGGCTGTGGTGATAGTCCAGCAGCGTGGTCACGGCCTGCTCGACGACGAGGATCACATCGCCGCCGCGCCCGCCGTTGCCCCCGTCGGGGCCGCCCAGCGGCTTGAACTTCTCACGGTGGACGGAGGCGCAGCCGTGGCCTCCGTTACCCGCGGCGGCATGCAGCTCGACGCGGTCCACGAAGGTGGTCATGGTTGGTGCCTCCAGGTACAGCGGAAAAATACGGAATTGTCTCTGTCGTAACACGCCGAGGGCGGACCCGCTTCCCCGTTTGCCGGGAAAGCTGAGATCCGCCCTCGGAAGGTGCTGTGTGTCGCTCCGCGTGCGCCGGAAAAGATCAGGCGGCGAGCGGAACGATGTTCACGACCTTGCGGCCACGGTGCGTACCGAACTCCACCGCACCGGCGGTCAGCGCGAACAGCGTGTCGTCGCCGCCCCGGCCGACACCCGTGCCCGGGTGGAAGTGGGTGCCACGCTGGCGGACCAGGATCTCACCGGCGTTGACGGCCTGACCGCCGAAGCGCTTCACGCCGAGCCGCTGAGCATTGGAATCGCGCCCGTTCCGAGTGGAGGATGCGCCCTTCTTATGTGCCATGTCTCCTCAGTCCCTTACTTCGCAGCCGCGGGGATACCGGTGACCTTGATCGCCGTGTACTGCTGGCGGTGACCCTGGCGACGGCGGTAGCCGGTCTTGTTCTTGTAGCGAAGGATGTCGATCTTCGCGCCCTTGTGGTGGTCCACGATCTCGGCCTGGACCTTGATCCCGGCCAGGACCCACGGGTCGCTGGTGACGGCGTCGCCGTCGACCACGAGCAGCGTAGAGAGCTCTACGGTGTCGCCGACCTGGGCGGTGGGAATCTTGTCAACCTCAACGATGTCGCCGACAGCAACCTTGTGCTGGCGACCACCGCTGCGCACGATGGCGTACACGCGGATCTCTCTTTCGCTCGGAACGGATCCCCTGATGCCAGCCGCTCGCACGGGCCGGGGCCCGGGACGATCCGGAAGGATGAGCGGCCTCTCCCGTACGGAAGGCGCGAACGCCGACCGGGTCCGGAAGGGATGTGCTCAGGGGTAGGTGCGTACGGAAACACACCGAGGGTCAAGGTTACGGGGCGGGGTTCGGGGGGTCAAACCGGGCCCCGGCCGCCGGGGAACCGGCCCGGCCGCGGCTCCGTACGCCGGGCGGGGACGCCCTCGCCCACGGCCTCCGGGGCCGGGGATCGTAAGCTCTCCCAGCACACCAGCTCTCCGGAAGGCACACGCGCGTGAACTACAGGGTCCAGCCCACCGCCCAGGTCGACGAGACCGCCGAGATCGGCGACGGCAGCAGCGTCTGGGAGCTCGCCCAGATCCGTGAGCGGGCCCGCCTCGGCAAGGGCTGCGTCATCGGCCGGGGCGCCTACGTCGGCACCGGCGTGCGGATCGGCGACAACGTCAAGCTCCAGAACTACGCCCTGGTGTACGAGCCCGCCGAGCTCGGCGACGGCGTCTTCGTCGGCCCCGCCGTCGTCCTCACCAACGACCACAACCCGCGCTCCGTCGACCCCGAGGGCAACCAGAAGCGCGGCGGCGACTGGGAGGCCGTGGGTGTGAAGGTGGCCGAGGGCGCCTCGCTCGGCGCGCGCTCCGTCTGCGTGGCTCCGGTGCGGATCGGGCGCTGGGCGATGGTGGCGGCCGGCGCGGTGGTCACCAAGGACGTGGCGGACTTCGCCCTGGTGGTGGGCGTGCCGGCACGGCAGATCGGCTGGGTGGGCCGCAGCGGGGTGCGCCTCGTGGAGCGCGCCGGCGAGCCGGGCGTCTGGGAGTGCCCGCAGAGCGGTGCGGTGTACGAGGAGAAGGACGGGGTCCTCGGCGAGCGAGCCGCGTAACCGGTGCGAGGCGGGTCGCCTTTTGATCTCGATCCGACGTGTTCGACCTGAGAAGCGACACGTTCGGTCAAGGATGAGGCAGTGAACTTTCCTTCTCTGTCGACCAAGACCGATGCTCACCCGCCGGACGAGGCGCGACCGGAGATTCCGGCCCCCGGTGCCGCCTCCGGTGACGGCGGCGGCACACCCAGGACCCCGGCGCCACGGCTCTACGCGCTCGACGCGCTGCGGGTCGTGGCGGCGCTGGCCGTTCTCGCGTTCCACTTCGCGGGGATCGACAAGGCGACCGCGGTCAACTGGGGCGAGAGCCCCCGCGAGCTCTTCCCCTGGCTCTTCCCCTTCGCCAAGTACGGCTCCTACGGCGTCCAGCTCTTCTTCATCATCAGCGGCTTCGTGATCTGTCTGTCGGCCTGGGGACGCACCCCGGGGCAGTTCGTCCGCGCCCGGTTCCTGCGGCTGTTCCCCGCCTACTGGTTCTCGGTGGTCCTCGCCCTCGCGCTGTACCGGCTGCTGCCGGACCCGGTCCGCGAGTCCCCCAGCTTCAGCGACGCCCTGACGAACCTGACGATGTTCCAGGTGCCCCTGAAGGCACAGCACATGGTCGGCGCCTACTGGACGCTCTGGCTGGAGCTCTGCTTCTACCTGGTCTTCCTGGTCGTGCTGATCAAGGAGATCAGCTTCCAGCGCGTGTACGTCTTCTGCTGGTCGTGGCTGATCCTTTCCGTGCTGCTCCAGCAGGGCACCGCCGTACCGCTCCTCACCACGCTGGCACCCGCGCTGAACACCTCGCTGTTCGTCGCCGGGATCACCATGTACCTGATGTACCGCTTCGGGCCCGACCTGAAGCTGTGGCTGCTCCTCGGGATGAGCTGGCTGACCATGCAGAGCGACCTGGTGGAACACGGGGACCGGCTGCGGGACGACCTGGGGTTCGACCGCAGCCCGTATGTGGCCCTGGCCGTGGTGACGGTCTCCTATCTCCTGGTGCTCGCGGTGGCGCTGCACCGGCTCGACGGGCTGCAGTGGCGCTGGCTGGCCACGGCGGGGGCACTGGTGTACCCGCTGTACCTGCTCCACGAGGAGCTGGGCTGGGCCCTGATCCGTACCCTCTACGGGCACCTGGGCGCATGGCCCACGCTGGCCGTCACCATGATGGTTCTGCTGGTGCTGTCCTGGCTGGTGCACCGCTACCTGGAGCGGCCCTCGGTCCGCTGGCTGCGCACGAGGCTGTGACCCCCGGCCGGCTCCCCGGTGGCGGGGGAACGGCCTGAGGACGGCATGAGGAGGGGCCCCGCACCGGATTCCGGTGCGGGGCCCCTCCTCATGTCATGCCAGCCGGAGCGGGGGCTCAGGCGTGGGCGTCCGTCCGGGTCTCCGAGGCCGCCGCGGGCACCTTGGGGCGGTCCGGCAGCAGCCGGCTGTAGATGCCGTCGAGGATCTCGGCCTGCGCCTCCCAGGTCCACTTCTCCAGCAGACCCGGCTTGTCGTAGGCGGCCCGGTAGCGCTCGGGGTCGGCCAGCACGGCCTTCACCGCCCGGACGTAGTCCTCGGTGTCCTGGGCGCGGAAGACCTCGCCCTGGCCCGTCGACTCGACCATCTCCGACATCGTGCGGATGTCGCTGACGATCTGCGGGAGCCTGGCCTGCGAGTACTCGAAGAACTTGTTGCTCAGCGCCAGCTCGTGGTTGGCCAGGTGATGGAGCGGGCTGACGGCCGCGTCGGCCGGGGCCACGAACTCGGCGACCTGCCAGTGCGGGACGAACGGCAGGAAGTGCACCCGGTCGCCGACCCCCAGCTCGTCGACGAGCTTGCGGATCGTGGCGGTCGCCGCGTACGGCTTGCCCGGCGGCACGGAGACCATCGCGACATGCACGTCCGGCATGCGGGTGAGGCCCTCGATGATCGTCTCGACCCCGCGGACCGGATTGATGCCACCGACGTACGCGAGCAGCGGGGTGTCCGGGCCGACGCCGCACAGCTCCCGCAGATCCGGCACGGGGTCGGCCCCGGCGACCTCGTCCGCGCCCGGGGAGAGGACCGGGGCGTTCAGCACGACCGTCGGCAGCGCGGACAGGCCGTGGCCCTCCTTGAGCAGCTCCGCGAGGGCCGGGGAGACCGTGATCACCGCGTCGGCGAACACGGCGTGCTCCTTCTCCCACGCCACATGGCCGGGCAGCCAGCGGCCGTGGCGCGGGGGCAGCCCGGGGACGTACTCATGGGCGTCCCAGACGAGCTTCACGGGCCGGCCGGCCGCGCGGGCGCGCACGGCGGCACGGGCGCCGACGCCGAGCATCTTGAAGTCGTGGGCGTGGATCAGGTCGGGCTTCAGCGCGTCGATGTGCTTGGCGAAGGCCAGCTCGAAGTCCCACAGGTTCGGCATCAGCCGGCGCCAGGAGCGCTGCTTCATCAGCGTCTGCCACATGGCGGTCGTGGTCCGGTCCAGGGAGGCGTCCAGCATGGACCGGCGCTTCTGCAGGTTCGTCGTCTCGCGGGCGCGCAGCGCGACCCACTTGCTGTAGATCTTGGCGCTCACGCGCGGCACCAGCAGGCGGGCCTTGGAGCCGCCCGCGCTGCGGCCCGGGTGACCGGCCCTGGCGGCCTTCTCGGCCGCCTGCCGGAAGCTCAGGTCCGAGCGCCACGCCTTGGCGGCCTGCACCCGGTAGCGCGCCACCTGGGGCGAGCGGTAGGCGAGCGGGCGGCGCGGGAACGGGCGGCGCATGTCGTGCCGGCGCGGGTTGAGCGGGGTGGGCTTGGGGATCAGCCGCACCTCGGCGCTGCCGACCTTCCAGGAGTGCTTCTCGCTGTCCGGCGAGACTCCGAAGAGCACGACGTCCCAGCCGGCGTCCGCCGCGGACCGGGCCGCCTTCTGTACCCGGGAGTCACCCCTGACCCCATTGTCGACGAGCATGACCACTCGACCCCGGGGCTTGTGCCGCGTGGTGCTTTCGGGCTCCATGTACGCGCCTTTCCTGATAGCCGCCGTCACGGCCTTCTCCCCGCCGCAGACATACCGCAGCCAGCGAGCATACCGGCCCCCCGGGACCCTGCGGTGACCGTGCCCCGCAAGGCTCCACGTACCATCGGACCCGGCCCGCAACGGGCCCGGCAGCCTCCAAGGAGAAGAACAACGTGAAGGTCCTCAGCGTCGTCGGGGCCCGGCCCCAGCTCGTGAAACTCGCCCCCATCGCCGCGGCCTTCGCCGGCACGTCCCATCAGCACGTCATCGTGCACACCGGCCAGCACTACGACGCCGATCTGTCCGATGTGTTCTTCGACGGGCTCGGCATCCCGGCCCCGGACGTCCACCTGGGCGTGGGCTCCGGAAGCCACGGGGTGCAGACCGGAGCGGTGCTCGCCGCCATGGACAAGGTACTGGAGGACGAGCGGCCGGACTGGGTCCTGGTCTACGGGGACACCAATTCCACCGTCGCCGGCGCGCTGTCCGCGGTGAAGATGCACCTGCCGGTCGCCCACCTCGAAGCGGGCCTGCGCTCGTTCAACCGCCGGATGCCCGAGGAGCACAACCGGGTCCTCACCGACCACTGCGCCGACCTGCTGCTCGCCCCCACCGAGGAGGCCATGCGCCACCTGGCCAACGAGGGCCTGGCCGGGCGTTCCCGGCTCGCGGGTGACGTGATGGTGGACATCTGCCTGCGCATCCGTGACGCGGTGGCCGCCGGGGAGCACCCCGCGCCGGCCCTGCCCGAGGGCATCGACCCGGCCTCGCCGTTCCTGCTCGCCACGCTCCACCGGCCGGACAACACCGACGACCCGGAGCGGCTGTCGGCGATCCTGGCCTCGCTGGCCGCGCTTCCGGTGCCGGTGGCGCTGCTCGCGCACCCGCGTCTGGTGGCGCGTGCCGAGGAGCACGGCATCAAGCTGGAGCAGGGCAACCTGCACGTCGGCCGCCCGCTGCCGTACGCCGGTCTCGTCGCCGCCGTGGTGGCCTCGGCCGGTGTGGTCACCGACTCGGGCGGCCTCCAGAAGGAGGCGTTCCTGCTCGGCCGGGCGTGCACCACGGTCCGCCCGGAGACGGAGTGGGTGGAGACCCTGGAGGGCGGCTGGAACGTCCTCGTCCCGGACCCGCACGAGCTGCCCGCGGACGAGTTCGCGGCGCTGGCGACCCGCCCCGCCCCGGAGACCGAGCGCGGTACGCCCTACGGCGAGGGCACCGCGGCCGTACGGGTCGTGGAGCTGATGGAGGAGGCGCTGCGCGGCTGACCTCGGCCACCGGCGTACGAGAAGGGGCTCCCCGGCCGCTGCGGCCGGGGAGCCCCTTCTGTCATGTCCTCGCGCGAGGACGGCGTCCTCGCGGTGCCGGTCAGCGCCTGAGGAAACCGTCCAGGGCGCGGGCCGTGGCGGTACCGTCGTGGTACTCCCGTGCGAACGCGGCCGACTCCGCGCCGATCCGGGCCGTGCCCTCACGGTCGGCGAGCAGCGCCTCCATGACCGAGTCCAGCGTCTCCGGGGTGGCGTTGACGATCGGCGGGGTCACCCCGCACGCCGCGATCGACTCCTTGTCGAGGTGGGCGACCACCGGCTTGCCGGCGGCCATGCCCTCGCACGCGAACGTCCCGTACGTACCGATGGCGAACTGGTCGACGATGATGTCCGCCTCCATCACCATCTCCCGGACCGTGGCCCAGGAGACCTTCTCGGCCAGCCGGAAGTCGATCAGGCCGCGGTCGTGGAGGTCCTGGAGCACCGGCAGCACCCGGTCGGTGCCCTTGGTCCAGCGCGCCGAGGGGGCGTGCAGGACGACGGGGCGTTCGCGCTGCATCACCGGCCGGTCGCAGGCCCATGCCTCGACGTCCACGACGAGCGGCGCCCAGGTGGCCATCGGCAGGTCGAGCAGCAGGTCGGGCGTGGTGACGAAGACCGGGAGCCCGCTCTCCCGCGCGATGCGCCGGTTGCGCTCGGCAATTGCCGCCAGCTTGTCCTCGTAGCCCTCGGGGGCGTCGAGGAAGAGGGAGTACGGGTTGCGCTTGCGGTGCTGCGCGGGGTCGCGCACCTCGCTGCCGTGGGCGAGCAGCGCGACCTTCAGCCCGCCGTTGAGGAGCGCGGGCAGGTCGCCCTCGATGCTGTCGCCGTTCAGTCCGCCGAAGACGGGGCGGAAGGCGTCGGCGATGAGGTGCGTGTAGCGCGGCACGATCCGCTGCACCTGTTCGAGCTGGACATCGAGGTTCTTGAGGGACTTGCCGTCGACGTAGACGTCGGCCGGGTACTCGTGCGTCTGCGCGGTGCGGTGCTTGACCACTTCCGCCGAGACGTCGGAGCGCTCACGGGTGACGGCCTGCGCGAAGGCGGCGAGCTGCCCGGCGTAGTTGGCCGGGCCCAGACCGAGCTTGACCGGGGTCTTGCCGAGCGGCGTCCAGCCCCGCTCCAGCTCCTCGCGCGGCTCCTCGTCCTCCTCGGTGTCCGTGACGGCGCGCTCGACGGCTCCCCAGGAGAAGCCCTCGGCGGGCTCGGGCGGGGTGAGGCCCGAGATCTCGCTGTAGAGCGCCATCAGCCCCTCGCACTGATGCTCCCAGGAGAGCTCGGTGAGGATGGGCTCGGTGATGTGCTCCTTCATGTCCGCGACATTGGCGATGCCGCGGGTGACGGCCTCGACGAACGAGGCGGCGTCACCGGCGACGAACACCTCGCCGACGCCGTGCTCCCGTACGAACGCGCTGAGGGTCTTCACATCGCTGGCGATGATCGGCAGCCCCGCGTGCAGGTACTCGGCCGTCTTGGTCGGCAGGGACAGCTCGTAGTTGATCGTCCGCTGGGAACAGATCAGCCCGAGGTCCGCGGTGGAGAGGTAGTCCGCCACCTCGTGCTGGGCCACGTAGGGAACCACATGGATACGGTCCCGTACGCCGGTCTCCTCGGCGAGTTCCAGCAGTCTGACCAGCTCCGGGCTGCGCTTGCCCGCGACGACCGCGAGGTGGTAGCCGGGCAGCCCGGCCAGGCCCTCCACGGCGGTGCCGAGACCGCGCTCGGAGGAGATCCAGCCGGAGTACACGAGCAGCGGGACGCTGTCGTCGAGGCCGCAGGCCTGCCGGACCGACACCCGTCCGGCGGCGCCGCCGATGGTCTCGCGGATCGGCGTGTTACGGACCACGAGGGGTGTCTTCGCCAGTGCGTAGTCCTGCTGGATGACCTCGGCGATCTCCGGGGAGACCGTCACCACGGCGTCGGCCTTGCCGATGAACTCCTTCTCCACGGCGGGGAAGGCGGTGGTCATCAGCGGCTGGGGCCATTCGACGCCCGCGACGTACTCGTGCGCGTCGTACAGCCAGGCGCACTTGCGGCCGCTCGCCCGCAGCCGGGCGGCAGCCATGGCACCCAGGTTGATCGCGGTGATGTCGTTGGCGTGGATGACGTCCGGCGCGAGCTTCTCGATGACGGGGCCGAATGCCAGGTCCAGGTCGAGCAGGGCCGGCCAGTCCTTGCGCCAGTCGCCGGTGGGCTGCTGCTCGGGCTTGCGCCGCTGCTCCCACTTGTACGCCTTCAGCCGCAGCTTGTGCGCGCCGCGGCGGGCCCGCACGACGGCCTTGAGCCCGACGGCGGCCGGTCCTCCGATGGCCGTGGACTGGCTCAACCACCCGATCCTGGCGGTCTGTTCACGTACCCAGGTGCCGTGCGCGGCCCGCAGCTGCTCCAGTCCCGCACGGTCCTTGATGCCGAACTGCGTCAGATGCGCGCGGGCGCCGCCCTGGACGGCGCGGGCGGCCACCCGTCGCTTCATATGGGTGGCGACCGGTACGCGTACGACCTTGACCGGTCCGAACCAGGAGCGCTCGGTGTGCTTGGAAGGGCTGCGGCCGATGAGAGTGACGTCCCAGCCGGCGCGAGCAGCGGCGAGCGCCGTCTTCTGCACCCGGGAGTCCCCAGTGATGCCGTTGGCGACGATGACGGCAAGTTTGGGGCGGGCGACAGATGTTGACATGCTTCAATCCTTACACGACAAACTGAGCTATCCCGGACATATTAGATCAACCTCCGATAACAACGCGGCGAACACCTTCCCAGCGAGCCGGGTCCGTCGTCCGCCGCCCGTCGACCAGGACGCGGACGTCCGGCAGATCGGCGGCGGCCAGCTCCCGGTACTCGGCGTGGTCGGCCTGGAGGACGGCCGCGGTGACGGTCTGGCCCTCGTGCGGGACGAGACCGTGCGCGGTCAGCTCCTGGGGGGTGTACATCGGGTCCGAGACGAACGGCACCGCGCCGCGCGCCTTCAGGGCCTCGACGACTCCGAAGACACCGGAGAACGCGGTCTCCTTGACCCCGCCGCGGTAGGCGGCGCCCAGCACCAGCACGCCGACGCCGTCCAGGTCGCCGTAGGCGGCGGCCAGCAGGTCCACGGAGTACTCGGGCATCGCGGCGTTGGCCTCACGGGCCGAGCGCACGACGGTCGCCTCCGGGTCGTTCCACAGGTACATCCGCGGGTAGATCGGGATGCAGTGGCCGCCGACGGCGATGCCGGGCTGGTGGATGTGGCTGTAGGGCTGGCTGTTGCAGGCCTCGATGACCTTCTTGACGTCGATGCCGCTGCGGTCGGCGAACCGGGCGAACTGGTTGGCCAGACCGATGTTGACGTCGCGGTAGGTGGTCTCGGCCAGCTTGGCGAGCTCGGAGGCCTCCGCCGTGCCGAGGTCCCACACGCCGTTGGGCCGCGGCAGGTCCTCGCGCTCGTCGAAGTCGAGCACGGCCTCGTAGAACTCGACACCGTGCCGGGCGGACGCCTCGTCGATACCGCCGACGAGCTTGGGGTAGCGGCGCAGGTCGGCGAAGACCCGGCCGGTCAGCACCCGCTCCGGGGAGAAGACCAGGTGGAAGTCCTCGCCCGGGGTGAGACCGGAGCCCTCGGCGAGCATCGGCGCCCAGCGGGTACGGGTGGTGCCGACCGGCAGCGTGGTCTCGTAACTGACCAGGGTGCCCGGCTTCAGCCCTGCGGCGATCGCCTTGGTGGCGGCGTCCATCCAGCCGAAGTCCGGGGTTCCCTCGGCGTCCACGAAGAGCGGGACGACGACCACGACGGCGTCGGACGCGGCGACCGCGGCCGTGGTGTCCGTCGTCGCGGAGAGCAGACCGGCACCCACCGTCTCCTTGAGCTTGACGTCCAGGTCGTGCTCACCGGGGAACGGCTCGGTGGCCGCGTTGACCAGCTCGACGACCTTCGCGTTGACGTCCGCGCCGATGACCGTGTGGCCCTTGGCTGCGAACTGCACGGCGAGCGGAAGTCCGATCTTGCCGAGCGCGACTACACAGATGTTCATCGGGTTTGCTTCCTCTTCCGGCCGGACAGCTTGCGGCGCAGCCGCGCCAGCATCCCGGTCTTGGTCTCCCACAGCGGGGCCGTCGTGATCACGAGCCGGCCCTTGGTGTTCGGATTCGCGGCGACGCGATAGGGGACGGTCCGCCCCCACCGCCGCGCCAGGGGCATCGGCAGTCCGTCGGTGCGCACGGGGATCTCGTACGTCGAGCCCGCCACGTCGGCGTAGACCCGCACGCCCCGCTTGGCCTTGACGGGCTGGATCGGGATGCGGGCGCTCAGCAGGGTGCCGCGGCCCCCGCCCGCGGGCTCCCTGACGAACTCTCCGACGGCCTCGGGGCGCCGGGCGTCCTTGGACATCCTCAGCGCTCCCGGCTTGTCCGCGCTCTTGGGCATCGCGCCCTGCGCCAGGGCGACCACGGCCGAGGAGGTGTCACCGATGATCCCGAGCCGCAGCCTCAGGGCGAGGGACAGCTCCGCCCCGTCCTGCTCCCACGCGGCCGACTCCAGCTCCGTGCTCTTGGCGAGCCTGCCCGGTACCGCCTCGCCGAGCACCTCGTAGAAGCGGTCCTCCAGACCGACCGCGTCGTCCCGGAAGCCGGGGTAGGCGGCGAAGGCCCGCCCGCCCTCCAGGAGGAACGGCGGGGCCCCGTGCTCGGTCTCGTCCGCGATGGCGCGGCTGAGCTCCTCGACGGCGCCGCGCCGGGCGAGGCCGAAGCGCACCCGTCGCGTCACCCCCGTACCGTCGCGCAGGCCGTCGGTGTAGTACTCGTCCAACAAGGCGGCCAAGCCCTCGCACACCAGGCGCTTGGTGCCGGTGTCGAGGGCGGGGAAGTCCTTCTGCAGGAGCTTGGACAGCTCCCAGTCGAAGTGCCGCTTGAACACGGCGTCGCGCTGCGGGCCCGGCTCGATGAGACCGGCCGTGTGCTTCATGATCTTCGCGGTGCACCGGAGCCGGGCCAGATGATCGGCCCGGTAGGTGATGTTGCTCGCGTCACCGCGCTTGACCGCGTAGTAGTACGTGTAGTCGGAGAGCACCGAGATCCTGCGGGCCCGGACGCACGCCTCGATCGTGAACGGCTGGTCGCTGCCGACCGGCAGGTCCTCCGGGAACCGCAGGCCGTGCTTCTCCACCAGTTCGCGGCGGAAGAGCTTGGTGTTGGCGAGCGTGAACGGAAGGGCCGATGTGTAGAGGCTGATATCCGGATTGTTCCCGGTATACAGCTTCTGATGGACATAGCGACCGTTCGTCCCGACCATCTTGCCGACGACCACATCGGAATCGTGCTGGTCGGCGCAGGCCACCATCCGTTCCAGCGCCTCTTCACCGAGGTAGTCGTCGGAACCGATGAAGTAGACATAACGCCCGGTGGCGATGTCCAGGGCCCGATTACTGGGAGCGGCCGGCCCGCCGGAATTCTCCTGGTGAATAACCTTGACCGTATCCGGATAAAGCGCCGCGAAACGGTCCAGTTCATTACCGCTGTCGTCGGTGGACCCGTCGTCCACCGCGATCACTTCGAGCCGTTCCCGTCCGATGCTCTGTCCCACGAGCGAATTCAGGCACTCGGTGAGATACGGCATCGTGTTGTAAACGGCTACGACGACGGTGACAGCCGGTTCGGTCAACTGGCCACACCCTCGAACGGCGCGTCCAGGTCCTTCAGCGGCACCGCGAGTCCGGTCGACGCCGATTCGAGCACGGCGGCGGCCACCTCGACGGTACGGAGCCCCTGGCGCAGGGTGCAGATGTCGGACGACTTCCCCTGCACGGCGTCCCGGAACAGCTCGTGCTCGACGAGCAGCGGCTCGCGCTTCGGGATGGCGTAACGGATCATGTCGCCCTCGGAGACCCCGCGGAACGCGCGCAGCGCCTCCCACTCGGTGGTCACCGACGCGTTCGAGTGGAACGTGAGGTCGGCGGTGAGGGTGTCGGCGATGAAGCAGCCGCGCTCACCCGTGACCGAGGTGAACCGCTCCTTGAGCGGGCTCAGCCAGTTGACCAGGTGGTTGACCATCGTGCCGTCCGAGAGCTGGCCCACGGCGGAGACCATGTCCTCGTGCGGGCGGCCGGACTTCGACACGGTGTGGGCCGCGATCGAGTTGTACGTCTGGCCGGTCACCCAGCCCGTCAGGTCGATGTCGTGGGTCGCGAGGTCCTTGACGACGCCGACGTCGGCGATCCGGTGCGGGAAGGGGCCCTGGCGCCGCGTCACGACCTGGTACACATCACCGAGTTCGCCGGCCTCCAGACGGCTGCGCAGCGAGCGCAGGGCCGGGTTGCAGCGTTCGATGTGGCCGACACCGGCCACCAGGCCGCGCGCCTCGAAGGCCTCGACGAGCCGGCGGGCGCCCTCCACGGTGTCCGCGAGCGGCTTCTCGATCAGCGCGCAGACACCGGCGTCGGCGAGCTGCAGGCCGACTTCCTCGTGCAGTCCGGTGGGGCAGGCCACGACGGCGTAGTCGATGCCCAGGGCGATGAGCTCCTCGACGGTCGACAGGACGGGGGCGCCCTGCGCCCAGCCGTTCTTGTCGCCCATCGGGTCGACGACGCCGACCAGTTCCACACCCTCCAGGCCGGCGAGCACCCGGGCGTGGTGGCGGCCCATGGAGCCGAGCCCGATGAGGCCGGCCTTCAGTACGGCGCTCACAGGTTCTCCCCCAGCGCGTTCACGGCGGCGGCGATGCGCGCCAGGTCGCCCTCGGTGAGCGAGGGGTGCACCGGCAGCGAGACGACCTCGGCGGCGGCCCGCTCGGTCTCCGGCAGATCCCAGTTGCGGCCGGCCTTCTGGTCCGGCTCCCAGTACGGCTTGAGCCGGTGGATCGGCGTCGGGTAGTAGACCGCGTTGCCGACGCCCGCCTCGGTGAGCTTCGCCATCGCGGCGTCCCGGTCACCCCGCACCCGGACCGTGTACTGGTGGTAGACGTGACGGGCGCCCTCGGCGACCGGCGGCGTCACGACGCACGGCGCGGTGATGTGCGCGTCGAGGTACGCCGCGTTGGCACGGCGCTGCTCGGTCCAGGCGTCCAGCTTGGTCAGCTGCACCCGGCCGACGGCGGCGGCCACGTCCGTCATACGCATGTTGGCGCCGACGATCTCGTTGGCGTACCGCTGCTCCATGCCCTGGTTGCGCAGGAGGCGCAGGGTGCGGGCGGTCTCCGCGTCGGCCGTGGTGACCATGCCGCCCTCGAGCGAGTGCATGTTCTTGGTGGGGTAGAAGCTGAAGGTGCCGCCCGCGCCGAACGCGCCGACGGGGGTCCCGTTCAGCGCCGCGGCGTGTGCCTGGCAGGCGTCCTCGACCACGGCGAGCTTGTGCTTGTCCGCGATGGGCATGAGCCTGTCCATCGCCGCCGGGTGACCGTAGAGGTGCACGGGCATGATCGCGGCGGTGCGCGGGGTGATCGCGGCCTCGACCGCGGCCGGGTCGAGACCGAAGCTGCCCGGCTCGATGTCGGCGAAGACGACGTCGGCGCCGACCAGGCGGACCGCGTTCGCGGACGCGGCGAAGGAGAAGGAAGGGACGATCACTTCGTCGCCCGGACCGATGCCCAGGGCGAGCAGCAGCAGATGAAGTGCCGAGGTGCCCGAGTTGACGGCGACACAGTGCCGGCCGTCGACCAGGTCCGCGAAGCCTTCCTCGAAGGCCGCGACCTCGGGCCCCTGCACCACGCGGCCGCTGCGCAGCACACGTACCGCGGCCTCGATCTCGTCTTCCCCGATGACCGGGCGGGCAGCAGGAATCGGCTGCTCGTTGATGCTCGTCATGGACGTCCTCCTTGAACACCGCAAGAGCTCTTAACAGGCAGAGGTCTGGGGTGCGGGACGTCTCACGAGGCCGCGCCTAACCCCACCGGCACAATGCCGACGCCCTGCCGAGGATTCTGGGTCCGGTCTGTCCGCCACCGGGCCGGTCACCGATTGTAGTTTCCGTTCAGAACCGCTACAGGCCAGCAACCGCCGTCACATTATCAGGGATTTCTCAGGCGATTTCGGGCCCGTTAACCCCTGCTTGCATCAGTTCTGAAACAAAGCACGTGTCCCGCCCCGAAGACTTCGGGGCGGGACACGTGAGATGAACTGCCGGTTACGGAATCATCAACTGCCGGACTCCGCGCCCTCCGCGGACGGCGCCGAAGCGGTCACGGAAGGCGACGACTGCTCTGCGGCAACCGTCTTCTTCGTGGCCTTCTTCGCCGTCGTCTTCTTCGCGGTGGTCTTCTTGGCCGCCGTCTTCTTCGCGGCGGTCTTCGCAGCCGTCTTCGTGGCGGTGGCCTTCTTGGCCGGCGCCTTCTTGGCGGTCTTGCGTGCCGTCTTCTTCGCCGGGGCTTCCGCGGCCGGGGCCCCGGTGTCCGGGGCGTCGGTGGCCGGGGGCTCGGTGGCCGGGGGCTCGGTGGCCGGGGACTCGGTGGCCGGGGACTCGGACCGCTCGCCCTCGGCCGGTGCCCCGGACTCGGGGGCACTGGTCACGACCACGACCGCCTGCTCCTCGGCACCCGCGGGCGAGCCCGCCGGGGCGGTGACCTTACGGGTCACCCGGCGCCGGGCACGCGGCGGGGCGGCCGGGGCCTCGGTGACCTCGGACGCGGGCGCCTCGACGACCGGGGCCTCGGCGGCGGGCTCCGCGGTGGGCTCGGCCGGCCGGACCGGCTCCGCCGCCTCGGCCTGCTTCGGCGAACCCGCCGGGGCGGACGCCTTCCGGGTCGCCCGGCGACGCGTCCGGCCCTGCGGTGCCCCCTCGGCCTCGGGGGCCGCGGCGGCCACCGGGGTCTCGACGACCGGCTCGGGCTCGGCCTGCGCCTCGGCCACCGGGGCGCTCGCGGCCGCCGGAGCGGCCTCCGCGACCGCGGCCGTCTCCGCGGCCGGCGCCGGAGCGGCGGCCTTCGGCGCGCCGGCCGGGGCCGACACCTTGCGGGTCGCGCGGCGACGGCCGCGGCCACGCGTGGCGGCGGCCTCCGCCTCGGCCGGGCTGCTGTACAGCTCCTCGTCCGCGACGAACTCCGGCTCGGGCAGCGCCACCGGGGCGGCGACCTCCGCGGCCAGCTCGGCCTCGGTCTCGTCCGCGTGCTCGCTGCCGTGCTCGTGGTGCTCGGCGTCCTGGCCGTGCTCGTGCTCGTGTTCCTGGCCCGCGCCGCCGCGGCCGCGCTTCTTGGAACGCTTGCCACCGCCGCCGCCACCGGCGGACGTCGGCTGCTCCATGTGCACGATCACACCGCGCCCGTTGCAGTGGACACAGGTCTCGGAGAAGGACTCCAGCAGACCCTGGCCCACCCGCTTGCGGGTCATCTGGACCAGGCCCAGCGAGGTGACCTCGGCGACCTGGTGCTTCGTACGGTCCCGGCCCAGGCACTCCAGCAGCCGCCGCAGCACCAGATCCCGGTTGGACTCCAGCACCATGTCGATGAAGTCGACGACGACGATGCCGCCGAGGTCGCGCAGCCGCAGCTGACGCACGATCTCCTCGGCCGCCTCCAGGTTGTTCTTGGTGACGGTCTCCTCAAGGTTGCCGCCCTGACCGGTGAACTTTCCGGTGTTGACGTCGACGACGACCATGGCCTCGGTCTTGTCGATCACCAGCGAGCCGCCGCTGGGCAGGTAGACCTTGCGGTCCAGCGCCTTCATCAGCTGCTCGTCGATCCGGTACGTCGCGAAGACGTCGACCTCGGAGGTCCAGCGCGACAGACGCTCCGTCAGGTCCGGCGCGACGTGCGAGACATAGCCGTGGATGGTCTCCCACGCGTCGTCGCCACTCACGATGACCTTCGAGAAGTCCTCGTTGAAGATGTCGCGGACGACCCGGACGGTCATGTCCGGCTCGCCGTAGAGCAGCGTCGGCGCGTTGGAGCTGCCGCTGTTCTTCGACTTCTTCTGGATCTCCTCCCACTGCTGCTGGAGCCGCTCGACATCACGGCGCAGCTCGTCCTCGCTCGCGCCCTCGGCGGCGGTGCGCACGATGACGCCCGCGTCCTCGGGGACGATCTTCTTGAGGATGGTCTTCAGCCGGGACCGCTCGGTGTCGGGCAGCTTGCGGCTGATCCCGGTCATCGAGCCCTCGGGCACGTACACCAGGTAGCGGCCGGGCAGCGAGACCTGGCTGGTCAGGCGGGCGCCCTTGTGACCGATCGGGTCCTTCGTCACCTGGACGAGGACCGACTGGCCGGACTTGAGAGCCGTCTCGATGCGGCGCGGCCCATGGGCCATGCCGAGTGCCTCGAAGTTGACCTCACCGGCGTACAGGACGGCGTTGCGGCCCTTGCCGATGTCGACGAAGGCGGCCTCCATGGACGGCAGAACGTTCTGCACCTTGCCCAGGTAGACGTTGCCGACGTAGCTGGTGGCCTGCTCCTTGTTGACGTAGTGCTCGACGAGCACGTTGTCCTCAAGGACGCCGATCTGGGTGCGCTCGCCGCTCTGGCGGACGACCATCACCCGCTCGACGGCCTCGCGGCGGGCCAGGAACTCCGCCTCGGTGATGATCGGGACGCGGCGGCGGCCCTGCTCACGGCCTTCACGGCGGCGCTGCTTCTTCGCCTCCATACGGGTCGAGCCCTTGATGGACTGGACCTCGTCGAAGCCGGTGCCGGGCTCGCGCTCCTCCTTCTTGCGGGGCTCGCGGACCTTGACGACCGTACGCTCCGGGTCGTCCTGGCCGTTGTCGGCCTCGGCGGAGGCGTCACCGCTGCGACGACGGCGGCGACGGCGGCGACGGCTGCTGCTCGAACCGGCGGCCGAGGAGTCGTTGTCCTCCTCGTCCTCCGCCTCGTCGGCGTCCTGCCCCTGGTGCTCGTCCTCGGCGGAACGCTCGGAGCGGTCGGAGCGGTCGGCGGGTGCCTCGTCGGTGTGCTGCTCGGCGTCGTCCACGTCGTTGGTCTCACCGCGGCGACGGCGGCGGCCACCACGACGACGACGGCGCGAGGGCCGGTCCCCGTACTCGTCGGTGTCGTCGCCCTCGCCCTCGTGCTCGGCGTCCGCACCGGTCTCGGGCTCGTCCTGCTCGTGCGCGGGCTGCTCGACGGGCTCCTCCACCGGGGCGGCGGGAGCGGCGGTCTGCTCGGGCTCGGCGGCCTCACCGCGACGGCGGCGACGGCGGCGCGAGCCGCCCTGCGGCGCGGCCTCGGCTGCCTCGGCGGCCTCGGCCTCGGCGGGCGCGGCCGGCTGGGCGGTCCCGGCCTCGGCGGTCAGCTCCTCCTCGGCCTCGTCGATCTCGTCGTACGGGGTGACCGGACCGGCGGCGGCAGCGGCGGCGGCCGCGGTCTCGGGGGTCTGGAACATCGGCTCGGCGAAGACCGGCGCCTGGAAGACGGCCACGGCGGGGCGCGCGGCACGGCGGCCCTTGCGGGTGGGCTCCTCGGTCTTGCCGGTGAACTCCGGCCGGCCCGCGGCGGCGGTGGCGCGACGGCGCTGACGGCCGCGCGGCGCGGCTTCCTCGACCTCGGCGGTCTCGGCGGCCAGCTCCTCGGCGACGGCCTCGGGGAGGCTTTCGCCGGCCTCGGCGGCCAGCTCCTCGGCGGTGGCCTCGGTGGGCTGCGGGGCACCGGCGGGGGCGGTGGCCTTACGGGTCGCACGGCGGCGGGCACGCGGCGCAGGGGCCTCGGCCTCCTCGACCACCTCGGCGACCGGCGCGGCCACGGGCTCCACGATCTCCGCGGCGCTCTCCACGGCCTCGGCGCTCTGCGGCGCACCGGCCGGAGCCGTCGCCTTACGCGTGGCACGGCGACGGGCACGCGGCGCGGGAGCCTCGGCCTCCTCGACCACCTCGGCGACCGGCACCTCGGCGACCACGGTCTCGGCCACCACAGCGGCTTCCGCGGACTGCGGCGCACCGGCCGGAGCCGTCGCCTTGCGCGTGGCACGGCGGCGGGCGCGGGGAGCCGACGGCTCCTCGGCGGCCTCGGGGGCCACTGCGGGCTCCACGGCCTCGGCGCTCTCCACGGCCTCGGCGCTCTGCGGCGCACCGGCCGGAGCCGTCGCCTTGCGCGTGGCACGGCGACGGGCACGCGGCGCGGGAGCCTCGACCACCTCGGCGACCGGCACCTCGGCAATCACGGTCTCGGCCACCACAGCGGCTTCCGCGGACTGCGGCGCACCGGCCGGAGCCGTCGCCTTACGCGTGGCACGGCGACGGGCGCGCGGTGCGGGGGTCTCGGTCTCGTCCGGTGCGGTGTCCGCGTTCACGGAGAGCTCGGCCTCGACGGCCGGCGTGCTGTCCTCGGTTCCCGTGTCCGGCGCGCCCGCGGTGGGCGGGCCCGCCGGGCGGGAGGCAGCGCGGCGCCTGCGGCGCGGCGGCAGCTTGTCCCCGGGGGTGTTGTCTTCGGTGTTCCCGGTCGTACCGGGTTCGTTCGGCTCACTCATGCGGGCGGTTCTCCCGTCACGCTCCCGGGCGCCGCGCCTGATTCCGGTCCGGCACGGTCCGCTGATACGCGGTACCGCCGTCCGGGGCGCGGGCGCCGCACGGGAGCTGATGTCTGGCTCGCCGGTTCCGTACGCGTTGTACGCACGGCCTGGCGAAAGTCTTCTGGTCAGTGCGCGGCCCGACCCAGGTGGCTCCCGAGTCCAAGGGCTGCGCTACAACGACCGCCTTACGCGGATCCTGTACCTTCCGGCGCCGTCGCGACGGCTGCCTGGGCGACCGCTGGTTGAGCGGTCGGGGCTGCCTCGCGGTCAGGCGCGAGCGGGTCGGTCACCGTGCCGGACTCCTCGTCGAAGAGCCCCTGCGCCAGCCTGGTCACCGCTGCGGCAACCGGCGGCGCGAGGTCGGCCACAGCTCGGAGACCGGACAGGACGTCGTCGGGTCGCACGGCAGGTGTCACGTGCCGAACAACCAGCCGCAGTATCGCACAGGGCCTGTCCCCGGGCCTATCAGGCTGTGGATCAAGAGCCTGCAGGTCGGCGACGGCCGCACGGGCGTCGAAGGTCCGCATCCCGTTCTTCGCGCGGCGCTGGACCTCGACGGTCGGGGCGTCATTGAAGGCGGAAACGGCCCTGCGGGCGTCCTCGGGCGTCACTCCGTCGAGGCGCATCTCCCAGACCGACGCGGTCAGTCTGTCGGCGAGGCCCGATGTGCGGGCCTCCACCGCGTCGGTGATGTCGAGACCGTCCGGCAGCGACTCGTCGAGCAGTGCGCGCAGCACTTCGGGGTCACGCGCCTCGGTGAGGGCGATCTCCAGGAATTCGGCCTCGCTGCCCGTGCCGGTGGGGGCGGCATTGGCGTACGACACCTTGGGGTGCGGGGTGAAGCCGGCCGAGTACGCCATCGGCACCTCGGAGCGGCGCAGTGCCCGCTCGAAGGCCCGCTGGAAGTCGCGGTGGCTGGTGAACCGGAGGCGGCCGCGCTTGGTGTAGCGCAGGCGGATGCGCTGCACTGCCGGTGCGGGCGGCGGGCCTTCGGGCTGTCGCTTGCCCAGTGGTTCTTCTCCTCGGTGCGGGGCGGGCTCGGTGGAGCGCCGCCCACGAAATACGGGTGGCCCCGGGGCGCCCGCCCCGGCTCACCCCCGCTTGAGGGTTTCTGCTCCAAGCGGGGAGATCTCGGGTGCCTGCGCCGCGCTGGGGACAGTCGCTGTCTGTTGCGCACTACCCAGCGTACGCGCAGCAACCGTGCTCCGTTCCCCGGCCCGGGGGTCCGGTCCTCCGCCGACCAGGGCCCGCCAGGCGTCCCGGCGGGCCTGCCGCACGCTCTCGCGGGCCGCGCGCAGGGCGTCGCGGGCGGCCCGCCCGGCCTCCGCCGCGGCCCTTCTGGCGGGGGCCCAGACCACGTCGCGCACCACATGTCCGACCGGGGTGAACACCGAGCGGTGGACCCAGGTGACCGGGGCGCCGACCAGATGCCACGCCAGCCGGGCGATCGCCCGGCCGATGGCCCGGGAGAGAAATCCGGCGACCCGCCAGGCGACCTCGACCGCGGCGCCGATCTCCCGGCCGAGCGGGGCGAGCACCCGCCGGTACAGCCAGGAGACGGGGGCGACCAGCAGCGTCAGGACCAGCCGTACGAGCGCTGCCGCCAGGCCCCGCGCGGCGGCCGCGATGCCGCGTCCCACCATGACGAGCAGCCAGGAGACGCCGTGTCCGACCGGAGTGAGGACCGTCCCGTACAGCCACGCCAGCGGTACGACCAGTCCGTACCGCACCACCGGCACCACCACGTACCGCCACAGGCCGACCACCGGCCATACGAACAGCGCGGTCAGCAGCCGGCCCAGCGCGGTGCCGATGCCGCGCCCGGCCGGGACCAGCAGCGTGCGGTACAGCCACCGCGTCCCGTGGCCGACCGGGGTGAGGACCGTCCCGTACAGCCACACCAGCGGTACGACCAGTCCGTACCGCACCACCGGCACCACCACGTACCGCCACAGGCCGATCCAGGGCCGGATGAGCAGTGCGGTGGCCAGCCACAGCATCCCGTGGCCGAGCGGGGTGAGGACGGTGCGGTACAGCCAGCCCGACGGGACCGCCACGAGCGTGTCGAACAGCCGGGCCAGCGGGCGCAGCAGTACCCGTTCGGCGGCACGCCAGGTGACCGCGAGCGCGTCCCAGACCATGCGCACGGGCAGCACGATCACCAGGACCACGATCCGGACCGGAATCCTGATCAGAGTGGTCAGGCAGCCCTCACCGGGCTCGTACGACCGCGGTGCCTGGTGCTTGCCGTGTTCCATGCGGTGAATGACGCGATGGCCCGGCCCGGAGTTTCCCGGACGGGGCCATCGTCACCGAGCTGTCACCCGGCGGCATCGGGGGCGGACCGGCCGGACGGTGTCACCGGCGACCGCACACCGAACCACTGCTCGGCGCCGTACTCCTCGAACCGCTCCACCTCGGCGAACCCCAGCTTCGCCGCGAGGCGCATCGCGCGGGTGTTGGCGGTCCGGGTGCAGAGCACGACCGGCTCACCGGGAAGCGCGGCGGCGAACCACTCCAGGGCAGCCGCGCACGCCTCGGCGGCGTACCCGCGACCCCACGCCCGCGGCAGGAACATATAGCCGAGCTCGGCCTCCCGGGCGCCCGGGCGGACGTGGCCCGGACGCTCCGTGCCGCGCCGGTCGAGCGTGGTCATGCCGATCATCGCTCCGTCGAGCTCGATCACGAAGAGGCCGGGGCGCCGGCCGGGCACCTCGGGCACCGCGCGTTCCAGTTCGCCGCGCGGCCGGTGACCACCGATGTGGGTACCCACCTCCGGCGAGGCGAAGAGTTCGATGAACGCCGCACGGTCGCGGGCCTCGGACTCGCGGAGCACGAGCCTCTCCGTCCTGATCGGGGCGGGCGGCCAGGCGTCGGGTCCCAGCCCGGTCATGGCGGGCATCCTCTCGCGCGCCTGCCGGGCGGGAGCCCCCGGACGGCCGGCATCACCGCTGGTCACGGCTACTTCTTCACGGTGAGTGGGAGCAACTTCTTGCCCGTCGGGCCGATCTGGATGCTGGTGTCCATCTGCGGGCAGACGCCGCAGTCGAAGCACGGGGTCCAGCGGCAGTCCTCGACCTCGGTCTCGTCGAGCGAGTCCTGCCAGTCCTCCCAGAGCCAGTCCTTGTCCAGGCCGGAGTCGAGGTGGTCCCAGGGCAGGACCTCCTCGTACGTGCGCTCCCGGGTGGTGTACCAGTCGACGTCCACGCCGAACCCGGGCAGCGTCTTCTCGGCGCTGGCCATCCAGAGGTCGTAGCTGAAGTGCTCGCGCCAGCCGTCGAAGCGGCCGCCGGCCTCGTAGACGGCGCGGATGACGGAGCCCACCCGGCGGTCACCGCGCGAGAGCAGGCCCTCGACGATGCCGGGCTTGCCGTCGTGGTAGCGGAAGCCGATCGAGCGGCCGTACTTCTTGTCACCGCGGATCTTGTCGCGGAGCTTCGTCAGCCGGGCGTCGGTCTCCTCGGCGCTGAGCTGCGGGGCCCACTGGAAGGGGGTGTGCGGCTTGGGCACGAAGCCGCCGATGGAGACGGTGCAGCGGATGTCGTTCTGGCCGGAGACCTCGCGGCCCTTGGCGATCACCTTGACCGCCATGTCACCGATCTGGAGGACGTCCTCGTCGGTCTCGGTGGGCAGGCCGCACATGAAGTACAGCTTCACCTGGCGCCAGCCGTTGCCGTACGCGGTGGAGACCGTACGGATCAGGTCCTCCTCCGAGACCATCTTGTTGATGACCTTGCGCATGCGCTCGGAGCCGCCCTCGGGGGCGAAGGTGAGCCCGGAGCGGCGGCCGTTGCGGGTCAGCTCGTTGGCCAGGTCCACGTTGAACGCGTCGACGCGGGTGGAGGGCAGCGAGAGGCCGATCTTGTCCTCGGTGTACCGGTCGGCGAGGCCCTTGGCGATCTCGCCGATCTCGGTGTGGTCCGCGGAGGAGAGCGACAGCAGGCCGACCTCTTCGAAGCCGGTGGCCTTGAGGCCCTTCTCGACCATCTCGCCGATGCCGGTGATGCTTCGCTCCCGCACGGGGCGCGTGATCATGCCGGCCTGGCAGAAACGGCAGCCGCGGGTGCAGCCGCGGAAGATCTCGACGGACATCCGCTCGTGGACGGTCTCCGCGAGCGGGACCAGCGGCTGCTTCGGGTAGGGCCACTCGTCGAGGTCCATGACGGTGTGCTTGGACACGCGCCACGGCACGCCGGACCGGTTGGGCACGACGCGGCCGATGCGGCCGTCGGGGAGGTACTCGACGTCGTAGAAGCGCGGGACGTAGACGCCGCCGGTCCTGGAGAGCCGGTACAGCACCTCGTCACGGCCGCCGGGACGGCCCTCGGCCTTCCAGGCCCGGACGATCTCGGTGATCTCCAGGACCGCCTGCTCGCCGTCGCCGATGACCGCGCAGTCGATGAACTCCGCGATCGGCTCGGGGTTGAACGCGGCGTGGCCGCCCGCGAGCACGATCGGGTCGTCGACCGTACGGTCCGCGGCCTCCAGCGGAATGCCCGCGAGGTCGAGGGCGGTGAGCATGTTGGTGTAGCCGAGCTCGGTGGAGAAGCTGAGCCCGAAGACGTCGAAGGCGCCGACGGGACGGTGGCTGTCCACGGTGAACTGCGGGACCCGGTGCTCGCGCATCAGCGCTTCGAGGTCGGGCCAGACGCTGTAGGTGCGCTCGGCGAGGACGCCCTCGCGCTCGTTGAGTACCTCGTAAAGGATCATGACGCCCTGGTTGGGCAGTCCGACCTCGTAGGCGTCGGGGTACATGAGGGCCCAGCGGACGTCGCAGCTGTCCCATTCCTTGACGGTGGAGTTCAGCTCACCGCCGACGTACTGGATGGGCTTCTGCACATGCGGGAGCAGAGCTTCGAGCTGTGGGAAGACCGACTCGGCAGACATCTCGCGAACCTTCGTGAGCTGGCAGGGGTGACCATCCAGCGTACCCCGCGGCTCAGCCCTTCAGATCCGCCCGCAGTTCCGGCCCGGACGCCTTCCGCCAGACCTCCGGCAGCTCTCTCTCGCCGGCCGCCGCCCGCGCCTCCTCCCTGCCGTACAGCAGTCCCCAGGTGAAGGCGGACTCCCCCGCCGCGTGTGCCTGGACCGCGAGGTCGCGCAGCGCCTCGCGGGCGACGACGCTGTCCTGGTGGTCGCCGAGGAGGGTCTGTACGGCCTTGGTCCTGCGGGCGAACCGCTTGGCGGGCCTGCCCAGCGCGGGCCTGGCCGCCTCGCCCGCGTACCGGGCGCGTTTGGCCGCCTTGCGGGCCCCGTGCAGCGCCAGGTCGCGTTCGTGGCCGGGCGGGAGCGCGAGGGCGTGGCCGATGCGGGCGGCGAGGCGGTCGTGGGTCTTCAGCACCGCGCGGGGCAGGGCCTTCGCGGGCTCGCGGGCCGCGCCGGGCAGCAGTGGCGGGTCCGCGAGGAGCGCGTCCAGGGAGTCCAGGAGGGTGAGGTAGCGCTGCCCGTCGAGCAGGGCGACGGTGCGGCGGCGGGAGCCGGCGCGGCGGGCCGCCGACCAGATCCGCAGCCGGGCGCGGACGGGGCCCAGACGCAGGGTGCGGGGCAGTTCGGCGAGCGCGGTGCGCAGCCGTTCTTCGAGGACTTCCCGGTCGCGGTCGATGCCGAGCTCGGCGGCGAGCCACCTCAGCTCCTCGCCCACCGGGTCGGTGACCGTGCGGTCGAGCACCTTGCGGTACGTCTTGAAGGCGCTGCGCAGCCGCCGGGTGGCGACGCGCATCCGGTGCAGGGAGTCGGGCAGGTCGCGCCGTACGGCGGGGTCGAGGGTGATGATGGCCTCGATCTGTTCGCGCACATAGGCGAGGACGTGGTCGCCCGCGGTGGCCCGTGCCTCGGGGCCGCCGCCCCGCTCGTCCTCGGTCCCGCTCCCGCGGCTCATCATCGCCGGGGCGGTCTCGGCGAGGGCCCTGGCCAGTTTGGAGGCGGACGCCGAGGGGCGTACCCCGGCCTTGCGCAGCCTGCGTTCGACCACGTCCAGGAAGGCGGGGTCGCCGTCGTCGGCCAGTTCCACCTCCAGCTCGGTCCACTCCGCGGTGGCACCGCCGCCGTCCTCGGTGAGCCGTTCGGCGCGGACCCGGTCGATGCTGAGTTCGGCGAGGAGGGTGCCGTCGGCGGCGAGCAGATGGTGGACGTCGCGGGCGGAGCGCAGCCGTACGACGGGGGCGAGCGGGGTGTGCCGGACCCGGGAGCGGAGCAGTGCGGCGAGCTCGGCGGGCAGGGTGCCGTCGAGCGGGGCACGGATCTCGTCACGGATGCCGGAGGCGACGGGGAACTTCAGGTGCCAGCCCTCGTCGTCGCCGCCGGTCCTGCGCCGCAGGGTGAGGGAGGCGGCGGCGAGCCGGAGGTCCTCGGTGTCGTAGTAGACGGCGTCGAGCTCATGGACGCCGCGGTGGGCGACTTCGCGGACCCCGGCCGCGCGGGTCAGGTCGGGCAGCCGGGTTCCGGGAGTCGCTTCGTACTTCCGCTCGATCTCACGCTTCGAGTCCGCCATGTACCGAATCTAGTCGCGTTGTCCGCGATCAGGGAGGGGTGGAGCGTGGTGTCCGCACGGCTCAGGCCGTTATCGGCCGCTGCACCCTGATCGACTGCAACAGCCCGATCGCCACCCAGACGGCGAACATCGAGGATCCTCCGTAGGACACGAACGGCAGCGGCAGACCCGCCACCGGCATGATGCCGAGGGTCATCCCGATGTTCTCGAAGGCCTGGAAGGCGAACCAGGCGATGATGCCCGCGGCGACGATCGTGCCGTACAGCTCGGTGGTCTCGCGGGCGATCCGGCAGGCGCGCCACAGGACGACGCCGAGCAGGACGAGGATCAGTCCGGCGCCGAGGAAGCCCAGTTCCTCACCGGCGACGGTGAAGACGAAGTCGGTCTGCTGCTCGGGGACGAACTGGCCGGTGGTCTGGGTGCCCTCGAACAGCCCGGTGCCGGTGAGGCCTCCGGAGCCGATCGCGATGCGGGCCTGGTTGGTGTTGTAGCCGACGCCCGCCGGGTCCAGCGCCGGGTTGGCGAAGGCCGCGAAGCGGGCGATCTGGTAGTCGTCGAGCAGCCCGAGCTGCCAGATGGAGACGGCGCCCGCGGTGCCCGCTCCGAGCAGTCCGAAGACCCAGCGGTTGGAGGCTCCGGAGGCCAGCAGCACACCGAGCACGATGACGGCCATGACCATCACCGAGCCGAGGTCCGGCATCAGCATGACGACGGCCATCGGGATGGCGGCCAGGCCGAGGGACTTGGCGACCGTCCGGTGGTCCGGGTGCAGCTGGTCGCCCGCGTCGACCCGCGCGGCGAGCAGCATCGCCATGCCCAGGATGATGGTGATCTTGGTGAACTCGGAGGGCTGGAGGGAGAAGCCGCCGCCGACGATGATCCACGCGTGGGCGCCGTTGACCGTGGCGCCCAGCGGGGTGAGCACGGCCATGACCAGGAGCACCGAGAGGCCGTACAGGATCGGGACCGCCCCGCGCAGGGTGCGGTGGCCGAGCCAGATCGTGCCGATCATCAGGGCGAAGCCGATGCCGGTGTTCAGGGCGTGCCGGAAGAGGAAGTAGTACGGGTCGCCATGGGTGAGGGTGTCGCGGTTGCGGGTGGCGGACCAGACGAGCAGCGAGCCGATGAAGGAGAGCGCGAGCGCCGAGCCGAGCAGCGGCCAGTCGAGCCGGCGTACGACGGAGTCCCGGGCGGTGAGCTTGGCCCAGGAACCGGGTTCGGGGGCGTACCGGGAGACGGAGAAGCCGCCGGCCATCAGTCCCGCCTTCCCGGTGCTCCGGCGAGTGCCTGCTGTCCCTCTTCGAGGGGAGGCTTCTGCGAGTTCGGGTCGTACGGCTTGATCCTCGGGGCCTCGATCGAGCCGTCGGGCTGGATCTTCGGCAGCGCCTTCTGGGGCTTGGGCAGCAGTGCCTTCTTCAGGTCCTGCTTGCCCGTGGTGTCGAGGCCGTAGAGGGCGTTGTAGATGTTGCGCACGGCGGGCCCGGAGGCACCGGAGCCGGTGCCGCCCTGGGAGATCGTCATGACGATCGAGTAGTCCTTGGTGTACGTGGCGAACCAGGAGGTCGTCTGCTTGCCGTAGACCTCGGCGGTGCCGGTCTTGGCGTGCATCGGGATCTTGTCCTGGGGCCAGCCGCCGAAGCGCCAGGCGGCCGAGCCCCGGGTCGCGACACCCGCGAGGGCTTCGTCTATTTTGTCGCGCGTGTCTCCGGTGAAGGGGAGCTTGCCGTGCGACGTGGGCTTGATCTTCTGCACGGTCCTGCCGTCGCCGCTGACGATCGCCTTGCCGACGGTCGGGTCGTACAGGGTGCCGCCGTTGGAGATGGCGGCGTAGATGGTCGCCATCTGGATCGGGGTGACGAGGGTGTCGCCCTGGCCGATGGAGTAGTTGACGGAGTCACCGGCGCGCATCTTGTTGCCTTCGAGGCAGTTCTCGTACGCGATCTGCTCGACGTACGTACCGCCCTTCTTGCCCTGCTTGCACCAGGCGTCCTTGTTCGCCTTGAAGAAGTCCTGCTTCCACTTGCGGTCGGGGACGCGGCCGCTGACCTCGTTGGGGAGGTCGATGCCGGTCTCCTTGCCGAGGCCGAACTCGTGGGCCGTCCGGTAGAACCAGTCGTTGGCGTTCTTCTTCGGCAGGGTGCCGCCGTCCTTCTGCCACTCCTTGTGCGCGAGACCGTAGTAGACGGTGTCGCAGGAGACCTCCAGGGCGCGGCCGAGGGAGATGCTGCCGTAGCCCTGGGACTCGAAGTTCTTGAAGGTCTGGCCGCCGATGGAGTACGAGCTGGGGCAGGGGTAGTTGCCGTCGAAGTCGTATCCCGCGTTGACGGCGGCGGTGGAGGAGATCACCTTGAAGATCGAGCCGGGGGCCGCCTGCCCCTGGATGGCCCGGTTCAGCAGCGGGAAGTTGGACTTCTTGCTGGTGAGCTTGGTGTAGTCCTTGCCGGAGATGCCGCCGACCCAGGAGTTCGGGTCGTAGTTCGGCAGGGAGGCCATCGACACGATGCGGCCGGTCTTGGCCTCCATGACGACGACGGCTCCGGAGTCCGCCTTGTAGTTCACCCCGGTGTTGCGGTCGAGCTCCTTGCGGGCCGTCTCCATGGCCTGGTTCAGCTCGTACTCGGCGACCGCCTGGACCCGGGCGTCGATCGAGGTGACGACGCTCGCGCCGGGCTCCGCCTTGTCGTTCTCCGCCTGGCCGATGACGCGGCCGAGGTTGTCGACCTCGTAGCGGGTGACGCCCGCCTTGCCGCGCAGCGCCTTGTCGTAGGTGCGCTCCAGCCCGGAGCGGCCGACCTGGTCGGAGCGCAGGTACGGCGATTCGGTGTCCTGCGCCTTGGTGATCTCGTCGTCGGTGACCGGGGAGAGGTAGCCGAGGACCTGCGCGGTGTTGGCCTTGCCGGGTGCGGCGTAGCGGCGTACGGCGGTGGGCTCGGCGGTGATGCCGGGGAAGTCCTCGGCCCGTTCGCGGATCTGGAGGGCCTGCTGGGTGGTGGCCTCGTCCGTGACGGGGATCGGCTGGTAGGGCGAGCCGTTCCAGCAGGGCTGCGGGGTCTTCGCGTCGCAGAGCCGGACCTTGTCGAGGACGTCCTTGGGCTTCATGTCCAGCACCTCGGCGAGCCGGGTGAGGACGCTGTTGCCCTTGTCCTCCATCTTCATCAGCTCGGTGCGGCTGGCGGAGACGACGAGGCGGGTCTCGTTGTCGGCGAGCGGTACGCCGCGGGCGTCGAGGATGGAGCCGCGGACCGCGGGCTGGACGACCTGCTGGACGTGGTTGTTCTTCGCTTCGTCGGTGTATTCCTGGCCGTTGCGGATCTGGAGGTACCAGAGACGGCCGCCGAGGGTGAACAGCAGGGAGAAGACGAGGACCTGAATGACGATGAGCCGGATCTGGACCCGCTGGGTCCGGCCGGTCTCGGGGATGTTGCTCACCGGTCACCCCCGGCGGTGGTCCGGCCGGCGGTACGGGGCTCCCGCCCCGGGAAGTACGGCGTCACAGTCGCTTGACCCCCTTGATCCTTCCTGCGCGTGCGGCACGGCTGCGGGCGGCCTTGACGCGCAGTCCGCCGCGCTGGCTGCCGATCCGCAGCCCGGTGCCCGAGGTGAGCCACCCCGCGGCGACGTCGCCGCCGCCGGAGGACTCGGTGATCGGGTCGTTCTCGGTACGTCTGGCGAGGGCCATGATCAGCGGCACGGTGAACGGTGCCAGCAGCAGGTCGTAGACCGCGGCGGTGAACAGCAGGCTGCCCAGCCCCACATGGCGGGCGGCCGTGTCGCCGACCAGGGCGCCGACACCCGCGTACAGCAGTGTCGAGCCGATGGCCGCGGCGACCACGACGGCCATCGGGGCGAGCGCCGACTTGAGCTGCCCGTTCGTGGGCCGGGCCAGTCCCGCGAGGTAGCCGATGACGCACAGCACCAGGGCGTAGCGCCCCGCGGCGTGGTCGGCGGGCGGTGCCAGGTCGGCGAGGAGTCCCGCGCCGAAGCCGATGAGCGCGCCGCTGACGTGCCCGTACACGAAGGCGAGTCCGAGGACGGTGAGCAGCAGCAGGTCGGGGACGGCGCCGGGGAGCTGGAGGCGCGCGAGTACGGAGACCTGGATGACGAGGGCGACCACGACCAGGGTGACGGAGAGCAGAGTCCGGTTGAAGCGCATGGGAATCAGCCCTGCTCCTGGTCGTTTGCCGCATTGCCGGAATCGGCCGCGTTGCCGGAATCCGCCGCGTTGTCGGCGTTGCCGGTGGAATTCGCGGCGGGATTCCGCGTGCTGTTCCCGGTGTTCGCGGCCGGCTCGCCCGTGGCGTTCCCCGTGGGTTTCGCGCCGGGCTTCTCGTGGATGTTGCCGACGACCTTTCCGCCGCCGTCGACGAGATCACCGTTCGGCTGGAGGGTGACGGTCACCGTGGGGGTGGGCTTCGGCTTTTCGGGTTTCTTCGGCAGCACCATGTCGCGGGGGTCCTCGCGCGGTGCCTGGACGACGATCCCGACGATGTCGAGCTTGGTGAACCCGACGTACGGCTTCACATAGACCGTCCGGGTCAGATCGCCGCCGGACGGGTCGACCCGGACGACCTCGCCGACCGGGACGCCGGGCACGAAGGGCTTGTCCTTGCTGGAGCCGAAGGTGACCAGCCGGTCGCCCTTCTTCACCTTGGCCTTGCCGTTGAGGAACTGGACCGACAGCGGCCGCGAGCCCTGGCCGGTGGCGAAGCCGAGCTCGTCGGTCTTCTCCAACCGGGTGCCGACGGTGAAGTCGGGGTCGTTGGCCAGCAGTACGGTCGCGGTGTCCGGGCCGACGGTGGTGACGCGGCCGACCAGTCCCTGGCCGTTGAGCACCGTCATGTCGCGCTTGACGCCGTCGTTGCTCCCGGCGTCGATGGTGATCGTCCAGGAGAAGCCCTGGGCCGCTCCTATGGCGATGACCTCGGCGCCCTTGATGCCGTACTGGCCGGCGCCCGCGTTCTTCATCATGGCGTCGAATTGGCGGACCCGGCTGTTGTTGCGGTCGTCGCTGCCGAGCCTCGCCTTCAGCGCGGCGTTCTCCCGCTCCAGCGCCGCGATCCGGTCGTGCCGGTCGCCGGAGTCCCGTACGGCGCCGATGGCGTTGCCCACCGGGTCGACCGCTGCCGCCACGCCGTTCTCGACCGGTCCGAAGACCGCTGCGGCGGCCTGCCGGGCGCCGTCCACCGGTGACTCCTCGCCGCCGCGGATATCCACCGTGATCAAAGCGAAAGCGATGGCGATCAGCAGCACCAGGAGCAGCCGGCTCTCTCGTGTGTCCCTCACGTGCGGCGGCCGTGCCTTCCTCGTCGGAATGTTCGTGCCTGTATATCAACGATCCGACGTACGGAGCGGCAGCGTCCGCACGTCGGATCGTGGAGTTTCTACCGTCGGGGCTGGGCGTCCAGCACCTGCTGGAGCGCCTCGAACTCCTCGACGCACTTGCCCGATCCGAGCGCCACCGAGTCCAGCGGGTCCTCGGCGATGTGGATCGGCATGCCCGTCTCGCGGCGCAGCCGCTCGTCGAGCCCGCGCAGGAGCGCGCCGCCGCCGGTGAGGACGATGCCGCGGTCCATGACATCGCCGGAGAGCTCCGGCGGGCACTTGTCGAGCGTCGTCTTCACGGCGTCGACGATCGCGTTGACCGGCTCCTCGATGGCCTTGCGGACCTCGGCGGCCGAGACCACGACGGTCTTGGGCAGCCCCGAGACCAGGTCGCGGCCGCGGATCTCGGTGTGCTCGTCCTTGTCCATGTCGTACGCGGAACCGATCGTGATCTTGATCTGTTCGGCGGTCCGCTCACCGAGGAGGAGCGAGTACTCCTTCTTGATGTGCTGGATGATCGCGTTGTCCAGCTCGTCACCGGCGACCCGGATCGACTGGGCAGTGACGATTCCGCCGAGCGAGATCACGGCGACCTCGGTGGTGCCGCCACCGATGTCGACGACCATGTTCCCGGTGGCCTCGTGGACCGGCAGACCGGAGCCGATGGCCGCTGCCATGGGCTCCTCGATGATGTGCACCTGGCGCGCGCCGGCCTGCGTCGATGCCTCGATGACGGCGCGTCGCTCGACCCCGGTGATACCGGAGGGCACACATACGACGACCCGCGGGCGGGCCAGATAGCGGCGCTTGTGGATCTTGAGGATGAAGTAGCGGAGCATTCGCTCCGTGATCTCGAAGTCGGCGATCACGCCGTCCTTCAGAGGCCGTACGGCAACGATGTTGCCCGGCGTACGGCCGATCATCTTCTTGGCCTCGGAGCCGACCGCGAGAATTCCGCCGGTGTTGGTGTTGATGGCCACGACGGACGGCTCGTTCAGAACGATGCCGCGCCCCCTGACGTACACCAGCGTGTTGGCAGTCCCGAGGTCGATAGCCATGTCACGGCCGATGAACGACATTGAGTTCCCCTTGTTCCCCATGAGGATGCGTCGGGCCTTCCCAAGAAGCGGAGATGGCTTTTTTTGGTAGGCGAGGGTTGGCGCTGCGGGCGTGGAAGCTTCCATCGTAGTGCCGTATGCACGGACACAGCGCGAGGGTCCTTCGCCATGGCGAGCGGAACGGGTTCGCGTTCCACCCATGGTGACGTTACGTCGGTGGGATGCGTTCCCGCGATCCGGAACCCTATGCCGAAGGGCGACCGAATTACTTCGGTCGCCCCAGGTCATGAGCGCTGATTGGCCGATCCGAAGTCAGGAAAGTCCCGGAAAGAACAGCTTGAGTTCTCGCTCCGCGGACTCCTCGGAGTCCGAGGCGTGGATGAGGTTCTCCCGGGTGATCGTCCCGAAGTCACCGCGGATCGAGCCGGGCGCGGCGGCGATCGGGTCGGTGGGGCCGGCCAGGGCGCGGACACCCTCGATGACCCGCTCGCCCTGGGCCACCAGGGCGACGACGGGCCCGGAGGCCATGAACTCGACGAGCGGCTCGTAGAACGGGCGGCCCTTGTGCTCGCCGTAGTGCTGCTCCAGCGTCTCCTGGTCCAGCGTGCGCAGCTCCAGCGCGGTGATCTGCCAGCCGGCCTTGCGCTCGATACGGCCGACGATCTCGCCGATCAGCCCACGCCTGACGGCGTCCGGCTTGAGAAGGACGAGGGTGCGCTGAGTCATGTGCGGCTCCTTGCAGGCATACGGGTGCGGTGAGGCGAGATTACAGGGGTACGGGAACGGGCCGGCGCCCGGGTTTACGCAGCGTCATCCCCTGGCCCGGAATCGGCGGGCCAGGGGGCCGGCGTCAGGCCGGGGCCTCGGTGGCCTCCTGTGCCGCCCAGCGCGCCTTCGCCTCGTCGATCTTGCGGCCGTAGTGCACCGAGGCCCACCACAGACCGCCGAAGGCCAGGCCGAGGATGAACATCATCGGGACCACGAAACCGCTCAGCACCAGAGCGATCTGGAGCACCCAGCCGAGCTGCACCCCGCCGGGGCGGGTGATCATCCCGCACAGCAGCACGGACAGCAGCATGCCGATGCCGCAGACCGTCCAGACCGTGGCCGCCGTCAGGTCGTCGGACTTCATCGCGACGAGACCGGCGAAGCCGATCACGAAGAACTCGCCGATCAGCGTCGACGCGCAGAGCGTACGCACCCCTCAGCCCCTTCCCAGCAGCAGCCGGGCCTCGCCGACCGTGATCACGGATCCGGTCACCAGGACCCCGGCGCCCGCGTACTCCTCGTGCTCCTCGGCGAGCGTGATCGCCGCCTCCAGCGCGTCGTCCAGCCGCGGCTCGACCTGGACCCGGTCGTTGCCGAAGACCTCGACGGCGATACCGGCCAGCTCGTCCGCGTCCATCGAACGGGCGCTGGAGTTCTGGGTGATCACGACCTCGGCGAAGATCGGCTCGAACGCTTCGAGCAGCCCGCGCACATCCTTGTCGCCGCTCGCCCCGACCACCCCGATGAGCCGGGAGAAGCCGAACGCCTCGGAGATCCCCTCCGACGCCGCACGGGCACCCGCCGGGTTGTGGGCGGCGTCCAGGACGACGGTCGGGCTGGAGCGGACCACTTCGAGGCGGCCCGGCGACAGCACCGAGGCGAAGGCCTTGCGGATCGCGTCGATGTCGAGCGTCCGGGCCTGCTCGGCACCGATGCCGAAGAACGCCTCGACCGCGGCGAGCGCCACCGCGGCGTTGTGCGCCTGGTGGGCCCCGTACAGCGGGAGGAAGATCTGGTCGTACTCACCGCCGAGACCGCGCAGCGTCAGCAGCTGGCCGCCGACCGCGATCTCCCGGGAGGCGACGCCGAACTCCATGCCCTCGCGGGCGACGGTGGCGTCCACCTCGACGGCCTTCTTCAGCATCACCTGCGCCGCGTCGACCGGCTGCTGCGCCAGGATGACGGTGGCACCCTGCTTGATGATCCCGGACTTCTCCCCCGCGATCTCGGCGGGCGTGGAACCGAGCCGGTCGGTGTGGTCCAGCGAGATCGGGGTGACGACGGCGACGGAGGCGTCGATCACGTTCGTCGCGTCCCAGGTGCCGCCCATGCCGACCTCGACGACCGCGACGTCGACCGGCGCGTCGGCGAAGGCCGCGTACGCCATGCCGGTCAGCACCTCGAAGAACGACAGCCGGTAGGGCTGCTGGGTGTCGACCATCTCGACGTACGGCTTGATGTCCTCGTACGTCTCGATGAAGCGTGTGGCCTCGATCGGGGCGCCGTCCAGGCTGATCCGCTCGGTGATCGACTGGACGTGCGGCGAGGTGTAGCGGCCGGTGCGCAGCTCGAAGGCGTTGAGCAGGGCCTCGACCATGCGGGCCGTGCTGGTCTTGCCATTGGTGCCGGTGATGTGGATGGAGGGGTACGCGCGCTGCGGTTCGCCGAGCACGTCCATCAGGGCCGCGATCCGCGTCACCGAGGGTTCGAGCTTGGTCTCGCCCCAGCGGCCGGCGAGCTCCTGCTCCACGGCGTGCAGCGCCCTGTCGGTCTCGGGGTCGGCCGGGCGGGTGGGGACGGTATCGCCCTGGGGCGGTCCGGACCGGGTGCGCAGGGTGCGGCTCCCGGCCTCGATCACCGCCAGGTCGGGGTCGCGCTGGGTCGCTTCGTCGACGATCTCCGCGAAGGTGTCGTCGGACTCTGACGCGTCGTGCCGGTCTGAAGGGCGGGGCTCACTCACGGGACCAGTCTACGGATGGGCGCGGACAACGCGCGCAGCGCCCGGCGACGGGGGCGGGCACGACGGGCGGATCAGCCGTCCGGCCCTCGCCAGGACCTCCGCCGGGCCCCCGCCCGCTGGTCTGACCGACCACGGCAGCCCTGAGCGGCGGGAGTCCTGAGCCGAGGGAGCCCCGAGCGGCGCCCGGGTACGACGAAGCCCCCGCATTCCCCGGTCGGTCGGGGGTGCGGGGGCTTCGCCCTCAGGTCATCATCCCTGCGGCAGGCTCGCCAGCTGGGCGGTGATCCGCTCGATGTCGGCCTCGGCCTTGGACAGCCGGCCGCGGATCTTGTCGACCACGTTGTCCGGGGCCTTGGCCAGGAACGCCTCGTTGCCGAGCTTCCCGTTGGCCTGGGCCTTCTCCTTGCCCGCGGCCTCCAGGTCCTTCGTGAGGCGCTTGCGCTCGGCCGGGATGTCGATCGTGCCGGAGAGGTCGAGGGCGACCGTGGCCCCCGCGACGGGCAGCGTCGCCGTGGCGTGGAAGCCGTCCCCGGCGGGCTGGAGCCGCAGCAGCTGGCGGATGGCCGCCTCGTGCGGGGCGAGCGCCGTGCCGGTCAGGGTCAGCTCGGCCGGGACCTTCTGGCCGGGCTGGAGGCCCTGGTCCGAGCGGAACCGGCGGACCTCGGTGACGACCTGCTGGACCAGCTCGATCTCCCGCTCGGCCGCGTCGTCCCGGAAGCCGGAGTCGGCCGGCCAGTCGGCGATGACCACGGACTCCCGGGCGGTGAGCGCGGTCCAGAGCGTCTCGGTGACGAACGGGACGATGGGGTGCAGCAGTCGCAGCATCACATCGAGGACCTCGCCGAGGACCCGGCCGGAGACCTCGGCCGGCCGGCCGCCCGCGAAGAACGTGGTCTTGGACAGCTCGACGTACCAGTCGAAGACCTCGTCCCACGCGAAGTGCCGCAGCACCTCACTGAGCTTGGCGAACTGGTAGTCGTCGTAGAACGCGTCGACCTCGGCCACGGTCTTGTTGAGCCGGGACAGGATCCAGCGGTCGGTCACCGACAGCTCGTCGGCGGGCGGCAGCTCGCCCTCGATCGTGGCGCCGTTCATCAGCGCGAAGCGGGTGGCGTTCCAGATCTTGTTGGCGAACTTGGCCGAGCCCTGGACCCACTCCTCACCGATCGGGACGTCGGTGCCCGGGTTGGCGCCGCGCGCCAGCGTGAAGCGCAGGGCGTCGGAGCCGTACTTGTCCATCCAGTCCAGCGGATTGACCACGTTGCCGAAGGACTTCGACATCTTCTTGCCGTGCTCGTCGCGGACCATGCCGTGCAGGACGACGGTCTCGAACGGCGGGACGCCGTCGTTGACGTACAGGCCGAACATCATCATCCGGGCGACCCAGAAGAAGAGGATGTCGTAGCCGGTGACCAGGACGGAGTTCGGGTAGAACTTCGCGAGGCTGTCGGTCTGTTCCGGCCAGCCCAGCGTGGAGAACGGCCACAGGCCGGAGGAGAACCAGGTGTCCAGGACATCGCTGTCCTGGGTCCAGCCCTCGCCCGTGGGCGCTTCCTCGTCCGGTCCGACGCAGACGACCTCGCCGTTCGGGCCGTACCAGACGGGGATGCGGTGGCCCCACCAGAGCTGGCGCGAGATCGTCCAGTCGTGGAGGTTGTCGACCCAGTCGAAGTACCGCTTCTCCATCTCCTGCGGGTGGATCTTGACCTTACCGTCGCGGACGGCGTCACCGGCCGCCTTGGCGAGCGGCGCGACCTTGACCCACCACTGGAGGGAGAGGCGCGGCTCGATGGTGGTCTTGCAGCGTGAGCAGTGGCCGACCGAGTGGACGTAGGGCCGCTTCTCGGCGACGATCCGGCCCTCGGCGCGCAGCGCGGCGACGATGGCGGAGCGGGCCTCCAGACGGTCCAGACCCTGGAAGGGGCCGGGGACCGTGATGACGGCGCGCTCGTCCATGACCGTGAGGAACGGCAGGTCGTGGCGCTTGCCGATCTCGAAGTCGTTCGGGTCGTGCGCGGGGGTCACCTTGACGGCGCCGGTGCCGAACTCCGGGTCGACGTGGTGGTCGGCGACGACCGGGATCGTGCGGTCGGTGAGCGGCAGCTTGATCTGCTTGCCGACGAGGTGGCGGTAGCGCTCGTCGTCGGGGTGGACGGCGACAGCCGTGTCACCGAGCATCGTCTCGGCGCGGGTCGTGGCGACGACGATGGTCTCCTCGCCCTCGCCGTACGTCATGGAGACGAGCTCGCCGTCGTCGTCCTGGTACTCGACCTCGATGTCCGAGATCGCGGTCAGACAGCGGGGGCACCAGTTGATGATGCGCTCGGCGCGGTAGATCAGGCCGTCGTCGTACATCCGCTTGAAGATGGTCTGGACGGCGGTGGACAGGCCCTCGTCCATGGTGAAGCGCTCACGGGACCAGGCGACGCCCTCGCCGAGGCGGCGCATCTGCCCCGCGATCTGGCCGCCCGACTCCTTCTTCCACTTCCAGACGCGCTCGACGAAGGCCTCGCGGCCCAGGTCGTGGCGGGACTTGCCCTCCTTGCCGAGCTCGCGCTCGACGACGTTCTGGGTGGCGATTCCGGCGTGGTCCATGCCGGGCTGGTACAGCGCCTCGAAGCCCTGCATGCGCTTGCGGCGGACGAGGGCGTCGATCAGGGTGTGCTCGAAGGCATGCCCGAGGTGGAGGCTTCCGGTGACGTTCGGCGGCGGGATGACGATGCTGAAGGGCGGCTTGTCGCTGTGTTCGTCCGCTTCGAAGTACCCGCGTTCTACCCAGCGCTCATACAGCTTCCCCTCTACATCGGCCGGCGCGTACTGGGTCGGCAGTTCGGGGTTGCTGGCTGGCTGCTGCTGAGTGTTCTCGGTCACGGGGGACAGTTTAGGGCCGTCACAGTCCTGCACTGAAACGGGATTGTTCAGTAACGGTGTGATCCGCGATGCCCCATGCCAGTGCCGCTTCCGCCAGGATGTTCGGAACGCATAAGCATTCTGGAGGGGACAGCGCAATGAGCTACAACCAGCCGGGCCCGTACGGCGGGCAGCCGCCCCAGGGCCAGCCCGGACCCTATGGTCAGGGCCAGCCCGGACCGTACGGACAGCAGCCCGGACCGTACGGCGGCCAGCCGCCCCAGGGTCCCCCGCAGGGCCAGCCCGGCTACGGCTACCCGCAGCAGGCCCCCCAGGGCGTTCCCCCGCAGCAGCCCCCGCAGGGCTACGGCTACCCGCAGGGCCAGCAGCCGGGCCCGTACGGCCAGCAGCCCCCCGCTCCCCCCTACGGCGGCCAGCAGGCCTACGGCGGCCAGCCCCCGTTCCCCCCGGCCCAGCCGAAGAAGAAGACCGGCCTGATCGTCGGTGTGGGCGTGGTGGCGCTGGCGGTCATCGCGGGCGGGGTGTACTTCCTCACCTCCGGCGGTTCCAGCAACAGCGATGTGGCGGACTCCACCAAGGGCTACAAGCTGACGCCCGCGGCCGCGGTGGACGACTACAAGAAGGACAGCTCGGGGTCGGCACCCTCGGGCCCCGTCACCGGGACGGACAAGGCCAAGGCCGAGGCCATGGGCATCGAGAACGCCCATCAGGCGGGCGCCGCGTACAAGAGCGGCTCCGAGGAGAACCCGCTCACCATGAAGATGCTCATGCTCACGGGCTTCTGGGGTGAGGTCACCGACCCGGCGAAGGTCGTCGACAACGCGTTCAACGACGCCGAGAAGGACATGTCCAAGAGCAGCGGCGGCCAGAAGGTCTCCCTGGTCGGCAGTGCCAAGAACGTCAAGCCGGCCGGTTTCGAGGGCGCGCTGATGAAGTGCCAGGACCTCAAGATGGTCAACGACAAGGCCGACGGCACCGCGGCGGGCGGGCCGAAGGAGATGATCACGCCGGTCTGTGTCTGGTCCGACTACAGCACCGTGGGCATCGTCGTCGCGATCGACGTCGGCGGCGCCCTGACGGGCAAGGGCATGGCGCAGGACGAGGTGGCAGCCCTTGCCGCGAAGCTCTACAACACCTCCCGCACCAAGGTCTGACACCCACAGGCCTGGTCCGCACAACAGCGAAGGGGCGCCCGCCGGTTGACCGGTCGGGCGCCCCTTCGGCGTACGTCGTGCTGCTGTGCCGCTACGCGGACTTCTCGTGGCGGCCGCCGTCGTTCTTGCCGATCGTGCGCGGCTCGCGCGGGACCAGCGTGGGATTCACGTTGTTGCGGACGACGTCCGCAGTGATGACGACGCGGGCGACGTCCTTGCGGGACGGGACCTCGTACATCACGGACTGGAGGACTTCCTCCATGATGGCGCGCAGACCGCGTGCGCCCGTCTGGCGCAGGATCGCCTGGTCGGCGATGGCCTCCAGGGCCTCGCGCTCGAAGTCCAGCTCCACACCGTCGAGTTCGAACAGCCTCTGGTACTGCTTCACCAGGGCGTTGCGCGGCTCGACCAGGATCTGGAGCAGTGCTTCGCGGTCCAGGTTGTGCACCGAGGTCAGCACGGGGAGACGGCCGATGAACTCGGGGATCATCCCGAACTTCACCAGGTCCTCCGGCATGACCTCCTGGAACTGGTCGCTCGCCTGGATCTCCAGCTTGGAGCGGATCGTCGCGCCGAAGCCGATGCCCTTGGCGCCGGCCCGCGACTCGATGATCTTCTCCAGACCGGAGAAGGCACCGCCCACGATGAACAGCACGTTCGTCGTGTCGATCTGGATGAACTCCTGGTGCGGGTGCTTGCGTCCGCCCTGCGGCGGTACGGAGGCGGTGGTGCCCTCCAGGATCTTCAGCAGGGCCTGCTGGACACCCTCGCCCGAGACATCGCGGGTGATCGACGGGTTCTCGCTCTTGCGGGCGACCTTGTCGATCTCGTCGATGTAGATGATCCCGGTCTCGGCCTTCTTGACGTCGTAGTCGGCCGCCTGGATCAGCTTGAGCAGGATGTTCTCGACGTCCTCGCCGACATAGCCGGCCTCCGTCAGCGCCGTCGCGTCGGCGATGGCGAACGGGACGTTGAGCATGCGGGCCAGTGTCTGCGCGAGGAGCGTCTTGCCGGAGCCCGTGGGACCCAGCAGCAGGATGTTGGACTTGGCGAGCTCGATCGCGTCCTCGCGATTCGCGCCGCCACCGTTCTCCCCGGCCTGGACCCTTTTGTAGTGGTTGTACACCGCGACCGAGAGGGCCTTCTTCGCGGGCTCCTGCCCGACGACGTACCCCTCGAGGAACTCGTAGATCTCCCGAGGCTTGGGAAGCTCTTCCCAACGCACCTCGGAGGTCTCGGCGAGCTCCTCCTCAATGATCTCGTTGCAGAGATCGATGCACTCGTCGCAGATGTACACACCGGGTCCCGCGATGAGCTTCTTCACCTGCTTCTGGCTCTTTCCGCAGAACGAGCACTTGAGCAGGTCGCCGCCATCACCGATGCGTGCCACGAGGTGCTTCCCCTTCGCCTGGGAGACGCCTGGTTCAGCGACTCCTGGTGCCTCTATCCGACGGTACCTTGCCTGGCCCCCCGTTCGGGCCCCCCTTGGCACGGTTCACACGGTCCGGGCCGTGCGATCGGACTGTGCCAAGGGGAAAGACCGACGTCAGACGGCTGCGCCGGCCGTGGTCTTACGGGTGGAGACGATCTGGTCCACCAGACCGTACGCGAGGGCGTCCTCGGCGGTCAGGATCTTGTCGCGCTCGATGTCCTCGCTGATCTTCTCCAGCGGGGTGGTGGAGTGCTTGGCCAGCATCTCCTCCAGCTGCGTACGCATCCGCAGGATCTCGTTGGCCGCGATCTCCAGGTCGGAGAGCTGCTCGCGGCCGGTCTGCGAGGACGGCTGGTGGATGAGCACCCGGGCGTGCGGGAGCGCCATGCGCTTGCCCGGCGTGCCCGCGGCCAGCAGGACGGCGGCGGCGGAGGCCGCCTGGCCCATGCAGACCGTCTGGATGTCCGGCTTCACGAACTGCATCGTGTCGTAGATCGCGGTGAGCGCGGTGAACGAGCCGCCGGGGCTGTTGATGTAGATCGAGATGTCGCGGTCCGGGTCCATCGACTCCAGGCACAGCAGCTGCGCCATGACGTCGTTGGCCGAGGCGTCGTCGATCTGGACGCCGAGGAAGATCACGCGCTCCTCGAAGAGCTTCGCGTACGGGTCGTACTCACGCACACCCTGCGAGGTGCGCTCCACGAAGCGCGGGACGACGTAGCGGTTGTCCACCTGCGGGCCGGTGTAGAGGCCGCTCGCGGAGGCGCCGGGGAAGTTGTTCATGTGGGTGTTCACCATCCTGGTGGCGTTCTGTGGGCTGGGGATCTCGGCGTACGAGAGGTGCGCGGCAGGTGCTGCAGGTCCGGTGGAAGCCGGATCAGGCACCGGTGCCGCCGCCGCCCGGGATGCCCGACGCGAACGTGATGATCTCGTCGATGAGGCCGTACTCCTTGGCCTCCTCCGCGGTGTACCAGCGGTCGCGGTCGCCGTCGCGGATGATCGTCTCCACGGTCTGGCCGGAGTGGTGGGCGGTGATCTCCGCCATCCGCTTCTTCGTGCGGAGCAGGTACTCGGCCTGGATCTTGATGTCCGAGGCGGTACCGCCGATGCCGGCCGAACCCTGGTGCATGAGGATGTCGGTGTTCGGGAGCGCGAAGCGCTTGCCCGCGGAGCCGCCGGTGAGCAGGAACTGGCCCATCGAGGCCGCCATGCCCATACCGATGGTGACCACGTCGTTCGGGATGTACTGCATGGTGTCGTAGACCGCCATGCCTGCCGTCACCGAGCCGCCGGGGCTGTTGATGTAGAGGTAGATGTCCTTGTCCGGATCGGCGGCAAGGAGGAGAAGCTGTGCGGTGATCTTGTTGGCGATGTCATCGTCGACCTGCTGACCGAGGAAGATGATGCGCTCGCCGAGCAGTCGGCTGTAGACCTGGTCACCGAGGCCTCCACCGAGGGACGGCTCTCCGGCGGCGTAGGGCATCAGATTCGTCACGTATCCACCTGCTCGTCTCTGACGGCTCCGGCCGTCTCAGCGTCTTCGTACCGGGTGGGCGGGGAATCCCCCACCCTTCCTATTCATGGACCCTAACGCGCAGGTAGGACAACGCCATCCCGCTTCCCCAACTGTTCGCTGGGAGCGCAAGGTCCGCAGTGGGCACAAGGGTTCCGGTGGTCGCACGGCGATACGACGGCGGCCTTCGGACCCGGTACGGCGACGGGCCCCGGACGCGATGCGTCCGGGGCCCGTCGTACGAACCGTTCCGTGCCGACCGGCCGGGGCCGGTCGGCGCGGGACTCAGGCCTCGGTCTTCTCCGCGGGCTGCGCCTCGGCGGCTGCCTCGGTGCTCTCCTCGGTGGCGGTCTCGGCCACGGCCTCGACGTCCTCGTCCTCGAGGTCGACGACCTCACCGTTGGTGTCGGTGACCTTGGCGGCCTCGACGACCACGGCGAGCGCCTTGCCGCGGGCGACCTCGCCGACGAGCATCGGCACCTGGCCACCCTCGACGACGGCCTGGGCGAACTGGTCGGGGCTCATGCCGGAGGAGGCCGCACGCCGCATGAGGTGCTCGGTGAGCTCCTCCTGGTTGACGTTCAGCTTCTCCTTGTTGACGAGCTCGTCCAGGATGAACTGGGTCTTGATGCCCTTGATCGCCTGCTCGGCGGTCTCGGCCTCGAACTCTTCGAGGGTCTTGCCCTGGATCTCCAGGTACTTCTCCAGGTCGAGACCCATCTGGCCGAGCTGGTGGTGCTCCAGGTTGTGCTTGCGGGTCTGGACCTCGTCCGCGAGGAGCTTCTCGGGGATCGGGACCTCGGCGAGCTTCAGCAGCTCGTCCAGGACGCGCTCCTGGGCCTGGGTGGCCTGGTCGTACTGCTTGGTGTTCTCCAGGCGCTTGCGGCTGTCCGCCTTGAGCTCGTCGAGCGTGTCGAACTCGCTTGCCATCTGGGCGAAGTCGTCGTCCAGCTCGGGAAGCTCACGGGCGGCGACGGCGGTGACCTTGACGGTGACCTCCGCTTCCTTGCCCTCGGCGGAGCCGCCCTTCAGCTCGGAGGTGAAGGTGGCCTCGCCACCGGCCTCCAGGCCGGTCACGGCCTCGTCGATGCCGTCGAGGAGCTCGCCGGAACCGATGGTGTACGAGACACCCGCGGCCACGCCGTCCTCCAGGACCTCTCCGTCGACCTTGGCCTCCAGGTCGATCGTCACGACGTCGCCCTCCGCGGCGGCGCGCTCGACCGGGTTGGTGGAGGCGAAGCGCTCGCGGAGCTGCTCCACGGCCTTCTCGACGTCCTCATCGGTGACCTCAAGGGCGTCCACGGTGACCTCGATGCCGGAGTAGTCCGGGATCTCGATCTCGGGGCGTACGTCAACCTCGGCGGTGAAGGCCAGCAGCTCGCCGTCCTTCAGCTCGGTGATGTCGACCTCGGGCTGGCCGAGGACGTTCAGCTCACCCTCGTTGACGGCCTCGGTGTAGAACTTCGGGAGGGCGTCGTTGACGGCCTCCTCCAGCACCGCACCACGGCCGAACCGCTGGTCGATGACCCGGGCCGGGATCTTGCCCTTGCGGAAGCCCTTCACCGTGACCTGCTGGTTGATCTTCTTGTACGCCGCGTCGAGGCTGTCCTTGAGCTCCTCGAAGGGCACCTCGATGCTGAGCCGAACCCGGGTCGGGTTCAGGGTCTCCACGGCGCTCTTCACGGTTCGGTCTCCTTGGTGGCTGACTTCTTGGGGTTCTGCTGGGCCGCCGAGAGGCGGCTTCGCGGACCGAGCCCGGTACATCAGACACACGGGCACGCATTTTGCATAGTAACGGCAAGGGGGATGACTCCCACAATGCGATCTTGCCGGTGGTCGGGGTGGCCGGATTCGAACCGACGACCTTCCGCTCCCAAAGCGGACGCGCTACCAAGCTGCGCCACACCCCGTCGGTGCGACACGTAGGGTACATGCAGAAGGGCGGTGCATCCGCCGCTTTCGCCGGCGGCCGGGCGACCGGCCCGGACCCGGCCCTCATGGGGCCGGGAAAACAGCCGGAACACAACGGGTGTGCGGAGCGGGTCACGGACCCGCTACGATGCTCTTCGTACCGAGGTCGCGACGACCTCCGGTGCGGTGCTTGCGGGCGTAGCTCAATGGTAGAGCCCTAGTCTTCCAAACTAGCTACGCGGGTTCGATTCCCGTCGCCCGCTCCATGCTTGGGCCCGGTCCGACGACAACCTCGTCGGACCGGGCCTTTTGCGTGTACTCCCGCGTGACGCGGATCACGCGCCGCGCCCGCCCGGGGATGCCGGGCGGGGGCGCGCGGTCAGAAGCTGATCTGGTTGATGGTGTCCGCTATCGAGTTCATGAACCTGTTGATCGACGGCGCCATGCCGGTCGACGCCAGGAAGAAGCCGAACAGCACTGCCACGATCGCGGGCCCGGCCTTGATCGATCCGCCTCGGATCAGCACCACCAGGATGACCGCGAACAGCAGCACCATAGACAGTGAAATAGCCACGTCTGATCACACCCTCGGTCGGTCCGCCTTGCCGGCCCGGAAGCGTGCACCAGAGCGCGCCCCGTTTGCGTCCATCGTGCCACCAACTCCCCTGTGGTTGCTGCCGCCTGATGAACCGAACTGACCGGATCCCGCCATCCTCGGAGCCGGATCGGAGGAACCCGGCGGGGTCCGGGGCGGGTCCGGGGCAGGTCCGGGGGCTGGTTCCGGATCCCGGCACGGGCGGTACCGCCGGGGATTCACCGAAATCTGTACGGGCGCTGTGGGTGAACTGTGAATCCGTCGCCGGGGACACGGGGCCGAATATGAATCACAGTGATCGTTTCTGTATCCCCACACTTCGTTCACAGGCTATTGCCGACACCAAGTGCGACGTAATTCACTGACCCCAACCACCCGACGATATGCACTATTTAAGGGGGATCAGTCGTGTCATAACGGTCGGTTTTTGGTAGTTTCACTTTCGAATGGGTGGGAACACGCGATATCTCGTGGTCGTTTTACGAACGCCAATCAACGGGTCTAAGGTGCCTTAGATGTTCCAAGCTCCGAGCGCATTCAAGAGGGCCCCGCTCCCCCCAGCGACCCGGGAGTCGGAGCCCAGAAACGAACAGACCATGACGGCCACCCGGACCTCCCCCACCACGGTTCCGGTCACGCCGTCGGTCACCCCCTCGTCCGCGTCGGCGTCGTCCGCCGCACCCTCGAAGAAACGTGATCCCTACTTCGACAATGTGAAGTATCTGGCCATCGTGCTGGTCGCCGTGGCGCACGCCTGGGAACCGGTGATGGACGGCAGCCGGGCCACCCGGGCGCTGTACCTGGTCGTCTACACGTTCCACATGCCGGCCTTCATCCTCATCTCCGGCTACTTCTCCCGCTCCTTCGACATGACACCCGCCAAGGTGAAACGCCTGGTCACCGGGGTCGCTGTTCCCTATGTGCTGTTCGAGACCGCGTACGCGCTGTTCAAGCGGTACGCGGGCGGCTCGGCCGACGAGGCGGTCAGCCTGCTCGATCCGCTGTTCCTGACCTGGTTCCTGGTCGCCCTCTTCGTCTGGCGGATCACCACGCCGATCTGGCGCGCGCTGCGGCACCCGCTGCCGATCGCGCTGACGATCGCCGTGCTCGCCTCGGTGTCGCCGGACATCGGCGACGACCTCGATCTCCAGCGGGTTCTGCAGTTCCTGCCGTTCTTCGTGCTCGGTCTGGTCATGAAGCCCGAGCACTTCGAGATGATCCGCCGCCGCGAGGTGCGGCTGCTGTCCCTGCCGCTCTTCGCGGGGGCCCTGCTCTTCGCCTACTGGGCCGCCCCGCGTATGCAGCTCGGCTGGTTCTACCGCAGCAACAGCGCGCAGGAGCTGGGCGCTCCGTGGTGGTCGGGGGCGGTGATGTCCCTGGCGATGTTCGGGTGCGCCCTGGTGCTGACCGCCGGGTTCCTGGCCTGGGTGCCGCGCCGCCGCATGTGGTTCACGGTGCTGGGCGCCGGCACCATCTGCGGCTATCTGCTGCACGGCTTCCTGATCAAGGGCGCCGGGTACGCGGGGCTGTTCGACCGGCAGGAGTGGCTCGCCGAGCCGGCCGGGCTGGTCGTCGTCTCGGCCGTCGCCGCCGCCGCGGTGACGCTCCTGTGCACTCCGCCGGTGCGGCGCGCGCTGCGTTTCGCGACGGAGCCGGACATGGACTGGGCGTTCCGCCGCGACGCCGCCGGGCGGCGCTGAGGCGGTTCCCGCTCGACCGCGTGGGCCCGGCCGGGTTTCCGGCCGGGCCCACGCGGTTGCGGGTGCGGGTGCGGCGTGCGCGTGCGGCGCTTCCGTCAGTGCGTCGCCGGGTTGGCTTGATCCTGACGGTCGGCGGGCGATTCCGGCGCGGTGAGACCCAACAGGCCGCGCACCTGCGCATATTTCGCTGCCAGCCGGGTACGGGTCGCCGGTTCCAGGACCGCGAGGCGGGCCGGGTCGGCGTTGTGGGCCAGGTCCGCCTCCTTGACGAGCAGGGCGCCCGGGGTGGCGAGGATCCGTCCGGTGTACGCGGACAGGTCCTCGCCGGGCCGTCCGGTAACGGCGAGGACCATGTCCTTGACCTGTTGCGGCAGCGCCGCCCCGGCCAGCCAGCCGACGGAGAGCACGTCGTCCTCGACCGCGTCGTGCAGCCAGGCCGCGGCGATCTGTCCGTCGCTGCCGCCCCGGGCCCGTACCCCCTCGGCGACCGCCGCGAGGTGTTCGGTGTACGGGCGTCCCGCCTTGTCCCGCTGGGTCGCGTGGGCCGCGCGGGCGATCGCCTCGATCTCGGCCAGGGTCAGCTGTGGGGTGGGCACGGCCCCGACTGTACGGCCCGACAGGCTCTCAGCGCAGGGCCGCACGGGCCGGGATGGTGGAGGCCCCGAGCCCCAGGAGCACGGTCGCCGCGGCGAACGACCCGTACAGCACCGGGGGGATGTACGGTGCCTCGCCCGTCAGGCCCTTCATCATCGGGACGAGTGTGGCCAGGGCTATGCCCGTACCGAGGACGATCCCGGCACCGGTGACCAGCAGGGCCTCCCAGCGGATCATGCTCATGACCTGGCGCCGGGTGGAGCCGACGAGACGGAGCACGGTGAGCTCGCGGCGGCGGGCCAGGACCGTCATGACCAGGGTGTTCACGGCCGCGACCGCGGCGAATCCGCCGAGGACCGCGGCCATGGTGGTGTTGGCCCAGGCGTTGAGCTCCCGCTGCTGGTTCTGCGCGGCGGCGTAGCCGGAGTGGTCGGTGACGGTGCCCAGGGCGGTGAGGGCGCGCGCCGCCCGCGGGGTGGCGCGGACCAGGACGTCGGAGGCGTACGGCGAGGTGACATGGCCCCTGAGGTCGGCCGCGGGCAGGGTGACGAGCGAGATGCCCAGGCCCCGGCCGTAGACGGCGACGACCTTCGGGGACGCCTCGGTGCCGTCCGGGAGGCGCAGTGCGAGCCGGTCGCCGGTGGCGACCTTCGCGGAGTTCGCCAGGGTGGTGTCGATGGCGACCGTGCCGGGGCGGAGGGCGCCGAGCGTCCCCGTTCGGACGTCGAGGTCCTGGACCTCGGCGAGGTCGGCGGCCGAGCCGATGACGCCCTGGGTCGACGCGGTGGCCAGCCATCGGTCGCCACCGCTTCCGCTCGGCACCACGACGGAGGTACGGAGCAGGCCGACCGCGGTGGAGACGCCGGGGGTCCCGGCGGCACGCTCGGTGGCGTCGGAGGCGAGTCCCACCGGGGCGGAGACGATGTGGTCGGCGGTGATGCCGTCGCGCTGCTGGTGCTCGACGGCCCGGTTCTCGCTGGTGTGCATGAAGACGAGGGTCGAGGAGAAGGCCATGGCGAGCACGATCGGGGTGATCGCGGAGGCCAGCCGGCGGGCGTTCGCACGGGAGTTGGCGGCGGCCAGTTCCCCGGAGGCGCCCGCGGCGCGCAGCGGGAGGCCGAGGACGCCCGCGCAGAGCCGGGCGATCAGCGGGCCGAGCAGGGCGACGGCCAGCATGAAGAGCATGACGACGCCGAGCGCGGCGTTGGCGGCGTCGTCGCCGGTCTGGGAGGCGGCGATGCCCGCGAAAACGCCCCCGCCGATGAGGGAGAGGATGCCCAGCGGCGTACGGATCCAGCCGAACGGGGCACCCTCCACGGCGCTCTGGGCCAGGGCCAGGCCCGGCTTGGTCTTCGCCGGGCGGCGGGCGGCGAGGTAGCCGGCGAGCAGCGCGGTGAGCACGGTGGCGGCGACGGCGATGCCCAGGGGCAGCGGGCCGACGTCGAGCCGTACGGCTTCGGGGATGGCGCCCTTGTCCTTCAGCCGGCCGAACCACCAGGTCGCCAGGGCGATTCCGGGCAGGGTGCCGAGGGCTCCGGCGAGCGGGGCGACGAGGAGGGATTCGGTGGCGATGGTGCGGCGCAGCTGGCGCGGGGTGGCTCCGATGGCGCGCAGCAGGGCGAACTCGCGGCTGCGCTGACCGACGGAGAGGGCGACCGTACCGGCGGCGGTGAAGACGGCGACCATGGTGGCGACGCCGCCGAAGGAGCCGCCGAGTCCGACGAGGAGCTCCTCGGCTCCCGCGAGGCCGGGGTCCTCGACACTGCCCCGGTCGTCGCCGGTGTGGACCTTCGCGGAGTGCGCGGCGCCGACGGCCCGGCCGACCTCGTCGGCGAGGGCGTCGGGGGTGGTGCCGGGGGCGGCGAGCACGGCGATGGCGTCGACCTTGCCGGGGTGGCCGGAGACGGCGTCGGCCTGCCGGTCGGCGAACCAGAGGGTGGCGGCGGTGCCGGTGGTGCCCGAGACGCGGAACTCGTGTGCGCCGGCCGGGGTGTCCAGGGTGAGGGTGTCGCCGATCCGGCCCTCGATGCCGGTGCCGATGACGACCTCGCCGCTCTCCGGCGCGTCGCCGGTGACCAGTTCCGTGCCGGTGAACGCGGTGGATCCCCAGCCGTGGGCGGTAAGGGGGGTGCGGTCCTGGTGCACCGGGAAGGTGAGGTCGCCGATCGCGGCGGCCGCTCCGGGGGCCGCCGCGGCCTTCTTCACGAGGGACGCGGGCAGCCGCGCGGTGTCCGGGAGTACGGCGGTCGCCTCGTAGGCCTCCTCGCCACTGCCGGACATCATGCGGGCCTGCTGGTCGGCGGCGACGAGGACGGGGGCCTTGGCGTAGCGGTCGGCGGGGACCGAGGCGGTGAGGCCGGTCTGGAGCAGGATGCCGCACGCGGAGACGATCGCGGCGGCCATCAGGAGCGCGACGAAGGTCCCGGCGAACGAGGAGGGCCGGAAGCGGACGGCCGCGCGGGCCAGGCCGTTCGGGAGGTGCGGGGTGAACATCAGGCCGCAACTCCGGCGTGCGCGTGGACGGGGGCCGTGAGGGCGGTCATCCGGGCCGCGATCCGCTCGGCGGTGGCGTGCGGCAGGCTGTCCGCGATCGCTCCGTCGGCGAGGAAGAGCACGCGGTCGGCCCAGGCGGCGGCCGCCGGGTCGTGGGTGACCATGACGACGGTCGCGCCGAGGCTGTCCACGGCGTGCCGGAGCAGGGCGAGGATCTCGGCGGCGGTGGTGGTGTCGAGGGCGCCGGTCGGCTCGTCGGCGAAGACCACGTCGGGCCGGGTGACCAGGGCGCGGGCGATGGCGACGCGCTGCTGCTGGCCGCCGGAGAGCTGGCCGGGGCGCCGGTTGCCCTTGTCGCCGAGGCCGACACGGGTGAGCATGTCGGCGGCGCTGCGGCGGGCCGCGGCGGAACCGGTGCGCTGTCCGTCGAGGCGCATGGGCAGCACGATGTTCTGCTCGACCGTCAGGGACGGCAGCAGGTTGAAGGCCTGGAAGACGAAGCCGAGGCGGCTGCGGCGCAGTTCGGTGAGCTTGTTCTCGCTCATGCCGGTGATCTCGGTGCCGCCGAGGCGTACGGATCCTTCGGTGGGGCGGTCGAGTCCGGCCGCGCACTGGAGGAAGGTCGACTTCCCGGAGCCGGAGGGGCCCATCACGGCGGTGAAGCTGCCGCGCGGGAGCGTGAGGTCGATGCCGCGCAGGGCGTGGACGGTGGCGGAGCCCCGTCCGTACTGCCGCCGGACGCCGCGCAGTTCGACGGCCGCGTCGGCACGGCCGTTCTCCCCGTACTCCCCGTACTCGTGCTCCCCGTACTCCCGGTCCTCCCGCGGGCCTCGCGCGGCCTGCGAGCTCCGCGCGTCCCGCGAGCTCCGGGCCTCCCGCGAGCCCTGCGCGATGCGCTTCGTGCGTCGCAGCCCCATGGTGTGTGTCCTTCCGTCGCCACGTCCGAATCGATACCTCGAACGTACGGATCACGGGGTGTCACGGGCCATGGCGGCTGCTGGTGGACCGGGGGTGGGGATTGCCCCACCCCCGGCGGATTCGACCAGGCATAGTTGCAACATCAATTGTTCGGTAAACTAATTACTGACGTATTCTTGACGCGCTCTTGACCTAACGAAGGACCAAGCTCATCGGACACGCAGACACGCTCATAGCCATGGGCGGCGCCTTCCTGGCCGCCGCCGTCCTCGCCCGCGTCGGCGCCCGCATCGGCCTGCCGACGATTCCCCTGTTCATCCTGGCCGGGATTCTGCTCGGCCCGCACACCCCCGGCATCGTTCTCGTCGCCGACCCGCACGAGCTGGAGATGCTCTCCGCGCTCGGCCTCGTGCTGCTGCTCTTCTATCTGGGACTCGAGTTCCACCTCGACGACCTCAAAGCGGGCGGGCGCAAGATGGCGCTCGCCGGCGGCGCCTATCTCGCCCTGAACGTCGGCGCGGGACTCGGCTTCGGATTCGCGCTGGGCTGGGGCACCTCCGAGGCGCTGGTCCTCGCCGGAGTGCTCGGCATCTCGTCCTCCGCCATCGTCACCAAGGTCCTCGTCGACCTGGGACGCATCGGCAATCCGGAGACCAAGCCGGTCCTCGGCATCATCGTCGTCGAGGACGTCTTCCTCGCCCTGTACCTGGCGGCGCTCCAGCCGATCCTGTCCGGCGCGGACAGCCTCTCGGCCGCGGTCGTCGACGGCGGCAAGGCCTTCGGCTTCCTGCTGCTCCTCGCCCTGGCCGCCCGCTTCGGCACCAAGGTCGTCTCCAAGCTGATCAACACCAAGGACGACGAACTCCTCGTCATCTCCTTCCTCGGTGCCGCGGTCTTCGTCGCCGGGGTCTCCGAGTGGTTCGGTGTGGCCGACGCCATCGGCGCGTTCATGGTCGGCCTGATGCTCGGCAGCACGACCTCGGGCGGCCGCATCCTCAAGCTGGTCCACCCGCTGCGGGACGCCTTCGGGGCGATCTTCTTCTTCGCCTTCGGACTCTCCATCGACCCGGGCGATCTGCCGAGCGTGGCGTGGCCGGTGCTGGCGGCTGTCGCGGTGACCGTGGCGATGAACGTGTTCGCGGGGCTCGCCGCCGCCAAGGTGTACTCCTTCGGGGCGCAGGCCACGGCGAACATCTCCACCACGCTGCTGGCCCGGGGCGAATTCGCCCTGATCCTGGCCACGATGGCGGCGGGCGCCGGTCTGGACGAACGGCTCTCCCCGTTCATCGCGGGTTATGTGCTCGTCCTCGCCGTCCTCGCCCCGCTCGCCGCCGGACGCTCGCACTGGCTGGCCCGGATTCTGCCCGGCGGGCGGTCCGGGGGCCGGGGCGGCAGCGGCGACGGGAACGGGGATCCGAATCCGGGCAGGGTTCCGGTCACGGCCTGAGACACACGCGCGGGGCACCCCAATTGCGCACCTTCCGGTGATGGGGCGCCCCGCGTTGACGTCCGTACGGTATGGGCCGTTTTGTACACGGTTCACGGACGGGGCCCGCGCTGGCCCGCGGCGCCGGGATCAGGCGCGGCGGGACAGCAGCAGCAGCGCCCGGTCGTCGTTGACGTCCTTCGCGCAGGCCTCGATCAGATGCCAGGCGGCACCCTCGAAGCCGCTGGTGACATAGCGGTCGGCCTCGCCGGTCAGCCGGTCGATGCCCTCGGCGATGTCCCGGTCGGACGCCTCCACCAGCCCGTCGGTGAACAGCATCAGCACGTCCCCGGGGGCCAGCGAGCCCTTCACCGCGTCGAACTCCGCCCCGTCGTAGACCCCGAGCAGGGGCCCCTCGGCTGCCTTCTCCTCCCAGTGGCCGCTGCCCGCGTGCAGCTGGAGGGCGGGCGGATGGCCGGCCGAGAGGATCTCGTAGTCGCCGGACTCAAGGTCCAGCACCAGATGGATCGAGGTCGCGAAGCCCTCGTCCCAGTCCTGGCGCAGCAGATAGCCGTTGGCCGCGGGCAGGAAGCCGTGCGGCGGCAGCGAGCCGAGGAGCCCGCCGAAGGCGCCGGACAGCAGCAGGGCCCGGGAGCCCGCGTCCATGCCCTTGCCGGAGACATCGGTGAGTACGGCCTCCAGGGTGCGGCCGCCGTTGGTGCGTGCCGCGACGACGAAGTCACCGGAGAAGGACTGGCCGCCCGCCGGGCGCAGCGCCATCTCGCGGTGCCAGCCCTGCGGCAGCCGGGGCAGGGCGCTCTGGACCCGGATGCGTTCGCGCAGGTCGAAGAGCATCGTGCCGCCGCGCCGCCACGGCACCCCGACCCGGGCCCGGAACTGCGCGAGGACCAGCCCGAAGAACCCGCAGGCCGCGACCACCAGGACGGTGCCCGGGGTGACCCGGGACGGGCCGTCCTCGTACGGTCCGAGCGTGAGGGCCTCCACGATCAGGGCGGCGGCGGCCGTGGCGTACAGGCCCAGCAGGCTGGCGGGCCGCAGCAGCAGTCCGCCCGCGACGATCGGCAGGACGAGCGCGGCGGGGGCGAACCACACGGGGTTCAGCATCGTGGCGCAGGTGATCGCCGGAATCGTCAGCAGCAGTCCGACGAGGGCGATCCAGTCGGAGCCGTCGCCCCGGAAGTAGTCGACCCCGGATTTGCGCAGCGCGACGCGGGCCCGGTGCGCCGACTTCCGCCACCGGGCCAGGTACGCGTCCACTTCTCCGCGACGGGCCATTGCGGGGACTTTATCCACCCGGCCGCCTCCGGTGCAGGGGGACCCCTGTGACAATGCGTTCGAAATCGGGTCGCTCGCCCGTCACGGCCCTGGTAGGGATGGCATATGACAACAGAACTCCGGGTACTGCGACCTTCCGAATGGGACAGCTGGCTCAGCTGTCTGGAGCGTGGCTTCGGCGCCGTGCCCGCCCCACCGGAGTCCCGGGAACTCTGGCTCTCCCTCACCGAGTACGACCGGTTCCTCGGACTGTGGGACGGCGCCGACTGCGTGGGGACGACGGGGGCGTACAGCTTCCGGCTGACCGTTCCGGGCGGGGCGGCCGTGCCCGCCGCCGGGGTGACGATGGTGAGCGTCGCCGCGACGCACCGCCGACGCGGAGCGCTCACCGCGATGATGCGGCGCCAGCTCGACGACGTCCGTTCCTGGGGTGAGCCGCTGGCCGTGCTGACGGCTTCGGAGCCCGCGATCTACGGGCGCTTCGGCTACGGGGCCGCCACCCGGGAGATGCGTCTGGACATCGAGACCTCCCGGGTGCGGCTGGCCCGGCCGGCCGGTTCGGACGAGGTCGAGCTGCGGTACGCGGATCCGGTGGAGGCCCTGGCCGCCTGCGAGGGGGTGTACGCGCGGCTGGCGCCGGGGCGCCCGGGGACTCCCGTGCGCAGGCCGAACTGGGACCGTACGGCGGTGGCCGACCCCGAGCGGGATCGCTCGGGCGCCTCGCCGCTGCAGTGCGTTCTGGCGGAGCGGGACGGCGAGGTCGTCGGGTACGCCACCTTCCGCACCAAGCCCGACTGGGGCAGGACCGGGCCCACCGGCACGGTGACGCTGCGGGATCTGGGGGCGCTCGACCCCGCCTCGTACGCCTCGCTGTGGCGGTTCCTCTTCGACATCGACCTGATGACGAGGGTCGAGTGCGACAACCGGCCCGCGGACGACCCGCTCCTGCACCTCGTCGACGATGTCCGGCGCTGCGACGTACGCGTGATGGACGGGCTGTACGTCCGGCTGGTGGAGGTGGGCGCGGCCCTGGAGGCGCGGACCTACCGGACGCCGGTGGACGTGGTGCTGGAGGTCGAGGACGCGTTCTGCCCCTGGAACGCGGGGCGTTGGCGCCTCACCGCGGACCGCGAGGGCGGGGCCACGTGCCGGCGGACGGAGGACGAGGCCGATCTGGAGCTCTCGGTACGGGAGTTGGGCTCGGTGTATCTGGGCGGGGTGTCACTGGCCTCGCTGGCGGCGGCCGGGCGGGTACGGGAGCTGCGGCCGGGGGCGCTGGCGGAGGCCGGGGCGGCGTTCTCCTGGGACGTGGAGCCGTGGCTGCCGCACGGGTTCTAGACCCGCCGGGGCGGTACGGGCCCGGCGGTCTCCGGTGGTCCGTACCGTCTCAGCCGGCCGGCTGGCAGACCGGGCACCAGAAGAGGTTGCGGGCCGCCAGCGGGGCCGTGCGGATCTCGGTGCCGCAGATGTGGCACGGCTGGTGGGTGCGGCGGTACACATAGACCTCGCCGCCGTGGTCGTCCACCCGGGGCTCGCGGCCCATCGCCCCGGGCAGGTGCTCGGGGCGGACCGTGTCGATCCGGTTGTTCCGTACGCCCTCCCGCATCAGCACCGCGAGGTCGGCCCAGATCGCGTCCCACTCCCCGCGGGTGAGGTCCCTGCCGGGGCGGTACGGGTCGATGCCGTGCCGGAACAGGACCTCGGCGCGGTACACATTGCCGACGCCCGCGACGACCTTCTGGTCCATCAGGAGGGCCGCGACGGTGATCCGGCTGCGGGAGATCCGCTGCCAGGCCCGCTCGCCTTCCTCGCCGGTGCGCAGCGGGTCCGGGCCGAGGCGGTCGTGTATCGCGCGTTTCTCGGGCTCGGTGATCAGGGCGCAGGTGGTGGGCCCGCGCAGATCGGCGTGGTGGTCCTCGTTGACCAGACGCAGCCGCACGGTGTCGGTGGGCGGCGGGGCCGGGGCCGTACCGAAGCCGAGCTTGCCGAACAGCCCGAGGTGGATGTGGACCCAGCCGGTGTCCCCGAAGCCGAGGAAGAGGTGCTTGCCATGGGCGTCCACCGCGTCCAGCTCGTGCCCGTCCAGCAGCGCGGCGCTGTCGGAGAACTTGCCCTGCGGGCTGCTCACCCGCACCGGCCGCCCGGCGAATCTGTCCCGGTGGTCCGCGGCGAGACGGTGGATCGTGTGTCCCTCGGGCACGGTCGGCTCCCTGTGCGATGCGGTGCGGCGCTGTGCGGTTCGGTTCTGTGCCCTGTCGTGCGTGACGCCGGTGGCCGTGACGACGGCGGTCGTCGAACGGCCGTGCCGCCGGGCGGACCCGGCGGCACGGTGACGTGGTGGGGCGGCGCGGGCCTGGTCAGCCCTGCTGCGGGTGGTGGGCCGGGATCGGGGGGAGCTCGCCGGTGCTCTCGTACGCCGACAGCATCTCGATGCGGCGCGTGTGACGCTCCTCGTTCGAGTACGGGGTGCTGAGGAAGATCTCGACGAACTTGGTGGACTCCTCCACCGTGTGCATCCGGCCGCCGACGGCGACGACATTGGCGTTGTTGTGCTCACGGCCGAGCGCGGCGGTCTGCTCGCTCCAGGCCAGTGCGGCGCGGACGCCCTTGACCTTGTTGGCGGCGATCTGCTCGCCGTTGCCGGAGCCGCCGATCACGATGCCCAGGCTGTCCGGGTCCGCGGCCGTCTTCTCGGCGGCACGCAGGCAGAACGGCGGGTAGTCGTCCTGGGCGTCATAGATGTGGGGCCCGCAGTCGACGGCCTCGTGGCCGTGCGCCTGGAGCCATTCGACGAGGTGGTTCTTGAGTTCGTAACCGGCATGGTCCGATCCGAGGTACACGCGCATGGTCCGAAGTGTGGCACGAACGGCGCGGGGTAGCCGTCAGCGGGGTCGGGACCCTCCAGGGCGCCGGTGTGGGCAAGACCACTCGGGCAACGATCCGGACAACGATCCGGAATCAGGGGTTCCGCTTTGGACAGGTCCCGGGCTTGAATGCGTGACCTCGTCTCCGCACACCACGCGGAGCGGGATCCGACCCGTGTGACCGCAAACGTAAGGATCCGTTCCATGACGTCGCAGACGACGACGGCGAAGTCGGGCCAGATGCCCGGTGAGCCGGAGAAGCCGGTGTCCCCCGACGGGCTCCAGGCCGGACTGAAGAACCGCCACCTCTCGATGATCGCGATCGGCGGGGTGATCGGCGCGGGCCTGTTCGTGGGCTCCGGCGCGGGCATCGCGGCCGCGGGGCCGGCCATCCTGCTCTCGTACGCGCTGGTCGGCCTGATGGTCGTCTTCGTGATGCGGATGCTGGGCGAGATGGCCGTCGCCCGGCCGAGCTCCGGCTCGTTCTCCGCCTATGCCGACCGGGCGCTGGGCCGCTGGGCCGGCTTCTCGATCGGCTGGCTGTACTGGTTCTTCTGGGTCGTGGTGCTCGCCGTCGAGGCGACGGCCGGTGCCAAGATCCTGGAGAGCTGGATCCCGGGTGTGCCGCAGTGGACCTGGGCGCTGATCGTGATGCTCGTGCTCACCGCGACGAACCTGGTCTCGGTCGGTTCGTACGGCGAGTTCGAGTTCTGGTTCGCCGGGATCAAGGTGGTGGCGATCGGCGCCTTCGTGGTCGTCGGTCTGCTCGCCGTCTTCGGCCTGCTGCCGGGGTCGGACAACCCGGGTTCGGGGCTCGCGCATCTCACGGACAGCGGAGGGTTCTTCCCCGAGGGGCCCGGCGCCGTCCTCACCGGTGTGCTGATGGTCGTCTTCTCGTTCATGGGCAGCGAGATCGTGACCCTGGCGGCCGGTGAGTCCGAGGACCCGCAGCGGGCCGTGTCCAAGGCGACGAACAGCGTGATCTGGCGGATCGCGGTCTTCTACCTCGGCTCGATCTTCGTCGTGCTGACCCTGCTGCCGTGGAACGACCCGTCGATCGTCGAGGAGGGCTCGTACGTCGCCGCCCTCGACTCCATCGGCATCCCGCACGCCGGCCGGGTCATGGACGTCATCGTGCTGACGGCCGTGCTGTCCTGCCTGAACTCCGGCCTCTACACGGCCTCCCGGATGGCGTTCTCCCTCGGCGGCCGGGGGGACGCGCCGAAGGCCTTCGCCCGGGTGAACAGGCGCGGGGTGCCGCAGGTGGCGATCCTGTCCTCCGTGGTGTTCGGATTCGTCGCGGTGTTCTTCAACTACCAGTGGCCCGACAGCGTCTTCCAGTTCCTGCTGAACTCCTCGGGCGCCGTCGCCCTGTTCGTCTGGCTGGTCATCTGCTTCACCCAGCTGCGGATGCGCGGGATCATCCTGCGCGAGTCCCCGGAGAAGCTGGTCGTACGGATGTGGCTGTTCCCGTACCTGACCTGGGCGACGATCGCGATGATCTCCTTCGTCCTCGTCTACATGCTGACCGACGACAACGGCCGCGAGCAGGTGCTGCTCTCACTGCTGGTCGCGGCGCTGGTGGTGGCGATCTCGCTGGTACGCGACCGGCGCGGACGCCGGGCCGCGAAGGTGCCGGCCGACAGGTGACCGGGCAGCCGACGGCCGACGGGGCGTCGGCTCCCGGACACACGAGAGGCTCGCCGGTCGGGTTTCCCCGTACGACCGGCGAGCCTCTCGCGGGGCCGCCGAAGCGGCCCGGGGGCGTCAGCCCCGACGCCCGATGAGCTTCCAGGACGCGGGCAGCGCGCCCATGGCCAGCGCCGCCTTGAGGGCGTCGCCGATCAGGAACGGCACCAGGCCCGCGGCGACCGCGGCGCTCATCGACATCCCGGTGGAGAGCGCGAGGTAAGGCACTCCGACCGCGTAGATGATCAGCGAACCGACCGCCATCGTGCCCGCGGTGCGCAGCACGGAGCGGTCACCGCCGCGCCGGGCGAGGCCGCCGACCACGGTGGCGGCGAGCAGCATGCCGAGCACATAGCCGAACGAGGCACCGCCCGGACCGGAGGTGCCCTCGGAGAACCACGGCATGCCGGCCATGCCGACGAGCGCGTACAGGGCGAGTGAGAGGAAGCCGCGGCGGGCGCCGAGCGCGGTGCCGATGAGGAGCGCCGCGAAGGTCTGGCCGGTGACGGGGACCGGGGAGCCGGGGACCGGGACGGCGATCTGGGCCGCGATGCCGGTGAGGGCGGCGCCGCCCACGACCAGGGCCGTGTCGACGGCGTAGCGGTGCCGGGCTGCGGGCAGCAGGTCGGCGAGGACCGCTCCGGAACGGACGGGGGCGACAGCAGTGCTCATCGGGACTCCGCGGGTGAGGGCAGGCAGTGGGTGCAGGCCGGGTGGATGCGAGCACGGTGGGTGCAAGCGTGCTGCGGACACCGGGGCGGGAACACCGGCGTGGGAACACCGGGGTGGCACAGCCGGGTGGAACAGCGGGGTGGACACAGACTGCAGTTGACGTTAGCCCACCGGTTAACGCTCGATCACCGTCAGCCGCCCACAAAGCGGCGGGCGAGCGCGTGGTGGGGTTCGTACAAAGACCGCGACACAATCATCCGTCGGCGTGAGACTCGTCACGGAGGCAGGGGCGGAGCGGGCACCTTTCGCCGGGCGGGGCTGTCCGGCGTGAGACTGTAGGTTCCCCATAAGACCGACCGGGTCGGTCTGACCGATCCGAGAGTGACCCGCACCCCATGCACGACGTGCCTCCCCCCACGCACTCCCCCGTACCCGCCGAGCCGCTCTCCCACGGTCTGAAGCAGCGGCATCTGACGATGCTCGGCCTGGGCGGGGTGATCGGGGCCGGGCTGTTCGTCGGTTCCGGCGCCGGGATCGCGGTGGCGGGCCCGGCCATCGTCGTCTCGTACCTCATCGCGGGGGCGCTCGCGATGCTGGTGATGCGGATGCTCGGCGAGATGTCGGCCGCCATGCCCGCGTCCGGTTCGTTCTCCGTGCACGCGGAGCGGGCGCTCGGCCGCTGGGCCGGTTTCAGTGCCGGCTGGCTCTACTGGTTCCTGCTGGTGGTGGTGCTCGCCGTGGAGGCGACGGCCGCCGCGCAGATCGCCCACGGCTGGGTGCCGGGGGTGGAACCGTGGGCCTGGGTGCTGGTGTTCATGGTGGTGTTCACCGTGGCCAACCTGACCGCCGTGAAGAACTTCGGCGAGTTCGAGTTCTGGTTCGCCGCGCTCAAGGTCGGCGCCATCGTGCTGTTCCTGGTGCTGGGCCTGCTGGCGGTCTTCGGGCTGCTCCCGGACACCGATCCGGTCGGGATGACCAATCTCACCGGGCAGGGCGGCTTCCTGCCGCACGGCTGGGACGGGGTGGTCTCCGGCGTGCTGACCGTGGTCTTCGCCTTCGGCGGTCTGGAGGTCGTGACCATCGCGGCGGCCGAGACCGACGATCCGGCACGGGCGGTCGGGCGCGCGGTGCGCAGCGCGGTGGTGCGCATCCTCTTCTTCTACGTCGGCTCGATGCTGGTGATCGTGACCGTGCTGCCGTGGACCGCGCAGCGGGCCGGGCTCAGCCCGTATGTGAAGGTGCTCGACGCGATCGGGGTGCCGTCGGCGGCGCAGATCATGAACATCGTGGTGTTCGTGGCGCTCCTCTCCGCGCTGAACGCCAATCTGTACGGGTCCTCGCGGATGATCTTCTCGCTGGCCGAGCGCGGCCAGGCGCCGCGCGGGCTGCTCAAGGTGTCGGGCGGCGGCGGGACATCGAACGGAGCCGTGGGCACCGGAGGTACGGGCGGCGGGGCATCGGGCGGCGGCGGTACGGGCGGTGGAGTGCCGCGGCGCGCGGTGCTGGCGTCGGTCGCCTTCGGCTTCGTGTCCGTCCTGCTCAATCTGCTGTGGCCGGACACGGTCTTCCTCTACATGCTCAACTCGGTCGGCGCGGTGCTGCTGTTCGTCTGGGCCATGATCGCCGCCTCGCAGCTGCGGCTGCGCGCCCGGATCGAGCGGGAGGCGCCCGCGGCGCTGACCCTGCGGATGTGGTGCTTCCCGTATCTGACCTGGCTGACGCTGTGCGGGCTGTTCGGCGTGCTGCTGCTGATGCTGACGGACAGCTCCACCCGCCCGCAGGTGCTGTGGTCGGGCGGGGCGACGGCGCTGGTGCTGCTGGTGTCCGTGGTGCGGGAGTACAGGACCCGGCCGGAAGGCCATGGAGTTCCTCGGAAGTAGGCACGTGCGCACCTTGCGTGAGCCTCGTGACCGTATAGCGGACAGCGGTTCCCTGTGAGCGGCGGCCGTGCTCAGACTGTGGGCTCGTCCACGTCTCACCTACCGAACTGAGCCCGTCCATGCCTCGGACCTCCGCGTCTCCCCCCACCGCTGACTCCGCAGCCACCGGCACCGTATCGGCCGACTCCGCGCTCACCCATGGCCTCAAGCAGCGTCACCTCTCGATGATCGCCCTGGGCGGGGTCATCGGGGCCGGGCTGTTCGTCGGCTCGGGCGCGGGCATCGCCGCCGCCGGGCCCTCGATCGTCATCGCCTACGGGATCTCCGGGCTGCTGGTGATGTTCGTGATGCGGATGCTCGGCGAGATGTCGGCCGCCAATCCGGCCTCCGGCTCCTTCTCCGTCCACGCGGAACGCGCGATCGGCCCCTGGGCGGGCTTCACCGCCGGATGGGCCTTCTGGGTGCTCCTGTGCGTGGCCGTGGGGCTGGAGGGCATCGGCGCCGCGAAGATCGTGACCGGCCGGCTGCCCGGCACCCCGGAATGGGCCTGGGTCGCGCTGTTCATGGTGATGTTCCTCGGGACGAACCTGGCCGCCGTCACGAAGTTCGATGAACGCCAACATCTACGGCGCTTCGCGCAGGGCCTGCTCCCTCGTCGCACGCGGCCAGGGTCCGAAGCGGCTCGGCCGGATCTCCTCCGGGGTGCCGCGCACCGCCGTGCTCATCTCCTCCGTCTTCGGCTTCCTGTGCGTGCTGCTCAGCTACTGGCGGCCGGACGACGTCTTCCCGTGGCTGCTCAACATGATCGGCGCGGTGATCCTGGTGGTGTGGATCTTCATCGCCGTCTCGCAGCTGATCCTGCGTACCCGGCTGGAACGGGAGGAGCCCCGGAAGCTGGTGGTGCGGATGTGGCTGTTCCCGGTGGGGACGATCGTCGCGCTGGCCGCGATGGCCGGGATCTTCCTGCTGATGCTGCGGCAGCCGGACACCCGTGATCAGCTGCTGGCCACGGGCGCGCTGACCGCCGTGCTGATCGTCGTGGGGCTGCTGCGGCAGCGGCGGGCCGCGGCGGACGCCACCCGGTAGCCGCCGCCCCGTTCCCGCTCCCCGCGCCTTCTCCCGCCCCCTGCCCGTCGGCCGGTCTCAGTCGTCGCACGGCACGTTCAGGGAGAGCAGCGACGCGCCCGCACCGCCCTCGCCCGCCATCCTGATCTCGCTCACCGCCGCGTTGCGCAGCCGCGGAAAGACCCTGCGGTACTCACCCAGGGGGATGCCCAGCAGCTCGCACAGGACCAGGCGCAGCAGGGTGTTGTGCGCGACGACCAGGATCCGGCCTCCCCGGCCGCCCTCCGCGATACGGCGCAGGGCTGCCGTCCCCCGGGCCGCCGCCGCCCGGGGGTCCTCGGCGCCCGGGAACGGATGCGCCACCGGGTCGGCCCGGAATGCCTCCGCGCGCACCGGGTCCTCGGCGGCGAACTCGGCGAGCGTCCGCCCCTCCACCGTCCCGAAGTCGCACTCGCGCAGCGCGTGTTCGCGCAGCGGTACGAGGCCGAGCGCCCGGCAGGCCGGTTCGGCGGTCTTCATGGCGCGCGAGACGGTGGAGGTCCAGACGGCGTCGACCGGGTGCCGGGCGGCCCACCGGCCCAGCTGCCCGGCCTGGCGGCGCCCCTCGTCGGTGAGGGCGATGTCGCTGACCCCGGCGTAGCGGTTCTCCGCGTGCCAGACGGTCTGCCCGTGGCGGGCGAGCAGCAGGGTGGTGGCGGGCGGACTCGCGTTCATGGGTGCTCCGTTCGGGTGCGGGCGTGTGCGGCGAGGGCGGCCGGGAGCCAGCCGCGCCGTTCCAGTTCGTCCACCAGCCTGAGGTACGGCCCCAGCTGACGGGCCGTACGCGCCGGGTCCGGGTGCAGGGTCCGGCGCAGCCGCACCATCCGGCCCGCGGCCTCGTGCACCGTGTCGGCCGCTCCTGCCCCGTACGCGGCGAGGACGGCCATGCCGAGGGCGGGTTCGGTGTGGTCCGGAATGCGGACGGTGCGGCCGAGGATGTCGGTGCGCAGCCGGTTCCAGTGGTCGCTGCGGACCGCGCCGCCGGTGAAGGTGAGCGGACCGTGGACGGGGGCGCCGAGCAGGTCGAGGTAGTCGAGGCAGAGGCGTTCGACGAGGCCGACGCCCGTCAGGAGGGCCGCCCAGTGCTCGGCGTCCGACGCGGGTTCGCCGAGCAGGAAGCCGTGGGCGCCGGGGGCGAGGAACGGGAAGCGTTCGCCGTGCGCGACCAACGGGTAGGCCACCACGTCCCCCGGCCCCCCGGCCGCGGCCGCCGCGTCCAGCCGGGCCGGATCGGCCCCCGGGAACGCGGCGGTCAGTGCGCCGCCGCCGGCCCCGGACGCCCCGCCGGGCAGCCAGCTCCCGTCGGGGGCCCGGTGGTTGTAGAGGACGCCGGTCGGGTCGGTGACCGGCTCCCGGGTGACCCCCTTGAGGACCAGGGTGGTGCCGAGCACCGTGTTCCAGGAGCCGACGGTCAGCGCCCCCGAGGCGATCTGTGCCGCGCACCCGTCCGTCATCCCGGCGATCACGGGTGTCCCCGCCGCGATCCCGGTCTCCGCTGCCGCCGCGGCGCCCACCGTGCCGATCCGCCGCCCCGGCCGCACCACCGGCGGGAACAGCCCCTCGGACAGTCCCAGTCCGGCGAGTCCGCCGTACGGCCAGTCCTCCCGCTCCGGGGCGTAGCCGGTCTTCAGGGCGTGGCTGGAGTCGGTGGCCAGCGGGTGCCCGGCGAGCCGCGCCACCACGAAGTCGGCCTGGTGGGTCACCCGGGCGCCGTCGTCCCTCCCCCCGTACTCCGCCAGCAGCCACATCACCTTGGGCAGGGCCCAGGCCGGGGGTGTCCGGGCCCGGACCGCCTCGGCTCCGGCGCGCCCGTCGTCGTACATCAGCGCGGGGGTGAGCGGCCGGCCGGTGCGGTCCGTGAGCAGGACGGTGCCGGAGGTGGAGCAGACGGCGAGCGCCCGGGGTGCTGGGCAGTCGCGCAGGGCCTGACGGGCCGCCGCGCACACCGCCGTCCACCAGTGTTCCGGCAGCTGTTCGTGGCGTACTCCGTCGCGTACGCCGGTGAGCGGGGCGGATCCGCTGCCGAGGATCTTCCCGCTGTCCGAGGCGATGACGGCGCGAACGCTCTGTGTGCCGAGATCGATGCCCATCCACATATCGGCTCCCTCTGTGAACTTCTCACTGTGCACCGAGAATTTCACTTGCGCGAGGGATTGACGCGCAACTTGTGGTGTTCCAAGCTCTGTTAACCAGTCGACGAAACGTGTGAACAGCATCTCCGGCCGGACCGTGGAGGTCACGGATGGACAGGATCGGGCACGACCGGCGCCGCTTGGTCGCTCTCGGCGCGACGGCGGCGTTATCCGCGGCTCCGCTGCTGAGCGCCTGCGGGACGGGCTTCGGCGGTGGGGGCGCCACCGGCGGCGACGGTTCCGCCGCCGATGACATCACCGGCTCCTTCGACTGGAAGAGGGCCGAGGGAAAGACCGTCAGGGCACTGCTGAACAAACACCCGTACACCGATGCCCTGATCGCCGATCTGAAGGCGTTCACCGAGAAGACCGGCATCAAGGTGGAGTACGACGTCTTCCCCGAGGACAACTACTTCGACAAGCTCACCGTCGACCTGTCCAGCGGGCGCGCCTCGTACGACGTGTTCATGCTGGGCGCGTACATGGTGTGGCAGTACGGCCCGCCCGGCTGGCTGGAGGACCTCGGCCCCTGGATGCGCAACTCCTCGGCGACCGGGGCCGAATGGGACCAGGCGGACTTCTTCCCGAATCTGCTCCAGGCCGGCCAGTGGTCGCTGAAGGCGGGCGCCCCGCTCGGCCGGGGCGGGCAGTACGCGCTGCCGTGGGGCTGGGAGACGAATGTCGTCGCGTACAACACCGAGGTGTTCAAGAAGCTCGGGGTGAGGCCCGCCGAGTCCTTCGACGAACTGCGCGAGCTGGCCGGGACGATCACCCGCAAGGCGCCCGCGGCCGGCTTCGACGGGATGTACGGGGTCGCGGTGCGCGGCTCGCGGAGCTGGGCGACGATCCACCCCGGCTTCATGACGATGTACGCGCGCAACGGGCTCAAGGACTTCACCGTCGAGGGCGACAAGGTCAAGCCCGCGATGAACTCGCCGGAGGCGATCGCCTTCACCCGGGACTGGGCGGAGATGGTCAGGAAGGGCGGGCCGCCGTCCTGGACCTCGTACACCTGGTACCAGTGCTCCAGCGACCTCGGTGCGAAGAAGGCGGCGATGCTCTTCGACGCGGACACCGCCGCGTACTTCCAGGCGGTGAAGGGGGCCTCCCCCGCCTCCGGGAAGATCGCCTTCCACCCCGGTCCGAAGGGTCCGGGCGGCTCGCTCGCGACGAACATGTGGATCTGGTCGCTGGGCATGAACGCCAGGAGCCGCAACAAGTCGGCGGCCTGGCTGTTCCTCCAGTGGGCGACCGGCAAGGAGCATCTGCTCAGGGGCGCGGTCCAGGACAACCACATCGACCCGGTGCGCACGTCGGTGAGCCGGGCCGCCGCGTACCGGAACAAGATGGGGGCGATCCCCGGATTCATCGACACGTTCGAGGCGGTCGTCGGCCAGACGAAGATCCAGTTCACCCCGCAGGAGCAGTTCTTCGACGCGACGACGAGCTGGGCGTCGGCGCTCCAGGAGATCTACGGCGGGAAGAACGCCTCGTCCGTGCTGAACGGCCTCGCGGGCGATCTGGCGTCGAAGATCGGCTGACCGGTGCCCCTGACGATGCCCTCGGCACCCCCGGAGCCCGCGACCGGCCCTCGCGAGGGCGCTGCGGCCGCCCGGCCGGTCCCCGCGTGGCGCCGCTCGCTGCGGCCGTACCTCCTGATCGTTCCGGCGCTGCTGCTGACCGGCGGCATCCTCTATCCGTTCGGACTGGGCCTCTACTACACGCTGTTCGACTTCGCGGCGAGCAAGCCGCAGCCGGACCTGGTGGGGTTCGGGAACTACCGGCGGATCTTCTCCCAGTCCTCGTTCTGGGACTCCGCCCGGATCACCGTGCTGTACGCGGTGGGCGCGGCTGCCGTCGAGACCGTGCTCGGGGTGTCGGTGGCGCTGCTGCTGCACCGGGCGAGCGCCGTCGGGCGGGTACTGGAGAAGATCCTGATCCTGCCGCTGATGATCGCGCCGGTGATCGCCGCGATCATGTGGAAGCTGATGCTCCAGCCCTCGGTCGGGGTGGTCAACCATCTGCTGGAGCCGATCGGGCTGGGCGGGGTCCAGTGGACGGACACCCCGACCGGGGCGCTGCTGTCATCGATCGCCGTCGATGTGTGGGTGTACACACCGTTCGTCGCGATCCTCGCCCTGGCCGGGCTGCGCTCGCTGCCCGCTTCGCCGTTCGAGGCCGCGGCGGTGGACGGGGCGGGCTGGTGGTTCACCTTCCGCCGGCTCACGCTGCCGATGCTCTGGCCGTACGTCCTGGTCGCGGTGATCTTCCGGTTCATGGACTCGCTGAAGGTCTTCGACATCATCTACGCGCTGACCGAGGGCGGCCCCGGCGACTCGACGGTGGTGCTCCAGATCCGGGCGTATCTGGAGGCGATCCGCTTCCAGCGCTATTCGTTCGGCATCAGCTACATGATCGTGCTCTGGGCGGTGGTCTACCTGGTGACGATGGTGCTGGTGCGCTATCTGGGGCGGATTCAGAGCCGTGCGGCGGAGGTGCCGAAGTGAAGCGCGACCAGCGGCCCGGCGCCGGGGCGGGGAAGGCGTCCGGCGCGGGAGCGGGGAAGGTATCCGGCGGGAGGGCGCGGAGGCTGTCCGGCGGGAGGGGCCGGCGAAAGCTGTCCGCCGTCGCCGCGGACGGGGCGCTGATCCTCTACTTCGTCTTCGCGCTGTTCCCGGTCGCCTGGATGGTGATCCTGTCGCTGAAGCCGGCCGACGAACTGTTCAGTACGTACTTCTCGTTCACCCCGACCCTCGACTCCTACCGCACGGTGCTCGGTGCCGGGGACGACCAGGGGGTGCCGTTCCTGCGCTTCTTCCTCAACAGCCTGGTCGTGTCGGTGGGGGCGGTGGCCCTGTCCCTGGTGATCGGACTGCCCGCCGCGTACGCCGCCGCACGCTGGCGGTTCCGCGGCTCGGAGAACCTGATGTTCACCCTGCTCTCGTTCCGCTTCGCCCCCGAACTGACCGTGATCATCCCGCTGTTCGTGCTCTACCAGCGGCTCGGCCTCTTCGACACCTACGTCGGCATGGTGTGGGTCCTCCAGCTGGTGACGCTGCCGCTGATCGTCTGGATCATGCGCTCGTACTTCTCCGATCTGTCGCCCGAGCTGGAGCAGGCGGCGCTGCTGGACGGCTACACCCGTAAACAGGCGTTCTTCAAGGTCGCGCTGCCGCTCGTGAAACCGGGCATCGCGGCCGTCTCCCTGCTGGCGTTCATCTTCGCGTGGAACAACTTCGTCTTCCCGCTCATCCTGACCTCGTCGAACGCCCAGACGGTGACGGTCGGCGCGCTGTCCTTCCTCGGCGGCGACCGCCCCAAGTACAACCTCACGGCCGCCGCAGCCCTCGTCTCGGTGGTCCCGCCGCTGCTGCTGGCACTGACCATCCAGCGGTATCTGGTGCGGGGCCTGTCCTTCGGGGCGGTGAAGTCATGACCGCCCCGGCCGCCATCGCCCTGCGCTCCGTACATCTGCGCTACGGCAGGAGCGTCGCGCTGGACGGGCTGGACCTGGAGGTGGCCGAGGGCGAGTTCTACTGTCTGCTCGGCCCCTCGGGCGCGGGCAAGACGACCACGCTGAAGACCGTCGCGGGCCTGGTGGAGCCGCAGTCCGGGTCGGTGGAGCTGGGCGGGGCGGACATGGCGGGCGTCGAGCCGTACGACCGGGGCGTGGCCATGTGCTTCGAGTCGTACGCGCTCTACCCGCACCGCACGGCGTACGACAATCTGGCCTCCCCGCTCCGTTCGCCCCGCCACCGCCTCCCCGCGGACCGGGTGCGGGCCCGGATCGGGGAGACCGCCGAACTCCTCGGGATCAGCGCCCTGCTGGACCGGCCGGTGGGCGCCCTGTCCAACGGACAGCGTCAGCGCGTGGCGCTCGGGCGGGTGCTGGTCCGCCCGGCGCGGGCCTTCCTCCTCGACGAGCCGCTGTCGCACCTGGACGCCAAGCTGCGCCAGGCGATGCGCGCCGAGCTGCGGGCGATCGGCGCGGTGCGCCGCACGACCACGCTGTACGTCACCCATGACTCGGTGGAGGCGCTGGCGCTCGGCGACCGGATCGGGGTGATCCGGGACGGCCGGCTGGTGCAGAGCGGCACCCGTGAGGAGCTGTGGCACCAGCCCCACGACACGTTCGTCGCCCGCGCCTTCGGCCGGCCCCGGATCAATCTGCTGCCGGGCACGGTGACGGCCCAGGGGTGGTTCCGGGCGGCGGACGGGTCGTTCGAGCTGCCGCTGCCGGTTCCCGCCCCGCCGGGTACGGAGGTCCAGCTGGGTCTGCGGCCACGGGACATCGGACTGGACCGCGGTCACGGCGCGGGGGACTCCGGTGAGCGTTCCGGCGGTCACGGAAGCGGTCTCGGGGACCTCGGGGACAGCCCCGTCATCGGGTTCACCGGCTCGGTCTACATCACCGAGGTGCTGGGGCGGGCGACCGAGGTCACCGTCAGGACCGGCGGACAGCAGCTGTCCCTCGTCGTGCCGCGCGCCGAGGCGGCGGGCCTGCGTGCCGACGATCCCGTGCGGCTGCGGGCCGAGCGGGCGAGACTGCTGCTGTTCGAGGCCGACCGGCCGGAAAGACCAGGACGAAGGATCAGCCCATGAGCAGTCTTCAGCAGCGCGGCCCCGCCCCCCGCCAGGCGTCCATCGCCGAGTTCGTCCTCGCCGAGGGCGAGGTCAGCGCGGCCGAGCTGGCGGAGCGGTTCGACGTCAGCCTGATGACCATCCACCGCGACCTCGACGAGCTGGAACGGCAGGGCATCGTGCGCAAGTTCCGCGGCGGGGTGACGGCCCAGCCGTCCGGGGTCTTCGAGTCGAACGTCGCCTACCGGCTGAAGACGATGCGCGCCGAGAAGGCCGCCGTCGCCGAGCGCGCGGTGGGGCTCATCGAGCCGGGCATGGCGGTGATGCTCGACGACTCGACCTCCACCCTGGAGATCGCGCGGCGGCTGCGGGCCATCACCCCGCTGACCGTCGTCACCAACTTCCTCGAAGCGATAACGCTGCTGTCCCAGGAGCGGGGCATCCATCTGATGGGGCTGGGCGGCGACTACGACCCCCTGCACTCCTCCTTCCTCGGGGTCTCCTGCGTGGAGGCCGTGCAGTCCCTCCAGGTCGACGTCTGCTTCACCTCCACCTCCGCGGTGTCCGGCGGCTTCGCCTACCACCAGGAGCAGCACATCGTGTCCGTGAAGCGGGCGATGCTCGACTCGGCCGCCCGTAACGTCCTGCTGCTCGACCACTCCAAGCTGGGGCGGGTGGCCCTGCACCGGCTCGCCCCGCTGTCCCGGTTCGATCTGGTGCTGGTGGACGACGGGGCGTCCGCCGAGGCGCTGCGCGACCTCGACGAGCACAAGGTCCCCTATGAGGTCTGCGCGACGGGCGCCGGGACCGCCGGGGGCACGGGCGCCGGCGCCGCCCCGGCGGGCACCGCGGGCACCGCGTCGGCACGGCACCGGGAGGCGGCGATGAACGGTGACTGAACTGGCCCTGCGCGCCCTGCGCAAGACGTACACCGGGCGGGGCCGGGCCGCCGTCGAGGCGGTGCGGGCCATCGACATCGAGCTGCGGTCCGGGGAACTGCTGGGCCTGCTCGGCCCGTCCGGGTGCGGCAAGTCCACGACGCTGCGGATGATCGCCGGTCTGGAGTCCGTCACCGGCGGCGACATCCTCATCGGCGGCTCCTCCGTCGTGGGGCTCCCGGCGCAGCGGCGCAACATCGGGGTCGCGTTCGAGAACTACGCGCTGTACCCGCCGCTGACGGTCGCGGAGAACCTCGGTTTCGGGCTGTCGGCGCGGCGGCGGTACGGCCGGGCCGAGATCCGCGGCCGGGTCGCGGCCATGGCCGGCCGCCTCGGGATCACCGACCTGCTCGGCGCCCGCCCGGCCGGTCTCTCCAGCGGGCAGAAGCAGCGGGTGGCGCTGGCGCGGGCACTGATCCGGGAGCCCGACGTGCTGCTGCTCGACGAGCCGCTGTCCCATCTGGACGCCGCCGAACGGGACTCCACCCGAAGGGAGTTGAAGCGTATCCAGCGGGACTCCGGGCACACCGCGATCCTGGTCACGCACGACCAGGAGGAGGCGCTGTCGCTCGCCGACCGGATCGCGGTGATGCGGGACGGGGAGATCCAGCAGCTCGGCACACCCGAGGAGGTCTACGACGCCCCCGCCAACCTGTTCGTCGCCGACTTCGTCGGGGAACCGGCGGTCAATCTGCTTCCGGGGGTGATGGACGGCGGGGACGTCCGGCTCTCGGACGCCGTGCGCTTCCCCGTGCCGCACGGGCGGGCGGGCCCGGGGCGCGCGGTCGTCCTGGGCATCCGCCCCGAGGACCTCACCCTGGGTGGTACGGGCATACCGGCCAGGGTCTCCGCCCATGAACCCCTGCTCGAATCGGGCATCGCCACCCTCGCTCTGGAGGGGGTGTCCGGTCCCGTCGTGGTACTGACCGGGCCCGGGATACGGCTCGACCGTGACGACACGGTCCGGATCACCGCCGACCCGCAGCACATCCATGTCTTCGACGCCGAGACAGGAGACGCCCTCCGATGAACCACACCGCGATCAGGATTCTGGCAGCCGGTGACCACTTCGTCCGCAGCTCGCTGATCACCGACGCCCTGCGCCGGACGGCCGCCGCGCACGCGGACATCACCGAACTCACCCTCCCCTGGCCCCTGGAGCCGTTCGGCAGGGTCGGCGAGGTCGACGAGGCCAGCGATGCCGAGGACGCCCTGATCGGCGCCCTGGAAGGGGTCGAGGTCTGTGTGACCCAGATGGCCCCGTTCACCGAGCGGGTGTTCGCCGCCTCCCCCGGGCTGCGGCTGGTCGTCGTGTGCCGGGGCGGCCCGGTCAACGTCAACGCGCGGGCGGCCCGCGACCGGGGCGTACGGGTCTGCTTCGCCCCCGGGCGCAACGCGGCGGCGACCGCCGAGTTCACGGTCGGGCTCCTGCTGGCGGCCCTGCGGCGCATCCCCGAGGCCCACGAGACGCTGCGCACCCAGGGCCGCTGGGACGCCACGCACTTCCTGTACGAGAGCGCCGGCCTCGAACTGGAGGACACCCCGGTCGGCCTGATCGGCTACGGGGCGGTCGGCAGCCGGGTGGCGAGGGCGCTCGGCGCGTTCGGTGCCGAGGTCGAGGTGTACGACCCCTATGTGCGCGGCGACGTCCACGGCATGCGCGCCGCGTCGCTGGACGCGATGCTCGCCCGCTCCCGGGTCCTGACGCTGCACGCCCGGCTGACCCCGGAGACCCGGCATCTGATCGGCGCCCGCGAACTGGGGCTGCTGCCCCGGGGCGCGGTCCTGGTGAACGCGGCCCGGGGCGGGCTGCTGGACACGGGCGCGCTGTGCGACGCGCTGGATTCGGGGCAGTTGGCTGCCGCGGCCCTCGACACGTACGAGCAGGAGCCGCCGCCCACGTGCTCACGGCTGTTCCGGACGCCGCGGCTGCTGATGACCCCGCATGTGGCGGGCGCCAGCCGGGCCGTCGCCGAGAAGGCGGCCCGGATCGCGGCGGCGGAGGTCGCCCGCTACGTACGGGGCGAGCCCCCGGCCAACGCCCTGTGACGCCCCGCCCGGAGAACGCCGCCGAAGCGGTTCCTCCGCAACACCTCTGATGCAGCTTCCCCTGAGACTCCTCTGACCGGAGGTCGTGCGCCGTGACCAGGAATGCCGGGACCAGGTACGTCGGTGTCGATGTCGGCACCTCGCTGGTGAAGGCCGCCGCCTTCGACGAGCGGGGCCGCACCCTGGCCGTCGAGTCCCGCCCCGTGGGGCTGGACATCCATGACGGCCACGTCGAGCAGGACATGGACGAGGTGTACGGGGCGGTCGTCGAGGTGCTGGACGCGCTGGGCCCGGACGGGGTGGCGTTCACCGGCCTCACCGGGCAGGGCGACGGGGTCTGGCTGGTGGACGCGGCGGGCCGCCCGGTGCGCAGGGCCATCTCCTGGATGGACGGCCGGGCCCATGAACTGGTCGACGACTGGCTGGTGTCCGGCGCCTTCGAGGAGGTCTACCGGCGCACCGGCAGCGCGATGTTCCCGGGCTGCCCCGGCCCGGTGCTGGCCTGGCTGGACCGCTGCGAACCCGCCTCCCTGGACGCGGCGGCCACCGCCCTGTACTGCAAGGACATGGTGTTCCAGCGGCTGACGGGGGTCCGGGCGACCGATGTCTCCGACGCCTCGATGCCGTTCCTGGACCCGGTGACCCGGGCGTACTCCCCCGAGGTGCTGGCCACGCTCGGCCTCTCCCACCGGGCCGGGCTGCTGCCGCCGGTGAGCGACCCGGTGGCGACCGCCCGGCTGGCCGGCGGGGTACGGGTGTCCAACGGCCCGTACGACCTGCCGGCCGCCGCGCTCGGCGCCGGTGTCACCCGGCCCGGCGACGGTCTGCTGATCGTCGGCACCTGTCTGGCCGCGCTCGTCGCCACCGACCGCCTCGATCTGGCCGGCGAACCGGCCGGGCTGCACATCTCCACCGACCGTCCGGGCCAGTGGCTGCGCGCGATGCCCGCGATGGTCGGCACGGCGGCCCTGGACTGGGTGCTGCACACCACCGGCGTACGCCTCCAGCAGGTCGACGCCCTGCTGGAGGCGACACCGCCCGGGGCTCACGGCGTCCGGGTGCTGCCCTACTTCGCGCCGTCCGGCGAACGCGCGCCGTTCGTCGAGCCCCGGCTGCGGGCCGAACTCACCGGCGTCACCCTGGAGTCGACCCCATCCGATCTGATCCGTGCCGTCTGCGAGGGGATCGCCTTCGCCGCCCGGCACTGCCTGGAGGCGGCGGGGCTGACCGGCACCCTCGCCCTGTGCGGCGGCGGCACCCGCTCGCCCGCGTGGATGCGGCTGTTCGCCGATGTGCTGGGCAGGCCCGTCCGGATCGTGGAGGGCGAGGTGGGCGCCCGGGGCGCGGTCCTGGCGGCGGCGGCACGCTTCGGAGTGGAGCTGGACACGGCGTCGTGGACGGCGCCGGCCTCGGTGGTGACGCCGGACGCCCGGCGGGCGGCGTTCTACGAGCAGGCGTACGCGGACCACCTGGCGCGGCTCGCCGAGGCCCGGACCCATGCCCGCGCGGACGGCGGTCCGGGCACCCGCGCCCGTACCCGTACCGGCTGACCGCCGCACGGACCCCGCCCGGGGGCCGGCGCGCCCACGGAGCTCCAACACCCCTCCCCACGGCCGTACATGAACCGGCAAGCCGCAGTCCGCCCGGCCGTAACCCCCCATCGCTTTGGTGGTCCTTCCGCCCACCCGAGGAGTTCCCATGTCCCCTTTCCCCGGCCGCCGTTCGGTCCTTCTGGCCACCGCCGCGGCGACCGCGGCGGCGGCAGCGCCCGCCACCGCCCAGGCCGCGGACCGCGGCCCGCACCGGCCCCGGGGCCCGGTGGTCATCGGCCACCGGGGCGCGGCGGGCTGGCGCCCCGAGCACACGGCTGCCGCGTACACCTTCGGTGTGCGGTGCGGGGCCGACTGGATCGAGCCGGACCTGGTGCCGACCAAGGACCACGTCCTGGTCGTGCGCCACGAGAACGAGATATCCGGGACGACGGATATCTCCGGGCACCCGGAGTTCGCCGGCCGCCGCACGACGAAGACGGTCGACGGGAAGGCCGTCACCGGCTGGTTCACCGAGGACTTCACCCTCGCCGAACTCAGGACGCTGCGGGCGGTGGAGCGGCTGCCGCTGGTCCGCAACCGCAACACCGTCTTCGACGGCCGCCAGCAGATCATGACGTTCCAGGAAGTCATCGATCTGGCGCGTGCGCTGTCGAAGGAGTACGGCCGCAGGATCGCGGTCTTCCCCGAGACGAAGCACCCCACGTACTTCCGCTCGATCGGCCTGCCGCTGGAGCCGGAGCTGGTCCGGGTGATCCGCCGCAACCGCCTCACCGCCCGGGAGTGCGTCGTCCAGTCCTTCGAACCGTCCAGCCTGCACCGGATCGCCGGAGCCCGGCTCGGTCTGCCGCTCTGGCAGGCGCTCGGCACCGGTGGCGGCCCGTACGGCCACGGGATCACGTACAAGGAGATGATGGCCCCGGCCGGGCTGCGGGAGATCGCCTCGTACGCGGACTGGATCGGACCGGACAAGTCCTCGCTGGTGCCGCCGCTCGCGCTGCTGGAGGACGCGCACGCGGCGGGCCTGAAGGTCGGCGCGTACACCTTCCGCGCCGAGAACCAGTACCTTCCCGCGCAGTACCGCCGGGGCACCGCGCCGAACGACTTCGGTGACGCGTTCGCCGAGTACGCCTTCCACTACGCGCGGGGCGTGGACGCGGTGGTGACGGACTTTCCGGATATCGCGGCGGCGGCGCGGGAGGACCTGTGGGCGTAGCTCCCTCCACCCCGTGAGTCCTAGGCCGAAGGGCTGATCACGCGCGAACCCTCCTGCTGTTAGCCTGCTCTTGCATATAGGTTGCAATAACAACTGGACGGCATTTCCAGCAGTCGGAGGGTTCGCATCATGGCCACGTACACGCTCCCGGAGCTCCCCTACGATTACGCGGCGCTCGAACCGGTCATCAACCCGCAGATCATCGAGCTGCACCACGACAAGCACCACGCCGCGTACGTCAAGGGCGCCAACGACACCCTGGAGCAGTTGGAAGAGGCCCGCGACAAGGAGGCCTGGGGCGCCATCAACGGCCTCCAGAAGAACCTCGCGTTCCACCTCTCCGGCCACATCCTGCACTCGATCTACTGGCACAACATGACCGGCGACGGCGGCGGCGAGCCCCTCGCGGCGGACGGCGTGGGCGATCTGGCCGACGCGATCACCGAGTCGTTCGGCTCCTACGCCGGCTTCAAGTCCCAGCTGACGAAGGCCGCCGCCACCACGCAGGGCTCCGGCTGGGGCGTTCTCGCGTACGAGCCCGTCAGCGGCAAGCTGATCGTCGAGCAGGTATACGACCACCAGGGCAACGTCGGCCAGGGCTCGGTCCCGGTCCTGGTCTTCGACGCCTGGGAGCACGCCTTCTACCTTCAGTACAAGAACCAGAAGGTGGACTTCATCGAGGCGATGTGGCGCGTCGTCAACTGGCAGGACGTGGCGAAGCGGTACGCCGCAGCCAAGGAGCGCGCGGACGTGCTCCTGCTCGCCCCCTGATCCGGCACAGACGTCCTGCCTCGTGATCGTCTTCTCAACCTTCACCGGGGCAGGCGGATGAACGAAGAGCCCCCGCGAGGACATGACTCGCGGGGGCTCTTCTCTGCCCGCTTCCCGGCCGATATCCACTCGCACGCCGCCCCACCGGCGTTGTTAGCCATTTAGCTCATGTGCTAAACATGGGCCATGGGCACACCCGACGCACATATGGACCCGGTCGGCGCGGACGAGGCGAGCGCGTTCCGCGCCCTCGCCGACCCGACGCGGCGCCAGATCCTGGAGGACCTGCGGGGCGGCGAACTGGCCGCCAGTGAGATCGCGGCCCGGTTCCCGATCAGCGCGCCGTCGATCTCGCGCCACCTCGGCGTGCTCAAGGGCGCCGGACTCGTCACCGAGCGCCGTGACGCCAACCGCATCCTCTACTCGCTGGCCGAGGAGCGGCTCGCCATGTGCGTGGGGCGGTTCCTGAGCGCCGTGTGCCCCGAACAGATCGTGCTCCGCCACACCACGTGGCGCCCCGCCCCGGAAGGCGACGCCTCATGATCGGCCCCCGGCTCTCCAGCGTCATCGAACGCCGCCTGCTCGTGAACTACCGGGTGGACCCGGACATCGCGGCGAACCTGCTGCCCGCCCCGCTGCGCCCCCAGCTCGTGCGCGGCCGGGCGGTGGCCGGGATCTGCCTCCTGCGCGTCGGCGCCGTGCGCCCCGGCCGGAGTCCGGCCCCGCTCGGGCTGCGCAGCGAGAACGCGGCACACCGGATCTCCGTGGAGTGGGACGGTCCGGACGGCTTGGAGACGGGCGTCTACATCCCGCGCCGCGACAGCGCTTCCCGGCTCAACGTCCTCGCGGGCGGCCGGATCTTCCCCGGCGGGCACGGGCACGCGGACTTCACGGTACGCGAGACCGCCGACGAGGTACGGGTGGCGTTCGCGACCCGGGACGGCGAGGTACGGGTGGACGCCACGGTGGAGAACGCGGACGAACTGCGGGACAGTGAGCTGTTCGCGGACCTGGCCGAGGCATCGGACTTCTTCCGCGCGGGCGCCAGGGGCCTTTCGCCCAACGCCACCGGCCGCCGTCTCGACGTACTGGAGATGAACACCGACGCCTGGCGGGTCACGGCCGGGCGGGCCCGTTCGGTGCGGTCGTCGTTCTTCGAGGACACCGAGCGCTTCCCGGCGGGCAGCGCCACGCTGGACAGCGTCCTGGTCATGCGGGACGTCCCGGCCGACTGGTCGCCGCGAGCCCCCTTCCCCCTCCCCGCCCCGGCTACCCGGCCTGGGTGACGAGCACGGCCATCAGGCCGTCATATCCCTTGTCCCCCACGGTCTGGAGCGCGGTGGCGCTCAGGGCCGGGTCGGCGGCGACGAGTTCGGTGAACCGGCGCACCCCCTGCACCTTCGGGTCGGTGCTGTCGGCGTCGACGACCTCGCCGTCGCGTACGACGTTGTCGGCGATGATCAGGCTGCCGGGCCGGGTCAGCCGGACGGACCAGGCGAGGTAGTCGGGGTTGCTGGGCTTGTCGGCGTCGATGAACACGACATCGAAGGGCCCGTACCCCTCGGCGGCCAGCACGGGAAGCGTCTCCAGCGCCGGCCCGACCCTAACCTCGACGACATCGGCGAGCCCGGCCCGCGCGATATTGGCGCGGGCGACCTCGGCGTACGCCGGGTCGGCCTCCAGCGTCACGAGCCTGCCGCCCTCCGGGAGCGCCCGCGCCAGCCAGATGGTGCTGTAGCCGCCGAGGGTGCCGATCTCCAGGATGGTCCGCGCGCCCTGGAGCCGGGCCAGCATGTTGAGCAGCTTGCCCTGGTTGGGGGCGACCTGGATCTCCGGCAGCCCGGCCGCCCCACTTGCCTCGACGGCGGCGTCCAGGGCCTCGTCGGGCCCCACCAGCAAGCCGTTGAAGTAGTTGTCGACCGCGGTCCACCGTGCCTGCGTCATGCGCGCTCCCTGCTCCGAAACGGGTGAGTTCCCCATGGGAACTCACCCGAGCCTACTCGACGGAGGCACCCGATGTCTCCCCGGCCCGGCGGTGGGGACGTACGAGTGGCGGACGGGGATGTCCAGCGGCGGGTCCACGGATCAGGCCCTCAGCGGGGATCCCGGCGCATGCACCAGGTGCGGAGGCCGTTGCCGGGAAGCTGGACATCGGCGGTGACCTCGAAGCCGAGGCGCTCGTAGAAGGTCACGTTCCGCTCGCTGGAGGTCTCCAGGAAGGCCGGGTGTCCGGCACGCTCGGCCGCCTCGATGCCGGGAGCCAGCACCGCACCGCCGAGACCCCGCCCCTGGGCCTCCGGAGCCACCGCCACCGTGTTGAGGAACCACACCGGCTCCTGGGGCCGATGGGGAGCGACGACCTGTTCCGCGGCCTCGAAGGCGGTCGCCCGGTCACCGGCGAGCTCACCGATCAGTGGGCCGATCTCGGCGAAGGCGGGCGAGGGGTCCTGGTCGGGAGTGGACCAGACAGCGACGGCGCGGCCCGCTTCAGCGACCCAGACGCGGCCGTACACCATCCCGATGCGGGTCAGGCACAGCTCCTGGAACCGCCGGATCCGGCCCTCGTGGTCATCCTCGGCGATCACGTACCGCGTGTAGGGGTAGTCGGCGAAGGCCCAGGTGAGGGAGTCGACCGCGGTCGGGACATCGGCGTCGGTGATGGGGCGTACGGAAGCGTCGTTCTGGTGCTGTGACATACCTTTGAGACGATCCGGGCGGCAGGGGAATTCCCGGACGACGACGCCGGCGGATCGGCCCGGCCCGCTGCCGCCGCCGTCCGACCGCGCCCTTGCCGTGAAGGCCCCCGAGGGGAACGGGCCGGCCCCCGGCCGTCGCCCTCACCTCACCGGCCGCCGTCCGGCATCCTGTGCGCCGGATCCGACCCCGGCGGCGCTCCGAAGCGCGCGAGGCAGTGCCACACCTTCTTGACCGCTTGCGGGTCGTGGTGGCCGGCACGTGCGGCGTCTCCGACGATGCGCGGATCGAGGGCGCCGTCGACCGCGAGGCGGGTGCCGAGATCGACGTACGGCCGGCCCCGGTAGCCGGGATGGCGGCGGAGTTCCTCGACCGTGAGCCGGAAACCGGGGTGCCATTCCACGGGGCAGTCAAGACGCCGGGCTGCGGCCTCGACGGCCGTACCCCGGTAGCAGGAGTCCAGGACCAGCGCCTCCACATCACGGTCCAGCCGGACCGGGCCGTGTATCTGTGCCTCGATGTAGTCGTCGAGGGCGTCCCGACCGCCGGTCCGGGCCAGTTCGATGAGCCGCATGCGGCCCGCCACACCGAAGTCGGAAGGTTCGAGAAAGCTGTCCGGATAGCAGAACGTGGTTCGCGCCGATGTCCCGGCGGTCAGCCGGAAGTGCGCCGAGCCGAACCGTGGTGCCGCGCCGTACGGCTTGTGCCCGAAGTTCAGGGCTCCGTACACGGGCCGGTCATGAGCGGGCGCGTCGTCGTACGCCCCGTCGAAGATCCGGCTCTCCCAGCACCATCGGTCTCCCCCGGGGTGGGCGGTCAGGCCCCCGTTGCTCGTGCCCGTGACGAACTGCGAGCGGTAGATCCCGTCCTCGGCCAGAGCGCCCAGGATCGGCCGGCCCCGCGCCGAACGGTCCGGGTGGAAGTTGAGGGTCACCCGGAGGGCCGGGTCGAGCGGCGGGCCCGAGGAGAGCTCCCCGACATGGCGAAGGGCCCGTTCCTGTCGTGCCCTGGGGGCTTCGGTCCTGGGGGCTTCGGCGCTCATCCGCGCAGTATCCCCCGACGGTCGAGCCGTTCACGTGAGTTCGGCGGGCCCTCGGTTCTTCGCGGGCGGAGAGAAAATCCGTGCCGCGACGATCACCGGGCTGAAACGATGGGGGTCCGCCTCTGTGCGTCTGTCCCAGCCCCCCCCACTCCCACCCCACCGATCCGCCGCCGGCGTACGACCCGAAAGCGACACCCATGAGCCCCGCGCCCGCCGATCCCACCGTCCTCCACCCGATGCCCGGTCAGCCACGAGTGGTGCGGCTGAAGCCGCTGGTGACCTCACCGCTGATCGAGGCCGGGGAGTACTCGTACTACGACGACCCCGAGCACGCCACGGAGTTCGAGACCCGCAACGTGCTGTACCACTACGGGCCCGAGCGGCTCGTCATCGGGAAGTTCTGCGCCCTGGGCACGGGGGTGCGGTTCATCATGAACGGCGCCAACCACCGTATGGACGGCCCGTCCACCTTCCCCTTCCCCTCCATGGACAGCGCCTGGTCCGAGCACTTCGACCTGCTGACCGGCCTGCCCGGACGGGGCGACACCGTGGTGGGCAACGACGTCTGGTTCGGATACGGGGCCACGGTGATGCCCGGTGTCCGCATCGGGCACGGCGCGATCATCGGCTCGCGGGCGGTCGTCGTCTCGGACGTGCCGGACTACGGAATCGTCGGCGGGAACCCGGCGAAGCTGATCCGGACCCGGTACGAGGAGAAGGACATCGCGCGCCTGCTGTCCGTCGCCTGGTGGGACTGGCCCACCGAACACCTCACCCGGCACATCCGCACCGTCATGTCCGGCACCCTCGACGAACTGGAGGCCGCGGCGCCCGGCGCGTGAGCGGCGCACCTGAACAACGGGGCGCCCGGCGGTGGCCGGGCGCCCCGTGCCCCGTGCCGCATCCCACTGGCTCGCGCCGCGAGCGCGTCAGTTCGCGAAGGCCCCGGACTTCACCCCGTCGATGAACGCGGCCCATTCAGCGGGGGCGAAGAACTGGAGCCCGCTCTCACGGTTCTTGCTGTCCCGGACCGCGCGGCCCCCGTCAGCGGTGTGAGCGACCTCGACACACTCCTGTTGCCCTCCTTGCGAGGCGCTGGACTTCTTGAACTCGCTCACGATTGCCTGATTGTTCATTTCGGCTCTTTCTCGGGCTCAGAGAGGCTGGCGAGGCACTCATGCAGGAAGGTGAGTGTCTGTGCGGGTGTCAGGGCAGCCGAGCGGAGCGCTTCGAAGATCTGAGCATGCGTGGCCATCTCTTCCAGATCCTCGATGATGACCGTGCTCGTAGTCCCGTCGAAGGCAACCGCACCGGGCGCCGGTTCAGGCCCGAAGTGGTACATGACGAAGTGAGAGGTCATGTGTGCCGCCTGCCACTCCACAGCCGGCAGCACCTGCACGCTGACATTCTGGCGCTGCGCCACGTTGAGGATATGCAGGAGTTGATCACGGTGCGCCTTCGGTGACGGCATCGGCGCCGTGAGCGCCGGTTCCCATATGACTGCGGCGAATCGGGCCCCGTCCTCCTCGATCGCCTTCCTTCGCGCCTGCCGGATCGCCACCATCTCGTCAATCGCATCCGGCGCGTGCACCGTCAGGCTCGCAGCGAGCAGGGCTCTGAGGTAGTCGTCGGTCTGCAGAAGCCCCGGAATGAACAGTGGTTGCCAAGTGCGGATGTACGTGGCATCGGATTCGAGCGTGATGACATCGGCGTACTCCGGCTTCGCAGCCCACTCGTAATCCAGCCACCAACCACGTCTGTTGGAGTCTCGCGCCAACTGCTCCAGCCGCTCGTAGACAGCCTTGTCCTCTACCCCGTAGAGCTCCAGCAGAAGGCGCACATCCCCTGGGCGGGCGGAGACCTGACCGGCCTCGATCCGACTGATCTTCGCCTTGGAGCCCACGATGTGTTCAGCGGAGTGCTGCTGGTCGAGCTTGGCCGCCTCGCGATGCCGCCTGAGCTCGGTCCCAAGTCGCCTGCTGCGCACGGTAGGGCGTCCACCTGCGGGCATATCCCCTCCTCTTACTGTCCGTGACCAGTCTGCACGCCAACAAACGCTACGCGCCAGGCGGTTACCCGTGAGAGTGATATGCAACTTCTCGATTTCATTCGATTGCATTTCACTGAAGTCTCGCCCTACCGTGGATTGCATCACACCAGGCACCCACTCCAGCACGCTGAGTGATCTGGGTTCCGCCTGCCCACGACCTTGGGGAGACACATGTCAGGGCGCACACACGTCACAAGGTTCCGAGTCCGCAAGGACTCCGTCCCCGCCGCTCGACGCCACGTCAGAACGGTCCTGATCGGTTGGAAACTCGGCGGCCTGGCCGACGACGCAACGCTGATCACGAGCGAACTGGCCACCAATGTCGTCACCCATGCCAAAGGCGCCGGGGACTACTTCGAGTTGGGATTACGGCGCCGGAACGGTGTGCTGATCCTGGAAGTTGCCGACTCCTACCAGTGGCTGATGCCCGAACTCCGCGAGTCCGGCAGCGAGGAAACGTCCGGCAGGGGGCTGTTCATCGTCGACGCACTCGCCGAGTGCTGGGGTGTCCGCCCGCGCAACCCTGGAAAGACGGTCTGGGCCCATCTGCCCATCGCCGCACCCGCACCCGCACCCGCACCCGCGCCCGCGCCCGCGCCATGAGCGTGAGGGCATTCCTGCGGGGGGCCCTGTCAGCTGTCGTACGGAGAGTGGCACCGGCCCGTCGACCGCCCGCGCCCCCCGCACCCTTCGCCGAGCTGTGGCGCATCGAGTCGGACCCGGTCTACCGAGCGCGGTTCCATGCCGGACTGGATGCGGCGATCGAGCAGCGTGGCAGATGGCGTTCGGGCGAAGTGGACGCCGCGATCCGGCGGTTGAGGTCGTCGCCGTAGCCGATCTCCTGGCTTCGGCTCCCGCCCGCCTTCACTCGGATGTCATCTGAGGAGCTTTCCCAGGTTGCTGGCGCAGCGCGTGATGATGTCGTCCACCAGCCGGGGGTTCCACTTGATGTTGAAGAGGGTGACCCGCTTGCGCCATTTCTCCAGGAGCGAGGGCTTGTCGGCGCTTGTGGAGCTGGGGTCGAGCATGCTGCAGGCGGTCTTGCGCGAGGGAAGCCCCTTCGCCTGACCGAAGATGTCTGCCAGCGACTTCACGCCCCCCTGAGCGGAATCGGAACGACTCGGACTCCGCCGCGCTCGGCGAGATCCCGGGCCAAGCCCGCGTACTGCGCCGCGAGAACGGCCTCCTGGGTGAGTTCAAGGAAAACCACAGTCGCCGCGGGCCCACGGCGAGCGAACCGGCCCCCCCGGCATCCGGCATCCGGCGTCCGGCATCCGGCCCCCGGCCCCCGGCGTCCGGCATCCGGCAGCCGGCTCGGCATCGGCGTTCAGGCGCGGACCAGTTCCAGCGCCTGCTTCAGGTTGTACTCGGCGACGCCCGCCATGAACGCCCGGCCGGGGAAGTCCCCGTCGAGCAGCCGCAGCGGACCCGCCGTCAGCGAGAGCCGCTGTGCCAGCATGTAGAGCGCGAGCCGGTCCTCGTCCAAGCCGTCCACTGCCAGCGGCAGACAGGCATCGTGCAGGCGGATCCGCAGAAACACGTGCTCCCACTCGACGTCGAAGTACATCAGTCCCTCGATGTCGATCACCACGGGTTGGCCGTCCGCGTCGACCAGCACATGATCGGGCCCCAGTTCGCCGTGCACGACCGCGTACTCCGCGCGTGGCCGCACCGCCGCCGCCAGGCCCAGCAGCCGCTCCGCCAGCCGGTCGTGGGCGCCCGCGATCCGCGGATCGCGTGAGGCGGCCTCGGCGAGGTCCCTCAGGGCACGGTCGAGAACCACCCCCTCGCACGACGTACCGCGCGACGTTCCCCCGCCGTCGACCACGCCCACCTTGCCGTACGCCGGTGCCCGGTGGCCCCGCATCGCCTCCAGCGACTCCGCGAGCCGGGCCATGACCGGAGCAGCCGCGTGCCGGTCGCGCGCGAGCAGGTCCTCCAGGTTCTCGCCCCGGAGGTCCTCGACGATCGCGAGGTCGGCCGAGCAGTGGGCGCCGTCGCGGTCGACGAGACGGATCGCCGGAACGCGGACTCCGAGCGCGTCCAGCCGCGCGTGCGCGGCCTCGAACAGGTCGAGCCTGAGGCCGGGCGAGAACGGATCGGTGAGATCGTCGTCGCCCTCGGCCGTCGGCCAGTAGTTCTCGGCGTCGTCCCACAGGTAGGCGATCGCCGTCGTCGCGTCGTCCATCACCAGGCGGTACACGCCCTTCTTGCTTCCGCCCGCGACCCGCTCGACCGCCTCCAGCCGCCGCCCGCCCCCCAGCGCGGCCCGCGCCGCACCCGACAACCGCTCCCGCGTCACTGCTCTGGGTGCCATGTTCCGACCCGCCTTTCCGTCACGACAACCCGCGAACCCTACGGGAGAGGTGGCGTGGGGGCGATCGGTTTCGCTCCGGATCCGAGCATCCTCCGGACCAGGATCACCCGCGGTGACCGCCGGAGCGGGATCCGCAGGGAACCGGCGGCAGTCGGACCTGCGAGCCACCGGCCCCGGGGCGCCCGGAGGGTTCCGGGCGCCCCGCCGTGTCACAGCGCGAACAGCGCCCGTACGGGGACACGGGCATCCGCCAACGGCCGCAGCGCCAGCCTCATCAGGGCAAGCGCGTTGTCGTCGCCCGCGATGCGGTTGGCGCTCAACTCGTCGCACGTCAGGCAGTGGTGGATCAGCGTCCACTCCCCGTCCTGCCGCACCGAGAGGCTCAGCGCCTCCATGCGTCCGCCGCAGCCGGCCGCCCGGTCGCCCGGTATCCGCCGGTCGACGTGAAGGCTGGTCAGGCAGGACGGGCAGTGGTTGCGGTGTGCCGTGCCCGGCGCCGCCAGTGGCACATCGAGCCGGCAGCCGACGCACCGGAACGCGTCTCCACGTACCCCCGCCGGTCCGTGGAGCACGTCCTTGGGCCGCTGGGGGCGCTGTTGCCGCCCGGACTGATGGGGTCTACGCCGTGGCACGGTCGCCTCCCGTCCCGCTCCCGCGGAGCGTTCGTTCCCGGTTCACAGGTCACCGAACGCTTCGAGCGGGAACGGTGGCTGGGCCAGGGGGCGTACGGCCATCCGCATCAGGATCAGCTGGTTGTCGTCCCCGCGGACCGGGTTCGAGGTCAGCTCGTCGCAGCGGGTGCAGCGGTGGACGACCATCCAGTCACCGGTGCGCAGCACGGCGATGGAGATCGGGGACATCCGCCCCTCGCAGTCGGACGGCCCGCCCTCGACGTGGTCGAGGAGGTGCTTGGAGTACAGACAGCTGGGGCAGTGGTTGCGCCGGTCTCCGCCGGGCGCGTGCGCGGAGACGGTCAGTCCGCAGCGCACACAGGTGAAGGTGTCGATGAAGGACATGGCTGAGCGGTGGTGGGGATTGTCGTCGGACACCCGGATACTCCTTGCCGAAGGTGATGGACAAAGCAGCAGGGAAGTACCGAGCGACCCTCAAAAGCACCCGGCGCGGAGCGCGGGGCACGGAGCGCGGGCATCAGGGGACGGGGCGTGGAGAACGGGCCGGACGGCGTACTGCGTCAGTCGGTCACGCGGTCAGCAGGAAGCCGTGAACAGCGGCATGCGGTCGGACCCGGTCGCCCCGGCGCGAGAGGCGCGGCGAGGGAGGCTCGGAATCACTGGCCGGGGCATACATCAACTGCTTTCCAGGGCGCCGTGCACCCAAAGGTCACCTGCGGTCGGTACCGCGGCGGAGGCACGAGCACCGTAACAACGGCCCCGGGGCCGGATCCACCGAATTACGCCCGCCCACTCCGGGGCCCCGAGGAGGGCGGCAGGAGACCGAAGTGACTACGCCGCCGGGGCGCTCATGGCCCAGGCCCGCTCGTACAGGGCATGGACCGCCCGGTTCCCTATATGGGGGCGGATGAGGGCTTTCATGACGGCCACCCGTTGATCCGCCCGGCCGGACCGGACCAGGGGGTAGTCATCCAGCACGCGCTCCCAGGTGGCACACGCCGCTTCCAGGTGACCGAGCTCCAGTTGGCGCTCAGCCATCATTGCGTCATAGCGAACGCGGGTCGGGCCACCACCGCGCCCACTTCCGCATACCCGATGCGGCGGGGAGCGACCGGCCTGGACGGCCTCCATACGGCCCACCACGTTCGGCCAGTCCGGAATGGTCAGCGCGACGGAGAAGAGAGCTGCGCCCAAAAAACGCCACGGCGAGACGGGTCCATGTCTTGCCTCCCGAGCTCCAGCAGTCCTTCCACGGCAGCTGCCCGGGACCGGGGTGGACCGGCGGGCATTGGCAACCCAGCGTCCGAGTGCGCGATCGGCCGGGCCGACTTGCGGGCCAGGGCTTCCAGGATGAGGGGACGGGCCTCCCTCTTGGGAATCGTCCCGCTGAGAGCCTGTCGGGTGACCTCTGATCGGGCGACCACGCCCTGGCACGCACGCTTCCGGCGTTGCCGAAATGGCCTAGTAGCTCCTTCCCCGAGCTCTCGACTTCGTTCGAGCAGGGGAGACCCCATGCGCGGCCATCCCGGCGCCTTGGAAGCGCACGCACCATGCCGCGTCCGCTTCCCGATCGAAGGTCACCCGACAGGCTCTGAGCCAGTGACTTACAGCGGATGCGTTGTCAACGGTCATTGAGATGCCCAGGTGGGTGGCCGTTGGAGGCCCAGGCTGGTGGCCATCAGAAACCCAGGCGTGTGGCCAGTGGTGTTCCCGG